>JBGAVM010000002.1:0-128708 GCA_044228125.1 Methylophilus sp.
CTCAAAACTGTTGTCCAGCCGCGCAATCTCGTACCACGTGCCAATGTACTGCTGCGGGTCAAAACTCTGGATAATGGCATCCTGTGCGGCAGAAGGCATGGGTTGTGTGCAAGCGGTCGCCACGGCAATCAGCAAAAGGCTAAACAATCTCACAATACACTTCCTGTAAAAACTCTTTACTTTAGAGCAATTGTTTTCATTATAAATTCAATCGGCCTGGAAGGCGCATCCAGAGCGGCTTCCAGAGCATCGGTTTGCATAATGAATGCGCGCGTATGTGAAAGAAGTTTAAACCGGCGCGAGTTTCTTGCACAGGTAAGCGCCCACAGCTACTTCCAGCAAGCTCAGCGGTACGGCATATACCAGCAAACCGGTTGGCAGCACGCTCAGGTTCCACAGCGTGATCCACATCAGCACAAAGCCCATCACCCAGCCGATGATGACAGTGTTGAGTGGACTGAATCTGCGGGAAAGCATGAATATCATCCCCGCGAACACAAAGCCCCACACCCCCCACAGCGCCCCGTTGATGGGCTGGGATGGAAACGTGAGCCCCAGCGATTGGTAATGCCCCACCCAGTACGATTTGAATAGCAGCTCATTGCGGAAGAACTCCGATACATTGACCCAGATGCCGGTGACGATAATGACTAAAAAGCTCTTGTTCATGGCAATGTATCCTTCGTGATGGTTAGCTGCATCATATCATCGGTTTGTAGGGCGTCAATAGCGCAGCGTATTGCGCCGAAAGAAGAGTTTTTAGTATGCCGCTATTCTCATGCGGCGGAATGCTTTTTACTTTTCCATTCTATGCGGACTAATTGTTCATGTAGATTATCATTTGGAGTATCAGTAATCCCAGATTTAAACTCTTGCTTAACCCAGGCACAGAAATCAGATACTAGTAATGGGTCGTGAGTTACTCGAGCACCACGGCCACCAATGAGTGGTATGTATTTCTTTGGGGTTTCAGCGGCTGATTTGCCAAGGTACCAAAACTGGTTACCGATGAAGACGCGTCCATGCCTTGTGTCTTGCCCCTTTATTTTTTCGCCATGATGAAACAAGTTGTCATGTTGAAACCATTGCCCATTAGAATCGCGGCTATAGAAGTTATCTCCGCATCTCTCTTTGCATGTGCCATGAAGATTTGGTCTTTTCTCTCTAAAGCGCACGTCATGATAATATTCGTCTAGATAAAGAATCTCCGATATTTCCATGGCGTACAAAAATTTATGACCGCGATTCTTTGATAGGAAGCCAGCAATCCAATCTCCAACATTTAGACGACTACCTTGATGGTTTGGAGTGCAGACGGCTAAGGTGCAATAACCCCAAAACGGATTTGGTGCAAATCCGGCATCCGTACGGACAATATAACTGCATAGCTTCATTTTAATTTAACCATATCACCCTCGCTCAACCACCGCCATTCACCTTCTTTCAAGTCTTCCGGAAGTTTTAGCTCGCCAATCTGGATACGTTTTAGCGCTTCCACGCGGTTACTCACGGCGGCGACCATGCGTTTGACCTGATGGTATTTGCCTTCTGCCAGTGTCATGTGGATGACGCGCTCGGTGATTGGTTTGACATCCAATGCGGCAATGGTCTCTTCTTCATCAATCAATTTAACCCCGTTGAGAAGCACTTGGATATTGGCTTGCGAGACAGGGTGTTTGCAGGTGACTTCGTAGATTTTGGGCACTTTGTGCTTGGGTGAGCTCATGCGGTGGATGAATTGCCCGTCGTCGGAAATCAGAATCAACCCGGTGGTGTCTTCATCCAGCCGGCCGATGCACTGCACGCCGCGTTCCACCAGCGGGTGCGGCAGCAGGCTGTAGATGGTGGGGTGGTGCTGGGTCTTGTGCGAGCATTCGTAATTGGCGGGTTTGTGCATCATCAAATACGATTTTTCTTTGTACTCCCACGGCTCGCCCTTCACGGTGTAGCGCAGGTTCTCCAGTTTGAATTCGGCATCCGAGTCGTCGCATAGCTCGCCGTTGACGGTGATTTCTTCGTTGATGATCATGATGCGGCACAACTTGCGTGAGCCAAAGCCTTGCTTGTGCAGGATACGTTCGAGGTCTAGTTTTTTTGCCATGCTGCGATTATATAAGACAAATAAAAAGCCCGCCGAAGCGGGCTTTGAATTGGGGAAGGCTTATTTGCCATTTACCAGGTTGTAAATTTTTGCGCCTATCACGCCGCCCAGAATCGGCGCGACCCAGAATAGCCATAGTTGCTGCAGTGCGATGCCGCCTTCAATCAGCGCCGGGCCGGTGCTACGTGCTGGGTTGACCGAGGTGTTGGTGACCGGGATGCTGATCAAATGGATGAGCGTCAAGGTCAGGCCAATCGCCAGGCCAGCCATGGCGGGGGATGCGGCTTTGTCCGTTGCACCCATGATGATGAACAGGAAGATGGCGGTCATGGCCACCTCGCACGCAAATGCGGCATGCAGCACATAGCCGTGTGGAGAGTGTTCGCCAAAGCCGTTGCTGGCCAGGCCTCCGCCAAAGCCATCTGCACCGCTGGCGATGCATTTGATGAGCAATGTTGCAAGGATTGCGCCAATGACTTGCGCGATGATGTAGTGCGGTAGTTCCGCCGCTTTAAAGCGCCCGCCGGCTACCAGGCCAATCGAAACCGCCGGGTTGAGGTGACAGCCCGAGATGTGGCCGATGGCATAAGCCATAGTGACCACCGTTAAACCAAAGGCCAGAGAAACACCTAAATAACCCAAACCCAAATCCGGTATGCCAGCCGCCAGTACGGCGCTGCCACAGCCGCCCAGCACCAGCCAGAAAGTCCCAATCAATTCCGCCAAAGCACGCTTTGTTAACGACATTTGATGCCCCCTCAAGAAAATTTTTGATAGTTGTTGCACCGCCAATCTACGCTGATTTTTGGCGGGGGACAAGTGCATTTGCGTTAGAATGTGGGCATGGCATTCAAACACATTACATCGCGCGATAACCCGATTTTCAAACAGCTGAGAAAACTGGCGGAATCCGCCCGCGAACGCGGCAAGGAAAACAAAACGCTGCTGGACGGCGTGCATTTGATAGAAAGCTATCTGCAAGTGTTTGGCGAGCCGGTGAGCCTGGTGGTGCCCGAAGGCAAAAGCAGTGCAGAGGCGACAGCGCTGATGCAGCGGCTGGAGCATGTGAGTACGGTGATGCTGCCGACGCTGATGTTCGCCGAGCTGACCCCGGTGGTCAGCAGCACGGGCATTCTGGCAGTGATCGAGATTCCACAGATTGCGCCCCCCGAGAAGCCGCAATTCGCCTTGATGCTGGAGAATATCCAAGATCCGGGCAATTTGGGCAGCATGTTGCGTACAGCTTTAGGTGCCGGAGTCGAGGCCGTGTATTGCTCCAAAGGTTGTACGGATGCGTGGTCGCCCAAGGCTTTGCGCGGCGGGCAGGGAGCGCAGTTTCATATTCCAGTAGTCGAAGCGGTGGATTTGCCGCATACCATGCGGGAATTTGCCGGCAACGTGTATGCCGCCACGCTGGATGGCGAATCACTCTATACGCTGGATTTAGCTGTGCCCACGGCCTTCGTCATCGGCAACGAAGGTGCGGGCTTGCAGGCCGAAACCATTGCTGCCGCCACATGCAAAGTCAGCATTCCTACCGATGCGCGGCTGGAATCGCTCAATGCCGCAACGGCTGCCGCCATTTGTTTGTTCGAGCGAAAACGGCAAGTCTCCTGATTAGGATACTCATGGCATCAAACAGTGATGTTCGATGCACAAATCGCGCGCCTGTTTGACTGTTTGCATTCTCACTTATCTCCTTTAACTTCTTCTATTACTATGTCCGATTGTTTTATTGAAATGATAATGATTATCATGTATATTTATATTACATTTATCGCAGTTTTCATTTTTTATTTATATGGACAGTATTTTTTAGTATTAATGGAGAAATTGATTATGCAGAAAAGGCTATTGAGTTTGGTTATCTTAGGTATGCTTTCCGGCCATGCCATGGCTACTTCGCTGGAAGACAGAATCGACATGTTGCAGGATGAAATTGATCAGCTGAAGGCGCAAGCGGCTTATGCGGAGAAGCACAAGGGAGGCATAAAGGGATTGGCCGAAAATACTACCGTTGGTGGCTATGGCGAGCTGCATTACAACAATTTTAAAGGGGACGTGCCTGTTGGTGAAAAACGTGCCAAGGATGAAATTGATTTTCATCGCTTTGTCCTGTTTTTTGGTCACCGCTTCAATGACTGGATTAGCTTCAAATCTGAGCTGGAGCTGGAACATTCCAACACCGAAAATGGCGGCGCGGTTGAGCTGGAGCAAGCCTATCTGGATTTTAATTTCAGCGAAAAACTAAATGCCAAGGCGGGTTTGTTTCTGATGCCGCTTGGTTTTATCAATGAAACACACGAACCCCCTACATTCTACGGCGTTGAGCGCAATTTTGTTGAAACGCGCATTATCCCCAGCACCTGGTGGGAAGCTGGCGCCAGTTTATACGGTGAAGTGACACCTGGCTGGAAATATCAGGCTGGCGTGACTTCTAGCCTGGCTGCCGAGCATTTAGAGAAATTTTCTACCAAAGGCGTGAGAGAGGCTAGACGTAATGTATCGGAGGCGCCAGCAGAAGACTTTGGCGTTCATGGCCGCCTGGATTATAGCGGCTTGCCTGGCTTAACCGTGGGTGCGAGTGTGTTTACCGGCAACACCGGGCAAGATAACGACGCGTTAAACGGCGCAGATGCCAGGTTGACGCTGTGGGATGTGCATGGGCGTTACCAGACAGGTAAATTTGATTTGCGCGCACTATATGCGCAAGGTCATTTAAGTGATGCCGCAAAAATCAACGATGCTTTTGGTTATGAAGTCGCAAATCGCTTTTATGGCTGGTACATGGAAACTGCCTACCATGTGTGGCAGAGTGGCGAGCAGGATTTTGCGCCATTTGTGCGTTACGAAAAATGGGATACGCAAGCAGATATTCCAAGCAATATCGTGCGGAACGAAGCCAGTGAGAATAACGTCTGGACAATAGGCGCCAATTATTTGCCACATCCGCAAGTTGTGTTGAAAGCGGATTATCAGAAATTTGACAAGCCGGACGGTGATAAAGGTGACAAGCGCTTCAATCTTGGTCTGGGCTATATGTTTTAGAAAGATTGATTCATAATCTCGCCATGAGTAAAAACATAATAGCGGCAGCCTGTGTGCTGTTGTTGCTGGTGGTATCCGGCAGTGCACAGGCTACTCAGCAATACCTGACTTCAGAACAGTTCCTGGCCGAAGTGTTTAATGGCGAGACCGCCACGCCCAAGGTGCTGTGGTTGAACAAGGAGACTGCGAAACAGGTAGAGAAAATACTAGGGCATGCGCCTAACCAAATGCGGCAACGCTACTGGAAAGCCGGTAATCAGAGCGCCTGGATATTGGAGGAGATAGGTAAGGAAGAGCCGATTACGGCAGGGTTTGTCGTCACCGATGGCAAGATTGCCCAGGCCCGTATTCTCACTTATCGGGAAAGTCGGGGCTGGGAAGTACGCTATCCGGCATTTCTCAAGCAGTTTCAGGGGGCGCAACCGCAGGCGGATGATCGCCTGAGTCAGCAGATTGACGGTATTTCGGGTGCGACGCTTTCGGTGAATGCGATGGTGCGTATGGGGCGATTAGCCTTATATCTTGACAAGTTGAGTCGGGCAGAATGAGCTTTAGAACCAGAATGATCCGGTTTGTCCGCCATTGGCATGCGCGTGTAGGCGTGATTGCGGCATTGTTTCTATTATTTCTCGCTGTCAGCGGGCTGGCTTTGAATCATACGGATGCATTGTCGTTGTCGAAGCGTGAAGTCAAGGCGTCATGGTTAATGCGCTGGTATGGACTCAGGTCGGAGGTGCCGAAGCAAGGCTACCTATTTAAAGAGGGGTATTTGGCGGCAGCTGACGGGCGCTGGGTGATGGACGGGCGTGTTCTGCGTGAAGGCGCTGATCAGCCCTTGCAAGGCGCACTGACATGGAATCAGGCACGTGTAATTGCGAGCGCAGAAACGCTTTATTTGTATACGGTGGAAGGGCAGCTGATAGATAAGCTATCAGCCGCAGAGTTGCCGGGCAAACCAATTAGGCAGCTCGGGTTGGCAGGCGACAAGCTTGTACTTGCAACCGCACGTGGTAGTTTTATCTCGGGCGATGCTTTGACTTGGCAACCTTATGCTGGCGAGCAGCTGGTCTGGGCTAGTTTGCGCGCCTTGCCAGCGGCCGTGTTAAAGGAAGCAATGCTTGCGTTTGCTCCTTCGCTTCCGTTAGAACGTATTATTCTGGACTTGCACAGCGGCCGCATTTTTGGCCGTTATGGTCCATTGCTGATGGATTCTGCAGCGATTGTGTTGGCGGCGCTTTCTGCATCCGGAGTCTGGATTTACCTGCGAACTGTGCGGAAGAGGCCGCAGCACTAATGGTCGGGAATAATTGCACGCAGTTTGGGGGTGTTTGAAAGGCGCCAATGTGCAATCGCCCAACGCCACACTTCAGCCAGTGTGGCGTTTTTTATTTCGGCGGGCGGTTGTTGACCTAAAAAATCCAGTGCTTCAAACACAAGCACTGGTGCGGCTTCCGGGGCAATGGCTTTCGCCAGCGTTTGCTTGCTTAGTTTCTCGCCCGTGGCGTTCACCACCACCGGTACATGCGCATAGCGCGGCGTGGGAAAGCCAAGCAGACGTTGCAGGTAAATCTGCCGTGGCGTGGAATCCAGCAAATCTGCGCCGCGCACAACATGTGTCACGCCTTGCGCGGCATCATCCACGACCACGGCGAGCTGGTAGGCAAACAAACCGTCGGCGCGCTTGACCACGAAATCGCCAATGTCGCGCGCCAGGTTCTGTGTGATTTCGCCTTGAACTGCGTCGTTAAAAGTGATTTTCTCATCCAAAACCATGGCTCTGAAAGCCGCATGGGTATTGGCTTTCAGGGCATGTTTCAAACAGGTTTTTGGGTAGATGGCGCCTTCGATACCGCTGGAAATGGCGGAATCCGCAATCTCTTTGCGGCTGCAGGTGCACGGGTAAATCACGCCTTGTTTTTTTAGCTGCGCCAGCGCGTGTTCGTAGGCTTCTGCACGCTGGCTTTGATAGACGATTTCGCCATCCCATTCAAAACCATAGGCCTGCAAGGTGCTTAGAATAAGGCTTGCAGCGCCTTGCATTTCGCGCGGCTTGTCCAAATCCTCCATCCGCACCAGCCATTTACCGCCGTTGGCTTTGGCGTCGCAATAGCTGGCGACGGCGGCGATTAGACTCCCGAAATGAAGCGGGCCGGTGGGCGAGGGCGCAAATCGGCCGACATAGCTAGTGGATGCGGTGGACATTGCTTTCGGCGGATTCAGCTTGCGCATAGGGCGGCACATGCCATTGCTGCAATTGCTTGCCCAGTAGCTGCAAATAACATTGCAGGCGTTCGGCGCCGCTGGCGCTGACTTCAAAGTTGTAATGCCGCACGATTTGCAGGTGACCGCGCGGGTCGCGCCCCAGGCCAAGGCGGGTGCAGGCCACGGTTTCGTCCAGCAATTGCAGGTGGCAGCGCCCGGCCAGTTCGCGCCCGATATTCACCGCAATCTCGCGTTTGGAGATACTATCCAGCCAAAACCAGGCTGGAAGTATCAATAGTATCAGCAACAGGGTTTCAAACATGATGGGCAAGTTTTAAAAACGAGCTGGCAATTATATAGAATGGTGATATTATTCAATTAATTATACGTTACAATTCGAGTGATATTTAAGCCCCTGCATTGCGATGACGATACAAGAGCGCGAACAACAAGCACTGGAAGTATATCTGAAGCTGCTGAAAAGCAAAGGTTTCGGCCCCGATACGTTTGCACCACGCGTGGAGTTTCTGAATCACCTGATGCCGCTGCTGGCGGACAAGCCGCGAGTAGGGGCAGAATATCGCAAGATCGTCGAAACGCTGATGGATAGCGTGCCGGAAGGCGACTGGCCAGAGAGTCTGGTGGTTGCCAGGGAATACTTTCCGTTCTGGGTCAACGACCTTAAGGCTGTGACGCTGCTAAGCAGGGTGGTAACGGAAGATGCGTTACCAATAGACTGGAAACCGATCCATGTCGAGCTTTCACATTTGTGGAATACGGTAGACCAGGAAAAGTTTGGTACGGCCGAGGCGTGGGCGCTCAAGGCGTATACCAAAGCGCTGCGTAACGAGAACGCCGACCAGGCCTTGATCGATACCCGGCTCAAATTGGTCAAAATACTGTTAGTGCGTATCAAGGATGCGCCGGTAAAGGATAACAAAGCCTTTCGCATTGCCGTGGATGCGACATTGCCTTTGTTTGAGCTCAAGAAAAATCGTCGTCTCTTCCTAGCGGTGGTGCGGGAATTTTTTTACTTCTGGTCGGGTAATCCGGAGGCAGAAAAATATATCTTGAACAGCAACACCGTTAGCATGGTGTAATGCACCATTAATGTGCCATGCACGCACCATAGCACATTAATGGTGCATTTTGTTCCTGGCTAAAAAATCCCTTCTTTTAAAATCAGCCACTTAGTTTTGGCTTGTTTTTTGCTAACTAATTGCACACTTATAATAATAGCGATTGTCAATTAAAAGAGCAGACGGAGGAGAGAAATGGAAGCACAATTGACAGGCCTGATTTCGGCCGGGGATGTATTGTTTGTGTTGCTGGGCGCCATCATGGTGCTGGCGATGCACGGCGGGTTCGCGTTTCTGGAGTTGGGCACGGTCCGACACAAGAACCAGGTGAACGCGCTGGTAAAAATCATGGTGGATTTTTCGGTATCCACTATCGCTTATTTCTTTATCGGGTATAGCATCGCGTATGGCGTCAACTTTCTACAAGGCGCGGATGCGCTGACTGCCAAGAATGGCTATGACCTGGTCAAATTCTTTTTCCTGCTGACCTTTGCGGCGGCAATCCCGGCCATCGTTTCCGGTGGTATCGCGGAGCGCGCCAAATTCAATCCGCAACTGGCAGCCACTTTCCTTCTAGTGGGCTTTGTCTATCCTTTCTTCGAAGGCATTGCCTGGAACGGTCACTTTGGTTTCCAAGAAATGCTGGAAGCCAACTTTGGCGCCAAATTCCGTGACTTCGCAGGCTCCGTGGTCGTGCATGCCATGGGTGGCTGGATTGCCTTGCCAGCGGTGATTCTGCTGGGCGCGCGTAATGGCCGCTATAGCAAGGATGGGCGTCTGCATGCCTATCCACCTTCCAATATCCCATTCCTGGCGTTGGGCGCATGGATGCTGACGGTGGGCTGGTTTGGCTTCAATGTGATGTCTGCACAAAGCATTCAGGGCATCTCCGGCCTGGTGGCAGTAAACTCGTTAATGGCTATGGTAGGCGGCACCCTGACAGCGCTGGTGGTTAGCAAGAACGACCCCGGTTTTGTACACAACGGCCCGCTGGCAGGTCTGGTGGCGGTGTGTGCCGGTTCTGACATCATGCACCCGCTTGGCGCATTGGCAACCGGTGCAGTGGCGGGCGGCCTGTTTGTGTGGGCATTCAACATGACGCAAAGCAAACTCAAGATTGACGACGTATTGGGTGTGTGGCCACTACATGGCCTGTGCGGCGCCTGGGGCGGTATCGCGGCTGGCATCTTTGGTGCAAAAGCCTTGGGAGGTGTTGGCGGTGTGGCGTTCATGTCGCAATTGGTCGGTACGCTTACCGGGGTTGCTATCGCGTTGGTTGCTGGTACGGTCATCTATGGCTTGCTGAAAAAACTGGTAGGCATTCGTCTGGATGCAGAGCAGGAATTCGATGGTGCAGATCTAAGTATTCACAAGATTAATGCGACCGCCGAAGATTAATGTGCCATGCTTGGATATTAAAAAGCCCGCGACTGCGGGCTTTTTGCATTTCAGGCGGCACGTTTTGCCTGGAAAGGATGGGCGGTGTTCTTGTATTCCGTCAATAGCCTGTCGATGTTTGGCTCGTGGCTGACCGCGTTGCGGATAGCCTGTTTGGTGGCCTGGTAGTTCCATTCCTGCACCCGTTCATCCATGTCGGCACGTGTGCTGATATACACCCCTACGCAGATAAACAGGTTTTCGACTTCTTCTTTCGGGATGATGCCTTCTGCAACGCAATCCATCACAGCCATGGCAACGCCACGTTGTGCCGGGCCAAACATCTGCACGGCCTGCTTCTCGTTACGGATCGTGACCTTGTTGAACATGACGGTCGCCGGTTTTACCATCATATTCGGTTCGAGAATCGCCAGTAGTCCGTTCGCGCCATCTTTCTGGTCTGTCAGCGTGTGGCAGAAAGCTTCTTCGGCATAGCTGCCGCGTGGGCCGATAATCAAATCAATATGCGCTACATTGCGTAAATCCGGGCAGTTCTCAATACCGGGGCGGTTTTCCAACACAAGCGCCTCGCCCACCAGCACACGGTCTATTTTGGCCATTTGATGTTCCTCCATTTCCATTGTTGTTAGGGAACCTCCGTTATTAACATAGACCTCGTCTGACGTGAAAAGTGCCCGGTCATGCTACACTAAAGCATGCCTAATTTTCATGTCATTATTCCTGCAGCCGGGGTTGGCCAGCGCATGGCCAACGCGCTGCCCAAACAATATATCGCGCTGGCGGGCAAGCCGCTGGTGGCGCATGTCATCAACACGTTTTTCCATCACCCGATGATTACGTGCATCCATCTGGCGCTTAGCCCGGACGACCATTTCTGGCGCACATTGACGCTGAATCCGGAGAGCAAGCTACGATTGCATTACACCGGCGGCGCCACGCGCAGCGAGACCGTGTTGAATACGCTTAATGCAATGCAGATTGCGGACGATGACTGGGTGCTGGTGCACGATGCCGCACGCCCGGGGTTGACGGTAGAGGCACTCAGCCGTTTGCTGGATACATTGCAGCACGATGAAGTGGGTGGGCTGCTGGCTTTGCCGGTGGCGGATACGCTCAAGTTGTCGCAAACTGACAATCGGGTAAAGAGTACTGTCTCACGGGAAAACCTGTGGCGTGCGCAGACACCGCAAATGTTCCGTTTTGCAACGCTGCATCAGGCGTTGAGCCAATTTTCCGGCACGCCGACGGATGAATCCGAAGCAGTGGAGGCACTGGGCTTGCAGCCAAAATTGGTGGAAGGCGAATTGCGCAATCTCAAAGTGACCTATCCACAAGATTTAGCCTTGCTGGAAACCTTGTTTGCAGCGGATAGCGTGAAAGGCGAAGCATGAGAATTGGACATGGGTTTGACGTACATGCGCTGGTAGAAGGGCGTAAATGCATCATCGGCGGGGTGGATATCCCGCATGACAAAGGGCTTGATGGCCATTCGGATGCGGACGTGCTACTGCATGCGATTTGCGATGCACTGCTGGGTGCCGCAGCTTTAGGCGACATCGGTAAGCATTTTCCGCCCACCGATATGCGCTACAAAGGGATCAATTCACGCGCGCTGCTTCGCCATGTGGTCAACTTGTTGAAAGAAAACGGTTTTGGTGTCAATAACATCGATGCCACTGTCATCTGCGAAGCTCCAAAGCTTAGTCCGCATACCACACATATGTGTGCCAATATTGCTGCTGATTGCGGTGTAAATATCGGTCAAATCAACGTGAAGGCTACCACCACCGAGAAACTCGGCTTCACAGGCCGCAAGGAAGGCATCGCTGCCGAGGCGGTGTGTACGATAGTCTCTGCAAAATAACCATGTTCAGCTGGTTCGAGCGTTTAGTTAGTCCGTTTCCTGAAATCTTGGTACAGGCGCCACCAAAGCGTTTTTGGCCATTTGTCTGGGCGGCGACCAAGGGTATGCGGCCCTATATTTTGGTGATGGGCTCGCTCACCGCATTGATAGGCGCTTTCGAAGCATTTTTGTATTCGCTGATGGGCTCGATTGTAGACAGGCTCGCGCAAATCCCACCCAAGCTTTTGTGGGAATATCACCACCAGGCTTTGCTGGCGTTGGCTGCAGTGCTGATTCTAAGCACCTTGTTGATTTTAGGTGCCACGCTGATCAAGCACCAGACGCTGGCAGGCAATTTTCCTATGCGTAACCGCTGGGTATTCCACCGTTTGATGCTGAATCAATCCTTGAGCTTTTATCAGGATGAATTTGCCGGACGAGTCGCCACCAAAGTGATGCAAACCGCGCTGGCGGTGCGTGATTTCTGGTTCATTGTGGCCGATATCATGGTATATGTGCTGATCTATTTCGCCACAATGACGACTGTAGCAGCGAGCTTTGATGTGCGTATCATGTGGCCGTTTGTCGCATGGGTGCTGGCTTACAGCGGTGCGCTGGTCTATTTTGTGCCGCGCCTGAGCAAGGTCTCTCAGCAGCAGGCCGACGCACGCGCGATGATGACTGGTCGCATCAGTGATGCTTATACCAATATCAGCACGGTCAAACTGTTCTCCCATGCCGGGCGCGAGGCCGAGTACGCCCAAGGGGCGATGCATGAATTCCTTAACACCGTCCATCAGCAGATGCGCCTGGTGAGCTGGGCCGAAGTCATCAATCACTTTTTGAGTATGTGTCTGGTAGTTTCCAGCACCGGCGTGGCGCTGTGGCTGTGGAGCCGTGGCGAGGTGACCGTGGGTGCAGTGGCGGCAGTGGCTGCCATGGCGATACGCCTCAACGGTATATCGCACTGGGTGATGTGGGAGACGACTTCACTCTATGAAAATGTAGGCACCGTGCTGGACGGCATCAATACGCTGGCGCAGCAGCAAAGCATTGTGGATGCGCCGGAAGCCAAATCCTTGCAAGTCAAGCAGGGACATGTCGCTTTTCAGCAAGTCGATTTTGCCTATGGCGTGCAGCGCCAGATTCTAAGCGGCTTCCAGCTTGATATTAAGCCGGGCGAAAAGGTTGGGCTGGTTGGCCGTTCCGGCGCAGGTAAATCTACCATCGTTAATCTGCTGCTGCGGTTTTACGATGTGCAGGGCGGAAAAATCCAGATTGATGGCCAGGATATCAAAGCCGTGACACAGAATAGCCTGCGTGCCCAAATCGGCATGGTCACACAGGATACCTCGCTACTGCATCGCAGCGTGCGCGAAAACATCATCTATGGCCGTCCGGATGCGACAGAGGATGAAGTGGTTTCCGCTGCCAAACGCGCCGAAGCACACGATTTCATCATGCAACTGCGTGATGCCAAAGGCCGCACGGGTTATGATGCGCATGTGGGCGAGCGCGGCGTTAAGCTCTCAGGCGGGCAGCGCCAGCGCATCGCCATTGCCCGCGTCATGCTGAAAGACGCGCCGATACTGATTTTGGACGAAGCCACCAGCGCGCTGGATAGCGAAGTGGAAGCAGTGATCCAGCAAAGTCTGTATCAACTGATGGAAGGCAAAACCGTGGTCGCCATTGCGCACCGCCTTTCCACCATTGCTGCGATGGATAGACTCATCGTGCTGGATGATGGCAAAATCGTGGAGCAGGGTACACATAAGCAGCTGCTTGAACAAAAAGGCTTGTACGCATCGCTATGGGCGCGCCAGAGTGGTGGCTTTCTGGCCAAAGACTAGGTTTTTTCAGTTTTAATAGGTGTCGAATTGCTCCGACACCGGTTGTATTTGCTATTTATAATGAACAGAATTCAAATATCGGCTTGCCTCCTCGGTTACGTTGCCGTCAAAGATCCTGGTAGTAAATGCGGCACCAATTTGTTTGGCTTCCTTAGGGAAGTAATCAAACGCAAACGCTTGCGCATTTTCTAATGAATCAAATTCGTAAATCCCGCCTACAGAGTTATTCTGTACTCCGCTTAGCCAAGTTTTATTGACGAGGCCTTTTTGGGATTTAAGTATAGGATTCAATTGACGCCAGGGCGCTTGATCGAATGGGACGGATATTTGTACTTCCGTGTACACAAAATATTTACTCATGAAACAACTCCTATTGATAAAAATTTAAATAATCTAAAATATTAGACCGCTATTAGATAACGATCGATATCTAATAGCGGTGATAATAAATAACGAACGTTATATTGTCAATAGATAACGTCCGTTATTTTGATATAATGATTTAAATTTATTAAAAGGCTGTAGACATGGCGAGATACAAGGTTGAACACAAAGAGCACACTCGTGAGCGCATAGTAGAAGCGGCCGAACGTGGCTTTAAGAAAAATGGCTTTAGTGGTATTGGGGTGGATGGGCTGGCAAAAGAGGCTGGAGTAACGTCTGGTGCGTTCTATGGGCACTTTGAATCGAAGCAAGCTGTGTTTTCAGCTGCCTTAACCTCAGGAATGGAAGCATTTATTTCTGCGATTCAACAACTCAAGAACGAAATGCCTGATCAGTGGTGGGAAGCTTTTGTGAGGATATATCTTGGTCAAAAGCGCATTTGTGATCTTGCTGAGGGTTGTGCACTGCAAACATTAGCACCTGAAATTGGTAGATCGGATATTGAAACTAAAGCACTATTCGAGAGGGAATTATTAAAGCTCGCCAACCAGATTGCAGAAAATAAAGGTGAGGCGAGCTTAGACGCGACCTGGGCAAACCTTGCTGCCTTGGTAGGCGGGGTAACTTTGGCTCGTGCAGTTGCAGATAAAAAACTGTCAGAACAAATTGCAATGGCGGTGAGTAAAGTTGTACTCAATTAATATTTGAATATTTTTAAGTTCAATTAGTGCCTAAATTTTAATTGCTCTTTTGCAACCCAGTTTTCAAACAAATGGGAATTATCGCTCAGTCTCTGTATCACCAATATACCTTCTAACGTCACAATAAAATACTCTGACCAATTTGCAGCATCATCACTGCTCATACCTGCGTCAACTCCAAGCTTAGTTAACGATTGCAGCCAGCCATCGTAAATCTTCTTCAACAATCTTTTTATTTCCGGTTTAGCGTTGCCTAAATTAAGCACATTCAACAAACAGTTCTTCGTACCACAGGCATAAAACTGTTTGATTGTGGATGACATGCTAGTAAAACGATCTAACGGAGATAGTTGTGAATTTTGCAAAATGCGAATAATCGTTTGGTCAATAGTGTGTGCAACATGGTTCACCACTGCCTTTAACATGTCATCTTTTCCTTCTGGAAAGCGATGATACAAGCTAGATTTCTTCAACCCTGTCGCTTCAGACAGCTGAGAAATTGAAGTTCCTTCATAACCATGCTCACGGAATATTTCAAAAATTAGTTCAATAAGTGCTTGGTCGTTAATCGTCTGAGTGGCCATATTTAAATTCCTAAAAATAGCAGTTGACATCATACAGAACATTCGGTACATTGTCACTTGTACGGAACGTTCGGTACATTTTTGAGTTGATTTATTATTTTTTGAAAGGAGTCATGATGGACAAAACAGCAATTTTTATTTTTTCAGATCCTAACAATGGTGAAGAGGCACTAGGCCGCGCATTTAATGCTTTAGCTGCAGCTTATGATATTAAACAGGCTGGCGGCGAAGTATCTATTACTTTCCAAGGTGCTGGCACACGATGGGCGAGTTTGGTGACCCAAAAAGATCATCCATTGCACGGATTGTATGAGCTAGTTAAAAGCAGTGTAACAGGTGTTTCTTGCGGGTGTGCTGATGTTTTTGGAGCAAGTAATGATGCCAAAGCTTGTGGCTTTAAAACCATTAGCGAAAATCCTGTTCCTGGGACAACGGGTCTCGCAAGTTTTGCAAAACTACTTAAACATGAGACAAACATTTTAACTTTCTAATTGTTTGATAAAGCTAATGACTAATCATCATTAGCTTTATTTTACAAAAACTTATGGATTAGATATGCCAAATGCATTCGCTACTATTACCTTCACAGAGAGCGTTAAGGCAGCTCAGACAAAATATGGAAGCAGGGAAAGAAATGTTGGGTTTGAGTTGTCCGATGATCCCAGAAACACTCTTGGGTTTTACGAAAAGGAATTCATCGAAACTCGAGATAGTTTTTATCAGGCTACCATATCAGAAAATGCTTGGCCATATGTACAGCACCGTGGTGGCCCCAAGGGTTTTTTAAAGATTCTGGATGAGCGTACTCTTGGTTATGCTGATTTCAGTGGTAATAGACAATACTTAAGTGTTGGCAACTTGAATGCCAATAATCGTATATCTCTTATTCTCATGGACTATCCTGGCAGGCGCAGGCTAAAAATTTGGGGTACCACGCAAATTATTCATGAGTCAGAAGAACCCGACAAACTAGCGTTATTAGCAAATTCGGCATATCAAACGCGGGTTGAGCGTGGCGTAATAATCAAGGTTGAAGCAATCGAATGGAATTGTCCGCAACATATAACTCCCAGATTTTCTGAATTGGAAATGGAGTCTATAGTCGAACCATTACTGGCAAAAATTAAATCTCTAAAAGATAAACTTAGAACAACACAATCAAGAAAAACTGAGCATTTAGGTGTAGGAAGGCTGCAATTAGTTGTTACTGCCATTCGCCAATTAACAACCCACGTTCGATCATACGAACTTAAGCAAGTAAATGGCGAAATCTTGCCTAATTTCGAAGCAGGAGCACATATTAAAATGCCGGTAATTTTAGATGATGGCTCAATGCAAACGAGGCATTACTCGCTTTGTTCCAATCCAGAGAACAGGGGTGTTTATGAAATTGCAGTTAAATTAGAGTTCAACGGCAATGGTGGCTCAAAATTTATTCATGAAAATTATCAACTTGGTACTCAACTAAATTGCGAGCCACCAAGCAATTTTTTCAAGTTAGACAATTCAAATGAAACTGCAGTTTTGATAGCCGGTGGAATCGGTATTACACCAATTAAAGCAATGGCACATGAATTAAAGAGTCGTGGGCGGAAGTTTGAATTACACTTCAGCGTAAAAAATCTTTCCGATATGCCTTTCTTGGATGATTTACGTCGGGAGTTTCCAAAGCAACTGAAGATATACGCTTCACTTGAGCAAAGAATGAATCTGAATGAAATTATTGCCACTGCCCCTCAAAATTCAATATTCTATTTATGTGGACCGTCATCCTTAATAGCTGGATTTATTCGTACTTCTAAAGAGTTGGCCATACCACCAGAGCGCGTTAAATATGAAAAATTTGATCGTGAGGACTCTAATGAAGATAGAGAATTTACACTGGAGCTAAAGCGATCCCATTTAACTATTAACGTAGGGAAAGATCAGAGTGTCTTGGATGCAATCAGTGGTGCAGGTATTCAGATTGATTCGGATTGCAGAGCGGGGATGTGTGGCAGGTGTGCTGTCCAAGTGCTAGAAGGTAAAGTACAACACAAGGATAACGTTTTATCGGAATACGACAGAAGTGAAAAAAAGTTAATGTGTGCATGCGTATCCCGGTCTGATGCCGAAAAGTTGGTGCTTGATATTTGAGATATTTTTTAATTTATTCAAAGGAGATTGATGATGACAACCGAAATTGAATCCAGACCACCTTTCCCGCCATTTACCCGAGAGACGGCGATACAGAAGATACGCATGGCAGAAGATGGCTGGAACAGCCGCGACCCGCAGCGCGTCTCGCTGGTTTATACGCCGGATTCGCAATGGCGCAATCGTGCCGAGTTTCCCAAAGGCCGCCAGCAAATCGTTGAATTCCTCACCCGTAAATGGGCGAAGGAGCTGGATTACCGCCTTATCAAGGAGCTATGGGCGTTCGAAGGCAATCGCATCGCCGTACGCTTTGCCTACGAATGGCATGATGATTCCGGCCAATGGTTTAGAAGCTACGGTAACGAGAACTGGCAGTTTACCCCGCAAGGCCTGATGGAACTGCGCTATGCCAGCATCAACGATTTGCCGATTAAAGAAAGCGAACGCAAGTTCCACTGGCCGCTTGGCAGAAGGCCGGATGACCACCCTAGTTTAAGCGAGCTTGGTTTATAAAAAGAGTTAAGTTAGGCTGCCAATCTGCTCAAGCTCGGCCTGTAATTTATCTTCTGGCAGAGGTGGCAGCGCTAAAAACGCTTCAATGCGCTTGCGCAAAATCCGGTAGGCGTTTTCAAAGCTCGCGTTGATTTCCGCATCCGTGCCGGTGGTTTTGGCGGGGTCATCCACGCCCCAATGCGCGCGCATCACTTTACCTAAATACGCCGGGCAGGTTTCGCCCGCTGCATTGCTGCATACGGTAATCACAATGTCCGGTGCGGGTTCCAGGCCATCCCACGATTTACTGTAATAGCCTTCGGTGCTGATGCCTTTCGATTTCAGCAATGCGATCGAGCGCGGATGCACCTCGCCGGTCGGCTTGCTGCCTGCGCTCATCGCGCGCATGCCAGCAGGCGCGAGGTGGTTGAAAGTCGCTTCCGCGATAATCGAGCGACAAGAGTTGCCGGTGCATAGAAACAGGATATTCATGAGATTACTTTTTTGCAAAAACGATGATTAACACCACAGCCGCTAGCTGCGCCGCGATAAATCCCCCCACATCGGCCGGTGCGATGCCGACAAAAGTATCGGTCAGGCTTCTGGCAATAGTAACAGCCGGGTTGGCGAAGAAGGTGGAAGAGGTGAACCAGTAGCCCGCCGTCACCGTGAGTGCTACCAGCATCGGCACTTTCTCGGGCGCATTTTTAACGCCTAATTTAATTACGCTGAGCAAAATCAAGGTTGAAACGAACTCGCTCAACATCTGGCTCAAGCCGCTTCTGGCGTGGGTGGAAGTTTGCAGAACCGCCAAGCCGAACATCGTGTGCGTCAGCCAGATACCAGAAATCGCGCCAACGATTTGCGTGACAATATAAGGCGCGACCTGGCTGGCGGGGAGTGCGCCGCTACGCCAGAACATCAGCGTCACTACGGGGTTGAAATGTGCGCCGGAGATGCCGCCCAGCAGGCTAATCAGCACATACAAGCCGCAACCGGTGGCGATGCTGTTGCCCAGCAGCGCCACCGCATCATTGCCTTGGCTTAACGTGGCACCCATCATGCCAGAGCCCGCCACAATCGCCAATAACAGCGCGGTGCCGATAAATTCCGCAGTCAGTTTATTCATCATCCGCAGCAGCTTTCCTTGTTCGTTTGTGTACGTTTGCCAAACTGGATGGTCTGCGGTGCGGGTGCGCAGCAGGCACTGGCGCTTTCGTGAGGCGCGTTGCCGCCAAAGGTCGGCGCGCTGTCCAACGTGTGATAGGTCTCCCACGCGATGCCGGAAGGGTCTTGCACCCAGTGCTTGTTCGAGTTCGCATAGCAGCAAGTCGTGCCTTCCTGGCTCACTACCTGCATCTCGGCCTTGTCCATTCTGGCTTTCAGCTCGGTCAGTTCAGCCTCGTTATCCACCTGAATGCCCACATGGTCCAACCCCACCTGCGCACCGCGTTGGCTGATGGCAAAGTTCACCAATGGGTCATCCAGCATCCATTTGGCGTAATCCGGCTTTTCCACCGTCGGCTTCGCGCCAAACAGCTGGCTGTAAAATCCCACGCTCTGCGCCAAATCGCTTACTGCGACGTGTATATGCATCCTTTTCATGTGATCTCCTTGGTCGAAATATCGCAGCAACTGGCTTGTTGGCCGTTGCCGCAGCAGTTTTCAGTCATATAGCCGAGCAGGCTGGTCATCGCCTCAAAATTGGCGGAGTAGTATACGTAGCGGCTCTCGTTACGCGCCACAATCAGCCCGGCCTGGCTCAATTCTTTCAGATGGAACGACAATGTGCTGCCCGGCACGCCAAGTGCACCGCCAATCGCACCGGCCGCCATGCCTTGCGGCCCGGCCTGCACCAGCAGGCGGAACAAGCTCAGGCGTGATTCCTGTGCCAGCGCAGCCAGCATGTTGACGATTGTTTTGTGTTCCATATTTCTATTATTCCATAAATATAGAAATACAGCAAGAGGAGTGAGCAAAATATTTTTTAAGAAAGCGTTAAATATTCAAAAAAAACAGGCTGAAAACCCGCATGGATATTTGGTTGTAGGGCAGGTCATTTTCGTCATTCCCGCGAAGGCGGGAATCCAGTGTAAGGCGGATGAGCTTAGCGTTATCCGCCGAATGGAACTCAACAAATAAACTCCAATAGCCCAAACGGGTGATTGCTAATATCGAGGGGGGGTAGTATCGTCTGAGCGTAGTGCTTAAAAAGCCAAAAGCACCAAAAAGCTGCAGCGGGATGCTATCTAAGTTAAAGGAGAAAAACAAGATGAAAAAAATCAGCTTATTGTCGGCCGTATTGGCAGCATTTGTCAGCACATCCTTGCAAGCGGAAGTGGTCTCCTATGCTTGGGTTGGTCCTGTGTCATTCACGCTCGCAGATTTGGATGTGAATGATGGCATTACCCCAAGCATTCAGTTTTACGGGTCAGAAACCAGTAATTTCGGGGAAGTATACCATCTTGATAGCGCGTCAAACTTCTCTGGGCATAACAGTTACAGCAATTACACTGCCGATGTATATGCGCCATATTCAGGTAGCGCCAGCAGCAGCTTAGCCGCTGCAAGCTCTTCCGTCAGCGGTACAGATCTCACCAATACTAATGTAACTGCCCAAGGTAGCGCTGTAGGGTCGGCATTATTATCCGGTAATTATGGAGCAGTCAGTTTAGGGCGGAGTTTCTTTACGTTAAGTGGTAACACAGCCATTACTTTTTTCGCAGATGCACAAAGCTATGCCACCAGCAATGCCCCCTATGACCCAATACTCGGTTTGTTGGATGAGTATTCGGCTGGAAATGCTTATATTTTTGGTCAATTTACAGATTCGACAGGACTAACTCAGGGAGCGGGAGATTTCCTGTTTTCTCAAAGCTACAATTACTTTTTCAATCCGGCGACAGGCGAATACGAAAACGTTAGCCAAAACCAGTCGCGTCAATTATCTTTCACATTCAATAATACACTTGCAGAAATTGTTTATGGGGATTTGCAGCAGCTTGCAGGTGTGAATGGGTATAGCTATTCTGATTACGTACCGCCATCTTCCGTGCCTGTGCCAGCTGCTGCATGGTTATTTGGCTCCGCGATGCTTGGTTTTGTCGGTTTTAAACGCCGCAAAGCGTAAATCTCAAGCCTTCAACAACACAATCACCGCGCCGCTGCCGCCGTCTTCCGGCTTGGCTTGGGCGTAGGCGATGACTTCATCTTTCTGCATCAACCAGCTTCTGAGTTTGTGTTTGAGCACCGGCTCGCGGTTCTTGGAGCCGAGGCCTTTGCCGTGCACGATGCGCACACAGCGGATACCGCGTTTTTTGCAGGCGTTGAGAAAATCCGCCACGTACATGCGCGCTTCGTCGCTCACCAGCCCGTGTAAATCAATCTGCGCCTGCACCACCCAATGCCCGCGCCGCAACTTGCTGAGGATTGAAGGGGATTGGCCTTCGCGCAGGTAGAGCAGTTCTTCGCCGCTTTCAATTTCGTGCGCGGGCACATAGTCATCGCTGAGGGAATCACGCAGCGCTTGTTGCTCGTCGCGGATGACTTGCTTGGGGATAGGTTTGACGCGTTTGATGGGCGCGTGTTTGGGTTCCGCCGTTAGCGGGCGCGCGTCTTTTACTGCCTGGCGGAACAGGTGCAGTTCCTTATCTTTGTCATCGTTTGCGCTCATGATGCAAGATGATACCAAATCTTTACGCGCGCGCATTCATTGCAAATTTTATTGCCCTGAAAGGCAAGCGGTATGCGCTTTACAAGGCATCCCGCTTGATAATGAATGAAATGCGCTTATTTCAAACTGGTCAGGTAACGTTCCGCATCCAGCGCAGCCATGCAGCCTGTGCCGGCACTGGTGACAGCCTGACGGTAGATGTGGTCTTGCACATCACCCGCCGCGAATACGCCGGGTACGCTGGTGGCCGTTGCGTTGCCGTTGCGTCCCATTTTGGTGATGATGTAGCCGCCTTCCATTTCCAGCTGGCCCTCAAATATCTGCGTATTGGGCGAGTGGCCGATGGCGATGAATACGCCTTGTAGCGCGATATCCTTAGTGGCGCCGGTTTCCACGTTCTTGACGCGCATGCCGGTGACGCCGGTGTTGTCGCCCAGCACTTCGTCCAGCGTGGAATTCAGCTCCAGCACGATTTTGCCTTCTTTCACACGGTCCATCAGCTTGTCCACCATGATGGCTTCGGCCTTGAACTTGTCGCGGCGATGTACCAATGTCACTTTGCTGGCGATGTTGGCCAGGTACAGCGCTTCTTCCACTGCGGTATTGCCGCCGCCGATGACGGCAACTTCCTGATTACGATAGAAAAAACCATCGCAAGTGGCGCAGGCAGAAACGCCTTTGCCGGCGAAGGCTTCTTCGCTTGGCAGACCGAGATATTTGGCTGATGCGCCGGTGGCGATAATCAATGCATCGCACGTGTATTCGCCTGCATCACCCACCAGACGAATCGGTTTTTCGTTCAGGTGTGTAGTGTGGATGTGGTCGAAAATCATCTCGGTGTTGAATCGCTCGGCATGCTTCTGGAAGCGCGCCATCAGCTCCGGGCCTTGTACGCCGTCGGCATCGGCCGGCCAGTTATCTACCTCGGTGGTGGTCATCAGTTGACCGCCTTGCGCCAGGCCGGTCACCAGCACTGGTTTAAGGTTGGCGCGTGCCGCGTAAACAGCTGCGGAATAACCGGCAGGGCCGGAGCCTAAAATAAGTAAATGTGCGTGTTTTGTTGACATGTTTAATACTTTCTTGAGTTGGATTCTTATTAACCGAGATTGTACCAAACGCGGCAATTTCAAGCCGGGTTTTATGGTGCAACATGATTATTTTTTCAGCAGGCGTTTGAGAGCAAGCTGTCTTTTGGCTTCGGCGTCACCTATGCACATAAAGACCGTATCGGCGCTTATTTTTCCAATAAGCTCCTTAGCATCCATGCGGTCTTTTCATGCAATTGCAGGCGCTGCGTCAGGATGTCCGCGCTGGCTTCATCGTTGGCTTTGTCCACAATCGGGAACACGGTGCGCGCGGTGCGGCAGACGGCCTCGTGACCCTCGACCAGTTCTTTCACCATATCGATGGCTTTGGGTACTTCATCAGTTTCTTTGATGCTGGTGAGCTTGGCGAACTGTTTGTAGGTGCCAGGCGCGTAAACGTCCAATGCACGGATGCGTTCTGCAATGACGTCAACGGCCAGCGCCAGTTCGTTGTATTGTGTCTCGAACATCAAATGCAGCGTATTGAACATGGGCCCCGTGACGTTCCAGTGGAAATAGTGGGTTTTCAGGTACAAAGTGTAAGTGTCGGCCAGCAGTTTCGACAGGCCTTCCGCGATGTTTTTTCTGTCTTTTCCGGAAATTCCGATATCCATGTTGATCTCCTGTTTACGGTGCATAATATTAAACGTTGGATACGCTTTAGGCTATTTGGTTTTTGTTATAATCACGATAAGTTTATTAAATCAGGCAGCATTCTTTTTTGGAAACATAACACCTTGTTTTTTAATAAAAAATCTAAATTAAGCAACGGTCGTGTCGTGCAACCCCCCAGTCCACGCCAGCAGCACCATGCCCATTTGGTGCGCGAGGCTTGGTGGCTGACGCTTGCCCTGGGCGGGTTTTTCCTTACGGCGATACTGCTGACATACCACCGTCAGGATCCTTCCTGGTCACATATGGCGAGCGAAGGGGCGGTGATCCATAACGCCGGTGGTGCGGTAGGGGCCTGGGTGTCCGATTTGTTGCTGTATCTGTTTGGTTTCTCCGCATGGTGGTGGGTGGTGATGGCTTTCTATGGCGTCTGGCTGGTGTATCACCGCCTGGAGCTGACCATCAGTGAGCGGCCATTCCTGATTTTCAACCTGGTCGGTTTCGGCCTCTTGCTAGTTGCTTCCAGTGCGCTGGAGTCTGGGCATCTGGTGGATTTGCCCGCTACGCTACCCTTAGGTCCGGGAGGCATGCTGGGCGAAGCGGTGGATGGTGTGCTGCATGAGATGCTGGGGTTCGCCGGCTCTACCATGGTGTTGCTGCTGTTGTTTGCAGTCGGATTCAGCCTGTTCACCGGCTGGTCATGGATCACGATTACCGAGAGATTCGGTGCGGGCTTGATTGCAGCGCACGAGTGGGCGCTGGCGAAGTACCACGACTGGCAGGATCGTAAGGCTGGCAAGGTGGTGGAACAGCAGCGGGAAGAATATCTGGAACAGGAGCGCAAACGCACAGAGGACCGCGCGCCTATTGAGATCAAGCTCGCGCAGACGGAAATCGCGAAAAGCGAGCGTGTGCTGAAAGAAAAGCAGACCAATCTGTTTGCTTCCGACCCGGATTCCCAATTGCCACCACTGCATTTGCTGGATGAGCCGAACAACCAAGTTGAACTTCCTGGCGAGGAGACGCTGGAATTTACTTCGCGCCTGATTGAGAAGAAGCTGAATGATTTCGGCATCGATGTCAAAGTACTTTCCGCCCAGCCCGGGCCGGTCATCACACGCTATGAGTTTGAGCCGGCGGCTGGTGTCAAAGGCAGCCAGATCACCAATCTGGCGCGCGATTTGGCGCGGGCACTTTCCGTCGGTAGCATTCGGGTGGTGGAAACCATCCCGGGCAAGAGCTGCATGGGGCTGGAAATTCCGAATCCAAAACGCCAGATCGTTTTCCTGTCCGAGATCATGGGTAGTCAGGTGTATGCAGATATGCATTCTGTGGTACCGATCGCGATGGGTAAGGACATTGCAGGCAACCCGGTAGTGGCTGATCTGGCCAGAATGCCGCATGTACTGGTGGCTGGTACGACAGGTTCCGGCAAGTCTGTCGCGATCAATGCGCTGATTTTGAGTATCTTGTACAAATCCGAAGCTAGCAAGGTACGCATGATCCTGATTGACCCGAAAATGTTGGAATTATCGGTGTATGAAGGCATCCCGCATTTGCTGGCACCTGTGGTGACCGACATGCGCCAGGCAGCCAATGCGCTGAACTGGGCAGTGGCAGAAATGGAGCGGCGCTACAAGCTGATGTCGGTCATCGGAGTGCGTAATCTGGCGGGTTATAACCAGAAGATCAAAGATGCTGCCAAGGCGGGTGAGTCTGTCCCGCATCCATTTAGTCTGACACCGGATAACCCTGAACCACTGGAAGAGATGCCGCTGATTGTAGTGGTGATCGATGAACTTGCCGATCTGATGATGGTGGTGGGCAAGAAAGTCGAAGAACTGATTGCCCGCTTGGCGCAGAAAGCGCGTGCCTGTGGCATTCATCTGGTATTGGCGACGCAGCGGCCATCGGTAGATGTGATTACCGGCTTGATTAAAGCCAATATCCCGACACGCGTCGCATTCCAGGTTTCCAGCAAGATAGATTCCCGCACCATTCTGGATCAAATGGGCGCCGAAACGCTGTTAGGACAAGGCGACATGCTCTACTTGCCGCCCGGCACCGGACATCCGCAGCGTATTCACGGTGCCTTCGTGAGCGACCATGAAGTGCATGAGGTGGTGAACCACTTAAAATCATTCGGGGAACCAAACTATATCGAGGGCATTCTTACCGGCGAGAGTGGTGCAAATGGTGAGGCAGGGGATTTTCTGGCAGACGAAGGTGGCGAGAAAGATCCGCTGTATGACGAGGCGGTAGATATTGTGCTCAAAAGCCGTCGTGCATCCATTTCCTCCGTGCAGCGGCATCTGCGCATCGGTTATAACCGTGCCGCACGGCTGATCGAGGATATGGAGCGCGCAGGGCTGGTTTCAGCTATGCAAAGTAATGGTAACAGAGACGTTTTGGTCAAAGGCCAATCTCAAGACGATTGAATCGGATGATTAGATTTTTATTTTTGATTGGTCTATTGATATGCCAAGCGGCATGGGCTGATGGCGTATCCAGTCTGCTGGATTTTTTCAATAACACGACTTCCATGCGTGCAAAATTTCATCAGACCGTGCTGGATAAACAGGGCAGAAAAGCCCAGGAGGTAGACGGCACAATGATGTTGCAACGCCCCAATAAATTTCGCTGGGATTACCAAAAGCCTTATGAACAGCAGATTGTTAGTGATGGCAAGCAGGTGTTTTTATATGATACGGATCTACAGCAAGTTACCGTACGCGAGCTGAGTAACGCGATTGGTTCCAGTCCGGCGGCCATGCTGGCAGGTGGACAGCAGGTGGAAAAGAGCTTTACGCTTAAAAACGCTATTCGCAAAGATGGCCTGACTTGGGTGTTGGCTTTGCCCAAGGATAAAGAAAGCGGTTATGACCGTGTGCTGTTGGGTTTTAAGGCGGAAAAGCTACGCAAGATGGAGCTATACGACAGCTTTAATCATATTACGCATATTACCTTCGACGATGTCGAGCGCAACCCTGAACTTCAAGTCGGCAATTTTTTGTTTACGCCACCCAAGGGCGTGGACGTGGTCGGCGAATAATGGCGTAGCCATGTAGCGATCGTATTAACCTGATAAATTACTTTATTTATATTTTATAAGTGGTTATTATTGCTGGGAATTTTATTCATATCATAATATGAAAATACGTTTAACAGCAGTAAGGTTATTAGCCATGGCGGCATTGCTATCGCCTGTTGCGGCCGCCGCGCAGGATGCGGAGCTGGCTGAAGCTGAAAAGCTGATTCGCAGCGGCGATTACAAAGCGGCATACCAGTTGCTGGAGCCATTGGAAAGCAGCTATGCTGGTGAGGTGAACTACGATTACTTGTTCGGCATCAGCGCTGTGGAAAGCGGTAACGTTTCCCGTGGGGTCTTTGCGTTGGAGCGTGTGCTGACAATCTCGCCGGAGCACAAGGATGCACGGGCGGAAATGGCCAAAGCGCATTATATGCTTGGCGAGCGTGACGCTTCCAAAGCCGAGTTCAACAATGTGCTGCAGCAAAATCCGGACGAGACAACACAAAAGGCTATCCAGAAACTGCTGACCGAGATTCAGAAAATCGAAGGTACTACGACCAGTTTTGGTGCTTTCCTGGAGTTTGGCCTGGGGTTGGATTCCAACGTCAATAGTGCTACCAGCATTAGCTCTGTCAGCGTGCCGGCTTTGGGAGGCCTGCTGATCCCGCTGGACCAGGGTGTGCGGAAGCGTTCGGACAGCTTTATCCAGTTTGCAGGCGGCTTATCTTTCCGTCATCCATTCTCACAAGAAATCGCGGTGTTTGCGTCCGCCAGTTCCGCTAATCGTGTCAACAATTCGGAATCCGAGTTCGATACTACTTCGACGGATTTCAACGTCGGACTTGAAATCAGGCCGAACCAGAACAATCAACTAACGTTGACGCTGCAAGATAATCAGTTCGATCTGGATGGCGAGGATTTTCGACATGCCTATGGTGCTACGGCACAATGGTTACATACGCTGGATCCGCGCAACCAAATCGGCTTTTTCGCACAATATTCCGGTTTACAGTACGATGATAACGAAATTCGCAACGCAGACAGAACGATTGCGGGGGTGAATACCGGGCATGCTTTCCAGTTATCATTCGCCCCAGTGGTTTTTGCCAGCCTGTACGGTGGGCGCGAGGATGCCAGAAGGAGCAATTTCGATTTCCTGAGTCAGGATATTGCCGGGTTGCGCCTGGGTGGGCAAATGCGGCTGGCCGCACGCTGGCAGGGCTACACCACTATGGGCTATGAGTTGCGTAATTATGATGACCACGATCCAGCTTTTCTTGTTTCGCGCAAAGATCATCAGTATGACGCGACTTTGGGCATCAAGTTCATACCGGCCCGAGATTGGACAATCCGTTCGCAAGTCGGCTATACGAAAAACGATTCCAATATCCGGCTGAACGATTTCGAGCGCGCGACATTATCCGTGGTCGTGCGCAAGGATTTTTCCTGGTAATTGTTTGGCAGTTGCATTTGTGGCACTTCCCCAGCTGAATATTGCGACCTTCAATACCCACAAGGGCTTAAGCAGTTTTAACCTGCGCCTTACCATGCATGAGCAGCGGTTACTCATTCGCACGACCGGCATCATGACCTGCCTTATCGCGGCCAGTATCATTTCCTCTCCGAGGATGGCTGGAATTTTGCGGTATATGGGCAAAATGCCACGCGCGCCAAGGGGCATCATGGCAACGCCATTTTTTCTAAATATCCCATCGTGCGCTGGGAGAATGAGAACATCTCCGAAAGCCGCGTCGAACAACGCGGCTTGCTCCATGCCGAAATTGCCGTGCCGGGTCTGGATAAGCATCTGCACTGCATCTGTGTGCATCTTGGCTTGATGGGGCGGTGGCGCACACGCCAGATGTTGGCGCTGTCCGAGCGTATCCAGCGCATGGTACCCAAGGATGCGCCTATGATCGTGGCCGGGGATTTCAATGATTGGCGGCAAAAGGCCAGCCTGGTACTCAAACAGCAAAATCTGCATGAGGTGTTTGAGCAGATGCATGGGATTCACGCCCGGAGCTTTCCTTCGACGCTCCCGATTTTTCGGCTGGATCGCATCTATGCCCGCGGGTTTGATGTGCATGCTTGTCATGTGCACCATAGCTTGGCCAATATCGGCATGTCCGATCATGTGGCGCTGTCGGCATCTTTAGATTGGGAATGAATATGTCGGGCGGTAACCACGTCATTTTGCTGAGGAACGGTGCGGAATACTTTCCTGCACTGGAAACAGCGATTGATGAGGCACAGCATGAAATCTACCTGCAAACCTATATCTTCGAACTGGATCATACCGGTATCCGCATTGCCAATGCGCTCAAACGTGCGGCGCAGCGCGGTGTGCTGGTATGTCTGTTGCTGGATGGTTTTGGTTGCCGGACCATGGAGAAATCACATCTGCAGGGCATGGAGCAAGCCGGGATACAGGTGATGATTTACCGGCCCAAGGTGTCACCATGGACTTTTAAACGCAGCCGCCTGCGTCGCATGCACCGCAAAATGGCTGTAATAGACGGTCGCATCGGCTTTGTCGGCGGCATCAATATCATTGATGACAACAATACGCCCGACCATATTCCGCCGCGGGTGGATTATGCTGTGCGAGTGGAAGGCATGTTGCTGCAATCTATGCGGCATAGCGTCACTTCGCTGTGGCGGAGAATGTCCTGGCTGAATTTGCGCAAAAAACCGCAGAGTTCGTTCCCTGTAGCACTACCCAAACAAAAAGCCGGCAATATGCACGCCCGGCTGCTGTTGCGCGATAACGTGCTGCATCGCCGCGATATCGAGAATGCCTACCTGGAGCTGATCCATCGTGCCGAAAAAGAAATTCTGATTGCCAATGCCTATTTTCTGCCTGGTCTGCGCTTTCGTCATGCCTTGCGCGATGCGGCCAAACGAGGTGTCCGCGTAATTTTGCTGCTGCAAGGCAGGGTGGAATATGTGCTGCTGGATTATGCCTCCCATGCGCTATATAGCAGCCTGCTGGCTGACGGCATCGAGATTTATGAATACAAAAAAAGCTTCATGCACAGCAAGGTGGCAGTGGTCGACGCGCGCTGGGCGATGGTGGGATCGTCCAATATCGACCCATTTAGCCTGATGATGTCGCTGGAGACCAATGTATTGGTGGATGATTTTGCTTTCGCCGGACAACTCAGGGAAGATTTGCGTCAAAGCATGGAAACCGGCGCCAGCAAGGTTGTGCAAAGCGATTGGCAACATCAGCACCACTTCAAGCGCCTGCTATCTTGGTTGGTGTATGGTCTGGTGCGCGTCATGATGGGTTTCGCCGGCTATTCGGACAAGCGGACGGAATGACGCCGCGTTTAACTCGGGTATACTAGCGTTTTCAGCAATTCGCATACGCGCATGACCGATCTCTTTCAACCTGTTGCCCCGCAAGCACCGCTTGCCGAGCGGCTGCGTCCCAAGACGCTGGACGAAGTCGTCGGGCAAACGCATCTGCTGGGCGAAGGCAAGCCGCTACGTATTGCATTCCAGTCTGGCAAGTTGCCTTCGATGATTCTGTGGGGCCCGCCCGGCGTGGGCAAGACGACGCTGGCACGCTTGATTGCGAATACCGTTGATGCCGAGTTCATCCCGATTTCCGCTGTGTTGTCTGGCGTCAAGGATATTCGCGAGGCGATAGAGCGCGCCGAATTGACCTTGCAGCAATCCGGTCGCAAAACCATTTTGTTTGTGGATGAAGTGCATCGCTTCAACAAAAGCCAGCAAGATGCCTTCTTGCCTTTTGTCGAAAGCGGTTTGGTGACATTCATTGGCGCAACGACCGAGAACCCATCATTTGAAGTGAATAGCGCGCTCCTCAGCCGCGCGCAAGTGTTTGTGTTAAACAGCTTGTCCGAGCCAGAGCTCGCACAGTTGATGGAGCGTGGTCGTGCGCTGGTGGCGCCGGAAATTTCCGTGTCCGATTCGGTAAAAGAACAGATTCTGGCCTATGCCGATGGCGATGCGCGGCGTTTGCTCAATTTTCTGGAATCCTTATTTCATGCGGCTTCCAGCGCGGGTGTCAAAGAGATAGATGATGCCTTCCTGCAAACGACGATGGCTTCCAAATTGCGCCGTTTCGACAAAGGCGGCGAGGCGTTTTACGACCAGATTTCCGCGCTGCATAAATCTGTGCGCGGCAGCAACCCTGATGCTGCGCTGTACTGGTTTTTACGCATGATCGATGGTGGCGCAGACCCGCTTTATCTCGGTCGCCGTATCATCCGCATGGCGATAGAAGATATTGGTTTGGCTGATCCCAAAGCGCAGACGATGGCGCTGGAAGCCTGTCAGATATACGAGCGTCTTGGCTCGCCGGAAGGCGAATTGGCGCTCTCGAATGCGGTGATTTACTGCGCCGTTGCACCCAAAAGCAACGCGGCTTACATGGCTTACAACCAAGCTAAAGCCTTTGTCGGACAAGATAAATCGCGGCCTGTGCCGCTACATCTGCGCAACGCGCCGACCAAGCTGATGAAAGCGCTGGATTACGGCAAGGAATATCGTTACGCGCACGACGAGCCGGAAGCTTATGCGGCAGGTGAGCGCTATTTTCCCGAAGAAATGACTGCACCAAAGTTTTATCAGCCCACGCCGCGCGGGCTTGAGGGTAAAATAAGTGAAAAATTGGCGCACTTGAAAGATTTGGATAAAAAAGCCAAGAAATAATGAGCCACAGAGCGCACAGAGTTCACAGAGAAAAAGCAAATGGCGGATGATTTAACAGCTCGAATTATCGGCGCGGCAATTGAGGTGCATCGGGAGTTGGGCGTTGGTTTGCTTGAGTCGATTTACGAAGAAGCGCTATGCCACGAATTCAGTTTGCGTGGTATTGGCTATCAAAGGCAGGTTGAAATAGAAGTACGCTATAAAGGAATTGTGCTGCAAGGACAGCGGCTGGATTTGTTGGTGGAAAATGAAGTGATTTTGGAATTGAAGGCACAGGCAAAGTTGCCAGAATTCGCGCAGGCGCAGTTACTTTCATATTTAAAATCAACGGGGTTAAAGCGAGGTTTGCTCATTAACTTTTCCGAGCAAAAACTGGTGAACGGGATTAGACGGTTTTCTCTGTGAACTCTGTGTTCTCTGTGGCTAAAAGATACAACAATAGGAAGATTAGATGTTAGATATTCAGCAATTAAGAAACGATTTGGATAATGTAGTAGCCCGTTTGAAAGCGCGCAAGTTTGATTTTCCTGCGGATGAGTTTCGTAGGTTGGACGCAGAACGTAAGACTTTGCAGACAGAAAAGGAGACTCTGGAAGCCAAGCGCAATGCGGCTTCCAAGCAGATTGGCCTCGCTAAATCTAAAGGCGAAGATGCTGGATCGATGTTGATAGAGATGAGTGTGCTTAAATCGCAAATTGAAGCTAAAGAAGTAAATTTGCGAGATGTGTTGTTCCAGATGGAGACCTTAATGCTCATTGTACCTAATTTGCCGCACGAGAGCGTGCCGCAAGGTGGAGATGAGACTGCGAATATGGAAGTGCGCAAAATTGGTACGCCGCGCACGTTTGATTTTGAAATCAAAGACCATACCGATGTTGGCACGCCGCTGGGCTTAGATTTCGATACAGGTGCGAAGTTATCAGGGGCGCGCTTTACGTTTATGAAGGGCGGAATCGCCAAACTGCACCGCGCCATTGCACAGTTTATGCTGGATACGCAGACAGAAAAACATGGTTACACCGAGTGTTATACGCCGTATATGGTGAATGCAGAAACATTGCTGGGTACAGGGCAACTGCCTAAATTTGAGGAGGATTTGTTTAGAGTTAAGTCGGCTCCAACAGGACTTGATTTTGACGAAAACTCTAATACGATAGAAAGTCCTGACCACTTCAAAAAAGTGATGCTGGACAGTGCGAGAAGCGATCCAGAGTTTACGACAAGCTGGATTAAAGATTGGTATGCGAAGCAAGGCGGCAACTATCTCATCCCCACCTCCGAAGTCACTCTGACCAACACCGTGCGCGATGAAATCGTGCTGCTGGAAAGCTTGCCCATCAAGCTGACCGCGCATACGCCGTGCTTCCGTAGCGAGGCAGGCAGTTACGGCAAGGATACCAAGGGCATGATTCGCCAGCACCAGTTCGACAAGGTTGAGATGGTGCAAATTGTGCATCCCGACAAAAGCTACGAAGCGCTGGAAGAGATGGTTGGCCATGCCGAGAATATCCTGAAAGCGCTGGAATTGCCGTATCGCGTGGTTTCGCTTTGCACGGGCGATATGGGCTTTGGCGCGGCCAAGACCTACGATTTGGAAGTGTGGCTGCCTGCGCAGAATACTTACCGCGAAATATCGTCTGTGAGCAATTGCGAGGCCTTTCAGGCGCGCCGCATGCAAGCGCGCTTCCGCAACGTGCAAGGCAAGCCGGAGTTGCTGCATACGCTGAACGGTTCCGGTTTGGCGGTGGGGCGTACCTTAGTTGCTATTCTTGAAAATTATCAGCAAGCGGATGGCAGCGTGACGATACCCAAAGTTTTACAGCCTTACATGGGCGGCTTGCAGGCCATTAGACCGTAGCTAAAGCATGCCTTGGAAGCCGCGCCCTGCTTGGCTTCCAGGACATTTGTTTTTTGCTTTATATCGGCGTATCCGCCATGGCGATCTTGAAGCTTTCCTGTACGCTGTCATGCGGCGATTCAAAACGTCCCAGAATGTTGTAATAACTGCGGATGGATTCCACGAAAATCACTGGCTGGCCGCAACTGCAATAGCCATATTTGGCGTTGATGTAGTAATTCGGATCATTCAGCATCACTAGCGTTTTTTTGACATCCGCCCAGCTGTCCGGGTTGAGCCTCAACCGTTGCGCCAGTACGCGCGCGTCTTCCAGATGCGCATAGCCGATGTTGTAGGAGGCCAGCGCCATAAAGGTGCGGTCTGGTTCAGGGACGCGATCCGGGACGGCATCTATCAGCAGGCGGATATATTTGGCACCGGCCGGGATACTCTGTACCGGATCCAGCCTATCCGTCACGCCCATGCGGTCTGCCGTGTCCTCGGTCAGCATCATTAGGCCGCGCACATTGGTGGGTGATGTATTGTAGGTGTCCCAATGTGACTCTTGGTAGCTCATGGCCGCGATCAGGCGCCAATCCAGGCCGGTGATTTCCTGTGCCTGCTTGAACAGCCGTTTGTACTTGGGCAGCAGTGTCTGGCTGCGCACCAAAAAGGTTTTTACATCGAGCGGGTTCAGCCGCTTGGAACTGCCATGGTAGCGGTCTACCAGATTGCGCAAGGTGCCATCTTTTTTGATCTTGGCAAAGAATTCGTCTGCTTTCTTAAGCAACTCCGGATCGCCATTTTTCGGAAATGCCCAAGCGATCTTTTCCGGCTCGCCCACCGGGAAAGCCGCTGCGAGATTAGGATGGTAGTTTTGTAGGATGGAAACCAAGTGGCTGTCGGCGATGGTGTAGGAGATCTCCTCATTGGCAACCGCTTCCAGCAGTTGTCCGGAATGTACGGACTTCCGTTCTTCCCAAATGAGGATGCCGGACTCGTTCTTGCTTAACTGCTTGAGGCGTTCTACAAAACTGCTACCGGCGGGTACCACGATTTCCAGCCCTGCCAGATCCTTCATGCTTTTGGGTGGCTTTTTGATCGCTTCACGGTTGTAGACGAGTTGCTGCTGCACGTCATGATAGGGCGCCGAAAAGTGTACGAACTTTTTGCGATCTTCAGTCACGGATAAATCTGCCGCCGCAAAATCCGCCTTTTTGTTCGCCACGCGCGCAAGGGCTTTTTCCACGCTGGTTTCCACCACGAACTTGACCTGGGTGTTATTGCCAAGGAACTCGCCGAACAGCACGGCCAGATCATATTCCAGGCCGGCAAAAGCCTTGTCGTTGTTCACATAGTAGGTGCTGGGGCTGTTGATGGTGACGACGGTCAGGACATTTTCCGCTGGGTTCCCGGCAGTTGGCACAGGCGGTTGCGGCGCAGGTTTTTCCTGTTTGCAAGCGGTGAGCGCTAATAGTAGCCAGCCAAAAATAAGTGACAGGTTCCTCAAATAGCGCTCCTGTCAGCGCCAGCGCGCATCTACGTTTCCATCAGCCGCGATGAGCGTAGCGGTGGTCAGGCCGTAAAAAATACCATGCTCCACCACGCCGGGGACATTGTTGATGAGCGCGTTAAGCTCTGATTCTTTGATGCTTTTATCGAATTGCATGTCTAATACCAAGCTGCCGTAAGAGGTAATGGACAAGCCATCTTTTGCAAGGTTCGGACGCAAGTCACCCACGCCACCCAATGATTCCAGGCTACGCTTGGCCGCTTGCCAGGCGAAAGGCATTACTTCGATAGGAATGGCGTAATTGGTGCCGATATGCTCCACCAGTTTGGATTTGTCTGCTACTACGATGAATTGCTTGGCGGCTTTGGCCAGCAGTTTCTCCATCACCAAATCATAGCCACGGCCTTTCAGCAGCGTCATGTCGGGGGTGATTTCATCCGCACCGTCTACATACAAATCAATGTAGCTTACTTGCTGCAGGCCAACCACACGCAAGCCCAGGCTTTGCGCTTTGATCATGCTGATGTTGGAACTGGCAATAGTAGTGACTCGAAGGTTTTCTTCGGCCTGGCGTCGTGCAAGCTCTTCGATGAAATAATTGGCAGTCGAGCCGGTGCCTAACCCCACCAGCATGTCGTTTTGTACATATTTTGCAGCATGAATCGCTACCAACTGCTTGTCGTTCATGATGGCCCCCATTGTTGTCTTGCTTACGCCTGTCGGACTCACGTTAGGCGCGTGCCACGCATTCGGATGTGCTACAGAGGTATAATAGGCAATTATCCAAGCCTAACCAAGTTAAAGTCGTCGCCATTTATGCAGTTTTCCTTGCCGGATATAAACCAAGCCAGCCGTTTTCCTTATGCTGCCAATGGCTTAGATAGCTTACTTCTAGCATCACTTTCATGTCGTTTAAAAACAACAAAAACCCCACTGCTGATTGTGACGGCCAATGCGTTTGAAGCACAGCGTTTGCTGGAGGAAATTCCTTTTTTTGCACCCGACATCAAGACGCATTTGCTGCCGGATTGGGAGACTTTGCCCTACGATGTGTTTTCCCCGCATCCCGATCTGACTTCCGAGCGTCTGGCGACGCTGTATCAGATTAGCCAGGCGCAGGCTGATGTGGTGATCGTGCCAATCTCTACGGCACTACTCAAGCTGCCGCCGGTCAGTTTTTTGGCGGCGCATACCTTCCTACTCAAGAAAGGTCAGCGATTGGAGGTGGAAGCCTTGCGCCAGCAATGTGCGCAGGCGGGCTACCACCATGTGTCGCAGGTCATCAGCCCCGGCGAATTCAGCGTGCGTGGCGGGTTGATCGATCTATTTCCGATGGGTAGCGTATTACCTTACCGGTTGGATATGTTCGATGACGAGATAGAAAGCATCCGCACCTTTGATGTGGATACGCAGCGCAGTCTGTATCCCGTGCCGGAAATACGCCTGCTGCCGGCGCGCGAGTTCCCGCTGGATGAGGCTGGCATCGCCAAGTTCAGGAGCAGGTTCCGCGAACAGTTCGAGGGCGACCCGCAGCGCGCCAAGATATACAAGGACGTGAGCAAAGGCATTGCCAGTGGCGGCATCGAGTGGTATTTGCCGCTATTTTTTGATGAGACAGCGACGCTGTTCGATTACCTGCCTAAGCATACGCATATCGTGCTGCATGGCAATCTGGATAAGGCCGCGCAGCAGTTCTGGTTTGATGCTCAATCGCGCTACAAACTGTTGGCTTATGATCCTGAGAAACCGATTTTGCCGATCGAGAATCTACTGCTGAAAACCGATGTGTTTTTCAAACAAACGCATGATTTCTCAATGTTGAGTATGTCAATGGAGCCAGCAGAAACCCTACCTGTCCTCGATATAGAACGACGTGCGGAAAATCCGTTGCACAAACTGCAAGGCTTTTTAAACAATACAAATAAACGTGTGCTGATTTGCGCCGAAAGCCTGGGGCGCCGTGAAACCATGGCGCAGTTGTTTGCCGAGCATGGATTGGACGCCGCGCTTTGTGAGAGCTGGCAAGGTTTTCTGGATGGTCAGGCGTCTGTCATGCTGGCGGTTTCGGCTCTGCATCATGGCTTCCAGCAGCCGGAATTTGTGATTATTACCGAGGCGGAACTTTACGCCTCCACCGTGCGCCAGCAGCGCCGCCGCGAGAAAGAAAAAGCGCGCAATACCGAGGGCATGCTCAAGGACCTCTCCGAATTGCGACAAGATGACCCGGTAGTGCACGAGCAGCACGGGGTGGGACGCTACAAAGGGTTAATCAGCCTGGATTTTGGCGAAGGTGAGACAGAGTTTTTGCTGTTGGAATATTTTGGCGATGATAAGCTGTATGTGCCGGTTTCCCAGCTTTTCCTGATTTCCCGTTATTCAGGCGGGCCGCCTGAAACAGCGCCATTGCACAGACTAGGCAGCGGTCAATGGGACAAGGCCAAGAAAAAAGCACTCAAGCAGATTCGCGATACTGCAGCCGAGCTGCTGAACTTGTATGCCCAGCGTGCAGCCCGTCGCGGACATGCTTTTACGCTGAGTCTGCATGACTATGAAGCGTTCTGTGAGGGTTTTCCGTTTGAAGAGACGCCCGACCAGTTGGAGGCGATCGAGAATGTCATCAAGGACATGCAATCCGGCCGCCCGATGGACAGGCTGGTGTGCGGCGATGTGGGTTTTGGTAAGACAGAAGTGGCCTTGCGCGCAGCGTTCGTCGCGGTGATGGGCGGGAGGCAAGTGGCCGTACTGGTGCCAACGACCTTGCTGGCAGAGCAGCATTATGAGAATTTCTGCGACCGTTTTGCGCAATGGCCCATCAAAATTGCCGAAATTTCGCGTTTCAGGACAGCCAAGGAGCAGGCGCAAGCGCTGCAAGGCCTGGAGAAAGGCGAGATTGACATTGTGATTGGTACGCACAGGCTGATTCAGAAAGACGTGCATTTCAAGAACCTTGGCCTGGTGATTCTTGACGAAGAACATCGCTTTGGCGTGCGCCAGAAAGAGCAACTGAAAGCTTTGCGCGCCGAGGTAGATGTGCTCACCTTAACAGCGACGCCGATTCCGCGTACCTTGAGCATGGCGATGGAAGGGCTGCGCGAGTTCAGCGTGATTGCCACGCCGCCGCAAAAACGGCTGAGCATCAAAACCTTCCACAGCGATTACTCCGAAGGCCTGATACGCGAGGCGGTGATGCGCGAATTCAAACGTGGCGGGCAAGTGTATTTCCTGCATAACGAGGTAGATACCATCTATGTGCAAAAGGAGAAGTTGGAAAAGTTCTTGCCGGAAGCGCGTATCGGCATTGCTCATGGGCAACTGCGCGAACGTGAACTGGAACATGTGATGCGCGATTTTTACCAGCAGCGTTTCAATATTCTGCTCTGTACGACCATCATCGAGACCGGCATTGACGTACCGACGGCCAACACCATCATCATCAACCGAGCCGACATGTTCGGCTTAGCGCAGTTGCATCAGTTACGCGGGCGCGTAGGGCGTAGCCATCACCAGGCGTATGCTTATCTGCTGACAGACCGTGACCGTACTATCACACCGCAGGCGCAGAAGCGCCTGGATGCGATTCAATTGTTGGAAGACTTGGGCGCGGGCTTCCATCTGGCGATGCACGATCTGGAGATTCGCGGCGCGGGCGAGTTGCTGGGCGATTCGCAAAGCGGTGAGATGCAGGAAATCGGTTTCCATCTGTATTCCGACATGCTCAATCACGCCGTCAAGCAACTCAAGGCAGGCAAGGAGCCAGACTTGAACGCGCCGCTGGGCGTGACGACCGAAATCAATCTACACACGCCTGCGTTACTGCCTAACAACTATTGCCCCGATGTGCATGAGCGACTGGTACTTTATAAACGGCTGGCCAACTGCAACGATGATGACATGCTTGACGTGATGCAGGAGGAATTAATCGACCGCTTTGGCCTGCTGCCGGAGCCTGCCGAAGCGCTGATGGCTTGTCATCGCTTGCGCATTGCGGCGAAACCGCTGGGCATCATCAAAGTGGATGCCAGCGACAACGCGATTCAGCTACAATTCGATATCAAAGCGGATCTGGATCCGCTGAAGCTTATCAACCTGCTGCAGCGCGACAAACGCTGCCGCATGAACGGATCAGACAAACTGCGTATGATGGTGCAAATAGGTAATTTGCGGCATAAGGTGGAAACCGTGCGCGAGCTGATGAAGGAATTTTCATAACTCTTATTTTTTTAAATCAATATGTTAGAAAAAATTATCGCGGCCGTTGCCGCATGGATCATGGGTGTGATTTCCTCGATGGGTTATGGGGGTATTGTGCTTCTGATGGCGATAGAATCTGCCTGCATCCCGCTACCTTCCGAAATCATCATGCCGTTTGCGGGTTTTCTTGTGTTTAAAGGCGAGATGACCTTGTTTGGCGTCGCGATGGCGGGAGCGATCGGCTGTGTGGTAGGCTCTATTCCGGCATATTATCTGGGCATGCTTGGAGGGCGCCCGTTAGTGGAAAAATATGGTAAATATGTGTTGATTAGCCATAAAGATCTCGATATGGCGGATCGCTGGTTCGCACAGCACGGTGAGATCATTATTTTCATTGGCCGTTTGCTACCTGCGGTGCGCACGTTTATTGCCTTCCCGGCCGGTGTGGCGCGCATGAATATGACCAAGTTCGTAGTGTATACCTTTGTTGGCTCATTTATCTGGTGCTGGGTGCTGGGGTATGTTGGCATGAAGGCGGGCGAACATTGGCAGGATCTGAAAGTGTATTTCCATCAGTTCCATTACGTGATTGTTGCGCTGGGTGTTGTGTTTGTGGCTTGGTATTTACGGCGCCACTTCAAGAATGAAGCGGCTTGATTGTAATTTTCTGCTTCGCTTCTGCTTCTGCGCGGCGTATTGAAGGTTGGTCGAACAGGTGTTCATGCTCCCTCAGGATGGCGGATGTCTGATTGTGCAGATTTCGGTATGCCTCAGCCGTGCTGACATTCTTGTTCAGTTCGGCGCTCATGGTGTTTACCATCTCCAGCTTTTTGAGGATGGCTTCGTGCGCAGCTAAGTGTGCCAGAAAGCGTGCAGTGCGGGTTTCTAGTGCTAAGCCCTCAAGTAATATGGCTTCTTCATGCACAAAGTGCATCTCTGCAACTTCTATTCCATAAATCAGCAAAGAGTGTAACCGGCCTTTGCAAGACGCATGCTTTTCCCGGCTGCAATTCTCGCAATTGTCATGGCTGTCGATAAAAGTGCAGGTTTCGCGGATATGTTCCAGATGGCGCAACAACTGTGCATGGTCTTCATGGATGGATGCCAAATCTTGTATTGGCGATGCATGAAAAAACACTTTATCGATTGTAGCCATCGAGTCACCTCATGTGCTTTTTGCTGAAAGAAAACCAAGCAAAACTTAGAGTAAGCACGACTGTAAATGGTTCCATGCGGATATGGCTTGATGTACATCATATGGTTGCCAAATCACCGAGGAAATATACCAAAACAAACGGAATCAAAGCGTTACGAGCAGGCCGACATTCAGGAATAGAACAGCTTTTTTGATGGGCAGGTTTTCGTTAGAGAACAGCCCGGCGTAACGTTCCAACTGTGGCAGGTGTGTGAGTGCGGCCAGTTTGGCATTCTGCCCGGTAACATCCAGTCCTAGCTTGTAATCAATGATCCAGCGCGCACCATTTTCGATAAATGTGCGGTCAATCACATGCTGTGCACCATCTTCAGAAATCAGCGCATATTCCGATTGCGCATTCTCGCGGTCTTGAAGTGCCCATTTCCCATCGGCACTTTTTAGAGTGGCCTGCAAGGCGCTTAAAACCTGGCTTGCAGCCATGCTGCTTTGATGTGCATCATGGCCTTGTTGTTGTAGCCAGTGTTGCATAACAGGTTCGGTTTCTGCCAGTTTGTTGCTGTCTATTCTTTGTTTCGCCAGCATTTCCATATACTGATGCGCCAGCGTGCCCATATCACGGGTGATGTCTGGTGCGGTTTCGATAGCTTCGGCAGATTGCGGAAGGTCGGGGTGCTCTGGCGCGATCATCTTTACAGGAATTGGTGCCAAATCATTCATGCATAATCGCTTCAATTGGCTGCTAAATGATGATATTTCATTGCTATTAGATGCTTTTAGTGATAGTTTTTCTGCATTAAAAAATTCGTTTTGCACACAAGGCCAAAGTTGTGCGAGTAAGCTAGTAGCTTGCGGCTTACGTTCATTTTTTGCTGTTTCTGCAATGGTGCCAACAAGATGCAGTCGCTGTTTGGCGCGGGTTGCCGCCACATACAGCAGGCGTGTAGTTTCATTGCGATTGCGCTGCTGTTCAAGTTTGTACAAATAATCATACAGCTCAATGCCCGCATGTTTATTGGCTTTGCGGATGGGCGCCACTAGCAGTTGCAAATGATTTTGAACTTCAAATTCTTGCCACATGATTAAAGGTTGATTGTCATTTTTGGTCTTGGCGTTGAGAGCGGGGAGAATCACACAATCAAATTCCAAACCTTTTGCGGCGTGCATGGTAATGAATTGCAAACGCTCATTCGCGCTAGCATCCGGCTTGGCGTAGAGTTTCTCCATTGCGGCATCCAGTTGCGCAAAATCCAGCCCATAACCAGTGACATTCTCCTCCAGCAAATCGAAAAATGCTTGCACATCGCGAATGTCGCCTGCGTTTAATAAGGTGCTGCCACCTCCCAGTTGCAGCCAGGTGGTTTCCAGCCAGCGCCGTAGCGGCATACGACCTTGTTCGGCAAAAGCCCGTGCCAGAATTGTTCTGACGAGATTGAGACGCGCTTGGCCTTCTTCGCTCATGCGCTGCAAACGCGTTTTATCCTGCATCAACTGCCAGATCGTCGCGTGATGGTTGTCCGCACAGAGCACATGCAAGTCTGCCAGCGTAAGGCCGCACCAAGGGGCGCGCAAGATAGCAAGCCAATGCACGCGGTCTGCCGGGTGCAGCATCGCACGTGTCAGGCTCAGCGCGTCCAGTACGGTCTGGCGTTCGTTCAGCGCCTCAATCTCCAGGGCTTGAAATGGGATGTGTGCAAATTCACGACGCATGACCGAGACGAGGTGATGCAAATGTGCACGGCTACGTACCAGTACGGCGATGCTTTGCCCCGGTTTCTTTCGCTGTTCCTGCACGATAAGGTTTGCGATGTGACGAGCCTCGTGTGTTCTGGCAGCTTGGCTTTCATCATCATTGCTCACCACTAACGCATGTACTTGCACGCCTGCATCTTGTGCGGGGTCTAGTTTCGGTTCACATTTGCGGTATGCAATCGCTGCGCTGGCCGGCGTATCCTGTATGGGGAAAATCTGTGCAAAACTGTCATTAATCCACTGCAGAATCTCTGGTCGTGAGCGGTTGTTCAGGCTGAGTTTGAGCGGCTCCAGCCGGATGTGGCCGATACCAAACTTGCTTGCATTTAAAAATTCGCCAACATCCGCTTTGCGGAAACGATATATCGATTGCATCGGGTCGCCTACGCAGAATAAAGTGCGGTCGCCGCCATTTTCCCAGCCCTGCGTTAACGCTTTCAGCAAGGCGATCTGCGTGGGGCTGGTGTCCTGAAACTCATCCACCAGCAAGTGCGAGATTTGATAATCCAGCCGCAAGGCCAGGTCGGTCGGGCCATCGGTGTTTTCCAATGCCTGAATCGCAGATTGTGTGACTTGCACAAAATCCACCACGTTGGCAGCCTGGAATACGGCCCACAAATGTGCTGCGGCTAGTTTGAGCACTTGCGCAAATGCTGCGACTAATTTCGCGTTTTGATGAATTTCATTCCTATCCACGTGTGGTAGTTCACGCAAGGCTGCGAGTGGTGCGGGGTCGCCAATCAGCGCACATACTTCAACAAAATTTTCAACGTGCTGTTGCTTGGCAGGGTCTTTTGCTGGAAAGCCATTGCGTGAGTCCAGGGTTTTTTTAAACGCCCCCTCCTTTGTCAGCAAAAAATCGCACAGCGCCAACCAGCCGGAAAGCGCCTCTGGTCTGGCTTCCAGAGGCATCTGCCAGTCCCGCAGTATACTTAAATCAAACGCAGATGGGGCGTTGGCCGCGGCATAACGCAACGTGGACATGAGCTTGGTTTGATATGCGCCAGGAACCGCATGCAGCGCGGCTTGCAGGGCAGTGTTTGTTTCCTGCGCCACAATGGCGTGCGTTTGTCGCGCGATTTCCGCTTCGTCCGTATGTCCTGCCAGCGGCAATAGCCACTGGTCGCGTTTGGCGAGCATGTCCGCCAGCAATTCAGTAAGCTTTTCTGCCTGATTTTGCATAAATGTCAGCACGGTACTCACCGGGCCGTCTGTGCTGGTTTCTTCCGCAACATCGGCCAGTGTGCGCTGCGCAGCTTCGCGATAATACGGGCTGGCATCATCGGCCAGCGCGGGTTGGCCGCCAAAGCGGCTCAACAGCGGCATTTGCTGGGTCAGGCTGCCGCACAGTGCGTCGATAGTTTGGATGCGCAAGCGCGCAGGTTGTGCGAGCAATTGCCATCCTCGTGCCTGATCGCGTTTCAATGCATTCAGCGCCAGGGTGCGTGTTTGTTGCTTGTGTGGCTTATCTGCTTCTATCGGTGTGTTGTTGGCGGCATCTTGCAGGCTTTGCAGGATCCGCTGCCGCATCTCGGCGGTGGCCTTGTTGGTAAAGGTCAGTGCGACAATCTCCTCCGGTTCGTGCACCACCGAAAGCAGCTTCAAATAACGCTGTGTGAGCAGTTCTGTCTTGCCCGCACCGGCTGGCGCTTCAACGATGAACGAGGCGAGTTCCAACGCGCGTAAGCGATTTTCTGCATCTTGCTTCAATAAATCGCTCATTCGTTCAAACCTTGTTCAAACTGCCATTGCCGTTCAGGAATGCGCAGCAGCGGTTCCACATCGCAATAGGCTAAATCCGCTTCATTCGCAAAACGCACATCCGCCACGCCTTGCACGATTTCTGCCGCAATCAAATTCAGTTGCCTGCGCCAGTGCCCCAGTAAAGCGTCGAATCCGCTAAACTGGCGCAGCGTCTGGTTACTCTTCATTTCATGCATGGGCTTGAAGCCTCCGCCAATATTGGCTTCCGAGGCGCCTTCCAGTTTGCATTCCTCGACGTTGACACGTGCAAAGCAGGCACCTACCACTTCTTCGTTCTGCAGTACGATGGATGCGTAAAACGGCAGTTGTGGTTCTGTTACACGTTCATCCGCCCAAGCGGTCATTTTTGGCAGCGTGCCGGTTTTATAGTCGATGACCAGCAGCCCTTCTTCCAGGGCGTCAATCCGGTCGATACGGCAACGAATCTGCAAGCCTTGCACATGAATGATTTCTTCCTGCTCACAAGCTTGCACGCTGAAGGGGGTACGTTCCGCTTCTAATGCCAGCCAGGTTTCCAGTAACGATACCAAGCGGCGGCGTTCAATTTGTACCAGCGCTGCAGGGAGCGTTGCCAGGTCCGGGGTGAGCGCGAGAGCGGCATCTACCGCTGCTGTGATTAAATCGGGCAAGTCAATGCGTTTGAATACATCGGAATCATGATGCTTCTCCCAGAATTGCTGCAAAGCGGCATGCACCAGGCTGCCGCGCAGCATCTGATCCAGGCCGTCGCTAGGTTCCTCCAGCCTGGTTGCGCCCAGCCGGTATCGATAAAACGCCCAGGCCGGGCATATGGCTTGCGCTTCCAGTAGCTTCGTCCCGCCACGCACTTGTTCAGATTCGCCGACTGGTGGTGCCAGGTGGTCATTCAATGTCTCCAGTTTTTTGGGAATCGCCATCTGTTCGGCAAGCGTGGTAATGCTCCTTGTGCTGTTTAGATATGGCAAGTCTTCCAGCAACGGAGAAGGGCGCAACTCGCGGTTGCCTTCATGTTTGGCATAAGAAAAAATCACCTGTGTCGCGCTTAGCACGAGCCGTTCAAAAACTTGCTTGCCAAAAATGGTTTGCGTAGCACTATCGGCACCGGGCATGTCTTTGGTGCGTTGTAGCGCGTAGGGTAACAGTGGGTTGGGGCGGGGCGGAGGCGGCCAGTGCAAATCGTTCATGCCGATGACCCACAGCCCATCCAGCGCGTTGGCTGGCTGCTCCAGCATGCCGAGTACCAGAATGCGTGCTTCGGTCTTGTTCTCCGGTTGATGCAGCTGCTGCAGGCACATCTGGCGCAGCTCCCGCGCTGCGTCTGACCCACTGATATTGCCGCAGATAGCATCCAGGGTGGAAAATTGTTGTAGTATCTTTTCCCAGGCGCGTTGCGCTTGGTATTCATGGCTGCTCAGCGCGCGCGCATTCGCCCATTGGAGCTGTGGCAGCAATGCCTGAAACGCCTTGTTCCATGCGGATGGCAGCCGGTTGTGCAAATCTGTGCGGAACGCCAGCAGTGCTTGCAGGTTTTGTAGCAGCACCGAGTTTTCGGCATATTGCGCTACTAGTTGCACCAGCTTTTCCAGGCTAAGACTACGCACGCATTTTTTGCGCATACGCGCGTCAATCTGGGCGCGCAAATCGCGCTCATCCCATGCGCCCCAGTAGATGTCCAGCAACAGGTTGGAGATGTCTGCCTGCAGGTTCGCACGCGGGTTGCAAGCCAGCCGCAGCAGATTCAGCGCCGTGCTGACAAGCGGATGCTGGGCGAGTGGCTCACCCAGCGAGAAGTCATAAATACGCGGGACTTCTGCCTGATTGGCATGCAAGGTTTCAGGGTGAAACGTGTCATCCAGAAGGTCTTGCAGCAATCGGCGAATATGCGGCAACACAGGCGACACAATGGCCAATCTGGCTTGCGGGTTAATTTTTAGTGCGTCCTGCGCCCAAGCTACTGCAGCGCGGCATTCTGCCTCCACGTCATCCAAATCAGCTTGCAATGGCATGCTATGTGGCGCATTCACTGATACAAAATCCACGATAGAATCCTTTGCTTGCAGCGCGGAGGTGATTTTTTGTAGCAATGGCGTGATACGATCAAAACCGAGCAGCTTGATTTTTTTTGGTAAATTCTGCCCATAATCCTGCAAAATATCTGCCTGCAGAGCCAATATCCGTGCGGATTCCAGAGCATCATGCTTTTTGCAGAATTCGCGGAACACAGCCCGCCAGCGCAAAAATTGCCGGGTTTCCACACTCAAAAAGTCGCTGTTGATTTCGTCATCCGCGATTTGCCACTCGATGAGCAACTGGTTGGCAGATTGGGCCGCATCCGCCAGGCTTTGCACATTAAAGAGCGCTGCATATTCATGTTTTTGCAGGCAATCGGCAACGGCTTGCTGCCACAACAGGTTTTCTGCAAAACTGCTGAGCTGCCTGATGGGAAACGTGTCAGGCGCGATTTCGCCACAGAGCAGCAACTGCGTGGTGAAATCTTGCAGCCATTGCGTCAGGGTGGTGACCTGTGGCGTTGCCCAGACGGTTTGCCCACTGGATTTTGCTTGCTGATTCAGAGACTTCTGCGTCGCACGTGCCAGACGATGCGTGCTGCAGATATAAACGGAATCGGTGGGGTTGAGCATGATGTTATTGTAACGGGTATTCAAGCCATTGGCTTCACGGTAAAATCATCCCAACCATTCAGAAAGGCAACCCATGTTCTCTGGCAAACAAAAACAACGCGGAGTAGTACCTATCGTCTTCGGGCTTATCCTGGCTATCCTGGCGTTGCTTGTAGCGGCTTATTGCTGGCTCATGCTCACCTGGTCATATTCTACCGGCGAGCGTGCCGGCTTTGTGCAAAAGCTTTCCAAGAAAGGATTTGTCTGCAAGACTTGGGAGGGCGAACAGGTGCTGGTTTCCATGCCCGGCACGCAGGCAGAGAAGTTCCACTTTACTGTGCACGATGAAGCCGTTGCCAAAAGAATCAACGATGCCGTCGGCAAGCGCGTCAATCTTTATTACGAGCAGCATATCTGGCTGCCGACAAGCTGCTTTGGCGATACCGAATATTTTGTGCAGGACGTGAAGGTGCTGGATAAGTAAGCGTGGCCGAATACAAAAACTACATTACGCCGGAAGGCTACGCCGCGATGGAAAAGGAGTTCCAGCACCTCATCAAAACCGAGCGGCCGGAACTGGTCAAAGTCATCAGCTGGGCGGCCAGTAATGGCGACCGCAGCGAGAATGGGGATTACATCTATGGCAAGCGCCGCTTGCGGCAAATAGACAGCCGCATCCGCCACCTCACCAAGCGCATGGATTCTGCCGAAGTTGTTTACAGCAACACGCAAACCAACACCGAAAAAGTGTACTTTGGCGCGTGGGTCACGCTATACAATCTGGATGACGACAGCGAAAAAACCATCCGCATCGTCGGGCAAGATGAACTCGACCCCGCACAAGGCCACATCTCGTGGGTATCGCCCATGGCCAAAGCGCTGCTGGGAAAAAATCTGGGTGATACCGTGAGGGTAGTAACACCTGCCAGCGAAGCGGAATACGAAATAGTAGAGGTTAAGTACTTCTAGCTAGCATTTATGATTCCAGAAGCTCCAGTTTGTTAGGAATACATATGTGTTGACATGAGCGATTTGAAAGCGCATTATTTTTTATAACTTACTGTTTATAAAATGATAAAAGACGTTTAAGCAAGGGAGTTATTGTGAAGAATTTCTGTTTTGCGCTGCTGGCTTTTGTAATGGTTGGGTGTAGTAATAAAGGGGCCATATTTAAACATCAGTCGCTTGCCTATGGTTCTTCTGTGACGACAATGGATGCTAGACAGAGAGCCGTTATTGCAAATGCATATGAGAGAGTCGATAAAGCAAAGGGTAACAAGTTTTTTATGCGAACATGTGCCGAACCGTTTCCTGATATTTTTGCGGTTGTCAGTTCTAGCTTAACTGCAGGGCTTGACGCAGATGCTACGACAGAAGCAGGAAAGCTTGCGACCCTACAAATTGGAGGTCAATTGGCACATGCTCTCAGAGAAAGTGGTGCTGCAATAGAACGATCGCAGACAGTTAATTTGCTTTCCATGTCTTTATACAGGACTTGCGAGCGATACCTCAACGGTGCAATAGATGAGACGGAGTTGCAGATGCAGGCCATGCGTGATCAAAGAACCATGGTTTCTATATTGGCGATTGAACAATTAACCAATATTGCTAGGCCAGCAAAACCGACGATAGTGATTGATGCTGGTGAAACAAATGCATCAATAAAAAAACATATTCCTGTTAAGGATGTGATAGATGCAAAGAACAACTTAGACAAGCTTATTGTTACGCTCAAAGCCAAGCAGGCTGCCAAAGAAAGTGCTGTGAAAGGCAGTCAGAAAGACGATGGGTGCGATTTTGTTAAAGAAGAGACAGATAAGCAGGATGCGTGCGAGAAGGCGTTTAAAGAATTTGAAGATGCCGATAACGCGGTTAAAAATCAACAGAAGTTTTTTGATTATTTAGTCAACCCCGCTGGTGATATTAGCGCAAACACTTCTGGAATTGTAAGCCCTGGTAAGGCTGTTTCAACCTCAACATCTGGAGTAAAAATAGACAGCTTGAGTGAGCGGTCAGTCGCTAAAATTGCCGACACTGTGTTAAGTCTAGCCAATTTGGGCGTGGGCGTAGATACATATGAGGCATGCCTTATGCGGGCAGAGCGGATATATAGAGCAGACTCGAGCGATTATGCTCAAGCATTAAGAGACTGCAATACTTTTTTGCAAGATGATGTTGTAGATGCGAGCGACGCTAATATTGCTAAAAACGAAAATAACGATTTGACTTTTTATATACAGAGCCTCAAGTGGTGTGATAATTGTGCAGATGATATTAACAAAGCGAGGGTCTATGCAAAAGCTAAAAACTGGAGACAATACCCTATTTTGTTTTTATCTGAAAACAAAATGCCCAAGCAAAATGAGATTAGGTATTTTGATGAAGTTGATAAAGACGAAGCTCAGAAATTGGCAAATGATTTGGGTATCAAAGTAAAGCCGGTGTTGTTTGGAAAAAAACCTAAAAAAGGTTTGATAGAACTTTGGGTAGTTAATTAGCAAGCGTAGGGCGGATTAACGCAGTGTTATCCGCCGGATGAAGACATGACACACTTCTTCAACGCCTCCCAAAAACCACCTCCGACGGATAACGCTGTGCTCATCCGTCCTACATTTTAGTTCCCCTACGTCTTTGCTCATTACTTACTGCTAAAGAGGTTTGCTTCACATTTGCTAACGGCGCTTGGCAAGACTATTGCAACTATTCGATAGGCTTGTTATCTTATCCTCATGAAGCGCATTCTGGCGATTTTCCTGATGTTGTGGCTGCCATTGTTCATGCAATCCGCATGGGCGATGAGCACGCGCATGGCACTTGCGGATGCGGAAAACAGCATCGGCCTGCAAGCCAATCAGGATGCGGCTTCCGAGCCTGTGCATTGTCACGGTTCTGTAGCTGAAACATCTCCAGTCCAAACGGATGCGCAAGCAAGTACGCACCATCATCATTGCGCGCATTGTCTGGCGTGCACCATTGCATCGGCTTCTGCCAGTTTTGATACCGCGCCAAAGTTTTATCTACCTGATTTTACTCAGGAAATTTCTGCCAGCACACTCGCGCTGTATCTCTCTATCCATCTGCCCGCTGAAGTCGAACCACCTATATCCGCCTAGCATCGATAGTCGAATTGCGTCCGCAATTCGGGAATGTTTAAGTTGGATTGGAGGTTTATATGGTTTGGCAGCCTTTAATTGCTTTTATTAGAAAAACTTTTCTGGTAACGCCTATCTTGCTGGCCGGTTGCACTACATTCAGCAACGACGTGGGTTTTGGCGAGGTGCAAAACACCACGCAGCAATATATCCAGCAAAAACCGGTGTGGGCGACCACTGATGCGCAAAAAACGCGGAACGCCGAGCAGGTGCAAAAACTTTTGGCAGCGCCCTTGAGCGCGGATGGCGCGGTGCAGATTGCGCTGCTGAATAATGCGAGATTGCAGGCGGATTTCTACGATTTGCAGATTGCCGAGGCTAATGCGGTACAGGCAGGACGATTGCCGAATCCGGGCTTTTCCATGCTTTACGCCAAACACGGCGGCGATTACAGTATCGAGCAAATTCTCACATTCAACATCATGTCTTTGGTGACGATGCCGAAAGCCAGCGAGGTGGAGAAAAGGCATTTCGCTGCAACCAGGCAAGAGGTGACGCAGCGCGTGCTCAGCCTTTCCAACGAGACGCGGCGCGCTTATTACGCCGCGCTGGCCGCCAGGCAGCGCCTGCATTATCTGCAGCAAGTAAAAGATGTTTCGGAAGCAACGGCCGAATTGGCCAAACGCATGCAGGCAGCGGGCAACTGGAGTACGCTGGATGCTGCGCGGGAGCGCGCTTTTTATGCAGATACCGCGATTGACTTGAGCAGGGCGCAACATCAGCGATTGGCCGCAGAAGAAGCATTGGTGCGGCTATTGGGTCTGCCGGATGCGGAAAAACTGCAATTGCCGGAGCGGCTGCCGGATTTGCCAGATAACAAAAACAGTTTGAAGCAGGTGAGTGCCGATGACTTTGCCAAACGGCTGGATTTGCAACAGATGAAAGTGCGCACCGAGGCATTGGCGCAATCGCTGGGGCTGACCAAAACCACACGCTTTATCAATGTGCTGGAGCTGGGGCCCGCGCGGATACTGGATGGGCGGCGAAGTGAAGCGACCAAAAAAGGCTTTGAAATCAGTTTTGAACTGCCGATTTTCGATTGGGGCACAGCGCGGGTGAAACGTGCCGAGGCCGAATATATGCAGGCGTTGCAGCAAGTTTCGGCCAATGCGGTTGATGCGGCTTCCGAGGTGCGCACCAGTTACGACCGTTACAGCAGAAACTACGATGTTGCGCAGCAATACCGCGACGAAGTATTGCCATTGCGCGAAAAAATATTGCAAGAAGGTCTGCTGCGCTTTAACGGCATGCTTGTTGGTCCATTCGAGCTCATGACGGATGCACGTACGCAGGTGCTGGCCGTGGCGAGCTATATCGACGCGTTGCGTGACTTCTGGATTGCAGAGACAGAACTTAACCAGGCTTTAATCGGTAAGCCGTTAAATCAGGAAAGGAATTAACATGGTTTCCCGCAGAGCATTTTTACAATTATCCGGCGCGGCCATCGCCATGAGCGCCGTCAACAAAGCCGCACTGGCGGGCTTGCCAGAGCTGGTGACCATGGATAACGCCACGACACAAAAACTGCTGTATCCGGAAACTGGCAGGCCATATCAGCCGGTAGCGACCTTGAATGGCTGGAGCTTGCCTTGGCGCATGAACAACGGCGTCAAGGAGTTCCATCTGGTGGCAGAGCCGGTCAAGCGTGAGATTGCGCCGGGCATGGTGGCGCATCTGTGGGGCTACAACGGCCAAAGCCCGGGGCCGACGATTGAGGTGGTGGAAGGTGATCGAGTGCGTATCTTTGTAACCAATCGCCTGCCGGAAATCACGACCATACATTGGCACGGACAACGCTTGCCCAATGGCATGGATGGTGTAGCAGGGTTGACGCAGCTACCCATAGAGCCGGGCAAGACTTATGTGTACGAGTTCGAGGCGAAGCGTGCGGGCACCTTCATGTATCACCCACATGCCGATGAGATGACGCAGATAGCGATGGGTATGATGGGTAGCTGGATCACGCACCCGAAAAGCCAGAAAACCATGCAGGTGGACCGTGATTATGTGTTTTTGCTGGGCGCATACGATATTGACCCCGGCAGCTATACGCCGCGCACCAACACGATGCTGGAGTTCAATCTGTGGACGTTCAATAGTCGCGTGTTTCCTGGTATTGCGCCATTTGTGGCGAAGCAGGGCGAGAAAGTGCGGATTCGCGTGGGTAACCTGACTATGACCAATCACCCGATTCACTTGCATGGGCATGAATTCGAGGTGGCGGGCACAGACGGCGGCTGGATACCCAAAACCGCGCGTTGGCCCGAGGTGACGACCGATATCGGAGTGGGGCAGATGCGCGCGATTGAATTCGTAGCGAACGAACTGGGCGATTGGTCATTCCATTGTCATAAATCGCATCACACAATGAATGCGATGGGGCATCAGGTCCCCAATATGATCGGCGTGAGTCAGGATGGTGTCGCCAAGGCGTTCTCCAAGCTGGTCCCGGATTATATGCAAATGGGCGAGACCGGCATGGCGGAAATGGTAGATATGGCTGAAATGATGTCCATGCCTTTGCCGGAAAACACCTTGCCGATGATGATGGGCAAAGGGCCATTTGGCGCGTTGGCCATGGGTGGCATGTTTACCACACTGAAAGTGCGCAAAGATTTGTCCAAAGACTTTTACGGTGATCCAGGCCATTACCAACAGCCGAAAGGGACATCTGCCTACGAATGGACGGGAGCATTGCCGGAAGTAGCACAAGCGCCAGAATCTGCCCAGAAGACGCCAACTGCCGTAGAATTGCAGGTGAAAAAGCCCGGCCATAACCATAGCGGGCATTAGGAGGGGCTATGAACTTTGTCATCATCAAATATCTGATTACCGCTGCGGTGGTGGTCGTGGTGTCCGAGGCTGCCAAGGCCAGCGATAAACTGGGCGGGCTGATTGCCGCGCTGCCAATAGTGACTGTGCTCACGCTGGTCTGGCTGCACTTGGAGAACCAGCCAATGGAAAAGGTTGCTAATCAGGCCTGGTACACGTTTTGGTATGTGCTGCCCACGCTGCCGATGTTTCTGCTGTTTCCATGGCTGCTCTCTAAACTTAGCTTCTGGCCGACTTTGCTGGCGTGCGTGGTCATCACGCTAGTGGTTTTTTATGTGTTTGCCCAAATCATGGCGAAATTTGGCGTGAATCTGCTGTGAAAAAGTGGGATATTTTTTGCAAAATCGTCGATAACTTCGGCGACATCGGCGTCTGCTGGCGTTTGGCTCGGCAATTGCAGGCGGAACACGGCATTCAGGTTCGCCTGTTTGTCGATGATTTGCAGGTGGCGGGCAAGATTATCCAGAATCTGGATGCCAGCCTGACAAGCCAAACCATCGCGCAAGTCGAGATCGTACGATGGGATGCGCAAACCGTGTTCACCCCCTTTCCCGATGCGGTGATCGAGGCATTTGGTTGCGAGCTGCCTGCGGCGTATCTGGCGCAATTGCCTGCCGAAACGGCTTGGGTGAATCTGGAATATCTTTCCGCCGAGCCGTGGGTGGAAGGTTTTCATGGCTGTAGTTCCAATTTTGGGGTGGCGCAGCACAAGCGCTATTTTTTCTATCCCGGCTTTACGGAAAAAACCGGCGGGTTGCTGCGCGAAAAGTCATTGTCAAACGGTCGGCCTGCGAGCCAATCTGGATGCGGCTTCCAGGGCATCTTTTTACCTAATGACACGCGCGAGGCTCTGCAAATCTCGCTTTTTTGCTATCCGCACGCGCCAATCCCTGCCTTGTTGCAAATGCTGGCCAACGCGTCACAAAAGAGCGTGGTCTATGTCTCTGCGCCAAGCTTGTTTCCTGCCGTGCAGGCGTTCTTCGGGCTTGAAAATTTGCAGTTTGGCGCCACTTACACAAAAGATAATTTGACCGTGGTAGTTTTGCCTTTTCTGAGCCAGGGCGATTATGACGCACTACTGGCGCATTGCGATTTGAATTTTGTGCGCGGCGAGGATAGCTGGGTGCGCGCCATTTGGGCGGGCAAGCCGTTCATCTGGCAGCCGTATAAGCAGGAAGAAGATACGCATCTGGATAAGCTACATGCGTTTTTGGCGTTGTTCTATGCGGATTTCGCGCAAAAAGATATGGTCTGGAAGGCGCATGAATGCTGGCTCTCAGGGCAGGGCTTGGGCGATGCTTTGCGGGCGTATTTGCCGCTTTTGCCTGCGATTCGAGCGCACACGGCGCAGCAGTCCGCCGGCTTGTCCAAGCAGAATGATTTGGCATCTAACTTGGTGATTTTTATTGAAAATTTAAGGCAAACTCGCGTATAATGCGCGGTTTGATTTTTCCTCTCCCAATTTGTAAAGAATTTGATTATGAAAATTGCACAAGAACTCCGCGTGGGTAACGTAGTGATGATCGGCAATGATCCGATGGTGATCGTGAAAACCGAATATAACAAATCCGGCCGTAACTCGGCTGTGGTTAAAATGAAAATGAAAAACTTGCTGACTGAAGCGCCAAGCGAGAACGTTTACGGCGCGCAAGACAAGTTTGATGTGATCGTATTGGAGAAGAAAGACGTCACTTACTCTTACTTCGCTGACCCGACCTATGTGTTCATGGATGCGGAATACAACCAGTATGACGTGGATGCGGAATACATGGCGGATGCGCTGCCTTTCCTGGAAGACGCGATGCCATGCGAAGTGAAGTTCTACAATGGCAAGGCGATTTCTATCGAGCTGCCAACCACCGTGGTGCGCGAAGTGGTTTACACCGAGCCAGCGGTGAAGGGCGATACTTCCGGTAAAGTGATGAAACCAGCCAAATTGGCAACCGGCTACGAAGTGGCCGTGCCGTTGTTCTGCAACCAAGGCGACAAGATTGAAATCGATACGCGGACTGGTGAGTATCGCAACCGCGTAATGAAGTAACTGATTTAATGATTAAAAAAGGCGCTTTAAGCGCCTTTTTTAATGCTTATTTTTTCTTGCCAAGTTTTTTATCAATTTCTTTTTCGGCGGCAGTCCAGTAGTCAGCAGCGGAACCTTTAAACCCATCTTTTTCGGCCATGTAGTAGGCGGCAACTTCAATCATTTTGTAGCGCTCAAACGGGCTGTTGGCGGTGACGGTTTTTTTTGTACTGGTTTTCTTTGCGGCTGGTTTTTTTTCGACAGCTGGTTTTTTTTCTGCAACTGGTTTAGGTGCAGCTGCTATTTTGGGGGCTGCGGGTTTTTTTTCTACGGCTGGTGTTTTGGTAGTTTTGCTGGTTGCCATGTGAAGCTCCTTGATGGATTAACTAAAGGTAAAGAGTTAACTAGAAAGCATGCGGCTTGTGGCCGAATGCCTCTATGATATTAAACCGTACCACCTACTGTCAAACCGTCAATTTTCAGCGTGGGCTGGCCGACACCAACCGGCACACTTTGGCCTTCTTTGCCACAGGTGCCCACGCCGCTGTCCAGCGCCATGTCGTTACCTATCATCGATACTTTGGTGAGTACATCGGGTCCGTTGCCAATCAGCGTTGCGCCTTTCACCGGGTAAGTGATCTTGCCGTCTTCGATCATATAGGCTTCTGCCGCGCTAAACACGAACTTGCCGCTGGTAATATCGACTTGCCCGCCGCCAAAATTGGCTGCATACAGGCCTTTTTTGACCGATTTGATAATCTCCGCTGGGTCGCTCGTCCCGTTCATCATGTAGGTGTTGGTCATACGCGGCATGGGGATATGGGCGTAGCTTTCGCGGCGTGCGTTGCCGGTGACGCCCATACCCATCAGGCGCGCATTCAGGCTGTCCTGAATATAGCCGCGCAGGATGCCGTTCTCAATCAGTACCGTCTGTTCAGGCACATTGCCTTCGTCGTCTATGCTCAGCGAGCCGCGGCGGTGCATGATGGTGCCGTCGTCCACAATAGTGATGCCTTTGGCCGCCACTTGCTTGCCTATCATGTTAGAGAATGCGCTGCTGCCTTTGCGGTTGAAATCGCCTTCCAGCCCGTGTCCAATGGCCTCGTGCAGCAAGATACCTGGCCAGCCAGCGCCCAGTACCACGGTCATGCTGCCTGCCGGGGCAGGACGCGCGTCCAGATTCACCAGCGCTTGGTGTACGGCTTTTTGCGCATAGTCTTGCAGCACTTCGTCGGTAAAGTAGCTGTAATCAAAGCGCCCGCCACCGCCCGATGAACCTTGTTCGCGGCGGCCATTTTGCTCCACATGCACTTGCACGGAGATGCGCACCAGTGGCCGAATATCAGCCGCCATGACGCCATCGCTACGGGCAACGAGTACGACATCGTATTCGCCCGCGATACTGGCCATGACTTGTGTCACGCGCGGGTCAACGGCCTTGGCAAAGCGTTCCAGCCTTTCCAGCAATTTCACTTTGGCATCGGCAGAGAGCGAGGCAATCGGGTCGTGTGGCACATACAATGCCTGCGATGGCCGCGAGATAACGCTTTTGGCGGTTTGCTCGCTGCCCAGCGCGGCAATGGATTTGGTCGCATTCGCGGCTTGTTGTAGCGCGGGCAGGTTAATGTCGTCCGAATAGGCAAAAGCGGTTTTCTCACCACTGACAGCGCGTACGCCCACGCCTTGGTCGATGCTGAAATTGCCGGATTTCACTTGTCCTTCTTCCAGCCCCCAGCTCTCGGCTCGCGTGTACTGGAAATACAGGTCCGCGTAATCGACCTGATGGCTCAGGATGCCGTCCAGCACGCCTTGCAGCGATGCAGGCGTGAGCCCTGCTGCGGTGAGCAGGGTGTTTTGGGCGGTATCAAAGGGGTTAAGTTGCATAAGTGAAATGACGAATACTTTAAAGACACTATAACAGACAGTTTGTTACAGTGTCTTTAAGTATCTTGCTGAATTTTTGGCAATCAGATTGCTTTAATGGTTTTGTGCTTGAGCGCGGGCAAACTCTTGCGCAGGCTGGCCTGATAGTCGCAGTTGATATTGGCAATCACGATGCCGGAGCCACGGGATAACCTGTCTAACACGACGCCCCAAGGGTCGACGATCATGCTGTTGCCGTGCGTTTCGCGGCCAGAAATATGGTAACCGCCTTGCGCAGGTGCAATCACATAGCACAGGTTTTCGATCGCGCGGGCGCGGATGAGACTTTCCCAATGCGCCTTGCCGGTGGTTTCGGTAAAGGCAGCAGGCACAACAATCATGTCTACTTGCCCCATTGCTCGGTACAACTCTGGAAAGCGCAAATCGTAGCAGATGGACAAGCCGATTTTTCCATAGGGTGTATCCACGACGACAACATCGTTGCCGGACTCGATCGTATTTTCTTCGTGATAATGTTCTGTACCCAGATCCAGCCCGAACAGGTGGATTTTGTCATAGCGCGCTACTTGCACACCTTTATCGTTGTAGACCAGGCAACTGTTGCGAACTTTGTTCGGGAAATTACTCACCAGCGGTATGCCCGCACCTATTAACCAGACTTGATGTTCCCGTGCCTTGCGGGACAGGAATTGCTGGATAGGCCCTTCGTTTGGTTTTTCACGCACTGCGACTTTATCGCTATCCTTGGCGCCCATGATACAGAAGTATTCCGGCAGCACGATAATCTGTGCACCTTGCTCGGCCGCTATGTCTATCAGGCGCTCAGCTTCTATCAGATTAGAGCTGACTTGCGGGCTGGATGCCATTTGCACGCCGGCTACGCGTACGGTTTGTGTTTTCTTTGCCGGAGCGCTACGGGTTGTGTTGGTTTTCATGATGCTTGCCTATCGTATGGGGCTATTGTTATTGGGTTTCTGATCCTCTCGCTCAGATTTTACCTCTTGCGGGTTATTCCATGTACCTACAATGACATATTCCGTGCTGGCTATCTTGTTGAATGGGTCTTTTAGTAGCTTTTGCGCAACAAAAGCGGCAGCACCAGCGATTGGCCCACCTGCCAATGCGGCTAATGACAAGGTGTCCGATACATGCGGGGCAACTTTGATGTTTAAGTTCTGTGTCTCGGTTTTCAGGTTGGTCTCACCCTTAATGCTTGCTTCGGCGGCCGGACCAGTCATAAAAAAGTCGTTGCTGCGTAGAATGCCATTATTGATTTGCGCGGTGGCACTAATTTTGTCAAAGGCGAAACCTTCGCTGAACAGATCGCGGAAGTCCAGTGTGAGTCTTCTGGGAAGGCTTTGCAAGCTGAGTAAGCCTAAAAGGCGTCCGACCCCCGGCTGTACCTTGAGGATTTGCCCTTTCTTGGCATCGAGTGTAAAAGTACCGCTGAGTGCGCCGGTGTCAAACTCATGTGGGCTGCCTGGCCATTGCAATTGCCCGCTCATCTCTGCTTCGCCACCTTTGACCATATCCGGCTGCCCGAAGCGCTTTAGGGTTTTGCCTATATTGTCCGAGGCCAATTTGAATTTGATGTTGGTGTTGGGCCTGCGTATCCAGTTCTGCCACGTGCCTTCCGCATTCAAGGTGCTGTCACCATTTGTGATATTGAGCTTCTGGATAACCCAGTCATCGTTATTCTCATAGGCGTTCAAGATTAATTTACCTAATTGTTTATCGCCAATCTGGAAGTTGTCAGCCATGACATCCAGCGCCGGATAGGCTTTATCCTGTCGACGGATTTCCTTGCTAGCAGTGGTGTTGTCGCCATTATTTTGCGCAGACGGAATAGTAAGCTGCTTCAGACGTGCTACGATCTTGCCATTACCTTCAGCATGCCATGAGACGTCGCCGTCGATTTCCTTGCTGGCAATATGCATGTCTACGCTATCCTGGCTGGGTTTTGCAATGATTTGCAGCTCATTGAGTTGGCGGCCGTATAAGTGCAGTTTCTGAATCTGAAAATCAGCTTTCTGAATTGGTGGCGTGTTGCCTTTATTGCTGGTACCGCTATTAGCCAGCGCTTCAATCCAGGCGTCCGCATCCAGTTCATCTAGTCTGCCGTGAATAGCTAACCCGCTTTCCACAGGTGCTTGGGTAGGTGTGTTGACTGCAATGTCGCCGCGTTCGATCAGGGTTTTCTCTGGCAGCAACTGGCGTATTAGAATGCCAGACACTGCGCTGCCGTAACCAATCTGTATCGAATCTTTGCCTTCGCTGATCTGTTTTTTGACTAGGCTAAATGGCATCGCCTGTTCGGCGGGCTTGCCTATCGGGGCGGGAAGTTGGATGGCCAGGCCACTCAGGTTGGAGCGGATGGCGAGATCGGCTAACGGCTTCTTGATGACCAATTCGCCAGACCAATCAGCGCCGCCCTGCAGTTTTTTGGCAAGCGGGTGGTCTATCGCCTGCCTGATCCCGCTATCAGTAATATGGCCGTTTGCCGATATGCGAATGGCCTTATCCGTTCCAGCTTTCAGGCTGAATTGCGCTGGGCCACCCAAGGCCTCGGTTTTCACATTGGTCGCTGTCAGACTGCTTTCGGTAAAGTTGAGCGTGCCGTTGATATTGTTCAATTGCGGTAAACCGTTGTTCTCATCGGCAAAGATCATACCGTTGGTGATGGTGTAAATGCCCTTATATTTTGCCGCTTCTAGATCCTGCATCGGGATTTTCAGATCCAGCAACAGCTTGCCCTGACCAGCAGTTTTCAGGGTGTCGGTAAAGCCTTGTGTCACCAGTTTGACCGGACTTTCATTGACATAGCGCACACCGTCTTCCACCGGGCCGTGTACTTCACTGCTGATCAATAGCATGGGCCAGTCCGCGTCCAGCTGCGGAATAACGGTTTTGCTTTTGATGATTTTGTTGCGGAAAATATGGCCGGCATGGGAGTTTAGTTCCATACGTTTGCCTTCAAACAGCAAATCCAGGCCTAGGCCTTGCACATTTGGCCAGCCGGTGCCGTATTCCAGTTCGACATCGCTGATTTTGGCGGTGACGCGGAACAAGCCCAGTTTCGGGTCAAGCTGGTTTTGGGCGTTCACGTAAGGGAAATCGCCCAGCTTGCCCTTGATGATGAGTTTAACGTCTTCCGCACGGCCGCTCAGGATGGAGGTGTCCAGCCAGTGCAGCGTCGGCTTGCCCAGAACGATGGGGTAATAGAACGGCGCGTATTTGGCGTTGCCTTTGCCAAAATTGCCTTCAATATCTAGTACGTCGTCTTTGACATTGTCACCACGTGTGTAGCTGGCATTTAGCTTGCCGGAAATATGTGCATTGGCAAGATTGAAATCGCGAGTGGAAATCACCAGTTTGCCATCATCGTTGCGCCAGGAAACATCACCTTTGGCCACATCCAGCGGTACCGGCCAGCGTAGGATGTCTTTCAAATCCAGCATGGCTTGCTTGCTGTCCAGTTTCAGTGTACCGCGATTCTGATTGGCCTGAATACTGCCGCTCAGCTTGCTGAAACCGGGGATGTTGCCATCCGCCTTGAGCGAAAGGTCGCTGAACTGTGTGTTGACATCGTAGCTCAGTGTGCGGGTGTCGTCGCCTTTCCAGCGCACATTCAGCTTGTTCAGCAGGCCGCTGGGAGCCATATTCTCCAACTGCACCAGGCGTTCTGCCGGAATAGGTATATAGCTCGTAAATTCGCGTAGCGATTCCAGTCGCACGGCATCCAGTTTCAGTACGACTTCCTTGGTGGACTTCCCGTTAGATAGCGCTTGTCCGTAACGCACATAGCCTTGCTGGATGTTGAGGCCGTTGCTGGTCGTAAGCTGGATATCACGTGCTTCAAAAGTTGTGGTGTTTCGGGTTTGCTGCAAATTGAGTTGACCGATCAGGCGGTTCAGCGTCAGTAGTTTGTTCTGACGCTTCAATAGACTGCTAACATCTCGCAGTGCTACATCAGATCGGATTCTGTCAACCCGGTTCTCGTCAAAGTGCAAATCCAGGCTGGCAGTGCCAAAGCCGGATTGCAGGTCGAACGGGTAATCCAGCCATTGCTTCCACACGGATAAATCCGCATCCACTAGCTTGGCATGGATGTCACCGTGCCAATCGTCGGTTTTGCTGACATCGTTGCCGTAAAATTGGCCGTTAATCTCGATCGGGTGCGTTGTGCCGACAGAGGGAATGGCGCGCAACGAAAATTCGTGTTGCCCAGTCAGGCGGCTTAAAAGCGGCCGGTCGATGCGGAAATTGAGCCTGTCCAGCGAGAGTGGTGGCGCCTTACGGAGGTCGTCCTGCCAAACCACACTGGCATTCTTGATATTGATCTGGCCTTGTCGCAGAAGCCAATTGGCCAGATTTGGGTTGCTTTGGCCGCTGAGCGGGATGCCCGCAACGAACACATCACCCGTTGTCTCGCGTCGGATGATGAGTTGCGGGGACAGGATGGAAAGCTCCGCCAGTCTGGGCTGCAGGCTGGAAAGGCTTTTCCACGAGAGCGTGGCAATAATGTGTTCAAACTCCAGGGCGGGGCGGTTCTGTGCGTCATAGATCGTGATATTGCTGGTAGCGACGACAGGTTGTAGATGATTCCAGGTGGCGCGAATATCGCCGATCGTGATTTTTTGTTGCGCGACATTAGAGATGCGGCTAGCAATCTCGTCTTTATATTGATGGATGTTCGGCAACAGGTAAAAGCGCAGCGCGAGATACACCCCCAGTAGTACGACAGCCGCTACAAGGCCGATGATGGACGCGTAGCGGAGTATCCAGCGGAACGATTTTATTATCATAATGGGCTTAAAAATTTTGGCGTATTTTACTTTATTCGTGAATTGCTTTCAGCGTTTTCTGCTGGTTTTGGTTAAAATAACGCCTTTTGCGCGCAAGCGCTGACAGCTATTTAGCAAAAGACCGAGAATTACTTGATTCAGTTCAAAAATATCAGCCTCGCCAGAGGCGCCAAGCCGCTCATTATCGAAGCCTCATTCCAGTTGCATCCCGGCCAAAAGGTTGGCCTGACCGGCGCAAACGGCACTGGCAAATCCAGCCTGTTCGCCTTGCTGCGCGGCGAGTTGCATCAGGAGCAGGGTGATCTGGAGATTCCGCCGCATTGGGTGATTGCCCACGTGGCGCAAGAGACGCCCGCGCTGGAACAGGCGGCGTTAGAATTTACCCTGGATGGCGATGCCGAGTTGCGTCAGGTGCAAGTTGCACTAGCGGAAGCAGAAGCCGCGCACGATGGCGTGCAGGTTGCCGAGCTGCATCAGAAATTGGGCGATATTGACGGCTATGCAGCGCAATCGCGCGCAGCCACCCTGCTGGACGGGCTTGGTTTTTTGCAGTCCGAACTGACGCGTCCGGTCAAGGATTTTTCCGGCGGCTGGCGCATGCGGCTGAATCTGGCGCGCGCGCTGATGTGCCGCAGCGACGTGCTGTTGCTGGACGAGCCGACCAACCACCTGGATTTGGATGCGGTGATTTGGCTGGAAGGCTGGCTGCGCGATTATCGCGGTACTTTGTTGCTCATTTCGCACGACCGTGATTTCCTCGATAACGTCGTGGATAATGTGCTGCATATCGAGCATCAGCGCATCACGCTGTATCGCGGCGGTTATAGTGATTTTGAGCGCCAGCGTGCCGAAAAACTGGCTTTGCAGCAGGCTATGTTCGAGAAGCAGCAGCGCAAAGTAGCGCATTTGCAAAGCTATATCGATCGCTTCCGCGTGCAAGCCACCAAGGCGCGCCAGGCGCAGAGCCGCATCAAGGCGCTGGAGCGTATGGAGCGCATAGCCGCAGCGCATGTGGATGCACCATTCAGTTTTGGTTTCAAGGCACCCAAAGCGCTGCCGGATCCGCTGACCGTGCTGGATAAAGTGAGCGCCGGATATGCGGATAAACCCATATTGCAAGCGGTTTCGCTGACTATCCGGCCGAACCAGCGCATCGGCTTGCTGGGCAAGAACGGCGCAGGCAAATCCACGCTCATGAAACTGCTGGCGGCGGAGTTGAAAGCAGGGCAGGGCGTGCGTACCGATGCCAAGGACTTGAAGGTTGGTTATTTTGCGCAACACCAGCTGGAGCAATTGCGCCTGAACGAATCGCCTTTGCAGCACATGCAGCGTCTAGACCCGATTACCCGTGAGCAGGATCATCTGGATTATCTGGGGGGATTCGATTTTCGCGGCGATATGGCAAAAACACCTTGTGACAACTTCTCCGGCGGCGAGAAATCGCGCCTCGCCTTGGCTTTGCTGATCTGGCGGCAGCCCAACCTGCTGCTGCTGGACGAGCCGACCAACCACCTCGATTTGGACATGCGCGACGCGCTGAGTTTTGCGCTACAGGAGTTTACCGGCGGCGTCATCATGGTGTCGCACGACAGAGCCATGTTGCGCGCGACTTGCGACCAGTTTTTGCTGGTGGCGGATGGCCAAGTGCACGAGTTCGATGGCGACCTGGAAGATTACAAACAATGGCTTTCTCAACAGAAAAACCAGCTTAAAGCAGATTCCCTGCAAGCCAAGCAGGATGCGCCTTCCAGGACATCGTCTTATGCACAGAATAAAGCCGACAGGCAAGCGCGCATTGCCGCGCGCCGCCCAGTGATTAAGGCGATTGAAGCCGCCGAGGCGCAGCTTGCCAAGCTGCAAGTGGAAAAGGGCGTGCTGGATGCCCGCGCCGCTGATAATAGTCTATATGAGCCGCAACAGCGCGAAGAGCTGCAAACCTTGCTCAAACGGCAAGCGGCCGTAAACGATGAAATCGAAACACTGGAAATGCAATGGCTGGATTTACAATCGCAGCTGGAAGCGTTACCGTTACCGGATTGAAACTAAATTTGAAAGTAATTTGAAAGTAATTTGAAAGTAATTTGAAGGAAAACTCATGCAAGAAATGACCTTTTCACAACGCCTGCGCTTGTTACACGGCACTTGTCTGGCCGAAGGCTATAGCGACGGACATCAACCCAGCACCAATCTGGATGATTATGACGCGCTGGATGCCGCGCATTATCTGTCCAGCCTGCTGACTGTGCAGGCGATTCGCAACGCGGAGCGCAACCCGGCGCAAGAGCGCGGCGAGAACTTTGACATGCTGAGCGTGTACCATGCTTATGCTTTGCTGACGTATGCTTTTCTGACCATGCCGCTGGCGCAGGAGGAGATTGACCCGGCTTTTGAGGACGCGCAAGTGGTGATTGCCAAGACGCTGTTTGCTGGGGTGAACGATGCCGAGCTGGTGGGGAAATTATTGATGGCGGCTACAACAAGTTTCGCCTGATTGCCGATGCTGAAAGCGAGCACTGGAGCGAGTTCCGCGAGAATCTGGATAAAGTCGCGGTGAGCTTTGTGATTGCCGGTACCGATGATGACAGTCCGCACGATAAAGCCGAAATTTACCCGATTGCCGGCCGGTTGCTGAGTCAGTTGTGCGAGGCGTTCGAGGCTGCTTGACCGGCTAGTTCTTAAAACAACGGCTAGTTTGGCTTCACGCCGCTATGTTTGGCCCAGATGGCTTGCAGGTTTTGGTTGAACAAAAGCGCCTGCAATAACAACAAGGTGTCTTTTTTTCTCGAGAAGGGGTACCTGTTTTTAACGTAGATGAACAGCTTTTTGAAACGACTTCCACCTTCAAAAAGGTAGCAATACTCACGTAAGCTACGCGCAGTTTCTTCGGTGGCTGGTTTGAGCGCGCTCAATTCCTGTATAAGGTGTTGGTATACGCTGATACCAGCTAGGAAACTGGCGGTATATGCTGGCTGAGGTACTGCGGGAGCATCGCTGGCTATTTTCTTTGCGAGTGCGCCTATGGCGTTGTTGCCGTGCTGGCGGTATTTGGCAAGAGATTCATCAATGAATGCCCGGGTGCCGGTGATGCTTGCAATCAAGGCAAGGTGGAAGTCGAACGGCATTCTTGGCTGGATAAGAATGGCCAGGTCGGCAAGGCTACGGTTAATCATTGCAGACGCGCCTTGTACGGAATTGGCGAATAAGATCCCATTAATTCCCTTTTTGTTGCCACGCTTTCCAATGAACCTGGCTTTAATCAGCGTAAGGTTGGCGTCTACGAGTTCCGCATCTGCGTGTACCAATGCAGGCTTTTTTTCAGTCATTTCGATTAACTGCAAAAGTTTCAGCGATTTCTCTAGTTTGGTTGGCATCCAGACATCATCCTGATCGCAAAAAGCGATGTACTCTTCTTTGGCATAAGCCAGCAGCTGGTAAAAATTCCGGTTAAAGCCCAGATTGCCCAGACCGTCTTGTACCAAGGTGATTCTGGGGTCTTCCTCGCATAGCGTTTTGGTGACGGCTATTGTGTTGTCCTTAGAGCCATCGTCGCGGATATACAGGTGCCAATGCGGGTAAGTTTGCTGTTGCAGGGATTCAACCTGGGCGCGCAGGTATCGCTCGCCGTTGTAGGTGGCCATCACGATGCCGATGATTGGGAAAGAGTTGTTTTTCTGTGTTTTCATAGGGCAAGGTTTTAGCGTGAAGTGAACTCACTTAGGAACTGGTTGAAGTAATTTAACACGGTTTTTTCTGTACAGTGTGCCTCGGCAAAACGTAAACCGTGATTTGCGAGAGAAGAGGACAGCGATGCGTCGGATAACAACAACTCAATTCTCGCGGCCATGTCTGCAGCATTTCCGGCCTCACAAAACAGTCCCGTTTTGCCATTCTCAATATAGTCATGCACGCCGCGCGAGTTGGTTACAACCATGGGTTTGCTAAAAAACATTCCCGATATGATGGTGACGTGGCCACAAGGTACTTCATTGTCGCGCAAGGGCACCACCATCAGGCGACTGTGCAGTAAGATGTTATGCGCTTGCTTGAGCGGAATGTTGGTCAGTATGCGCACGTTGTCAGGAGCAGATAACCCGGCAAGGTATTGCGGATGTGTCACGATGACCAGCTGCACGCGGGGCAATAAGCGCATGGCTGCAAACAGCGTTGCAAAGTCGCGCCCCTGGCTGCCGAGCGCGCAAACGTAATCCCCTTCTATCATCGGTGCACTTCCAATATCCGGTACAGGGCGATGAACCGACCAGTGAATCATGTCGATGCGTTCGATCGGGATGTCAAAATGCTGCGCGTAGAGTTGCTTTTCCGCTGTTGAATAAGTAACGAACCGTTGTGGCTGCCGATAAGCGCTGATCATTAACTTATGCTGCATGCCTTTGGGTAGCTCAGTGAAATTGAAAGAATACACCAGATGCGGAAGCTGCCTGTTATGCAGCGATGCGATAGCGCTGCTGTAAAAGGCGGGCCTGGGGCCGTGGGATACCAATAGACCTTGTGAAGAATTGGTTTTGCGTACGGCTTGCCAGGCTGCGCCGAGCCGCTGCAGCGATTGCCGTTTGGGCAACCAGTGTGGCAGATGGATGGCTTGTGTGGAAATATGTTCCCATGTCAGACGTGTGTCTTCATATTCGCCAGCCAACCAGTTCCATTGAGTGGCAAAGTCACTCAAATTGATAATTTTCATGCTGCCAATTCTAGCCGTGACAGCGTTGTCATAGCAAGCTGCGCGGATTACCTTAGCATTTTACTGACATAGGCGGGCTTATGGTAAAATGCAGCACTTTAAAAATAGCCGCGTGCGGCTATTGTTGTTTTTATAAATGTCATTGCCTTAAGGATTTGTATTTATGCCAGTCATTCGTTTGCCCGATGGTTCCGAACGCAAGTTTGATGCGCCGATGACGGTGGCGGACGTTGCCTTGAATATTGGCGCAGGTTTGGCTAAAGCCGCGCTGGCTGGCAAGGTGAATGGCAAAGTGGTAGATACCAGCTATCTGATTGAAAATGATAGCGATTTGGCAATCATCACCGACAAGAACGAAGAAGGGCTGGAGATTATTCGCCATTCCACCGCGCACTTGCTGGCGTATGCGGTGAAAGAGCTGTTCCCGGATGCGCAAGTGACTATCGGCCCGGTTATCGACAACGGTTTTTACTACGATTTTAGCTACAAGCGCCCATTTACGCCGGAAGACCTAGAAGCCATTGAAAAGAAAATGGTAGAACTGGCGAAAAAAGACGAGCCGGTGACACGCAAGGTGTTGCCGCGTGATGAGGCTGTGGCATACTTCAAGGACATAGGCGAGGATTACAAGACCGAAATCATTGCCAGTATCCCAAGCAATGAAGATGTATCGCTTTATACCGAAGGCAAGTTTACCGATTTGTGTCGCGGCCCACACGTGCCAAACACCGGTAAGCTGAAGGCGTTCAAGCTAATGAAGCTAGCGGGCGCTTACTGGCGCGGCGACAGCAATAACGAGATGTTGCAACGCGTGTATGGCACTGCTTGGCGCAACAAGGAAGAGCTGGACGCCTATCTGCACATGCTGGAAGAGGCTGAGAAGCGCGACCACAGGCGCTTGGGCAAGCAACTGGATTTCTTCCACATGCAAGACGACGCGCCGGGTATGGTGTTCTGGCACCCGCGCGGCTGGGTGATCTGGCAAGAGGTCGAGCAATACATGCGCCAGAAGTTCCGCGAATACGATTATCAGGAAGTGCGCACCCCGACTGTGCTGGACAAGACTTTGTGGGAAAAATCCGGTCACTGGCAAAACTATCGCGACAATATGTTCACCACCAAATCGGAAAACCGCGATTACGCGGTGAAGCCGATGAATTGCCCCGGCCACATTCAGATATTTAACAACAGCTTGCATAGCTACCGTGATCTGCCCTTGCGATTGGCTGAGTTCGGCTCCTGTCACCGTAACGAGCCATCCGGCTCGCTGCACGGCCTGATGCGCGTGCGCGGCTTTACGCAGGATGACGCGCATATTTTCTGCGCCGAAAATCAGGTGGAAGCGGAAGTCGCGACTTTCATCAAAATGCTCTACGAAGTGTACAAGGATTTTGGCTTTAGCGATGTCATCGTCAAGCTCTCCACCCGCCCAGAAAAGCGCGTGGGTACAGAAGAAGCGTGGGATATGGCGGAAGCTGCCTTGGCGAACGCCATTAAAGCTAACGGGCTTGAATATGAGCTGCAGCCGGGCGAGGGCGCGTTCTACGGGCCGAAGATCGAATTTACGCTTAAAGATAGTTTAGGCCGGATGTGGCAATGCGGTACGATCCAGCTCGACCCAAACTTGCCAGAGCGCTTGGGCGCGGAATATGTGGCGGAGGACAATACGCGCCAACGCCCCATCATGCTGCATCGCGCAATCGTTGGCTCAATGGAGCGCTTTCTGGGTATCCTGATCGAGAACTATGCGGGGGCGATGCCGGTGTGGCTGGCACCTGTGCAGGTGATGGTGTTGAATATTTCAGACAATCAAGCAGAATATGTGCGCCAAGTAGTTGAAAACTTGAAGAAAAATGACATTAGATGCGATTTTGACTTGAGAAATGAGAAGATTACCTATAAAATACGCGAACATAGCCTGCAAAAGATGCCTTATCTGGTCGTGATCGGCGATAAGGAAATGCAAGCAGGGCAAGTGGCCGTGCGAACCAGAAGAGGTGAAGATTTGGGCGCAATGCCGCTGGAAGCGTTTGTACAGCGCGTTAAAGCGGACATCGCAGCCAAACAATAACTCGTTTTGGTGGCGCGGCTTATTTTATGGTTTAAGTGAACAGAGGTATTCAACATCGCTCAGGAAAAAGATACACGCATCAATTCTGATATTACCGCGCCACAGGTGCGCTTGATTGGGGTTGATGGCGAACCGCTAGGCATTATGAGTTTGAGAGAGGCGTTTGCCCATGCCGAACAAGCGGATACCGATATTGTAGAGATTGCACCTAACGCCGCCCCGCCTGTTTGCAGGCTGATGGATTACGGCAAATTCAAATATGCCGAGAGCAAGCGTCTGCACGAGCAGAAGCTCAAGCAGAAGCAGGTGCAGATCAAGGAAGTGAAGTTTCGCCCCGGCACCGATGAGGGTGACTACAATATCAAGCTGCGTAATATCATACGTTTTCTGGGGGATGGCGATAAAGCCAAGATTACTTTACGTTTCAGGGGGCGTGAGATTACCCACCAGGAGTTTGGGTTGGCCTTGCTGAAGCGTATTGAGGCAGATTTGATTGAGCACGCCGTGGTGGAGCAGTTTCCCAAGATGGAAGGCCGCCAGATGGTGATGGTGCTAGCGCCACAGAAAAAAAGCGTTGTGAAGAAAGTAAAACCTGCAGACGCAGCCGAGACCAAGGCTGCAGAGGCAAAAGTGGAATAACTAATAGTTTTTTTTGGGGTGATACGGCTAAATTGGCTGCCTAAACACCCTTTATCAACCTCGTAAGGAGACTAAAATGCCAAAAATGAAAACAAAGAGCAGCGCCAAAAAGCGCTTCAAGTTCTTGGGCAACGGTAAAGTGAAGCGTACGCACTCTCACTTACGCCATATTCTCACCAAAAAAACCACCAAGCAAAAACGCAAATTGCGCGGCACGGCAGTGATTTCTGCAAGTGATGCAAAACGCGTTCGCGCAATGATGCCAACGCAATAAGGAGAGAATAAATGCCAAGAGTTAAACGTGGCGTGCAGGCGCGCGCTAGACATAAAAAAGTTTTAAACCTCGCTAAGGGTTATCGCGGCCGCCGTAAAAACGTCTACCGTGTCGCCAAAGAAGCGGTGATGAAAGCCGGTCAATATGCGTACCGTGATCGTCGCCAGAAAAAACGCCAGTTCCGCGCACTGTGGATCGCGCGTATCAATGCGGCTTCCCGCGAATGTGGTTTAACCTACAGCCGCTTCATGAACGGCCTGAAAAAGGCTGCGATCGAAGTGGATCGTAAAGTATTGGCTGACATGGCGGTGTTTGACAAAGCGGCTTTTGCAAAATTGGCAGAATCCGCCAAAGCTAGCCTCGCAGCTTAAGCAATGAAAATAAAAAAAGAGGCTGAGGCCTCTTTTTTTATGGCCGTTGGTTAATAGTGGCTAATTTTCAAATAGTTAGAACAGAATTCAGCTAAAATAACGTCATGAATCTTGAACACCTGATTGCGGAAGCGCACACCGATTTTGCCGCCTGTGCGGATATGCCAGCCTTGGAGAACGCCAAGGCCAAATACCTCGGTAAAACCGGCGTGCTGACTGAGGCCTTGAAGGGCCTGGGTAAACTGAGCGCCGAGGATCGTCCGGCGGCAGGCGCAGCCATTAACGTGGTCAAGCAAGGCGTGGAGGCAGCGCTGACCGCACGGCGCGAAGCCATTTTAAGCGCGGCACAAGCCCAGCAATTGGCGCAGGAATTCATTGATGTCACCTTGCCGGCGCGTGCACAGTCACAAGGCGGTTTGCATCCGGTGACGCTGACGTTGCAGCGCATTGAGACTTTGTTTCATTCCATTGGCTTTGAAGTGGCGACCGGCCCGGAAATCGAGAGTGATTTTTACAACTTCACTGCATTGAACATTCCGGAGAATCATCCGGCGCGCGCGATGCACGATACCTTCTACATCGACGAGAAACACGTGCTGCGCACTCATACATCGCCGGTGCAGATTCACTACATGGAATCCAAACAACCGCCGCTCAAGATTATCGCGCCGGGGCGCGTGTATCGCGTGGATTCCGATGCGACGCATTCGCCCATGTTCCATCAGGTAGAGGGTTTGTGGGTGGATGAAGACATCAGTTTTGCCAACTTGAAAGGCGTGGTGCAGGATTTTCTGCAGAAATTCTTTGAGCGCGAAGATTTGACGGTGAGATTCAGGCCATCATTCTTCCCGTTCACCGAGCCATCTGCCGAGATGGACATGAGCTGGAACGGCGGCTGGCTGGAGATCGGTGGCTGCGGCATGGTGCATCCCGAAGTCTTCAAGCACGTGAATATCGACAGCGAGAAATACCGTGGCTTTGCCTTTGGCTTGGGCGTGGAGCGCTTGGCGATGTTGCGCTATGGCGTGAATGATTTGCGCCATTTCTTTAACAATGACCTGCGCTTTTTGCAGCAGTTTGTGAAATAGGGCGGGTACGTAAATGCAATTTTCTGAAAACTGGTTACGTACGTTTGTAAATCCAGAACTCGATTCTGATGCACTTGGTCACGCCATGACCATGGCTGGGCTGGAGGTGGAAGAGCAACAGCCTGCTGCCGTGGCTTTTAGTCGCGTGGTGGTGGCGGAGATTCTGGAAGCTGGCAAACACCCGGATGCCGACCGTTTGCAGGTGTGCAAGGTCAATATCGGCAGCGAAGTGCTGCAAATCGTGTGTGGCGCAAGCAACGCCAGAGCTGGCTTGAAAGCGCCTTGCGCCTTGGTTGGGGCGGAGCTGCCCGGTATCAGCATTAAACAGGCCAAAGTGCGCGGCGTGGAGTCGTCCGGCATGATGTGTTCGGCCAAGGAGTTGGGGCTTGCTACAGAAGCGAGCGGCTTGCTGGAACTGCCAAACGACGCGCCTGTCGGGCAGGATATTCGTGAATATTTCGACTTGAACGACACCTTGTTCACGCTCAAACTCACACCCAATCGCGCGGATTGTTTGAGCATTTTAGGCGTTGCGCGCGATGTGGCCGCAATGACAGGCGCGCCTTTAAACACCCCCGCTGGAAGCCGCGTGGATATTGGTTCCCAGGCCAGTCTTGCCGTGAATGTACAGGCTGCAGATGCGTGCCCGGCGTATTATGGCCGCGTGATCGAAGGCGTGAACGCCAAAGCCGCGACGCCAGATTGGATGAAACAGCGGCTGGAACGTAGCGGCATTCGCAGCATCAGCGCGATTGTGGACGTGACTAACTATGTGCTGCTGGAGCTTGGGCAGCCGATGCACGCTTTTGATTTGCAAAAACTTTCTGGTGAAATTCAAGTGCGTTTTGCCAGCGCTGGTGAGGCTTTGAAGTTGCTCAACGGTACGGAAATCAACCTCAAATCCGATGATTTGGTGATTGCCGATACGCAAGGCGCAGTGGCGCTGGCGGGCATCATGGGCGGCGAGCCTAGCTCCGTGACGGATGATACAACGCATATCTTTTTGGAAAGCGCGTTTTTCACGCCAGATGTGATGGCCGGAAAAGCGCGCCGATTGGGCTTGAGCACCGATTCATCTTACCGTTTTGAGCGTGGCGTGGATTTTGGCAATACCTTAAACGCGCTGGAGCGCGCTTCTGCATTGATTGTCGAGATTTGCGGCGGCACGACAGGCCCTGTGACGCAGGCCGTGAGTACATTGCCAGCCAGAAACGCCGTGACATTGCGCTACAGCCGTCTGTGCGATGTGATGGGCATGCAGATTCCGCAAGCCGAGGTTTCCAAGCTGTTGGCGCAATTGGGCTTCCAGATGCAGGAAAAAGACGGTGTCTATACCGTGCAAGCGCCAAGCTATCGTTTTGACATCGCACGCGAAGAGGATTTGATCGAGGAGATTGCGCGTCTGTATGGCTACGAGCATTTGCCTGCATTGGCGCCCTTGGCCGACATGCGCATGCTGCCCGCCTCGGAAACCAGCCGCAACGCAAGCTGGTTGCGCAATGTGCTGGTGTCGCACGGTTATCAGGAGGCGATCACTTACAGCTTTGTGGATGCGGCCTGGGAGCGTGATTTGATGGCGAATGATGCGCCAATCGCGCTGAAAAACCCGATTGCCAGCAATATGGGTGTGATGCGTACCGGCTTGTGGGGCGGGCTGCTGGATGCCTTGAGTTACAACCTGAATCGCAAACAGGAACGTGTGATGCTGTTCGAACTGGGAGCAAGCTATCATGCGGCTTCTGGCGGATATGTGGAGAAAACAAAAATCTCCGGCGTGTTCTATGGCGATGTGTTGCCGGAACAGTGGGCGGAAAAAGCCAGACAAGCTGATTTCTACGACGTGAAAGCGACTGTGGACGCGCTTACAGCCAATATGGCGGAATATCGTGCCGAGGCACATCCTGCCTTGCATCCGGGCCAGTCTGCGGGCATTTATCTGCGCGGGAGGCATATCGGTTGGCTGGGTAAATTGCATCCAAAGTGGCAACAAAAACTGGATTTGGCGAAGAACACTTTCCTGTTCGAGCTGGATGTGCAGGCTTTGCTGCAAACCGAGGTGGCGCGCTACCAGGAAGTGCCGAAGTTTCCGGCGGTACGCAGAGATGTGGCGGTGGTGGTCGATGCCGATCTACCCGTGCAGGCTATTGTGCAGGCGATTAAGGCAGCTAAGATATCATTGTTGCAAGAAGTGCAATTGTTCGATGTTTATCAAGGCAAAGGCGTCGAGGAAAACAAAAAAAGCCTTGCTTTTCTTGTACTTATGCAAGATACTGATAAAACCATGCAAGATGCAGATGCAGATGTTGTGGTGGGTAAATTGCTTAAATTGCTGCAAACGCAATTTGGCGCACAGCTAAGAAGTTGAGCATTGCACACTAGAATTTAAAACTAGAAGCTGAAACTCAGCATAGATTTAACGGTAGTTGGGGGGATTATGACACTCACAAAAGCGGATTTGGCTGACTTGCTATTCGAGCAAGTAGGGTTGAACAAACGCGAGGCGAAAGATATGGTGGAAGCGTTTTTTGAAGAGGTGCGGATTGCGCTGGAAACTGGAGATAGCGTCAAGCTGTCTGGCTTCGGCAATTTTGAATTGCGTACCAAATCGGAGCGCCCTGGGCGTAATCCCAAAACTGGCGAAGAGATCCCTATCACCGCACGCCGCGTAGTGACGTTTCATGCCAGCCAGAAGCTGAAAAGCAAAGTGGAAGAACATTACGCAAACAAGTAGTTTTAATGGTTGGAGTTTGAACTTAACAAAAACTGACGATTAAACATGACTGAACAAACTGTTAATCAATTGCCGCCGATCCCTGCCAAACGTTATTTCACGATTGGTGAAGTAAGTGATTTGTGTGGCGTAAAGCCGCATGTGCTGCGTTATTGGGAACAAGAGTTTACGCAGCTCAAGCCGGTCAAGCGTCGCGGCAATCGCCGTTACTATCAACATCACGAAGTGCTGCTGATTCGCAAAATCCGCGAATTGCTTTATGAACAAGGGTTCACTATCAGCGGTGCGCGTAACCGTCTAGATGGCGCGGAGGCGCTAACCGAGCCGGCGGTGGTGGCTGCGCAATCCAGAGAAATCATTCCTGACGCAGGTGCTGGCAGCGCGCTTGACCTGCCCACACTGCGTGCACAAATGCGTGAGATTATCACGCTACTGCGTGCAGCCTAGTTTTTCTCAATAATTTAGCCTTATCGGGCGCGGAAACTCCGCGTTTTGATTTATAATACGCCCTCGCTGCGGCTTGAGTTTCAAGGCAGCATTGTCGGGGCGTAGCGCAGCCTGGTAGCGCACTTGCATGGGGTGCAAGGGGTCGTGTGTTCGAATCACACCGTCCCGACCAAATTGTTTCCATTCCCCCATTTTAGGCTTGCCAAATTTCATCTATAATGACTCCAGAAGGGGCGTTCAGATGAAATTCCATACCATATCCACACAAGCATTTTCCGATCAAAAACCAGGTACTTCCGGATTACGCAAACGCGTTAGAGTGTTCCAGCAGCCGCATTACTTGGAAAATTTCGTACAAAGCATTTTCGATACGCTGGAGATTCCGCCACAGGCAGTACTGACTGTGGGCGGTGATGGGCGCTTCTACAACCGCACGGCCATCCAGACCATCATCAAAATGGCGGCGGCGAATGGTTTTAAAAAGGTATTAGTGGGCAAGGGTGGTATCTTGTCCACGCCGGCGGCATCGCACATCATTCGCAAATACCAGACTTTTGGCGGCATCATTTTGTCCGCCAGCCACAACCCGGGCGGACCGGATAACGATTTCGGCATCAAATACAACACCACCAATGGCGGCCCCGCGCCGGAGAAAATCACCGAGGCGATTTTTGCGAAAAGCAAAACGATCTCGGAATACCGCGTGGCTGCATTGCCAGAAATCGACCTCGACACCATAGGTACGCAAGTCGTTGATGGATTTACGGTGGAAGTGATAGACCCGGTTGCCGATTATGCCGACTTGATGGAATCCTTATTTGACTTCGAGGCGATTCGCGCGCTGTTCAAAACCGGTTTCCGCATGAAGTTCGATGCGATGCACGCCGTGACAGGCCCTTATGCCAAAGAGGTGTTCCTGAACCGGCTTGGCGCAGGTGATTCCAGCGTGATGAATTGCGAAGTGAGCGAGGATTTTGGCGGTGGTCACCCCGACCCAAATCTGACGTATGCGCATGATTTAGTTGAAATTATGTACGGTGCGGATGCGCCTGATTTCGGTGCTGCGTCCGATGGCGACGGCGATCGCAACATGATTCTGGGCAAGCATTTCTTCGTCACGCCTTCGGACAGTTTGGCGCTGATCGCCGCCAATGCGCCTGTCGTAAAAGGCTATAGCCAAGGCATCGCTGGTGTGGCGCGCTCCATGCCTACCAGCGCCGCGGTGGACAAGGTGGCTCAATCGTTGGGTATTCCATGCTTTGAAACACCTACCGGCTGGAAGTTTTTCGGTAACTTGATGGATGCCGATAAGGTGACGCTGTGCGGCGAAGAGAGCTTTGGCACTGGCTCCAACCATGTGCGCGAGAAAGACGGCCTATGGGCGGTGCTGTTCTGGCTGAATATCCTCGCCATCAAGCGGCAGAGCGTGGAGCAGATTGTCAAACGCCATTGGCTGCAATATGGCCGCAACGTGTATTCGCGCCACGATTACGAGGATATTCCTACCGATGCGGCCAACGCAGTGATCCAGCATCTGCGCGATAGCATGCCAGCTTTGCCGGGGCAAGGCTTTGGACGTTACAAAGTGAGCCAATGCGACGATTTCAGTTACACCGACCCGATTGATGGCAGCGTCAGCACCAAACAAGGGTTGCGTGTCCTGTTTGCTGACGGTTCGCGCATCGTGTACCGGCTTTCCGGTACGGGCACGGAAGGCGCGACCTTGCGCATCTATCTGGAAGCGTTTGAGCCAGATAGCGCCAAACACGGGCTGGACGCTCAGGAAGCACTGAAAGAGATGATTCAGATTTCGTTGCAGTTATCGCAGTTGAAAGAGAAGACCGGGCGCGAAAAGCCGACCGTGATTACCTAAAAATAAAGCCAGCAAATGCTGGCTTTATTAAACTTCCTTAATATTACTTGTTTAGCAATTTGGCTGCCCACTCTTGCGCGCTTATTTGCTGGTCGCCGGTAGTGTCTTTGCGGGCAAAAACGGCGCGATGGAAATTTAAAAACTCTTCACGTGTGACTTTATGGTTGCCATCGGAATCCATGGTTTTCATCATTTTCATCGAGCGTAGTTCGCGGCTATAACCACCCGTCGCAATATCAATTTTAGTATTTCCAACTGTGCCAACCCACTCATTGGTATCCAGTGAGTCATCGCTATCCTTGTTCAAGGCATCAAACACGCTGTTGTAATAAGTGTCTGCTTCGGCTGCGGTCACCATATGATCACCGTTTTCATCCAGCATCTTCATCATTTCCATCTTTTGCAATTGTTTGTTGTAGCCACCTGTTCCCAACATTGGATCTGCCGAGAAAGCGACGGAAGAGAATGTTGTAGCGAACGCGATAACTGCAAGTTTAGTTTTAAAGCCCATGATAATTTCTCCAAAATAAAGTTTAAAAGTCGTTGGTTGCTTCAATACATGTATTGGAAAGCTGCTAGCTGACCCTTAGTCATGGCAACGACAAAATTCCTTACAAGATTTCTGGAAAATTATTTTTTTGAGAGGTAACTGATTGATTTATTTCATAGCTCGACCTGTTTAATGGTCATTTCGCCTTTGTACAAGCGCACATCCATGCGCCCTAGATAACTCATACCCAGCAACGCGTCCCCTTGCAGATTCGGTGCGATCATTGCGGAGACATTGCGGGCTTCTACGCCGCCGACCTTGACCGAATCCAGCCGCACCAGATAGCCCACGCTGTCGCCATTGGCGGTGCTGGTGCTGATGGCATTGATGCTTTTCAGCTTCAACTGGTCTGCGATGCGCTGCGAGATTGCTACGCCGGTCGCGCCGGTATCAATCAACACATCCACTTTTTGGCCGTTGATGAGCGCTTCCGCGCGGTAATGGCCGTCCGGCCCGCGTTTGAGGGTAACGCTGCTGCCGTCACCGAGTTTGCCGACTTTATTCGGATTTTGCACGCCATCTGCAAGGTAGTAGAACAGCCCGCCCAAGCACAGCCAGAAGAGGGTGGCGATAAGTCCTTGCCTGGACATGCGCTTAGAACGGTAGCTTGGCCTGCGGCGCTGCCGCCAGAATGACTTTCCTGAAGGTTTCCTGGATACGTTTGAGCGCATCCGGGTTATCCGCTTCAAAGCGCAGTACGACGACAGGCGTGGTGTTGGATGGGCGCATCAAACCAAATCCATCTGCGTATTCGACACGCAGCCCATCAATGGTGATGACTTCTGTCGCGCCTTCGAACTTTGCGGATTCTTTCAGCTTGGCAATCAGCGCGTGCGGCTCGCCTTCTTGCATTTGGATATGCTGCTCCGGCGTGCTCACGCTATCCGGCAGGGCATTTAGCACGACGGAAGGGTCGTCAAACTGACTGAGGATCTCCAGCATACGCGCGCCGGAATAAAGGCCATCATCGAAGCCGAACCAGCGTTTTTTTCCGTCGCGCGCATCATTAAAGAACACATGCCCGCTCATTTCGCCCGCAAGCGCGGCATCGGTTTCCTTGATTTTGGCTTTTACCAACGAATGGCCGGTTTTCCACAACACCGGGTTGCCGCCATATTGGCGTATCCACGGGCTGAGGTTGCGTGTGGATTTGACATCGAAAATGATGTTGGCTTTGGGGTTGCGGCTCAACACATCGCGGGCAAACAGCAGCAGCTGGCGGTCGGGGTAGATGATGTTGCCGTCCTTGGTGACGATGCCCAGCCGGTCGCCGTCGCCGTCAAACGCCAGGCCGATTTCTGCGCGCGTGGTCTTGAGTTTTTGCATCAAATCGTGCAGGTTTTCCGGCACGGAAGGATCGGGGTGGTGGTTGGGGAAATGCCCGTCCACCTCGCAATAAAGCTCGGTGACATGGCAGCCGATGGCGTTGTATAGCTGCTTGGCAAATGCGCCTGCTACGCCGTTGCCGCAATCCACGATGATGTCCATCGGGCGCGACAAATGAATGTCTGCCTTGATGGTGGCAATGTAATCCGGTGCGATGTCATAGCTGCGCTCCTGGCCTTCGCCGAATGTGAGGCGGTTTTCCGCGATGCGCTGGCGCAGCGACTGGATACGTTCGGTGGAGAGCGTCTCGCCCGCCAGCACCATTTTCAGGCCATTATATTCGGGCGGGTTGTGGCTGCCGGTGACCATTACTCCGCATTTGGTGCGCAAATAATGGGCGGCAAAATACACCATGGGCGTGGCGACCATGCCCAAGTTGACCACATCGACACCTGCTTTGCGGATGCCGCGGGAGAGCGCTGCAGCCAGGCGCGGGCCAGAAAGGCGGCCATCATAACCGATACAGATTTCGCGCTGCTGCAGGCTTTTGGCTTCGCTGCCCAAGGCCTGGCCGATAGCTTCTACGCCTTCTTCGGTGAGGGTTTTATCGACAATGCCACGAATATCGTAGGCTTTAAAAATCTCTGCTGGAACGTGCATATCAGAAAGCTAAATAAATAATCAAAAAATAGGTTAAATGGTGCAGGAATTGATCCAGCCCCAATACAATCCAGAACCAGTCGCTGTTATCCGGGCGCAGGTTGTAGCGTTTGCCTACATTCATTTTGGCCCAGTCGATATGATAATGGATCAGCATATCCAGCAAGGCATACTGCAAGGCCGCGGTAATGTCGATAAAGGCGGCGAGTACCAGCAGCGTGCCAGCGCCATGGATAGCCGCATGGACAATACCGCCCGGATGCAGGTAAATTCCCTTGTTGCGATACATCCACGGCGATGTTTGCAGCGGGAAATCGCAAATAAAGTGCTTGGCAAACAAGCACAGCAATGCTTCTAACATGCCAGCTTCTTTCTATGCCGCTTTAATTACGCGGCTTCATCTATCCATGCCTGCTGAATGGCTTCCAGAATCTTTTCGCCGCAATGCGCGGGATCGTCATCAAAGCCCTCCAGCGCCAGCACCCAGCGCATCAGATCAGTAAACCGGACGGTCAGCGGATCCACATCTGGATGCGTGTCATACAAGGCTTCGGCGATTCTTTGTGTGTCAGTCCACTTCATTACTTCTCACATGTGTTATGCGCAAGCTCATTATAACGCCACTCTTGGCGTCGTGGGCGGCATCGTGGAGTGTTTGGCATAAAAAAGCCCGGCACAGGCCGGGCGGAAGGGGGAGACTTTGGAGAATCGAGCAAAATGACTCAAATCTGATTAAATAAATGCAATACGCATGCCATATTTTATGGATATATAAAACAATCACTTACGTTGAGTTGGTTTTATGGATGGCTGCTAGCAACCAATCATGGTTCATTGCAGTCACCACATTGGTGCATGTTGCGGATATTTTTCACCGTGACGGTGTGAGTGTGTGCATGTTAAAATATGCGCTTAACCAACAGCCATTTTGGAAAACGAATCAACATGTTCAGTAAGTCAAAAAACCTGCATCTTGCCGACCCGGTGTTGGCGCAAATGATTGATAGCGAAGTGGTGCGTCAGGAGCATCATATCGAGCTTATCGCATCGGAAAACTACACCAGCCCCGCGGTGATGGAAGCACAAGGCTCCCAGCTCACCAACAAATACGCCGAAGGCTATCCGGGCAAGCGTTTTTACGGCGGTTGCGAATTCGTGGATCAGGTAGAACAGTTGGCGATCGACCGCCTGAAAGCCTTGTTTGGCGCGGAATACGCCAACGTGCAGCCGCATTCCGGCTCACAGGCTAACCAAGCCGTGTATTTTTCTATCCTGAAACCGGGCGATACCGTCATGGGGATGAACCTCGGTCACGGCGGCCATTTGACGCACGGTTCCCCGGCAAACCTTTCCGGCAAACTGTTCAATATCGTGCCTTATGGCTTGAACGATAAAGAAGAGATTGATTACGACGAAATGGAGCGCATTGCGCTGGAATGTAAGCCTAAACTGCTGATTGGCGGCGCGTCGGCTTACGCGTTGCGTTTCGACTGGGCGCGCATGGCGGAGATCGCCAAAAAAGTGGGCGCGTATTTTATGGTGGATATGGCGCATTATTCCGGTTTGATCGCGGCGGGCGTATACCCCAACCCCGTGCCACATGCGGATTTCGTGACTTCCACGACACACAAAACGCTGCGTGGCCCGCGCGGCGGCATTATTCTTGCGAAAGCCGAGCATGAAAAGATGCTCAATTCCAACGTGTTCCCAAGCTTGCAAGGCGGCCCGCTGATGCACGTAATCGCCGGTAAAGCGACGGCTTTCCTGGAAGCGGCCACCCCCGAATTTAAAGCGTATCAGCAACAAGTGTTGAAAAATGCCGACACCATGGCTAAAACGCTGGCTACACGCGGCTTGCGCATCATTTCCGGTCGCACCGAGTCACACGTGTTTCTGGTGGATTTGCGCCCGAAAAAACTGACAGGTAAAGCGGCGGATGCCTACTTGGGTCAAGCGCATATCACCGTCAACAAGAACGCGATTCCGAATGACCCGGAAAGCCCGTTTGTGACTTCTGGTATCCGCATCGGCTCACCAGCCATCACTACGCGCGGTTTCAAGGAAGCCGAAGCTGAGCAAGTGGCGCACTTGATTGCGGATGTACTGGATGATCCTGAAAACCCAGCGGTAATCGCGGCCACCAAAGAAAAAGTGCATGCTCTAACGGCTAGATTCCCAGTATATGGTGCTTAACTAAATGCTAGAAATTGCAGAGTGGCTTCTAAAAATCTTGCTTATCTTTTATGTGTTCAAAGGTTTGTTAGGTAAGTTTGTTTCAGGCGATTTTACAAAAACAGTAATTATTGGAACTATTTTTCTGGCGTTAATATTTTTTAAATCATTTATGGTGAATAACTAAAGTGAAATGCCCTTTCTGCGGTGCTGACGACACCCAAGTCATTGACTCCCGCATCAATGAAGAGGGCGATTCCATTCGCCGTCGCCGCAGGTGCGCGTCTTGCGACAAGCGGTTTACTACTTATGAAACTGCGGAGCTGAATTTACCGCAAGTGGTGAAGCAGAATGGCACGCGCGAGGAGTTTAACCGCGAAAAACTGCGTCTTTCCTTCACTCGCGCGCTGCACAAGCGCCCGGTACCGACCGAATATGTGGACAAGGCATTGGATCACATCGTGCAGCGCATTCTGGCGCGCGGTGAGCGGGAGATTCCCGCGCGCGACCTGGGCGAGATGGTGATGCACGAACTGAAAATGATGGATAAAGTGGCGTATATTCGTTTTGCTTCGGTTTACCGCAGTTTTTCGGATGTGGACGATTTCAACAATGCGATTCGTGATCTGGACGATAAATGACTGAAAGCGTGAGCAACGAAAATCCGGCCAAGTGGATTACGCGTGCGACAATTGTATTTGCCGCAGTGACTTTGGCGATTACCGTCATCTTTTTTGCCTGGTGGGCGATGAAAGAACCGGTGATGTTCGGCAGCGAAAAATTCGATCAGGTGAAATGGATGCAATACGCGGCGACTATCCAAACTGAGTGCAAGCGCGGCGATATGGCGTATGACCTGAAAAAGCGCATTCTGGCGCGCGGCGTAAGCAAGAAGGATGTCATGATGCTGCTAGGCCGTCCCAGCCTGGAAGACAGTAATGCGATCGAATATGATCTAGGCAAATGTATGCATGTCTATCACGCATTACGTATTTATTTCGACGAAAATGGTCGGCTAATCAACAGCCAGATTTCTTCCCACTGACCATGACATTCTCTGCTACCGACCATGCTTTGATGGCACACGCCTTAAGGCTGGCGGAGCAGAGTATCTACACCACCACTCCTAATCCGCGCGTCGGCTGCGTCATCGCCAAAGACGGCGTCATCATCGGGCAAGGCGCGCACCTCAAGGCGGGTGAGCCGCATGCCGAAGTGTATGCGTTACGCGAAGCGGGCAACCGCACTAAAGGTGCTACTGCCTATGTTACGCTGGAGCCTTGTAGCCACCATGGCCGCACCCCACCATGTGCCGATGCGCTTGTGCAAGCAGGCGTTGCAAAAGTGATTGCAGCGATGCGTGACCCCAATCCATTAGTTGCCGGACAAGGACTGGCGCGGCTTGCAGGACAAGGCGTTGAAACGCAAGTCGGCTTGATGCAAACGCAAGCCGAGGATTTGAATAAAGGGTTTATCTCGCGCATGACGCGGCAAACTCCCTATGTGCGTAGCAAAATTGCAGCAAGTCTGGATGGTAAAACCGCCCTTAACAACGGCCAGAGCCAATGGATTACCGGCGAAGCAGCGCGCCACGATGTGCAGCGCTGGCGCGCGCAAAGCTGCGCTATGTTGACTGGGATAGGCACTATTCTGGCTGATAATCCGCGCCTCACGGTGCGGGATTTTGACATTGGCTGCCAGCCACTGCGCGTAGTCGTAGATAGTCGCCTGCAAATACCGCTGGATGCGGCAATCCTGCAGGGTGGACAAGTGCTGATCGTCTGTGCCGTGAAAGATGCTGACAAAACCGCGGCGCTGATAGAATTAGGCGCACAAGTGATCTGCTTGCCGGATGATGCGGGTAAAGTCTGCCTGAAATCGCTGTTAAGCCACCTTGCGCGCAACGAAATCAACGAGGTAATGGTAGAGGGTGGCGCAGGCCTGAACGGCGCTTTGTTGCAGCAAAAGCTGATCGATGAACTGCTGATCTATCAGGCACCTATTTTATTGGGGCATCATGCACAGGGCATGTTTGATCTTCCGGCGCTGACCGATATGCAACACAAGCTGCAACTGCACATTTTGGAAACTCGGCAGCTTGGTATAGATACGCGCATTCGCGCCGTTCCGCGCTATACTGACTAAATCATGTTAATCGATACCCACTGCCATCTCGATGCCGCAGAGTTTGACGCGGACAGGGTGGCAGTGCTGCAAGCCGCGCTGGATGCGGGTTTGCAGGCCATCGTCATGCCCGCGGTCGAGCGCGGAAACTTTCAACATGTGATGGATTTGGCAAAACAATCGCCGCAAGTGCGTTTTGCGCTGGGCATACACCCCATGTACGTGGATGGTGCCCATCCTAGTGATTTGATTCTGCTGGCGCAGTTGCTGGAAAACCAGCCGGCTTGTGTCGCCGTGGGCGAGATCGGCCTGGATTACTACGTGACGCGTGCCAACAAGGAAACGCAGGAGTATTTCTTTACCGAGCAACTCAAGCTGGCACAGCGCTTCGATTTACCGGTGATTTTGCATGTGCGGCACGCGATTGACGATATTTTGAAGTATTTGCGCAAGATTCCGGTATGCGGGGGCATCGCACATGCATTCAATGGCAGCCGCCAACAGGCAGAGGAGTTCATTAAACTGGGATTCAAGCTTGGCTTTGGCGGCGCGATGACTTATCCGCGGGCGCGCAAGATTCGCGAACTGGCCGCTACATTGCCGTTAGAATCCATTGTGCTGGAAACCGATGCGCCGGATATTCCTCCGGCATGGCTGAGTAATAAAAGCAGAAATACCCCCTCTGAACTCAAGCAAATTGCGCAAGTTATGGCCGAATTACGCGAGGAAGATTTGCAGCAACTTATTGATAAAACGGGTAAAAATGCACAGCAGGCAATACCGAAACTGGCGGATTTATTCACATCGCTTAAAGTATTACATTAACTTTGACAAAAAACCCCTTATGCGCCAATGGGATATTGTAAGTTATTGATTTATAATAATATTCTTTTAGATTATTTTTTGAACTTTTATAAAAAAGCCTTATAAATTGGTATGTTACGGATTCGTTACATAAAAATCCACAAAGTTATCCACAGTTTCTGTGGATGTTTGGCTTAGTCAATTTCAAAAGCATTTGCAAGAACTTTTTATATTGTTTTTCAATTTATTTTTTTAATGATGGCATGAAAATTGGCGGGCAACATTTTCGCACTATTTGGGTGCAGAAAAACAGCACTCAGGTCAAGGTGATCGACCAGACAAAACTGCCCTTTGCATTCGAAATTGTATCGATAGACACGCCCATGCAAATGGCACACGCTATCCAAAGCATGCAAGTGCGCGGTGCACCGCTCATTGGCGCGGCAGCGGCCTACGGCATGGCACTGGCCAGCTTGCAGGCCAGTTATGACGCGCATTTTATGCACACCGCCGACATGCTGAAGGCCAGCCGCCCGACGGCGGTGAACTTGGCCTGGGCGGTGGAGAGGATGCTGAATGTGTTGCTGGTAATGCCGCCGGAATCCAGGCTGGATGCGGCTTGGTGCGAAGCAGCCATGATTGCGGACGAGGATGTGGCGCAGAATCAGGCGATTGGGCAGCATGGGCTAGCGCTAATCAAGCAGCATAATCAAAATAAAACCTTGAATATCATGACCCATTGTAATGCCGGTTGGCTGGCCACGGTGGATTATGGTACTGCTTTGGCGCCTGTTTATGCGGCCTACGATGCTGGCATGGACATCCACGTTTGGGTCAGCGAGACACGCCCGCGCAATCAGGGCGCCAGCCTCACCGCGTGGGAACTGGCGCAGCATGGCGTGCCGCACACGGTCATTGCTGATAATGCCGCCGGCTATCTGATGCAACAGGGCAAGGTGGATATGGTGATCGTTGGCGCAGATCGCGTCACCCGTTCGGGTGATGTCTGCAACAAAATTGGCACCTACCTCAAGGCGCTGGCCGCACGGGACAACGGCGTACCGTTTTACGCCGCCGTACCCAGCCCGACGATAGATTGGCAGATAGCCGCAGCGGATATTGAGATTGAAGCGCGCAGCGAGCAGGAAGTCACGCACATTCCCGGGGTGGACGAGGAAGGCTGCATGCATACCGTGCGCATCATGCCCGCCGAGAGTGCTGCATACAACCCGGCTTTTGACGTGACGCCTGCCGAACTGGTGACGGGCATTATCACCGAGAAGGGTGTGTTTGCGCCAAAACGCCTGAAGGAGTTGCATGATGCATGAAGCTTTGCTCAAAACCGCGCGCAAACTCGTACAACTCGGCCTGAATAAAGGCACTTCCGGCAATTGCAGCGTGCGGGTTGAAGATGGTTTTCTGGTCACGCCATCCGGCATGGCGGTGGATGAAATGACCGCGCGCGACATGGTGTTCATGGATTTCAACGGTCAAGCCGAGCCGGGCAAAAAGCCCTCCAGTGAGTGGCGCTTCCATCACGATATTCTCAAAAACCGCCCGGAGATTGGCGCGGTGATTCACACGCACAGCATGTTCGCTACCACGCTGGCTTGTTTGCATCAAGAAATACCGCCATTCCATTACATGATCGCTGTGGCGGGCGGCGACACCATCCGCTGCGCGCCATACGCACTGTTTGGCACGCAAGCGCTGTCTGATCACGCCATGGCAGCTCTATTTGAGCGCAAAGCCTGCCTGTTGGCGAATCATGGCATGATCGCGCTGGGGCGCGATTTGGACGACGCGCTGGCCGTGGCGGTGGAGGTGGAAAACCTGTGCGAGCAATACTGGCGTTTGTTGCAAATCACGCCGGAGCCGCCGCGGCTCACCGAATCGCAGATGCGCGAGGTTTTTCAACAGTTTAAAGGCTATGGCAAGTGGGCAAGGCAGTCTTAGCTTTCACCCGCATCTTTCATTAGAGTGACACATGTCCTGAGAGCCAATCTGGATGCGGCTTCCAGAGGCATTGATTTAGTAATGAACGTGCGCGAGGCTAGTCGTTTACAAAATCACCACTGACGTAATACCAGCGGCCATCTAGCAATTTGAATTGGCTGATTTCATGCAGGCGTTCCGCCTTGCCGCCGCCGATTCTGTAGCGCGCCACAAATTCCACAATCGCTGTTTCGCCTTGGGTTTCTGAGTGCTTCACATCCAGCCCTAGCCACTTGATAGGCTCATCATCCAGATTCAGCACTTGCGGGCGCGTTTCCGGGTGCCAGGTTGCCAGCAGGTGATCTTCCAGCTTGAGTACATAGGCCGAATAGCGCGAGCGCATCAAGGCCTCGGCAGTGGGCGCGGCTACGCCATCGTGAAAAGGCTTGCAGCAGGCGCTGCATGGCTTTCCGCTATCGCATGGGCAGATGTTTGAGGTGTCAAGTTTCATTGGTTAAATGATATGCCCAGAAGCCGCATGGATGTTGGCTTGCAGGCCTATGGTTTGGAATGTCTTGCCTTGTATGTTTTGTAGCAATCGGTGCATACCACGCCAAAATCACAAAATTCTTCAAACGCTTCGGTGATTTCGTCTTCACGCAGAAACATCGCCTCGCAAGCATCGCACCACGCTTGCAGGTCGTTCGGGTCGTCGCTGTTCTCCACAAAGCCCACCACGCGGTCTTTCGCGTCAATAATGTGGCGGCACACAATTGCGCCCACTTGGCGGCCGTGGGTATCGCAATCGATGGTGTAATCTTTAGAAGCGGATATCAGCGGATTATGCAAAATCTACAATAAGCGAACTACTGGCTGCCTGCCACGAGCTCTTGAGCCAGCCCGATGAGAATTCCTTCGGGGCCGCGGATATAGCAGAGGCGATAGATGTTTTCATAATTGACGACTTCATCGACCACTTTCGCTCCAAGTGCAATGAGCTGTGAAAGGGTGTCGTCAATGTTCTCGACAGTGAACATGACACGCAAGTATCCAAGTGAGTTTACGGGGGCTGTGCGGTGGTCGGACGCTATAGCTGGAGCGTCGAAACGAGAGAGCTCTAGGCGACTGTGACCATCAGGGGTGCGCATCATGGCAATCTCAACGCGCTGCCCATGTACTCCGGTTACACGTCCTGACCATTCGCCTTCGATGGGCATTCGGCCTTCAAGGGTGAGGCCTAATACTCTGAAGAATTCAATGGCAGCGTCAAGGTCCTCTACTACGATGCCAACATTGTCCATGCGCTTGACTGTCATAATGTTTTAAGCGTCTAACGATAGTGAAATATGCTGCGCTCTAAGCGAGCCGTTGCCTTTCAATGTGGCGTTTGAAATTATTGAGGATTGCCTGCCAACCGTTCTGCTGCTGCTCAATTGGAAATTCATTCTCAGCGTCAAATGTGACTTTTATATTCACCCCATTTGCAGTTTCGGCGAACTCCACGCTGGCGTTTCTATCGCCAAAGGAATATTCAAGCAATTGATTCGGCACAACATTGGTGTAAGTCCCCGCAAAATCAAAACCGAAGCTGCCATCTTTTGCTTCCATTCGGGATGAGAATGTGCCACCTATACGGAGATCCACGGTTGCTTTTGTTGTATGCCAATCGTCTGAAGCAGCATTCCAAAGTACAATATCATCAGGTGTTGTGTAGGCACGCCAAACGGCCGCTATGGGAGCCGCTACCTTTGTTTCGACTGTTATTTTCATACTCTCTCCAAGGGGGTGTGTTTTACGTAATCTCTCTCGTTTCCGCAAATTGTAACTCCGGATAGCGCTCCTGAGCCATCTGCAAATTCACGCGGTTGGGCGCAAGGTAAACATAATCGTCCGCGGCATCCAGTGCGACGTTGAAGCCATATTTGTCGGCAATCGCTTTCAGGTCGGCGTCTTTGCCTTTCAGCCAGCGTGCAGTGTAGCAATCGTATGGCTCAAACACCATATCCACGCCGTATTCGTGTTCTAAGCGGTGAGCGACCACATCGAACTGCAGCATACCGACTGCGCCAAGAATCAAATCGTTGCTGGCAAGCGGGCGGAACAGTTGCGCAGCGCCTTCCTCCGAAAGCTGTTTGAGGCCGATTTGCAATTGTTTCATCTTCATCGGGTTTTTGATGCGCGCGCGGCGGAAGAACTCCGGCGCGAATGATGGAATGCCGATGAATTTGAGTGCCTCGCCTTCGGTAAAGGTATCGCCCAGCTTGACCGTGCCGTGGTTGGGGATGCCGATAATGTCGCCGGAATACGCTTCATCCATGGTGGTGCGGTCTTGCGCCATAAAGGTGATGGCGTTGTTGACCGAGATGATTTTATTGGTGGCGACTTGCTTGATTTTCATGCCACGCTCGAAACGGCCGGAACACACGCGCAGAAAGGCGATGCGGTCGCGGTGTTTCGGGTCCATATTCGCCTGAATCTTGAACACGAAGCCAGAAAATTTCGGCTCGTCAGCTTTCACCTCGCGCGTTTGGGTCATGCGTGCCTTGGGCGCAGGGGAGAGGTCGACAATGGCATCCAGCAGGCTTTGCACGCCAAAGTTGTTAATCGCCGAACCGAAGAACACCGGCGTTTGCTTGCCCGCCAAATAGCGCGCTTTGTCGAAAGTATGCGATGCGCCGCGCACCAGCTCGATATCCAGCCTTAAATCGTCGGCCTGCGTGCCGATTAACTCATCCAGACGCGGGTTATCCAGGCCTTTAATTGTCTCGGACGTGCCTTTTTCGGCATGCGGGTCAAAGAAGCTGATTTCGTCGTTAACCAGGTGATACACGCCGCGGAAGCTCTTGCCCATACCAATCGGCCAGGTCATCGGCGCGCATTCCATGCCGAGCGTGGATTCAATCTCGTCCAGCAGTTCAATCGGCGCGCGGCTTTCGCGGTCGAGCTTGTTGATGAAGGTGATGATGGGCGTATCGCGCATTCGGCAGACGTTCAAGAGCTTGATTGTCTGCGCTTCCACGCCGTTGACGCTATCGATTACCATCACGGCGGAATCTACCGCGGTCAGTGTGCGATAAGTGTCTTCAGAAAAGTCGTCGTGGCCGGGCGTGTCGAGCAGGTTGATCATATGCTCGCGATAGGGAAACTGCATGACAGAGGAGGTGACCGAAATGCCGCGCTGCTTTTCCAACTCCATCCAGTCAGAAGTCGCATGGCGCGCGGCTTTGCGGCCACGCACCTCGCCCGCGACCTGAATCGCACCGCCGAACCACAATAGTTTTTCCGTAAGCGTAGTTTTACCCGCATCCGGGTGAGAGATGATGGCAAAGGTGCGGCGGCGCGCGATTTCTTGAGGTAAGGACATGGTGATAGCGGTAGGCAAAACCGCCATTTTACCCGAAAGGGAGAGCGGCCTGAAATCTGTTGGTAAAGGAGAGGAGCGCTACTTGAGTTTTTTTAGCAGGTGAATCAGGCCGTCTTTGATTGGCTGAAACACCAGAAACAGCAGTTGCAGCAAAGCAGGCTGGCGGACAACGGGCAGTTTGACCGCGGAATAATGCTTTTTCTTGAACACGCTATGGTGCACCGGGACCTGGCTGTGGGAGAAAATGCTGTATACCAGGTGCACGTCATAGTGATTGCGCACCAGGCGGTGCGGATGCTGATTGAGTATCGGGTTGATAGCCAGTGTATAGGCAATGGGGCCGGTGACGCGGATGACGCCCCAGCGCCCGGTATGATGGATAAACGGGTTGTACAGTTTGATGTTGTGGCAAACGTTCTCGATTACCGCCTTGAGAAACGGGTGACCTTTGACCGCCATGATATGCCATTGCTGGAACTCACCATGCGGATTGGGCAGGGAATGGTGGATGCCGGTGTTGACGTAAACTTGCCCGGGCTCATTGGGCCAGTGCGACAGGATATACTGGTCATCATCCCGGATGATCTCATCGAGCGGTTTGGAGATACTGCTCTTGATGTCCAGATATACGCCGCCTTCGTTGTAGATAAGCAGGTACCTGAAAAAATCCACCCTGGCCGCGATGTAGGCAGGATCGATCTTCAGGAACATCGGGTATAGCGCCGGAAAATGCTGCCGGATATATGCATCCATGTCGGCATCATCGTAAAAGCGATATTCCCAGCCGGGGTTCAACTTTTTGAGATGTTCGATGTTTTGCTGAATGTCCGGATGCAGGTTGCTGCTATCGAAACATTGGTGAATCAGCTTGGGGATATGCTCGCCTTTTGGAATAGTGTTTACATATCCGTAGTCGCCAGTCTTGTTCAGGCTGTCGCGAAGAGATGAGGCATATTTGAGAAGATTCATTTCGAGAATATAAAACTTGGGGTTGGAGCAAGTATACACGCAACTCAATGCCCGATTGGCGAAAACATTACTTGTTGCGAAGCAAAAGTATCGCAATTACGGCAAATATTGCCAGTATCAGCAAGCCTTCCATGGAAGTGTCTTAGCGAACAGCCTGTTTTAGCTGCTCGAGAATAGCGGGGTTGTCCAACGTCGAAATATCAGACGTAATTTCCTCACCTTTGGCCAATGAGCGTAAAAGCCTGCGCATGATCTTGCCGCTGCGGGTTTTTGGCAGGTTGTCGCCAAAGCGAATTTCATCCGGTTTGGCAATCGGGCCGATTTCCTTGCCGACCCATTCACGTAGTTCGGAGACGATTTTTTTTGCCTCGTCACCTTCCGGGCGTTTGCCTTTTAGCACTACATAGGCTACTACTGCCTCGCCTTTGATGTCATGCGGCTTGCCGACCACGGCGGCCTCGGCCACCAGATGGTTGGCGACCAGTGCGGATTCGATTTCCATCGTACCCAAGCGATGACCGGAGACGTTCAGCACATCGTCGATACGTCCCATGATGGTGAAGTTTCCAGTCTTGGCATCGCGCACTGCGCCATCGCCAGCAAGATAATACGTGCCGCCCAGTTCAGCTGGGTAGTAGCTTTTCTTAAAGCGTTCTGGGTCGTTCCAGATGGTGCGTATCATGGAAGGCCACGGTTTTTTGATGACCAGCAGGCCACCTTGTCCCCATTCGATATCCTTGCCAGTTTCATCCACCACGTCGATGTCAATGCCGGGGAAAGGCAGCGTGCAGGAACCTGGCACCAGTGCGGTTGCACCGGGGAGTGGGGTAATGACATGACCGCCGGTTTCGGTTTGCCAGAAGGTATCGCAAATCGGGCAGCGGCTGCCGCCCACTTGCTCGTAATACCACATCCAGGCTTCCGGGTTAATCGGCTCGCCTACGGTACCCAGCAGGCGCAGGCTGCTTAAATCGTAGTTTCTGGGGTGCGTAGTTGGGTCGGTTTCGCCTGCTTTAATCAGCGAACGGATTGCAGTCGGTGCGGTGTAAAAAATCGACGCTTTGTGTTTCTGGATCATCTGCCAGAAGCGGCCTGCATTGGGGTAGGTCGGAATGCCCTCGAACACGACCTGTGTTGCACCTAGTGCCAATGGGCCATAGCACACATAGGTATGGCCGGTAATCCAGCCTACATCGGCAGTGCACCAATAGACATCGTCAGGCTTAAGATCGAAAGCCCAGCGTGTGGTGTTCATCGCATGCAGCAAATAACCCGCAGATGAGTGCTGTACACCTTTGGGCTTGCCGGTGGAGCCGCTGGTGTAGAGCAAGAACAGCGGATGCTCGGCATTCACCATCACTGGCGCGCACTCATCTGCTCGTCCGGCAATCAGGTCGCTCCACCACATATCGCGTGCGTTCCACGCGATTTCTTGTCCAGTCTTTTTCAGCACTACAACTTTTTCCAGGCACTCACAGCCGCCCATGGCGATGCCTTCGTCCACTGCGGCTTTTAACGGCATAGTCTTGCCGCCGCGGAACTGGCCATCGGAGGTGATAACCGCTTTTGCGCCGGCGTCCTGGATGCGCTCCTGCAGGCTTTTGGCCGAGAAGCCGCCGAAAACCACGCTATGCGTCAGCCCTAGCCGTGCACAGGCTTGCATGGCGACAATTGCTTCAATGCCCATCGGCAAATAGATAATCACGCGGTCGCCCACGTTCAAATTCAGCGTTTTCAGGCCGTTGGCAAACTGGCAAACCAGATGGTACAACTGTTTGTAGGTGACGTTTTTCACGTCACCGTTGTCTGCCTCAAAAATGATCGCAGTCTTGTTTGGAATCGTTGCCAAGTGCCTGTCCAGGCAGTTGGCGGAGACGTTCAGCTCACCGTCCTCGAACCATTTGTAGAACGGCGCTTGAGCGTCGTTCAGTGTTTTCGTAAATGGTTTGTGCCAAATCAATAGTTCCTTGGCAAGCTTGGCCCAAAATCCTTCATAGTCGCTTGCGGCTTCGGCACACAAGGCCTTGTAGGCCGCCATGCCGGAGACGGCCGCTTGGGATTTGAATGCGTCAGTGGGTTCAAACACACGGTTTTCGTGCAATACTGATTCGATGGACATGCTAACGTATCTCCTAATCACCTTTGCCGGCCTCGCGGTGTTGCCAGAATTCGTGCCGGACAGGCTTATAATAAACGGGTTATCTGTTACAAGTTGTAACGTGCATCATAACTGAATTTTTTTATGGAATCACTGCAAAATTTACTTTTGGAAGTCGGCGCCAATCCGCAGCAGGCCGCCATGCTGACACACGCGGCTGACTGCAGCCCGTATCTTGGTAGGCTGCTTTTAAAAGATGCGGCACTGCTGGCAGATTTGCTACAAAATCTTGCGATTCCGTATAGCGTGGCGCGCATGCAACAATTTTTGGCGACGCAAAATATTACCGATGACGCATCGCTGAAAAAAGCGCTGCGCCAATTGCGCCAGCGCGTGATGGCCAGCACCATTGCGCGCGATTTGTCTGGCTTGGCCGATTTGCAAGAGGTGATGCAAACCACCTCGCAACTGGCCGAATGCACCATCAAAACGGCGATTGATTACCACAACACCTGGCTGGCGGATATTTACGGCCAACCGGTCAATGCGAGCGGCTACCCGCAAGAGCTCATCGTCGTTGGCATGGGCAAGCTGGGCGGCGGCGAGCTGAACGTCTCCAGTGACATCGACCTGATTTTTGCCTACGAGGAAGCAGGGGAGACGAATGGCGAGAATGCGATCAGCAATCAGGAGTTTTTTGCGCGGCTGGGCAAAAAGCTGATTTCCGCGCTGGATGATGTGACCGAGGATGGTTTTGTGTTTCGCGTCGATATGCGCTTGCGGCCTTATGGCAGCGAAGGCGCGCTGGTGAGCGACTTGGACGCGCTGGAAAGCTATTATCAGGTCAACGGGCGCGAGTGGGAACGTTATGCGTGGATAAAAGGTCGCGCGGTGGTAGGCCCGGAAGCCAACATCCATGCGCTTCTTAGGCCATTCGTTTTCCGCAAATATCTGGATTACAACGCCTTTGCCAGCATGCGCGATTTGAAAGCGCAAATCCAGCGCGACGTGCTACAAAAAGGCATGCAGGACAATATTAAGCTCGGTCGCGGCGGAATTCGCGAGATCGAGTTCATCGCACAGGTGTTCCAGCTGATACGTGGCGGGCGTGACCCGGAACTGCAGATCCGGCCCACGCTTTCCGTCCTGAATATCTTAAAAGGCAGGCAGTTGCTGGACGCACAGACCGTGGATGCGTTGAGCGAAGCGTATGTGTTCCTGCGCAATCTGGAGCACCGGCTGATGTACGTGGAAGACCAGCAAACGCAAGATTTGCCGAAATACGAAGAAGCGCAGGCGCGTATCGCTAAATCAATGGGCTTTGCCGATTGGCAGGCTTTTTTGCAGGTGTTGAACTCGCATCGCAACACGGTGCAGCAGCATTTCGATGCGACTTTTAGCGAAGACGCGCAAAGCGAATTGCCGCAGGAAACCGCGCTCTGGCAACAAACCATGCCGCAGCAGGATGCCCTGCAAGCCTTATCTGGTGCGGGGTTTGGCGATGCCGCACATGTATGGCAACTGTTGCAAGGCATGCGCGGCAGCCAGCGTTACCAGCAGCTGCCGGAGCAAAGCCGCCAGCGCATGGACAAGCTGATGCCGATGGTGCTGGCGCAAAGTGCCAAGACCGCGATGCCGGACACTGCCTTGTTGCGCACGATGAACCTGCTGGAAAATATCTGCCGCCGCGCGAGTTATCTGGCTTTGCTGGCGGAATACCCACATTCGCTTGAATTGCTGGTCAAGTTGTGTGCAGCCAGCCCTTGGCTGGCGCAATATCTGGCGGTGCATCCCATTTTGCTGGATGAGCTACTGGATACGCGCACGCTTTACGCCACGCCGGACTTTGCGGCTATCAAGCAATCACTCGTCAAGCAGATGCAAGCGCTGGCGGGCGATACGGAGGCACAGATGGATGCCATGCGCCATTTCAAGAACAGCCATGTCATGCGCTTTGCCGCGCAGGACATCAACAACGAACTGCAGTTGGAAACCTTGTCGGATTATCTCAGTGCATTAGCCGATGTAATACTTCAAGTAAGTCTGGATACCATCTGGCAAATACTCAAATTCCGCCATCGCGATACACCGCGGTTTGCTGTCATTGGCTATGGCAAGCTGGGCGGCAAAGAGCTGGGCTATACCTCCGACCTCGACATCATCTTTCTTTACGACGATGACCACCCGGAAGCAGGCGATGTGTACGCACGGTTCGCACAGCGCATCAATAGCTGGTTCAATAGCATGACCAATGCCGGCCAGTTATACGAAACCGATTTGCAACTCCGCCCGGATGGCAACAGCGGCCTGCTGGTCAGCACGGTCGAGGCTTTTCGTGAATATCAGGCGAACAAGGCGTGGACATGGGAACATCAGGCGCTGACCCGTGCGCGCTTTGTGGCAGGCTATGCGCCCATTGCAGATGCGTTTGAAAGTATTCGCCATGTCGTGATGGCGCAAACGCGCGATGCGGAAAAACTGAAAAAGGAAGTGTTAAGCATGCGCGAAAAGATGCGCGAAGCCAACAAGGCCAAAGCGGGTGAGTTCGATGTCAAACACAGCCCCGGCGGCATTATCGATGTGGAATTTATCGTGCAATATTTGTTGCTAAATTACTCGAATAAACATCCACAACTTAATGATAATATAGGAAATATAGCATTATTAAAAATGCTGGCGGTGTTGAAAGTCATCGATGAGAAATCCGCAAACGCTGTTGCAGATGCTTACCGTCAATACCGCAAAATCATTCACCAAACCAAACTGCAAAGTCAGGATGCCAAAGTGCCTATAGCAGAAGTGGTGGCGCATCAGCAGGCGGTTCAGCAGCTGTGGCAACAAGTGTTTTGATACGCACGTGCGTGTTTCATTGTTGAAACCATTGCCTTGCAAGCCAAGCTAGATGCGGCTTCCAGAGCATGTATATTGCTAATGAAGATTTAAGCGTGCTTAACAACCCCACCTTAACGCAGCGGTATGCACCGCTGAATCCCAATGCTGTTTGATTTCATCATCCAGCCGGCAGACCGTGATGGAGGCGCCCGCCATGTCGATCGCGGTGGTGTAATTGCCCACTAGGCTGCGGGCAATCTGGCAGCCTTGTGCGCCCAGCAACTTCGCAGCCGTGTTATAGATGAGGTAGAGTTCCATTAGTGGTGTTGCGCCCAAGCCGTTGACCAGTAACAGAATCTCGCCTTTCAGCGACAGGTTTTTGGCGGCGAAGTCCGCTACGATCGCGGCGATCATGTCGCCCACAATCGCATCGGCCTCACGCATCGTTTCGCGCCTGCGGCCGGGCTCGCCGTGGATGCCGACCCCCATTTCCAATTCGGTTTCGCTAATGTCAAACGTCGGTTTTCCGTTGGCCGGTACGGTGCAGCTGGTGAGTGCCGCGCCGATGCTGGCGGTGCGCTGGTTGATCTTGTCGCCCAATGCTTTGCATGTGGCCAAATCCGCGCCGGTCTCCGCCAGGCTGCCGACACATTTTTCTACGATCACCGTGCCTGCTACGCCACGACGACCCGTGGTGTAAGTGCTGTTAATCACAGCGCAGTCATCGCTAGTTAAAACAGTAGCGTGCTCGAAAGGCAGCATCTCGGCGGCCATCTCAAAGTTCATCACGTCGCCCGCGTAGTTCTTGACGATGAACAGCACACCTTTGTCTGCATGCACGGCTTCAGCGGCGGCCAGCATTTGGTCGGGCGTCGGGCTGGTAAACACTTGGCCGGGGCAGGCGGCATCCAGCATGCCTTTGCCTACAAAGCCTGCATGCAGTGGCTCATGGCCGGAACCGCCACCAGAAATCAGCACAACTTTGTTGCTGGCTTTTTGTTTGCGCGTGACGAAAGTCGGCTCGAATTGAACTTCGACCAAATCCGCATGGGCTGTGCCGAAGCCGGTGAGGCTTTCAACCAGCATGTTGTCGGCTTTATTGATGAATTTTTTCATTTTGTGGTTCCCCCAATGTTCGTCATTCCCGCGAAGGCGGGAATCCAGTTTGAATAATAAAGTTGTCGGGGTAACCCGACAGCAAAATTGGTGTGGTTGTTCAGCTTTTCAAAACGAGGTCGCAAACCGTATGTATCATCACCTGACAACTCTTCGCTCCCGCATCCAGATGCCCAATCGCCCGTTCGCCCAAGCCCGCCGCGCGGCCTTTGGTGGCGATAAGGTTGCGGGTAGATTCCAGTCCGTCATCGGCCACCTTTTTTAGCGCGTCGGCAATTTCCTTGCTGGCTTTGTCTTGTGCGGCCATGGTGGTAAAAGTGGTGGAGACGGGAATCAGCACGTCGAGCATGGTTTTTTCGCCCAGGCCTGCTTTACCGCGCTGGATAATGGCTTGCACACCTGCGGCGAATGCAGCAGCGGTTTCCAGCTTGCTTTCCGCGCCGTTCTCCTTGGCGACTTTGCCCATGGTCATGAACAAGCTGGCGAATAATGGCCCGGAAGCGCCGCCCAGCGTGCTTAGCAGCTTCATGCCGATTTTGTTGAGCATGGCATCCACAGGCTGTCCTTCCAGTTCGTTGTACATGCCGGCAATGGTTTCTGAAGCGCGCTTCATATTGGCGTAATGGTCGCCATCACCAATTGCACGATCCAAACCTTCAATTTCAGATTCGTGAGCAAGTATTGCCTGATAAATCGCCTGGCTGGCAGTGAGCACGAAAGATGTTTTCATATCATGATAACCACTATAGGGGGTTTTTATTAAAGTTGTTAAACTCTACACATCTACTAACTTGCTGACAACTGCATGAGCTTACGCTTACGTTTGAATTTGCTGATTACCGCACTGATGCTGCTGTTCATGGTGGCATTGGGTTGGGTTATCATGCAAGAGACGCGTGTTTCCATCCGCGAGCGGGTGGAGGCTGCTACCCGCGTGACCGTACAACTGATGGATACGGTGATTACTAGTTCGGTCATGAATCCGGAATTCGGTTTTACGCACGAGGTGCTCAAGGGTTTTCTGGAGCGTCTGGGTTATGTGCGCAGTAACAAGATCACGCTGACGGATTTACAAGGCAAGTTGTTATATGAGTCGCCGCCATCCAGGTTTCGCGCCAATGTCCATCCGCCACAATGGTTTAACGACTGGGTGGCGCCCAAACCGGAAAAGGTGGAGCGGCTGGTGCGTTTTGGCAGGCTGACGATCGAATCAAGCTCCGAAGGTTCTATTCGCGAGGCGTGGGCGAGCCTGCAGCAGCTCATGTGGATAGGCTTGGGATTCTTTATTGTGCTCAACGGCATGGTGTACTGGATGCTGGGGCATTGGCTCAAGCCGCTGCAGCCGATTCTGGGCGCAATCAACCGGATGGAGAAGGGTAATCTGGATACGCGTTTGCCGGAGTTTGATCTGCCGGAGTTTGAGAAGATCGGCCATAGCTTGAACCGGATGGCGGAATCGCTGGCAGCGGAACGCCAATTGGAAGAAAATCGCCAATTGACGCATCTGATACAGAGCCATATCGAGGAAGAGCGGCGCAGTTTGGCGCGCGAGTTGCACGATGAATTGGGGCAATATGTGACGGCAATCAAGACGTTCGCCGTGGCGATTGTGAACAAGAGCAAAGGCAGCGCACCGGAGATTGAGGCCAGCGCCAAGACGATTGTGGCAGCGGCCAATCACATCTACGACGGCATGCATGACATCATCCGTCAGTTGCGCCCCGGCTCACTAGATAATCTGGGGTTGGCTGAAACACTGCGTGATACGGTAAATGTGGTACAGCAGCAACACCCGGAATTGCAGATAACCTTATCACTAGAAGGCAAGTTGGATGCGCTTGGGGAGACGCTGAACATCAACATTTATCGCATCGTGCAGGAGGCGCTGAACAATGTAGTCAAACATGCCGAGGCGAATCAAATGCGAATCGGCCTGTCTATGACGAAAGCATCGGAATTGCAATTGATGATTCATGATAACGGTAAAGGCATGGACATCCATGCCGTTGATCAGACTAACCACTTTGGCCTGTTGGGTATACGGGAACGGGTGCAGGCGCTGCACGGCAGTTTTAATGTAGATTCCAGCGCCGGACAGGGCACGAAGATTAATATCAATATTCCACAAGCGGTGAAAACAGAAGGATAAAATGTGAGCAAGATAGATGTGATGCTGGTAGATGACCACGCCGTGGTGCGCATGGGCTTCAAGATGCTATTGGAGGCAGACAGCGACATCAAGGTGGTGGCGGAGGCCGATAGCGGCGAGAATGCCATCAGAACTTATATGGACTGCAAACCCAACGTGGTGGTGATGGACATCACCATGCCCGGGATGGGCGGGCTGGAGGCGATCGAGCGGATTCTAGCCAAAGATTCGGCAGCCAGAATATTGGTGCTCTCGGCACACGAAGACTCTGTGCATCCCAAGCGGGTATTGAATGCGGGGGCGATGGGTTACCTGACCAAGCGCAGCGCGGCCGAAGAGCTGATCAAGGCGATACGCACTGTCGCGGGTGGCAAAAAGTATATCGAGGCAAATGTGGCGCAACAGATGGCAATCCAGCAACTGACGGGTGAGCAAAACCCTGTGGATGTGTTGAGCGACCGTGAGTTTGAAGTGTTTATGGCATTAGCTAAAGGCAAAACGACGAATGAGATTGCCGAAGCGCTGTTTTTAAGTCCGCGCACCGTCGGCACACATTTGTACAACATCAAGCAGAAGCTGAACGCCAATAACTCGGCAGAGATTGCGCTGATTGCGATGCGCAGCGGCTTGATAGACCCTTAATTCATGGCGTAGCGGGCGACATTTAAATCGCCCTTGCCAGCTAGCTCCACCATGGCTTTGGCACCGCTGGGCAGCTTGCCAAATTGCGGCGGAATCAGGAAGGTGATCAGCTTCTGGTCGTGCTCGGTGCGACCGGTGGCGACTCGCCAAAGCTTCCATTCCTGTGCTTGCGGCAAATTGAGTGCGCCCAGTAAACGGGCTTTGTCATAGATGGCCTGCTTCTCTTCCGCGGCAAGCAGATTCAGGATTTCTACTCGCACCAGCGGGCGGGATTCCGCGACGATCTTCGGCTCTTTGGCTAACTGGACTGTTGTGCGGATCAGCGGTGTTTCTGCTTGCTCGGCTTGAATTTGTTCTACGGTCTTGAATCCAGAAGAGGCCAGCACGTACTTTTCGTTGAACTCATCCAGTTCTTCCTGGCTGGGCATGCGGGATTTGGCCGCCAGGGTCTCGATGGACGGCAGTTGCGTTTGTGGTTGTTGTGTATTTTGCATGTAGCCGGGTGCATATGCCGACGGGGCTGGGGGATCGGTTAAAGGGTTCTGCGAGAGCGATGCGCTTTGTGCCAGGGTGTTGTTGTCATCACTATTGTCATCTTCGTCAACATTCATTGTCTTCGCTACTGCCTTATCAGCTACGCTGGTTGCGATAGAGCGGGCAATCTGGTGTGCGACCGTGCCGCCCATGCATCCGCACATGGCAAAAGCCAGGATGCCAAGAAGGAGTCGTTTCAGATAAAAATAGTTTAACATTCAATCAGTAAGGCTGCATTCTTAATGCGGAAAGTACAGACTACTGCGTGGAAAAGCAAATGTCCAGTGCTGAGTGGTTTTGAGCTGGTGAATACGCAGCCTATTTGTGTGCGATGTTGCCTAAATGCGACGGCTGGCATGTAGGCTGATGAGGCCGCCGAGTATGATGATGCCAATGGCTGCGTATTCGGACAAGGTGAGTGTTTCCTGCCATATCCACGCGCCAAACAGGCTAGCGAAGATGACGGTGGTGTAAGCCAGGCCGGCGACGGTGAGTGTGTTGCCGGTGCGGTAGGCGCGCGTCATGGCCAATTGTGCCAGTGTGGCGGAAAAGCCCAGCCCGATAATGATGGGAAGGTCAGCCCAGCTGATCGGGGTAAAACTGTAGGGTAGCATCCATGCGACCGTGCCAATAGTGGAGACCAGCGTGAAGTAGAACACGGTGCGCCAGTCCGGTTCGCCCATATTGGCCAACTGCTTGACGTAAATATACGCCCAGGCCGCACCGAAACCAGACAGTAGGCCGAGGATGCCGTACAGGGCCTCGCTACCGTGGAGGCTGGGCTTGAGCAACAATACCACGCCGACGAAGCCCAGCAGGATAGCCAGATACAGCAGTTTGGCGGGCTTTTCTTTCAGGGTGAACGGTAGAAGAACTGCCACGAATAGCGGCGAGGTGTAATTGAGTGTGATGGCGGTGGCGAGCGGCAGGTGCGCCAAGGCGATAAAGAAACAGACTAGCGACAAAAAGCCGACAACGGCGCGGGACATTTGTTTGGCCATAACGGGCGTTTTGAGCGAACGGCCTTGAAAAAGGACAATGATGAAGATGGTTGCCAAGCCAAATATGGAGCGGTAGAACACCAACTCCACGCTGCTGAATTTGGCCGCGCCCGCTTTCACCAGCGCGCCCATGATGGCAAAACCCAGCGCGGCGACGAGCATCCACAGACTGCCCAGATTGGGCAGTTTCATTTAGTCTTGCCCAGATGTGGCTCCATGTTGCGGCGATACCACTCGTGGAAATGCGCCATGCCGGTTTCCATTGGGTGCTGATACGGGCCGCGCTCATCCGCGCCGAGCTTGTACAAGGCTTTGCGGCCTTGGTGCATGCGGTCGCAAATCTCCCTGTCTTCCACCGCGGTTTCGATATAGGCGGCCTGTTGCGCGGTAACGTATTCGCGCTCGAATAGGGCGATGTCTTCCGGGTAGTAGAACTCGACAACATTACTGCAACTGTTGACTCCCGTGGGTATCAGGTGCGAAATAACTAGTACCTGCGGATACCACTCAATCATCAGGAAGGGATAGTAGGCAAACCATACGGCACCATATTTCGGCTTCTGTTGGCCGTGGTAGCGCGCCACTGCGTTTTGCCAGCGCTGGTAGGCGGGGGAGCTGAAATGATGCGGCAAATCCTTGTAGCCTACGGTTTGCACGCTAAAATCCTCGGCAAACTGCCAGTTGAGTTTGTCGCAATCCACAAACTGGTTCAAGCCGGGGTGGAAAGGCCCGACATGGTAGTCTTCGAGATAGGTTTCGATGAAGGTCTTCCAGTTGAAATCGTAGCGATCGACATGCGAGCTGTCGAAATGATGGCCACTGAAATCAAAATCGGCGCGGCATTCCAGCGTGTCCATAACCTCGGCGATATTCTGCGGCCCCTCGAACAACATGCCGTGCCAGTTGTGCAGCGGCGTCTTGTTCAGGTGCTGGCATGGGTTCTGGCTGAAATGCGGTGCGCCCAGCAGCTTACCATCCAAATCATAAGTCCAGCGATGCAGCGGGCAGACGATATGGCTGGTAGAGCCGCGACCATCCAGCATCAGCGCCTGGCGATGGCGGCAAATGTTGTTGATAAGCGACACCTCGCCGCCGTGATTCACCAAAGCCTTGGCTTTATCCATCCAGTCGATGGTGTGATAATCGTTAGGATTTGGCGCCATCAGTTTGTGGCCGATGTACTTGGGTGCGCGCGCGAACAAATGCGCGGTTTCCAGCGCAAAAATCTCCTCACTCACGTACCAGTCTACCGGCAACTGCGCGGTCGATTGTCGCAAAATCTCTTCGGTGGTTGTAATCACACTCATAGTTCAAGCAAATGCAAAAGCGTAATTTTGCCCCAAACATGGATGATTGCAAATATTACAAAAAGACCGACTTGTCCGGGGGGTAAAATCAGGTACACTTGAGTTAAGTCAAAAAAAGGATCGGATAAGCATGAGCCAACAAAAAGAAACCCCGATTGTTTTTCAAGGGAAAGCTTCAGAATACTTCGGTATCTGGATAGTCAATCTACTGTTGTCGCTGGTAACTCTGGGTATTTTTTCCGCATGGGCAAAAGTGCGGCGAAAGAAATACTTTTACAACAACACCTATATTGAGAACGCTGCCTTTGATTATCATGCCAACCCCATTTCCATCCTGAAAGGCCGCGCTATCGCGCTGGTTTTCTTTTTGGGCTACTCGTTCAGTGGCAATGTCAATCTGTTCCTGCCATTCTTGTTCATGCTAATTTTTCTGATTGCGCTGCCATGGCTAGTGGTGCGATCTGCTACTTTTAATGCCCGCAATACCAGCCACCGTGGCTTGCGTTTCAACTTTGTCGGTACCACGCGCGAAGCAGTGCGCGTGTTTGTGGCGGTGCCCATACTGACACTAGTTACCCTTGGTTTAATCATCCCTTATGGTGCCTACCTGAAAAACAAATTTCTGGTGGATAACCACCGTTTTGGCTTGTCCCCGTTTCATCTGGAGGCCAAAGTGAGGGATTTTTACAAGATTTATCTCAAGCTGTTTTTGATTCCGATTATTGGTATTTTGGCTGCGGTGGCTATACCGGCATACTACCAGTATTCGCATAAAGCGCAGCAGCATTCGCATATGACTGCGCCCGGAGCCATGAGTCTGATTGGTCGGGCTGCGGCTGAAGAACAAGGAGTGGATGCCGGTATGGCGGCAGAAACCCCGGTTGAGAAAGCCTATCGTGTCGAGCGCGTCTATTCCGACAAGATGCCTCCGGAAGCTGAGCAACAGACGGGTGAGGCAGTCATGGAGGAGGATCAACCGGAAGTTGCAGCCGAGCAGCCTGTGCCGACGATGGAAGAAGGGCAGGCGGAGGCACAGGCCCAGGAGAAAACATTTGAAGAGATGATGCAGGAGCGTAACCAGAAACGCCGTGAGCAATTACGCCAGATGTTGAGCCATCCGGCGATGTTGGTGGGGATGGTAATTGCCGTGCTGGCCTACCTTGCGTTTATCTTCGGGTTCTGGGGTTATATGCAGGCACGTATCGGTAACCTGGTCTGGAACAATACCACGCTGGACAAGCTATCGTTCAAAAGTAGCCTGCGTGCCCGCGACCTGATCTGGATATACATCAGCAACATTATTGTCATCGCACTGACTTTGGGGCTGGCTACCCCTTGGGCGCAGGTGCGTCTGGCTAAGTACCGTACTTCCAGGCTCAAAATCCTGGGTGATGTGGATTTCGATCAATTTGTCGGTGACAAGAAAGCCGAAATCAAGGCGACGGGCGAGGAAATCGTGGATATGTTCGATGTGGACCTGTCGTTCGGCTAGACTCTATCTAGATCATGACTTTCCAGGCAGATTTTTTTGATGGACAAAGCGCGCGTGCCAGATCAGTGCTGGTAGGCGTTTTGCTAGCGCCAGATGCTGTCATTATGTTTGAGTCGGAAGGCCGGCAATATCGTTACGCCTTTTCGGAAATCCATGTGCAGGCCAGACTGGGGAAAGCCAGGCGCCTGATTGACTTGCCAGACGGCGGCCGTCTTGAAGCTAACCAGTTGCAAGAACTTGAGGCTGCCATGCAGTCGCGGCGCAATGCCTTTTGGGGCTTTGTGCATTATCTGGAGAACCATTTGGGCTGGGTGATGGTGTCCTTGATTGCTACGGTTGTCGCCGGCTGGATGTTCTTGCAGTTCGGTGTGCCAAAGCTGGCCGAGTATGTCGCGCAGTCTACGCCGCCAAGCATGGAGCTCAAGCTGGGTGAGCAGGTGCTGAATACCTTCGATCACAAAATGCACTATTTGTCCGCAAGCAAAATTTCATCGCAGAAGCAGCAGGAAGTCCGCCAAGGATTGACAGATTTGTGCGGCAAAATCCAGCAGTGCCCGCAATACCGCCTGGAATTCCGCGATGGCGGCATGATTGGTCCCAACGCATTTGCCTTGCCCGGCGGCATCATGGTGGTGACGGATGACCTGATCAAACTTTCGAAAAACAATACCGAAGTGGTTGCCGTGCTGGCGCACGAGATGGGGCATGTGAAGCAGCGGCATGCATACAGGCAAAGCATTCAGGGCGTGCTGGCAGGGCTGGTGCTGGCGGCGGTTACCGGGGATGTGAGTTCAGTGGCTTCCGGCTTGCCGGCGGCCTTGTTGCAAATGCGCTATTCGCGCGCGCATGAGCTGGAGGCGGATGATTTTGCCTTGGATGCAATGCAGAAAGCCTGTTTGCCGCCTAAAGCTTTCGCAGACATTTTACTGCGGCTGGGCCAGCAGGCCGGGGGCGAGAAAGCCGGTAAGCAAAAACGAAGTGAAGTGCCACTGAGCGACATCCTTTCTACGCATCCCGACTCTTTGGATCGCGTAAAGCCGTTTATGCAGGCCAAGCCAGCCTGTACAAGCTGAAAACCTTGCCAAATCAGCGGTTTTGAGCTAATCTCCAACGTTATTGTTTTTACACTAAACGGTGTTTTAGATGAGCAAATTGCAGTTACCTGCGACACATGACACGCGAATTGGCCTTGCAGCCAAGGCTTTGCGTGCGCTCAAGCGCCGAGAGGCAGCAATGGTTTGATTTGGCTAAAGGCACTAACGGCGGCCTTAGCCGCCGTTTTGTTTTTTTGGAATTGAGTTTTATGGCACAACATTTGATGAACACCTATGGCAGACAGCCCATTACTTTCACCCACGGAGAGGGTGTCTGGCTATGGAGCGATAAAGGCGAAAAGTATCTTGACGCGCTTTCCGGCGTGGCGGTGAATGGCCTGGGGCATGCACACCCGAAACTGGTCAAGACTCTGCAAGCGCAAGTCGCCAAGCTGATTCACGTGTCCAACATTTACCACATTGCGGAGCAAGAAGCCTTGGGCGACAAGCTGGCCGAAGTCTCCGGCATGGACAAGGTGTTTTTCTGCAATTCCGGCTGCGAAGCGAATGAAGCCGCCATCAAACTGGCGCGCCTGTATGGCCACAACAAGGGTATCGAGAACCCGGAAATCATCGTGATGGAAAAAGCCTTTCATGGCCGGACCATGGCAACGCTTTCCGCGACAGGAAACCGCAAGACTCAAGCAGGTTTTGAGCCACTGGTGGGTGGTTTTATCCGCGTACCATTTGACGATTTGGAAGCGGTCAAACAGATTGCTGCGCGCAAGAACAATGTCGTGGCTGTGCTGGTAGAGCCGGTGCAGGGCGAGGGTGGCATCAATATTCCGCATGACGGCAAAAACTACCTGGAAGGGTTGCGCAAAGTGTGCGACGCGCATGGCTGGTTGCTGATGCTGGACGAGGTGCAAAGCGGTATCGCACGCACCGGCACGTGGTTCGCTTTTCAGCACACCAGCATCATGCCGGATGTGATGACACTGGCCAAGGGCTTGGGCTCTGGCGTGCCGGTGGGCGCTTGTGTGGCTAAAGGCGTGGCCGCGGAAACATTTACGCCGGGTAAGCATGGCTCGACGTTTGGCGGCAATCCGCTGGCAACCACGGCTGGTTTGGCAACGTTGAATGTCATCGCGGAAGACAAGCTGCGCGAAAACGCCGAAGCCATGGGCGACTCGATTTGCGATGCCCTGAAAGCCGCGCTGGATGGCGTTTCTGGCGTAGTGACAATACGTCACGCGGGCCTGATGATTGGTATCGAACTGGATAGGTCGTGTGCGGATTTGGTGAAAATGGCGCTGGAAGAGAAATTGCTGATTAACGTCACGGCAGAAAACGTGGTGCGTTTGTTGCCGCCATTGATTATTAACGAAAAGGAAGCGAAAGAACTGGTAAGCCGCCTGGTGCCGCTTATTAAGAAATTTTTGGCTAGCTAATTGAAATGGTTAAACATTTTCTACAATTTAATGATCTGACAACGGATGAGCTGAATCATATATTCGCGCGTACTAAGTGGATCAAGGCGCAGTTTAAAGACTACAAGCAATATTGGCCTTTGACCGACCGTACGCTGGTGATGATTTTCGAAAAAGCCAGCACGCGCACGCGCTTGAGCTTTGAGGCGGGCATGCACCAGCTTGGTGGCTCGGCAATCTACTTGAATACGCGCGACTCTCAGCTTGGTCGAGGAGAGCCGGTGGAAGATGCGGCGCAAGTCATTTCGCGCATGAGCGACATCGTGATGATTCGTACTTTCGAGCAAAGCATCATTGAGCGTTTTGCACAAAACTCGCGCGTGCCGGTGATTAACGGGTTGACGAACGAATACCATCCTTGCCAAATCTTGGCGGATATTTACACGTTTATCGAGCATCGCGGCAGCATCAAAGGCAAAACCGTGGCGTGGATCGGCGATAGCAACAACGTCTGCAACACATGGCTGCAAGCCGCAGAGCTGCTGGATTTCAATGTGCATGTATCCACACCGCCGGGCTACGAAGTGGAGCCGGAGCGTGCCAATTTGTATGGCAACGACCATTTCGAAACCTTCGCCGACCCGATGGATGCCGTGAAGGGCGCAGACCTCGTGACGACAGACGTTTGGACCAGTATGGGCTTTGAGGCCGAGAACGAAGAGCGTATGCGCGATTTTGCCGATTGGCAGGTGGATGCCGATATGATGCGCGCTGCTAACGAGGACGCATTGTTCATGCACTGCCTGCCCGCGCACCGTGGCGAGGAAGTTGCTGCGGATGTGATTGACGGAAAACAAAGTGTGGTGTGGGATGAGGCAGAGAACAGACTGCACACGCAAAAAGCATTGATGGAATATTTACTGTTAGGAAAAGTGAAGTAATGAGTGATATCAAGAAAGTAGTATTGGCCTATTCTGGCGGTTTGGATACTTCAGTCATTTTGAAATGGCTGCAGGATGAATATCAATGCGAAGTGGTGACATTTACCGCGGATGTAGGGCAGGGCGAGGAGCTTGAGCCTGCGCGTGCCAAGGCGTTGAAATTCGGCATCAAGCCGGAGCAAATCTACATTGACGATTTGCGCGAAGAGTTCGTGCGCGATTTCGTGTTCCCCATGTTCCGTGCTAACACGATTTATGAAGGCGAATACCTGTTGGGCACCTCCATTGCACGCCCGCTGATTGCCAAACGCTTGATCGAGATTGCCAAAGAAACCGGTGCGGACGCTATTTCCCATGGTGCAACCGGCAAGGGCAACGACCAAGTGCGTTTTGAGCTGGGTGCGTATGCGCTTAATCCGAATATTAAAGTGATCGCCCCATGGCGCGAGTGGGATCTGCTGAGCCGCGAAAAACTGATGGCTTATGCCGAGACACATGGCATCCCCGTGGATATGAAGCATAAGCAAGGCGGCAGCCCGTACAGTATGGACGCGAATTTGCTGCACATTTCCTACGAAGGCCGCCATCTGGAAGACCCGGCTGCCGAGGCCGAAGAAAGCATGTGGCGCTGGACGGTTTCGCCGGAAGCGGCGCCCGACGCGGCGGAGTATCTGGACATCGAATTTTCCAAGGGTGACATCGTAGCTTTGAACGGTAAATCCATGAAAGCGCACGAGGTTTTGATGGAGCTGAACCGTCTGGGTGGCAAGCATGGCATTGGCCGTCTGGATTTGGTGGAAAACCGCTATGTGGGTATGAAATCCCGTGGTTGTTACGAAACGCCCGGCGGCACGATTATTTTGAAGGCGCACCGCGCAATCGAATCCATCACGCTCGACCGCGAAGTGGCGCATCTGAAAGATGACCTGATGCCGCGTTACGCCAGCTTGATCTACAACGGCTATTGGTGGAGCCCGGAGCGTGTCGCATTGCAAACGCTGATTGACCACACACAGCAAAACGTGAATGGCTGGGTGCGCGTCAAGCTGTACAAAGGCAATGTGATTGTGGTTGGCCGAGACAGTAAAACCGATTCGCTGTTCGATTCTTCGATTGCAACATTCGAGGATGATGCGGGCGCCTACGACCAGAAAGATGCAGGCGGGTTTATCAAGCTGAATGCCTTGCGCATGCGTATTGCTGCCAATTTGCGTAACCGGAAAAAATAAGCTGTTGTATGTCGAGACAAGTTGTTGCCTATGACTCCACCCTGCGCGATGGCGCGCAGGCGCAAGGGGTGTCATTTACTGTAGAAGATAAACTCAAAATCGTCGAGCGTCTGGATGCGTTGGGTGTCGGTTATATCGAAGCTGGCAATCCTGGATCCAATCCCAAGGATTTGGAGTTCTTTGAACGCGCTGGTGCGCTTAAGCTGAAGCATGCCAAAATCATCGCGTTCGGCAGCACCTGCAAGGTGGGCGTGGATGCAGCGGATGACCGCAACGTGCAATCACTGCTGCGCGCAAATACACAATCAGTGGCGATTTTTGGCAAAAGCTGGGATTACCAAGTCACTGATATTCTGCGTACCACGCTGGACGAGAACCTTCGCATGATTGCCTCTACAATCACCTTTCTCAAAGGGCAGGGCAAAGAGGTGGTGTTCGATGCAGAGCACTTCTACGATGGCTACAAAGCCAATGCCGATTACGCCATGCAAACGCTGCAGGCTGCAGCAGATGCAGGCGCTGACGTACTGGCCTTGTGCGACACCAACGGCGGCACGTTCCCGAACGAAATATTCGAGATCACGCAAAAAGTCGTTGCGCGATTTCCTGGCGTGCAAGTCGGCATTCATTGCCACAACGATTGTGAAATGGCGGTGGCCAATTCTGTTGCCGCGGTACAGGCAGGTGCAAGCCAAGTGCAGGGCACCATCAACGGCATTGGCGAGCGGTGCGGCAACGCCAATCTATGCTCGATTATCCCGAATCTGCAACTTAAACTTGGTTTGTCCTGCATCCCGCAGGAAAACATCGCCGAACTCACTGCAACTGCCCGCTATGTCAACGATGTCGCTAACATGCCGTTCAACGACAAGGCGCCTTATGTTGGCAACGATGCCTTCTCGCACAAGGGCGGCATGCATATCGACGCGGTGAGCAAGAATCCGATTTCCTACGAGCATATCAACCCGCAACAAGTCGGCAATGTGCGCCATATCCTGGTGTCAGAAGTTGCCGGGCGTAGTGCGCTGCTCTCCAAGATCCATGAGGTAGATGCCTCGCTCGACAAAGATTCGCCCGATACCAAGCGCATTCTGGAGCATATCAAAGCACTGGAACATGAAGGTTATCAATTCGAGAGCGCGGAAGGCTCCATTCAACTGCTCGTGCGCAAGCAGTTGGGAAAATTCAAACCATTCTTCAAGTTCAAGGAATACCAGGTCAACATCCACGAGCCATCCAAAAATGGCATCAATTCGTCCGCCATGATTAAAGTAGAAGTGGACGGGCATGAAGAAATGGTGGCTGCGGAAGGCGATGGCCCGGTAAACGCGCTGGATAAAGCCATGCGCCGCGCATTGCAGCGTTTCTATCCGAGCATTGAAGAAGTTAAACTCACCGATTACAAAGTGCGTGTGCTGGATTCAGACCGTGCAACAGCAGCCAAGGTGCGCGTGCTGGTAGAGTCTGCCGACCATCACGAAAGCTGGACGACCACAGGTGTTTCCACCGATGTGATCGACGCTTCATGGCGCGCCATGATGGACGCGATTGAGTACAAATTGATGCGGGATGTAGAGCAGGCAAAGTAGCTATGTTTTTTGTGCGCATTCTTGCCTGTTTGTTTTGCTTCGTTGGCATTCAATTGGCAAGTGCCGAACCAATCAATCCCAAAACGGTATTTGACTCTTCCAAGTTTGAACAAGCCCAGCAACTAAGCAAACTGCTGGAACAGCCCGAAAATCAGATTGATTTTGCCAAATCCAAATTGGCGATAGACAAAATGATTGACCCAAGTATTGATTCAGAAGCAACGCTTAAACAACTAGACAGCATCGTCATCACAATCAAGTCTATGCTGCCAGCCAACGCTTCCAGTATGGATAAGATGATGGTTATTAAGAAATACCTATACCAAGCAGGCGACTGGAATAATTTCCAGCCTTATCAATATGATTTTGATGATCCGCTTGGCACCAAAATCAGTAACAAGCTACTTTCCACCTATCTTCTAACTAAAAAAGGTAATTGTGTCAGCATGCCCTTGCTATTCATCATATTGGGGCAGCGTATGGGCATTGATGTTGTCGCTTCTACTGCGCCGAATCATGTGTTTGTGAAATTTACCGATGACAAAACCAACACCACCTATAACTTGGAAACCACCAGTGGCGCTAATTTCAATCGTGACATATGGGTACAGCAAGTTAATCGCGTGACGGATGAAGCAATTAAAAACGGTATTTACCTGCAAAAACTAACCAAACAAGAAACGGTTGCGGTCATGGCCGACACTTTATCAGAACACTACGACGGCCAAAAAGAATTCATCAAATCAATGATGATTGCTGATGTAATTCTGAAATATTACCAAAAAGATGTGCCCATGATGCTGATGAAAGGTCACTTGTTTTACCAGCTATTGAATAAACATTATTTGCGTAAATATCCAAGCCCCAATTTAATTCCTGAACCAGAACGCCCATTTTTTGAGTTCGTATCCATCAACAACCGCCATTGGTTTGAAAAGGCTGAGTTGTTGGGGTGGCGAGAGCAAACCCCGCAGCAAGAACAAGATTATTTGAATAAGATGAAACAGAATGCTACTCTTATGAGAAACCAATAAGAGGAGTGGTCATGAACGCCAAAACCTGTTTTGCGTTTTCTGCTTTATTGTTTCTGTTTGCCAGCAATACCAATGCACGTTATCTGCAATCTGACCCGATTGGGCTGGAAGGCGGGGTGAATACTTATGGCTACGTAGAAGGTAACCCAATAGCGCATGTTGACCCGAAAGGATTGGCTCCAGTTTGTAATCATACAAACCATCCAGTACTTGTCGGCGGAGGGACGGGGGCAGGTTCAGGCCATGATGGAAAATTCGTTAGAATTTTATTGCCTCCTGGACAATGCGTTGGAAAGAACCATCCACTTGTAGATAGTTGTGGGAATGAGCTTGCTGATGTTGACGTTGTTGATTTTAATGGAGATGGTTTAGTAACCGAGCCTATGAGTAAGAAAGATATGTGGCCGATTGGCGAGAAAATTCCAGGTGACGACCAAGGGTTTACAGGTATTGATTCTATTACTGGTGTGATAATTAGTCCAATCCCATTCACCAACCAATCATTACCAAATCCTGGTATTAAATATGGTAATTGGTGAGCATGAATTTGACTAAAGTGACTCGAGAACAATCTAATATCAGGTTGTTAATTTATTCAGCTTTGTTTGGCTTGTTTATTGTGTTAGTTGATATTGGATTGATATATTTAATTGATCTAGTAGATTCAAAAAAGCCAAGCATAAGTGCCGTGTTGGCAATTATACTTGTCATGTCACATTTTCTTATCGCATTTCCTGCATCTTTTTTTGTAGGGAGGCCTATATTAGTATATTTAGTCCTTTTTGCTTTTTGGAGTGGAGTATTCTTTTTTACAAAACACCGTGGTCTCCATGGGCAGCGCTAGCACGGTAGGGTCGAAAATAGACTTGAGCGATATTGAGCATTTGCAAAAATTAAAGACATTATGAAACCAGCGTTTAACCCTGCGGATAGAACCTACCACGTGAGTGATGAGCGCTTGCGCGCGTTTAAGGCACTTACGCCTGCGCAACGGCTAAAGTGGGTTGAGGAGCTAGCGCAGTTTTTAAGGCTGGCTAAAGCGCAAAGAAACGTTAGCTAGTGGGTTGCAGCAGTACCAACTTCAACTGTTCTTGCTCTACAGGCCGTAAAGTCACTTGTTGATAGCTGATATTGCCTTTTGTTGGGTGGTTAAATTCTCGTTGACCACCTTGTCTTTCCAGCACATCATGCTGTTTCCAAAAACGTTCAAATTCTGCGCTGGCTTGTGAGAGTTCGCTGACTAATCTTTGCAGTTCCGGTTCTTCTAGTCGGCCGCGGCAATCTGCGCGGAATTCTGCCACCAGCCTGCGGGCACGCATTTCCCAGTTAACGACGAACTGTTTTGCATCCGGGTGCGTGAATACAAAGCGCAGTAGGTTGGGTGGCAAGTCATCTGGCGCAATTTTATCTAACCAGCCGGAAAATAATGTTTGTGCAGGTTTGTTCCAGGCCAGTAAATCCCACGTGCGGCCCATGATGTAGGCGGGGATACTGATGTTGCCGAGCATGCTGACCAGCGTTTCCGGCACAGTATCTTCTTCTGCCGCACTGGCGCGTGGGTCTCGGCGATCGGCCATGTCGAATAGGTAAGTGCGTTCCGTGCGCGAGAGCTTGAGTGCCTGCGCAAGCCTGTCCAGCGCTTCGGACGAGATGTTGACCTCGCGGCCTTGTTCTATCCAGGTGTACCAAGTGGCGCTGATGCCCGCGAGCTGTGCGACTTCTTCGCGGCGCAGGCCTTTGGTACGGCGGCGTGCACCCGTAGGGAATCCGAACTCCTCTGGCGTGCCGCGCTGGCGCAGGGCGAGCAAGAATTCGCCTAGTTCTTTTCGTCTGTTATCCATAAGCTATCCTGTTAATTCTAGTACTAGTATAAGCTATATTCTTGTAAGGGTACTAGAAAAGGGTTATCCTGCCACAGTTTTTATTTACAGCGTATTTTTAAGGAGTGTGTCATGGCGGGAAAAACGCTTTACGACAAATTATGGGAATCACATGTTGTGCATGAAGATGCAGATGGTACGAGCTTGCTTTATATTGACAGACATTTGGTGCATGAAGTCACCAGCCCACAAGCATTTGAGGGTTTGCGTATAGCTGGCCGTAAGCCATGGCGTAGTGACACTATTGTGGCTAACCCTGACCATAACACGCCAACCAAAGATTGGGCGAAGGGCATTGAAGACCCGATCTCACGTTTGCAAGTCGAAACCTTGGATAACAACATCAAAGAAACGGGCGCTTTGGTTTACTTTCCGTTCAAGCATGCCAACCAAGGCATTATCCATGTGATTGGGCCTGAAAACGGTACGACTTTGCCAGGTATGACGGTGGTTTGTGGTGATAGTCATACTTCCACTCACGGGGCGTTTGGTGCCTTGGCGCACGGTATTGGTACTTCAGAAGTGGAACACGTATTAGCTACACAAACTTTGGTAGCCAAAAAATCTAAACGCATGCTGGTGAAAGTGGATGGTCAATTAGGCAAAGGCGTAACGGCTAAAGACGTGGCCTTGGCGGTGATTGGTCGTATTGGTACTGCGGGCGGTACAGGCTATGCGATTGAGTTTGGCGGCGAAGTGATTCGCAACTTAAGCATGGAAGGCCGTATGACCATCTGTAATATGGCGATTGAAGCGGGCGCACGTGCAGGGATTATCGCTCCTGACGAAAAAACCTTTGCTTACCTTGAAGGCCGTCAATATGCGCCAAAAGGCGATAACTGGACAAAAGCCGTGGCTTATTGGAGAACACTGGCTACCGATGCCGACGCAACTTTTGACACCGTGGTTGAATTGAAAGGTGCAGACATTGCGCCACAAGTGACTTGGGGTACTTCACCTGAGCAAGTGTTGCCGATTGGCGCAACAGTGCCAGATCCAGCCAAAGAAACCGATGCGACTAAACGCACCAGCATTGAAAACGCATTGAAATACATGGGCTTAAGCGCCAACACGCCGATTGAGCAAATCAAGCTCGATAAAATATTTATCGGCTCTTGCACCAACTCGCGCATTGAAGATTTACGTGCGGCGGCCTCGGTAGCGAAAGGCAAAAAAGTGGCCAGTAACATTACGTTAGCCATGGTGGTGCCAGGCTCTGGACAGGTAAAGCGCCAAGCGGAAGCTGAAGGTTTGGACAAGATTTTTATTGAAGCAGGTTTTGAATGGCGTGAGCCAGGCTGTTCGATGTGTCTAGCGATGAACTCAGATCGTTTGAGCGCGGGTGAGCGTTGTGCCTCAACAAGTAACCGTAATTTTGAAGGTCGCCAAGGTCCAGGTGGACGTACTCATTTGGTGAGCCCAGAAATGGCCGCTGCGGCAGCGATTGCGGGCCATTTTGTTGATGTGCGTAACGTGCAATAAGGAGAAAAGACATGAAAGCATTTACATCATTAAACGGCTTGGTTTGTCCGTTGGACCGTGCCAATGTGGACACAGACGCGATTATCCCCAAACAATTTTTGAAATCCATCAAACGCTCAGGCTTCGGACCTTATCTGTTTGATGAGTGGCGTTATACCAATTATGGCGAGCCGGGTATGGATTGCAGTACACGTCCGTTGAATAAGGACTTTGTGTTGAACCAGCCTCGTTACCAAGGCGCGCAGATTTTGTTGGCGCGCGATAACTTTGGTTGCGGCTCATCTCGCGAACATGCCCCTTGGGCGATTGAAGACCAAGGCTTCCGCGTGATTATTGCGCCTAGCTTTGCCGATATTTTCTTTAACAACTGCTACAAAAACGGCATTTTGCCAATCGTTGCCGATGCGGCTGTGGTTGACCGCTTGTTTAATAATTGCCAAGCGAACGAGGGCTACAAGCTGAATGTGGACTTGCCATCGCAAACCGTGACATTGCCCAGCGGCGATAGCTTTACGTTTGAGATTACGCCAACACGCAAACATAATTTGCTGAATGGCTTGGACGAGATTGGTTTGACCTTGCAACATACCGATGAGATCAAGGCGTTTGAACAGAAGCACAAACAAAATCAGCCTTGGTTGTTTGCCTAAAACCACAAATGTCATTCCCGCGAAGGCGGGAATCCAGTTTAAACATAGACGCGCACAAAGTGCGCTACTGGATTCCGGGTCAAGCCCGGAATGACGGTGAAAAATTTGAATACAAAGAGGAATTAAAATGACTATGAAAATCGCAGTTTTGCCAGGTGACGGCATTGGCCCGGAAATCATTAAACAAGCACTTCGCGTGTTGGATGTGCTGAAAAAAGAGGGCATGGATATGGAGTTCGTAGAAGCTCCATTGGGTGGTCAGGCATACGACCAGTTCGGTGCACCATATCCTGAATTTACGCAAAAAATCTGCCGCGAGGCAGATGCTGTGCTGTTGGGTGCCGTAGGCGGCCCTCAGTATGACACATTGGATCGTCCTTTGCGTCCGGAACGCGGTTTGTTGGCGATTCGCAAGGATCTAGGCCTGTTCGCAAACCTGCGTCCAGCTGTGCTGTATCCTGAGCTTGCCAATGCTTCCACACTGAAGCCGGAAGTGGTAGCCGGTTTGGACATCATGATCGTGCGTGAATTGACCGGGGACGTATATTTCGGCCAGCCGCGCGGTATGCGCACTAACGAGCAGGGCGTTCGCGAAGGCTTTAACACCATGATTTATAGTGAGCCGGAAGTGCGCCGTATCGCGCATGTAGCCTTCCAAATCGCAATGAAGCGCAAGAAAAAACTGTGTTCCGTGGATAAAGCCAACGTGCTGGAAACCACCGAGTTCTGGAAGGAAATCGTGATTGATGTGGCGAAAGAATATCCGGAAGTGGAGTTGAGCCACATGTATGTGGACAATGCTGCAATGCAGCTTATTCGTAATCCGAAGCAGTTTGACGTAATCGTGACTGGCAACATTTTCGGCGACATTCTGTCCGACGAAGCCTCCATGTTGACAGGCTCCATCGGCATGTTGGCATCTGCTAGTTTGAACGAGAGCAAGAAAGGTTTGTATGAGCCATCCCATGGCTCCGCGCCGGACATTGCTGGCAAGAACCTCGCTAACCCGATTGCAACTATTCTCTCTGCAGCGATGATGTTGCGCTACAGCTTTGACAATGAGGCTGCGGCTGATCGCATCGAAAATGCTGTGAAGAAAGTGTTGGCTGCAGGTTATCGCACTGGTGATATCTATGAAGAGGGCATGAAGAAAGTATCTTGTTCCGAGATGGGCGACCAGATCGTTGCAGCAATGTAAATATAGTAAAGGCCAGGTAAGGGCTTGCGATTAGCGTAAGCCCTTATTTTTTGGGATAATGTAAGTTTATTTGATTGGATTAAGTAAATGGCACAATTCGACAATGTCAGCGTCAAAAAGAAAGCCAATGTGTATTTTGATGGCAAATGCGTGAGCCACACGGTGATGTTCCCGAATGGTACGCGTTGCACCGTGGGTGTGATTTTCCCGAGCACATTGACGTTTAACACTGGCTCACCGGAGTTGATGGAAATCAATGATGGTGTGTGTAAAGTGCGCCTGAAAGGCGAGGAAAGCTGGACGACTTATAAGGCAGGTGAAAAGTTTACCGTGCCGGGCAATTCCAGTTTTGATATTGAGACGGTTGAGACAGTGGATTACGTTTGCCACTTCGAATGATGATGGCTTGGCTTTACGTTGTTGTTTGTGCTTGTCGTGCTTAAGCGTACTGACTGCGTACAAACGCCTCGTAAAGCCTGCGCTTGAAAGGATAAAATATGCCCAGCTTTGATATTACATCAGAAGTCGATATGGTGAATTTGAACAATTCGATTGATGCTGCCAGCAAGCAGATTACCAATCGCTACGATTTCAAAGGTACTTCGGCGAAAGTGGAATTCAACGAGAAAGATAAGGTTATCACCATTTTTGGCGATAACGACTTTCAGCTCGACCAGGTGAAGGATATTCTGCTGCCCGCGATGGAAAAGAAAGAGCCGGAATCATCCAAGCGCTTGGAACATAAAGACGTACAGAAGGTCTCCGGTAACAAGGTAAAGCAGGATTTGCGCGTGCGTGATGGCATAGACAGCGACTTGGCGAAGAAAATCACTAAGCTTATCAAAGATAGCGGTATGAAAGTGCAGGCCAGCATTCAGGGCGATACGGTGCGCGTGACGGGTGCCAAGCGTGATACCTTGCAAGATGCGATTGCGTTTGTGAAAAAGAATATTACGGATTTTCCGCTCAAGTTTGGTAATTTTCGGGATTAAAAGGAGTGTTGATATGTTGCGTTTGATAGCAGTGATGGTGTGTGTATATGTTTTAACGGCATGCAACACCATCAACGGTATGGGTAAGGATATTGAAAAAGCGGGTGAAGCAGTTCAAAAATCAACCAAGTAATGTGTGGCTTGGCTGGAATCTTAATAGTTTAAATTGGAAATGATATGTTGAAGGTTGGGTTTGTCGGTTGGCGCGGGATGGTGGGCAGTGTGCTGATGCAGCGCATGATGGAAGAAAATGATTTTGGGGATATCGAACCGCAGTTTTTCACCACCTCGCAGGTGGGCGGTAAAGGGCCGAATGTCGGCAAAGATACGCCCGCATTGCTGGACGCTAAGGACATTAACGCACTGAAAGCAATGGATGTAATCGTTTCCTGCCAGGGCGGCGATTACACCAGCGATATATTCCCGCAACTGAGAAATGCTGGCTGGAACGGCCACTGGATAGACGCGGCTTCGACTTTGCGCATGGAAAAAGACGCGGTCATCATTCTTGACCCGGTGAACATGCACGTGATTAAAGACGCCTTGAGCAAAGGCGGCAAAAACTGGGTGGGCGGTAACTGTACCGTTTCGCTGATGTTGATGGCGCTGAACGGCTTGTTTAAAGCAGATTTGGTCGAATGGGCGACTTCCATGACTTATCAGGCGGCCTCTGGCGCGGGCGCGCAAAACATGCGCGAATTGCTCAAACAGATGGGCGAGGCGCATCGCGTCGCTAGTGAATTGTTGAATAATCCTGCTTCCGCTATTTTAGATATTGACCGCGAAGTAGCTGGCACTTTGCGCGATGAAGCATTTCCGAAAGCGCATTTTGGCGTGCCTTTGGCAGGCAGTTTGATTCCGTGGATCGACAAAGACTTGGGCAATGGCCAAAGCAAGGAAGAGTGGAAAGGCGGCGTGGAGACCAACAAGATTCTAGGTCGCGAGGCTAATCCTATCGTGATTGACGGCCTGTGCGTGCGTATCGGTGCGATGCGTTGTCATTCCCAAGCGCTCACTATCAAGCTGAAAAAAGATGTGCCGCTTAACGAGATTACCCAAATGCTGGCGGAGGCGAATCAATGGGCGAAAGTGGTGCCTAATGAGCGCGAGATAAGTATGCGCGAGCTGACTCCGGCTGCTGTTACCGGCACTTTGACCACGCCGGTTGGCCGTTTGCGCAAACTGGCAATGGGCGGCGAATATCTTTCTGCGTTCACCGTGGGCGACCAATTGCTGTGGGGCGCGGCTGAGCCGCTGCGCCGTATGCTGCGTATTTTGGTGCAGAATTAGCGGTTGAAAATTTAACAAAATCCAACACAATGTACGGACAATCACATAGCAATCGATTGTAAGGTGTATTATGAGCTTGCATCTGTAACTAATTGATGTTATTTTTATTATCAGATTTTCAATAAAGCAAGGGTGATACAGTGTATAGCTCAAAATTAAAGCAAATAACAACTGCAATATGCTTGGCTTTGATACCGGTCACAGTATATGCCGCCGGATTGGGCAAGCTCAATGTGAACTCCGGACTGGGTGAGCCGCTAAAAGCAGAGATTGAGCTTCTGTCTGTTTCCCCGGAAGAGCTTTCCACATTGTCCGCGGTGATCGCTTCTGAAGAGGCTTATACACTGCAGGGCATAGAACGCCCAGCCTCGCATAGCACTATCAAAGTAGAAGTTGCCAAGAGCTCCAGTGGCGCTCCTGTGCTGAAACTAAGGTCTTTGCAACCCATTAATGATCCATATCTGGACATGTTGTTACAGGTGGATTGGGCGTCTGGTCGCTTGTTGCGTGAATATACGGTATTGCTGGATCCGCCGGGATATGCAGGTGAATCCGATAACTCCGCGGTTAGCACGGTACAAATGCCGTCAACCCAATCTGATAGCAGTGCCCCGGTAGTTTCTACATCCGAGAATGTCGAGGGAAAGCCGGGAAAGTCCGCAAAACGCAGCAAAAAGCCTGCCGCGGCTGCAGATGATATACAAGAGTATGTGACCCAGCGCGGGGATACGCTAGCCAAGATTGCGCGCGACATGAAGCCCGAGGGCGTAAGCCTGGAGCAGATGCTGATCGGGCTGTACGAAGTGAACCCGGATGCATTTAGTGGGAAGAATATCAACCGGCTTAAAACCGGCCAGATATTGCGTGCGCCTTCACAAGAAACACTAAATGCGATTTCGCAGCAACAGGCAAGCAAAGAAGTCCGCATTCACGCTGCCAACTGGAATGAATATCGTAACAAGTTGGCAGGGATGGTGGCAGAGGCGCCGGTAGCCGAAGCTGAACCCAAAACAACTTCGTCCTCAGGGAAAATCAAGACAGCTGAAGATCAGTCAGCGCCGGAAGCTGCTGCCAGCAAAGATGTTGTGAAATTGTCGGCTGGGGATGCACCAAAGCTAAAGGATGATGGCACGCTGAAATCTCTGGAGGCCAAGGTGGCAGCGCTTCAGGAAGAAGTGACTGCGCGCGAAAAAGGTTTGCAGGAGGCACAAACCAGGACGGCTGACCTAGAAAAGCAAGTTGCAGAGATGCAGAAATTGCTGGCCATGAAAAATGGTGCGATGGCTGAAATGCAAAAACAGGCCGCAGAAGCTGCGCAAGCTAAGCCTGCCGAACCTACACCTGCGGCAGAAGAAGCCAAGCCTGCCGAGCAGAAACCTGCGGAAGCTACGGCGGCTCCTGAGCAAAAGCCTGCACCTGAACAAGTTAAGCCTGTAACCGTGCCAAAACCTGTGCCAGCGCCCGAGCCAATTCCTGAAGCAAGTTTTCTGGATGGGCTGAATTTGCCTTTGATGGGTGGCGCAGCCGGGTTGCTTGCACTATTGGGCGGCGCTTGGGCATATCTGCGGAACAAGCGCAAGAAAAACTTGGCTGATTTCGAGCGTGGCATCATGACTTCTGGTGGTCTGAAAGCTAACACGGTATTTGGCAATACCAGCGGTTCCAGTGTAGACACCGGAGATACCTCTTTCCTGACAGATTTTTCGCAAAGCGCAAATGGCGGCATGATTGATACCCATGACGTGGATCCGATTGCCGAGGCGGAAGTGTATATGGCCTATGGCCGTGATGCGCAGGCAGAAGAAATTCTGAAAGATGCCATTGCCAAAGAACCGAAACGCTATGAACTGCACCTGAAATTGCTGGAAAAGCAAGAATATGTCCGCATTTGAGACGGTGGCCGGCGAACTGTATACCACGCTTGGCGCTCAGGATCCGGTATGGGCGAAAGTTGCAGCAATTGGAATTCAGCTGGAGCCAAACAATCCGCTTTACCAAGTCAACTCGGCCGTTGGTTCCATGGAATCAGATTTGAATGCTGCTGATTTTGCGAACTCGCCACTTGCTTCCGAGCAGGACCTGGATTTCAATCTGGGTAGCGATCACCAGAGCACAGATTCTGAGGTAGAGCAGCCCGTTGCGAAAATGCAGGAGGTGGCGACAGAGGCTGAGGATGGTCAGACACTACCAGTGTTTAGCGACTCCAGTGAGGTGAAAGCAGAAGATGCTGGACTGAATTTTGATATGAGTGCATTGGGTGACTTAACGGAAAAGGCAGAAGAGCCTACAACGATGGGTTTCTCGCATACGCTACCTGACCTGGATATGTCGACGACAATATCAGAAGCAGCCGCAGAGCTGGATGCCGTTACTGAAATTCCACCAACCATCAGCACTTTCGGCCAGCCGGATCAGGACGAAGGGTTACGTTTTGAGTTGACGGCGCCTAATTTGAATCTGGAAGAGCCTTCCAAACCGGAAGATGACTCTGAAGCAACACATGCCAATTTGGCTGCATTTGACATACCTGCTTTTGGGGAAGCGCAAGCTGTAGAGCCATCTAGTAGTATCGAAGACATCAATCTGGATGTCAGCACGATAGACTTTTCGACAGAGGCTTCTACGACCGAGCCTGCGGACAATGTTGTTGATTTGTCGGGGATAAATCTGGAGGTTGCTGAAGCATCCGAGCCTGCGATCGAACTTGCACTGGGCGGGAATGAGGAGCCGGCAGAAGTGGAAACCAAACTGGATTTGGTGGCGGCGTATCTGGATATGGACGATAAAGTAGGCGCCAAGGAATTGTTGGACGAGGTGTTGAAAGAAGGCGGCCCATCGCAGCGTAAGCGTGCGGAAGAAATACTGCAATCAATTGCCTAGTTGTATGGGCGTTCAAACAGGAAACCGGACAGATCGTCCGGTTTTTTGTTTAGGTCAGGCAGCCCGCCATTGTGTTATATTGCAACCGATGTATATTTTTCCAAGACTAAATGTGGTGACGCAGTTACTGGCATTAGTGCTGGTTGCGATTGCGTTGCTACATGCCCCCATGCGACCTCTGCTTGTCTTGCTTGGTGTATTTACACTGGCAAACATGATGTGCGGGCAAAGCAACTTTTTTAATCTGGTTAAGCGGCTCAAGTGGTTCTTTTTGGGGATGTGGCTTATTTATGTCTTTAATACACCCGGCGAACATGTGCACTGGCAACTATTTCCAATCACGCCTACGATTGAAGGTATACAAGCAGGCAATATGCAGATGTTGCGAATTCTGGTAATGCTATCCACTTTGGCCCTTGTTTTGGCGGCAAACGGCAAGGAAGCCTTGATGTCTGGCTTTGCCTGCCTACTGAAGCCTTTAAGATGGATAGGGCTGGATATGGAGCGTTTCGCGGCACGGCTATGGCTAACCATGCATTATGTGGAAACACAGCCGGACTTGATGCGTGGGCAGCATTTAATGGATTTTATCAGGCAAGCATTAAGTGAGACCGCAATACGTAAAGGGGATGGGCCAATGGAAATATGCTGGATTGAGCCAGCATTTGACCACTGGAATATAGCTTTGATTGCCTTGATGACGTGCTTGGCATTCCTTCTAATGTAAAAAGTACCGTATGCGTATCGCTTTAGGTCTGGAATATGATGGAAGCGCTTTCCTGGGTTGGCAGACGCAGGCAGAGGGCGCAACCGTCCAAGGGGTGTTGGAGGAGGCAATTGCAAGCATAGCTGGTCACTCGGTACGTGTGCATGCGGCTGGCCGTACGGATGCTGGCGTACATGCGCTGATGCAGGTGACACATTTTGATACCGAAACTCAGCGCCCCGATACAGCCTGGGTGCGCGGCGTGAATGCGCATCTGCCGGATAGTGTGCGTGTGATTTGGGCGTGCCAGGTACACGATGATTTTCATGCGCGTTTTTCCGCAATGCGTCGTCGCTACCAATATTGGCTCATCAACACGCCTGTTGCGCCGGCAATACAGCGCCTGCAAACGGGTTGGTACCATTTGCCGCTGGATTTGCAAAAAATGCAGCAGGCTATCCAATATTTGCTTGGGGAACATGACTTTAGTGCGTTCCGGGCTAGCGAGTGCCAGGCGAAATCCCCGGTAAAAACCATGGAAATCGCAACGGTGACGCAGTATGGAGAGGTGTTCGCCTTTGAATTTATGGCAGACGCTTTTTTGCACCATCAAGTGCGCAATATGGTGGGTGCCTTGATTTACGTGGGTAACGGTAAGCAATCGCCGGAGTTTATACAAAACTTGTTGCTACACAAGGATAGAAAACTTGCGCCGCCGACGTTTTCGCCTCACGGTCTGTACCTGGCAGGTGTGCAGTATGACGTCCAATGGGGATTGCCATCCACACAGCGCAGTTTATTTACGCTTAAATGATAGAATAGTACGATGCGAACTCGTGTAAAAATCTGTGGTATTACTCGTCCGGAAGACGCGCTGGCAGCTGTGAATAATGGCGCAGATGCGATTGGAGTGGTGTTCTACGCGCAAAGCCCGCGTTGTGTAAGTATTGCGCAGGCACGTGAAATTGTCACGATTTTACCGCCATTCGTAAGCGCAGTCGGCTTGTTCGTCAATGCACAAGCATATGAAATAAAAGAAGTTTTATCTGAAGTCACGCTGGATCTTTTGCAGTTTCATGGCGATGAAACACCCGCCTTCTGTGCACAATTTTCACGACCTTATTTCAAGGCAATTCGCGTCCAGCATGAGACAAATTTGTTACAATACGCATCTGATTTTGCGGATGCCAAGGGATTGCTTCTGGATGCGCATTCCAGTACGGCTTATGGTGGCACCGGCCAAACCTTTGACTGGACGCTGATTCCAGCTAATTTGCCCAAGCCGGTTGTTCTCGCAGGTGGGCTTACGCCGGAAAATGTGGGTGCGGCAATCAAGCAGGTGCAGCCTTACGCAGTGGATGTGAGCGGCGGCGTGGAAGCAGCCAAAGGTATTAAGGATGCGGCAAAGATTGCGGCATTCATGCGGGCAGTAAATAACGCACAGTAGTTAATTTGAAAAAATAATTTCGTCAGCAAAGTGCGAGTCTGATTTTGTGGCGGAATGGAAGGTAGATATGCAGATGTATGATATGCCGGACGCACGTGGCCATTTCGGTCAGTTTGGCGGAACTTTTGTGGCGGAAACGCTGGTTGAAGCGCTGGAAGAATTGCGCGCCATGTATGAAAAGTATCGCAATGATCCCGCATTTCTGGCTGAGTTCGCCTATGATCTAAAGCACTTCGTGGGTCGCCCTAGCCCGGTTTATTTTGCAGAACGTCTGACCAAAAAGGTAGGCGGCGCACAGATATTCCTAAAGCGCGAGGATTTGAACCACACCGGCGCACATAAGGTAAACAACACCATCGGCCAGGCATTGCTGGCACGCCGCATGGGCAAGCCACGCGTGATTGCTGAGACCGGTGCTGGTCAGCATGGTGTGGCTACCGCGACCATTGCCGCGCGTCTGGGACTGGAATGTGTGGTGTATATGGGCAGTGAGGACGTAAAGCGTCAGGCACCCAATGTGTTCAGGATGAAATTGCTGGGCGCAACTGTGGTGCCGGTGGAAAGTGGTTCCAAAACGCTCAAGGATGCGTTGAACGAAGCGATGCGTGATTGGGTGACCAATATTTCCAACACGTTTTATATCATCGGCACCGTAGCTGGTCCGCATCCGTATCCGATGATGGTGCGCGATTTTCAATCTGTCATTGGCAAAGAAGCTATCGAGCAGATGCAGGAGATAGTCGGTCGCCAGCCGGATGCAGTGGTGGCTTGTGTGGGGGGCGGTTCCAATGCGATGGGCATTTTCTATCCGTATATTGACGTGCCGAATGTACGCTTGATAGGGGTAGAAGCGGCAGGGCACGGCCTTGCCACGGGCATGCATGCTGCACCGCTGACCGCGCATAGCCCCGTCGGCGTATTGCATGGCAACCGTACGCGCCTGATGCAGGACGCGGACGGCAATATCACCGAAACACACTCGATTTCTGCCGGCCTGGATTATCCTGGTGTTGGCCCGGAGCACGCCTGGCTGCAAGAAATCGAGCGTGCCGAATATGTTGCGATTACCGATGATGAAGCCATGGCGGCATTTCATAACTTATGTCGTACCGAAGGCATCATTCCTGCACTGGAATCCAGCCACGCGCTGGCATATGCAGAGAAGCTGGCGCGCGATATGCGCAAAGATGAAATCGTATTGGTGAATTTGTCCGGCAGGGGGGACAAGGATATTAATACCGTAGCCAGACTTGCAAATATAACCTTATAAAAACTAATTTAATCAATCACATGTCTCGTATTCAAACCGTTTTTTCTTCTCTCAAGCAGCAAGGCAAAAAAGCGCTGATTCCCTACATTACTGCTGGTGATCCGCATCCGAAGCACACGGTAAACCTGATGCATGCGTTAGTTCAGTCTGGCGCCAATTTGATTGAGTTGGGTGTGCCGTTTTCCGACCCGATGGCGGACGGCCCGGTGATTCAGCGCGCCAGCGAGCGTGCTTTGGTACATAAAGTAGGCTTGCGCCATGTGTTGCAGATGGTGAAAGAGTTCCGTCAGCAAGATGACAAAACGCCGATTGTGCTGATGGGTTATGCCAATCCGATTGAGGCGATGGGGCAGGAGGCATTCACTCTAGCGGCGCGGGAAGCGGGCGTAGACGGCGTGTTGACGGTGGATTATCCGCCGGAGGAGTGCGAAGCGTTTATCACCGGTTTGCGTGCTGCGGACATGGACAGTATTTTCCTGCTTTCCCCCACTACCGAGCCCGCACGTGCGGAACTGATCGTCAAGCAAGCGAGTGGTTTTATCTATTACGTTTCGCTCAAAGGCGTGACTGGCGCAGCGAATCTGGACATTGCCGAGGTGACGCAGCGGGTGAAAGATATTCGCGCCAAGACCACGTTGCCGATTGGCGTAGGGTTCGGTGTGCGCGATGCTGCTACGGCCAGACAAGTAGCGGTAATCGCCGATGCTGTGGTGGTAGGCAGCAGAATGGTGTTGGAGGTGGAGAAATCCACAGATGAGAATTTGCTGTCTAATGTAAGTGCGTTGATGCAGGAATTGCGTACGGCGATTGATGGCTAGGGAGGAGTAATCATGGGTTGGCTAGACAAGATTCCACAAAAGATCAAACGTGCGGTAGGTACGACCAGAAAAAACGTGGTGCCGGAGGGGCTTTGGAGTAAATGTGATGCTTGCCAGACAGTGTTGTACCGGACAGATCTGGAGACTAACGCAGAGGTGTGTCCTAAATGTGGTTACCACAACCGTATCGGCGCGCGGGCCAGATTAAATGTGTTGCTCGACCAGGAAAAGCGTAAGGAAATCGGTGCCAATGTCCAGCCTGTGGATGCGCTGAAATTCAAGGATAGTAAAAGTTATGCAGACCGTATCAAGGCTGCCCAGAAGGATGTCGGTGAAACAGATGCGCTGGTAGTGATGCAGGGCAGCATCATGCAGATCCCGGTAGTTGCGGCAGCTTTCGAGTTCAAGTTCATGGGTGGCTCCATGGGATCTGTCGTCGGTGAGCGATTCGTTGCTGGCGTCGAAACGGCTATTAAGCAACATGCCCCATTTATTTGTATTTCGGCCAGTGGTGGGGCGCGTATGCAGGAGGGGCTGCTATCCTTGATGCAGATGGCCAAGACCAGCGCAGCGCTTACCAAGCTTTCAGAAGCCGGACTGCCATATATTTCGGTATTAACCGATCCTACCATGGGCGGCGTTTCTGCGAGCTTTGCCATGCTGGGTGATGTGATTATCGCCGAGCCCAATGCGTTGATCGGCTTTGCCGGGCCGCGCGTGATTGAGCAGACTGTACGTGAGACGCTGCCGGAAGGCTTTCAGCGCGCTGAGTTTCTGCTGGAGCACGGCGCGATTGATATGATCGTGGATCGTCGCGAGATGCGTCAGAAACTTGCCGAACTGCTATCAAATCTGATGCGCTTGCCAAGCGTAGCTTAGGTTGCCAATTCCAGCTTGTGACAGAAACAGCACCTTTTCCTGCTACATTACCCGGCTGGCTGGCCTACATTGAGGCGCTGCACCCTAAAACCATCGAAATGGGGTTGGGTCGTGTAGGTGAAGTGGCAAGACGCCTTGATCTTAACCCGGATTTTCCGATCATCACCGTAACCGGCACCAATGGCAAGGGTTCTACTTGCGCCATGCTGAGCCAAATCTACATCCAGGCCGGCTATAAGACAGCCTGTTATACCTCTCCGCATCTCCTCCGGTATAACGAACGGGTCAAGATCAACGATATTGAGGCCACAGATCATGCCTTGATCCAGGCGTTTACTGCGGTAGAGCAAGTACGCGGCGATGTATCGTTAACTTATTTCGAGATGGGTACGCTGGCTGCGGTGTGGTATTTCATCCGGCAGCAGGTTGATGTGGCGATTCTGGAAGTGGGGCTGGGAGGCAGGCTGGACGCGGTGAATGCGTTCGAGCCGGATTGCGCCATCGTGACAAGCGTTGACCTGGATCATATGGATTACCTTGGGTCTACGCGAGAGCAGATTGGATTGGAGAAGGCGGGGATTTTTCGAGCAGGAAAACCTGCCATCTGCGGCGATGCACAACCTCCGCAATCTTTATTGCATTACGCCAGCGAAATTGGTGCGAAGTTGCAATGTGTCGGCCAAGCAATGCTGATAATCAAGGTTGGAGCAGGATGGCAATATCAAGATGAGCATATCGATTTAAGCTTGCCAATGCCAGGTCTGTGGGGAGATTTTCAGCTTAACAATGCAGCATGTGCTATACGCGCTGTGTTGCAACTCAATCAAAAGCTGCCTGTGTCTGTAACCCATATTCAAGCGGCGATGCGTGCAGTGCATCTGGCGGGCAGGTTCCAGCTGGTTGAATCGAGACCGCAGATAATCCTTGATGTGGCGCATAATCCTCAAGCTGCGCGTACGTTGGCGGATAATCTGGCACAACACGCTTGTGATGGCAGAACACTGGCGGTATTTGCCATGCTTTCCGACAAGGATATTGATGGGGTGATACAAGCTTTGTTGCCACAAGTGTTAGTTTGGTATGTCGCCAGTATAGATGCGCCGCGGGGTGAACGTGCACACAATCTTCAGCAGCGTCTGCAAGTGTTCGGAGCCGAAGTGTCTGCTTATGCACATGTCGGACAGGCCATGCTGACCGCCTATCGGGTAGCGACCGAAAATGATAGAATAATCGTATTTGGCTCCTTCTATACGGTAGCGGCCGCGATGATGTACTTGCAGAAAAATACAACAGCAATACACGCTAAATAACAGGGAAACGCATGCAAAGAGACACTTCTGCATCAGATCAAGAACTCATACTGAAAAAGCGCGCACGTAGACGGCTGGTAGGTGCGATTGCGCTGGTGGTATTGATGGTTACCGTGTTACCCATGGTGCTGAAGGATCGTTCTCAGGAGAAGGCGGAAGATCATGTAAAGATCAATTTACCTGGAGATGTCGTGAGCCCTGAACCTCCGCAGCCAGCTAACGAGACAATGTCTGATTTCGACTCAAGTGTCACTTCTGGCGAAACTGCACAGGAAACAACGCCACAGGAACAGGAAATTACGCAGCATGCACAATCAGACGCAGTTGTCGTCGCAACCCGCCGCGGAGCCTGCACAGGTGGCCAATCCGCAGCCGGTTGAGAGCAAAAAATTCTACGTACAAGTTGGCGTGTTTTCAGATGCTGGAAATGTGAAGCGCCTGCAGGCTAAGCTGGGTGAGTTAGGTTACTCTTCAGTGACCGAAAAAGTAAACACGCCTGCCGGTCAGAAAATCCGCTTGAAAACACAGGTTAAAGGATCGAAATGAGGCAGCAATTGCGCTTCAGAACATTAAGGATGCTGGTTTGACCGGTATGGTGGTCAGCCAGTAATTTGATGACAGCCTTTGACTACACTACGTTGCTGATTATCGGTATCTCTGTCGTGATCAGTATCATGCGTGGTGCTGTTAAAGAGGTGCTTGCAGTCGTTGGCTGGGTGTTGGCGTTTTATGTAGCCAGAACTTATGCAAACCAGTTAATTCCTTTGCTGCCGGATGATATTCCTACGGAACCATTGAAAATATTGGCTGCGATGATTATATTGATATTGGCGGTACTGCTGCTTACCAGTCTTGTCACCATTGCTTTGTCGGGCCTGATCAGAAAAACTGAACTTAAATTGGTTGAATCGTGGGTTGGGGGCGTTTTTCGGATTCGCGAGAGGGGTGTTGATTGTATGTGTGCTGGTATTCCTGGCAGGATTCACCAGCTTACCCAAAGATCCGCGCTGGACTAATGCCATGTTCAGCGCCCCTTTGGAGGCGCTGGTGAAGCAGGTGCAGCCGTGGTTACCACCGAGTGTTGCAAAGCATCTCAATTATGATTAAATAGTATTCTGCATAAAGGCGATTTATCTATGTGTGGCATTATCGGTATTGTAGGCAAAAACCCGGTCAATCAGCTGTTGTATGATGGGCTGCTGGTGCTTCAGCATCGCGGGCAGGATGCCGCCGGCATTGTGACTTGCGACGGCAATACCTTTTATATGCATAAAAACAATGGCTTGGTGAAGGATGTCTTCCATACTCGCCATATGCGTAACTTGGTGGGTAACGCTGGCATCGCGCATGTGCGATATCCGACTGCAGGTTCTTCCAGTGCTGCCCGAAGCACAGCCTTTCTATGCGTGAATTCACCCTTTGGTATCGTGCTGGGACATAATGGTAACCTGACCAATTCCGAACAGCTTAAATCGGAGATGTTCCGTCAGGATTTGCGCCATATCAATACGAGCTCTGATTCTGAAGTGCTGCTGAATGTGTTGGCGCATGAGATCGAAAAGACCAGCAAGAATGCGGTATTGAACACCGATATGGCATTCGATGCCGTGGCTAGCGTACATCGCCGCTGCAAGGGCGCTTATGCAGTGATGGCAATGATTGCCAATTTTGGCTTATTGGCATTCCGTGATCCGCATGGGATCCGGCCTTTGGTCATTGGCAAGGCCGAGACTGAGAAAGGCACGGAATATATCGTGGCTTCCGAGAGTGTAGCGTTGGACGTACTTGGCTTTAAGTTGGTGCGCGATGGAGGCCTGGCGAGGCGGTGTTCATTGATATGGACGGCAACTTTTTCAGCCGCCAGTGCGCAGAAAAACCGAAGCTGACGCCTTGCATCTTCGAGTACGTTTATCTGGCGCGCCCGGATTCAGTGATTGACAGCATTTCCGTTTACCAGACGCGCGTGGATATGGGTAACAGCCTGGCCGAGAAGATCAAGCGCGAATGGAAAGGCCTGCAGATCGATGTGGTCATCCCGATACCTGATACCAGCCGCCCAAGTGCATTACAGGTGGCAACTGCCCTAGGCGTGCCATACCGCGAAGGCTTCATTAAAAATCGCTATATAGGCCGTACGTTCATCATGCCAGGGCAGGCTTTGCGTAAAAAATCTGTCCGGCAAAAGCTTAATCCGATAGGTATGGAGTTCAAAGGCAAGAACGTGTTGCTGGTAGATGACTCCATCGTACGCGGTACTACATCCCAGCAAATTGTGCAGATGGCGCGTGACGCCGGTGCCAGCAAGGTGTTCTTTGCTTCCGCTGCACCGCCGGTGCGCTTTCCCAATGTCTATGGGATTGATATGCCTAGCCGCGACGAATTACTGGCAACAGGGCGCACCGATGAGGAAATCTGTCAGGCAATCGGTGCGGATGCCTTGGTGTATCAGGACTTGCAAGACCTAGTGCGCGATATACGGCTCAGTAATCCCGGTATCGAACAGTTCGACTGCAGCTGTTTTGACGGTAAATATATCACCGGCGATGTGGATGCAGCTTATCTCAACCGTATCGAGGCGATGCGCGGCGATGCCAATAAAAAACAAAAACCGTCCAACAGCAGCACACAGCTGGATTTGAACCTGGTGGGAGAGCAGGTGGACGAAATGGCGGAGCAATGAGTGGTTGACTTAAATAGCGAATAAGCCTATGATGAAAGTGCGCTGATTTGATGGGCCAACCTTAAACAAAGCCGATTCAGCTTGCGAGCGCAAAATAAATACAGCTAAAGCGAATGACTGCTTGGACGACCAAGCAAAACCCGTTTTAGTTGTAGCTAAAACGGGTTTTTTATTGGGCGGAAGTACGCCTAGAAATGTGAAACATGACAAAAAAATATCATCCTGAGACTTTGAGTGTACGCGCCGGCAGCTTTATGACTGAGTTGGGCGAGAACTCCGAAGCGTTGTTTCTGAAC
>JBGAVM010000024.1:0-21053 GCA_044228125.1 Methylophilus sp.
GACTATCAGTCAGCAGCTGGCCAAGAACCTGTTTTTGAACGGCAAGCGCAGTTATTTGCGCAAAGGCCAGGAAGCGATCATCACCTACATGCTGGAACACACGCTCAGCAAACGGCGCATTCTGGAAATTTATCTCAATGTCATCGAGTGGGGCAACGGCGTGTTTGGTGCTGAGGCGGCGGCGCGGCATTACTTTAAAACCAGTGCGGGCAAACTCAGTGCCTGGCAGGCCGCAAAACTGGCCGCTATGGTGCCCAACCCGCGCTTTTATGACGATCACCGCAACACGCGCTTTCTGAACCGGCGCATCAGCAGCATCTCGCGCGGCATGCCGGCGGTAGAAGTTCCCTAGGAAACGTAATGGATTGGCAACTCGTATTGGGTCTGGCAATGATCATACTCGGGTTTCTGGGCATCTTGTTGCCCGCCCTGCCGGGTGTGCCACTGATGTTTTCCGGCATGTTGCTCATCGCCTGGCTGGATGGGTTTACCCGCGTCAGCGGCATCACGCTTGCCGTGCTGGGTGTACTGGCGTTAATGGCATGGGCGATTGATTTTTTCGCCTCCTACGCCACAGCCAAGCGGGCAGGCGCCAGTAAATATGCGCTCTGGGGCATCCTCATCGGCGCAGTCATCGGTGTATTTGCCGGCGTCGCAGGCTTGCTGATAGGGCCTGTACTGGGCGCGATTGTGGGTGAGTTGCTTGCTCACCGAGACCCACAGCGCGCCACCACCGTTGGATTGGCCGCCGGGCTGGGATTCGCAATCGCCCTGATGGGCAAACTGTTGTTGTCAGCCATCATGCTGAGCCTATTCGCCTACGCTTACTACTTCTAAGCATTCATTAGCACAGCCATCGGCCTGAAGGCCGCATCCAGACCGATTTATAGGCCGGGGACTTTCACAATGAACGCGCGCGAGACTGTCATCACAATTGGCAGCCCATCCGGCCACAGTGAAAAAGTCGCAGTTTTCCCCTTCTATTCCTGAAATTGCCTCCCGGCCATGCGCGGTAAAGTGCTTTCATCCCCTGTCAAATAAAAAACGGTGAAGGAAATAGCCATGAACGTGATTGATAATTTTCTGGAAAAAATGAATAACCTGCCGATGTTGCCCAAGGTCGTGCAGGAAGTCATTGAGCTGCTGAACAAGGAGGATGTAGACTTCAAGGCGGTCGCGGACAAAATCAATCACGATCAGGTTCTGGCCGCACGCGTATTGCGCATGTCCAATTCGGCCTACTTCGGCTGCAGCCGTGCCATCAAAACCATCGAAGATGCAATTGGCTTGATTGGTACGCAAAATCTGAAAACGCTGGTCGTGGCTTCAGGTGTCACTGCCACATTTACCTCGGTGCCAGGCCTGGACTTGAAACGCTTTTGGCAGCACAGCCTAATCACTGCCAGCATCGCCCGCCAACTTAGCAAAGAATTGGGCTTCGACCCGGAAGTCGCTTACATTTCCGGCTTGATCCATACCATTGGCCAGTTGCCTATTCACCTGGTGTTTCCAGCCACCTCCGCCGAAGTTGAGGAAGTGTGCAAAGGCAGAAGCGTGCTGGAGCGCAAAAACGTGGAATTCACGTTATTAGGCTTAGATCACTGCCAGATCGGCGAAAAAGTGGCAAAATTATGGAAGTTCCCGGATGAGATACTGCGTGTCATCCGCTATTATGCCGAGCCGACGCATCCAGCCGCATGCAAGCTTGCGCCCGTAGTTTATGCTGCCGCACATATGGCATTCGATCTAGAACAAGGCAAAGAGCCCAAATATATCGCCGAAACGCTCAATACCGAAGTTGCCAACCGATTGACCCTAACTGATGTTGATTATCTGGCCGACAAGATCGAGAGCTACCGTCCGTTTGTAGCAGAAGCGAAAAGCTACCTGTAGCCGCTGACACCCGTCACAGCATGGGTTTCAGGTATTTTCCCGTATAGCTTGTCGGGTGCTGCGCCACCTGCTCCGGCGTGCCCGCAGTCACCACCAGACCGCCGCCATCGCCGCCTTCCGGCCCCATGTCGATAATCCAGTCGGCAGTTTTGATGACATCCAGGTTGTGCTCGATGATGACAACAGTGTTGCCCGCATCGCGCAGACGATGGATCACATCCAGCAACAGCTGAATATCGGCAAAATGCAGGCCGGTGGTTGGTTCGTCCAGAATATACAAAGTGCGGCCTGTATCGCGCTTACTCAATTCCAGCGCCAGTTTCACACGCTGCGCCTCACCGCCGCTCAAGGTCGTCGCACTTTGGCCGAGCGTGATATAACCCAAACCGACGTCCAGCAAGGTTTTCAGCTTGCGTGCAATCACCGGCTGCGCCTTGAAGAACTCATGCGCCTGTTCGACCGTCATTTCCAGTATTTCGCGGATGTTTTTACCTTTGAACTGGATTTCCAGCGTCTCGCGGTTGTAACGGTGGCCCTTGCACACATCGCAGGGCACATAGACGTCTGGCAAAAAGTGCATTTCCACACGAATCACGCCATCGCCCTGACAAGCCTCGCAGCGGCCACCTTTAACGTTGAATGAATAGCGCCCCGGGCCGTAGCCTCTGGCGCGGCTTTCCGGCACGGCAGCAAACAAGTCACGGATTGGTGTGAACAAACCGGTATAAGTAGCGGGGTTGCTGCGCGGGGTACGACCAATCGGACTTTGATCGACATCTACGACTTTATCGAAGAACTCCATGCCTTCAATCAGCTCGAAAGGCGCCGGATCCGTGCTGCTGCCATACAGATGCTGCGCCACGGCACGATATAAGGTGTCGTTAATCAAAGTGGATTTGCCGCTGCCGGAGACGCCCGTGACACAAGTGAGCAACCCCACTGGTATCTGTATAGAAACTGCGCGCAAATTATTGCCGCTCGCGCCTTTCAAAGTAAGCACTCGCTTTGCATCAAACACCGTACGCGCATGCTTGTATTGAATCTGTTTTTTGCCACTTAAATACTGCCCTGTCAGCGAACTGGTATCCGCTTGTATCTCAGCAGGCGTACCATGCGCCACGATCTGCCCGCCGTGCTCGCCAGCTCCTGGGCCAATATCTACCACATAATCCGCGCTCATAATCGCGTCCTGGTCATGCTCCACCACAATCACGGTGTTGCCAATGTCGCGCAGGCGCTTCAGTGTATCCAGCAAACGATCGTTATCACGCTGATGCAGGCCAATGGAAGGCTCGTCCAGCACATACATCACCCCTGTCAAGCCGCTACCGATCTGACTAGCCAGCCGGATTCGCTGCGCCTCGCCGCCAGAAAGCGTTTCGGCCGAACGGGAAAGTGACAGATAATCCAGACCGACATTGGTCAGGAACTTCAAACGGCTTTCGATCTCTTTGACGATTTTGTCAGCAATTGCCAGCTTCTGTCCGCTTAATTGCAGACTTTCAAAGAAATTAAGCGCATGCTTCAGCGGCACATCGCAAACCTGGTGAATATTTTGCCCACCTACTTTCACATGCCTTGCCTCGCGACGCAAGCGCGTGCCGGCGCAATCCGGACAAGCGCTGCTGCTGATATATTTGGCCAGCTCCTCACGCACCGCGATACTGTCGCTTTCACGATAGCGGCGCTGCAAATTGTTCAAAATACCCTCGAAACTATGGGAACGGCTGAAAAACGAGCCGCGCTCATTCAAGTAGCGGAACGGAATCTGCTCACGTCCGGAACCATTCAACAATATCTTTTGAATCTCTTCCGGCAATTTTTCAAATGGCTGCTCAATATCAAAATTGTAGTGCTGCGCCAGACTCTGCAGCATCTGGAAGTAGAACTGGTTACGCTTATCCCAGCCTTTGATAGCGCCACTGGCCAGTGAAAGATGCGGGAAAGCCACCACACGCTTGGGGTCAAAAAACGTGACCTGCCCCAAGCCATCACAAGTCGGACAGGCGCCCATCGGGTTATTGAAGCTGAACAAGCGAGGTTCCAACTCGGCAAGTGAATAGTCACAGACTGGGCACGCGAATTTGGCTGAAAACAAATGCTCTTTGTCGGCATCCATCTCCAGCGCAACGGCTTTGCCATCCGCTAAGCGCAAGGCCGTTTCAAAGCTCTCGGCAATGCGCTGTTTCATGTCCTCTCGAACCTTTAGGCGATCCACCACCACATCCACATTATGCTTGGTGGTTTTACCCAAGGTCGGCAGTGCGTCCATTTCGTAAATCTTGCCATCGATACGCAAACGCACAAAGCCCTGCGCTTTCAGCTCATCAAACAAGTCTAGTTGCTCGCCTTTGCGGTTGGCCACCACAGGGGCCAATATCATCAGCTTGGTGTCTTCCGGCAGCTTGAGCACGCTATCCACCATTTGACTGACAGTTTGCGCCTCCAGCTTGATGCCATGCTCAGGGCATTCCGGGTCGCCCGCTCGCGCATACAGCAAACGCAAGTAATCATGAATTTCTGTTACCGTACCCACAGTAGATCGCGGGTTGTGGCTGGTAGATTTTTGCTCGATGGAAATGGCAGGAGACAAGCCCTCGATCAAGTCCACATCGGGCTTATCCATACGGGCCAAAAATTGCCGCGCATAGGCAGACAAACTCTCCACATAACGGCGCTGACCTTCGGCATATAAGGTATCGAAAGCCAGCGATGATTTGCCTGAACCGGACAGGCCGGTAATCACCACCAGCTGATTACGCGGTATATCCAGCGAAACATTCTTGAGGTTATGCGTGCGCGCACCGCGGATTTTGATAAATTCCATGTGAACTCGACTGCGAAACAAAAGGCAACCTGTTAATATACGCAATAATTCGAAATACTTCCATTACTGATGCAAATTTCCGAGAAAATGACGCGCGACGAACTGCGCGCCACGCTGAGCCTCGCTTCCATTTATGGCCTGCGCATGCTCGGCATGTTCCTGATCTTGCCCATTTTCGCCATCTACGCCGAAACCCTGCAAGGCGGGCAAAGCCACACGCTCATCGGCTGGGCGCTGGGCGCTTATGGCTTGATGCAAGTGTTGCTGCAATTGCCGTTTGGCATTGCCTCGGACAAATTCGGCAGAAAAAAAATGATTTACCTCGGGCTAATTTTGTTCGCCATTGGCAGTGCAGTAGCAGCATTGGCCACCGATATCCATACCGTTATCATTGGGCGCGCCATTCAAGGTGCAGGGGCCATTCCCGCCGTGGTCACGGCGCTAGTAGCGGACTTAACCCGCGAGGAACACCGCACCAAAGCCATGGCCATGATAGGCAGCACGATCGCGCTAACCTTTGCGTTATCGCTAGTGACCGGGCCTGTGCTGAACAGGTGGATTGGCGTACCCGGTATCTTCTGGCTGACGGCTGTTCTTTCAATAGTTGCAATTTTCGTCGTGATGTTTGCCGTGCCTCAGCCAGCCCACAGCCACTTTCATTCTGACGCGCAGGCTGCACCAGACAAACTGAAAGACGTGTTGCGCGACACGCAACTGTTGCGCCTTAATTTTGGCACCTTCAGCCTGCATGCAGCGCAGATGGCGATGTTCATCGTGGTACCTTTTGCATTGAAAAAAACCGGCGGACTGAGCGAAGACCATCACTGGCAAATTTACTTGCCCGTGCTGCTGGCTTCTTTCGCGCTCATGCTGCCCGCCATCATCATAGGCGAAAAGCGCGCCAAGCTGAAACCGGTATTCATTGGCGCCATCGGGCTGATGCTGCTGGCGCAACTGTTATTCTCGGTCAGCATGCAAAACTTTTGGGCGATCATCGCCTCGTTGCTGCTGTACTTCACGGCTTTCAACGTGCTTGAAGCCAGTCTGCCATCGCTTATCTCCAAAATGGCGCCGGCCGCATCCAAAGGCACTGCTATCGGGGTGCATAACACGGCGCAATCCTTTGGCATGTTTCTGGGCGCCGCACTGGGCGGCTATTTTTCACAGCATTACGGATATGCCACGGTGTTTGAATTCTGCGCCGCGCTGATGGCTATTTGGCTCATCTTGAGCCTGGGCATGAAAACTCCACCCAGCGTGAAAACAAAGATGTATCATGTACGCGATTTGGATAAACTAACTGCCGACAAGCTGGAAAACCAGATCAAACAGTTGACGGGTATCTTTGATGCAAGCTTGATTGCGCAGGAAAATGTCCTGATTGTCAAAATCGACAACCAACGCCCAGCCGCACAACAAGCGGAAACAGAACAGACAATATTAAAACTGATTGAGCAAATTTAATCTTGGGAGTAACGAAATGGCATCACTTAACAAAGTCCTACTGATTGGCAACCTCGGGCGCGACCCGGAAGTGCGTTATATGCCCAATGGCGAGGCGGTTGCCAATTTCAGCATTGCCACCACCGAGAACTGGAAAGACAAGAATGGCCAGAAACAGGAAAAAACTGAATGGCATAACATTGTGATGTATCGCCGTTTGGCCGAGATCGCGGGCGAATACCTCAAGAAAGGCCGCCCGGTGTATATCGAAGGTCGCCTGCAGACCCGCAAGTGGGAGAAAGATGGCGTAACGCGCTATACCACCGAAATCGTGGCCGACCAGATGCAAATGCTGGGCGGGCGCGATGGCGGCACTTCCACCAGCTTCGACGATGACGCGGGTCAAAGCGCGCCACCGGAAGATTTCAATCAAATGCCAAACCGCCAGCAAGGCAGCGCCCCGGCGCCATCCAAGCCTGCGGGCAATTTCGATGATTTTGACGACGATATCCCATTTTGACAGTCACATGAAAAAATCAATAAAAAAGCCCGAATATTTCGGGCTTTTTTACACCTTCGGTATCGTCACTTCAACACTGCGCTGCCATAGATAGCGCCACTGGACGCTGTAAAACCATACTGCATGCCGGCGCGATTACCTTGTTTGCCAAAGAAAGCGCCTTGAACCAAGTGGGAGGTATCATGCAAAGCCTGGGTACAGGTGCCAACCGTACAAGTTGCGCCGACAGAAGTAACCGTACCCGCAGCAGCAAAACTCGGATTGTTTTTATCCAGCGATGCCCCTGAGCCTGACAACAAGTAATTCTCGCCAACCGTCTGCACATTCAAATTGTAGCTATACAAGCTGGTATTAAAGTCGAAATTCAAACTGCCGGTGGTGCTGTTTACCGCACCAATCGGAGCAGACACTCCGCTCGTGTTCACCAGCATCGGGGCAGTGGATGCAAACACATGATAAGTACCACTCAGATTATTCAACTGCCCGGGTGCCGGCCTTAGCCCGACGATATAATCCATCCATTCGATAGATTCATCGACCGTACCATTATCAAAACTCCCAGTCGCACGCCCCCAGGACACAACCCCGTCACCACCGCCATTCAACGCATCAAACGTCAGCGTGCTGATCACCGTCGGCACGTTGCTGTTTTCTATTTCCACAGGCCTGTTCACGCCATCCAGCTTCAAGCCAGCTTCATATGCATCGTCTATGCCACAAGCACAACCGGTTTTCATCAGCGTAGCTGCCATGCCCTTGCCTTGATAACCGTTCAACGACGGGCCATGGATGACATTTTCAGCACTGTCGTTCACCACATCCGGAAAACCATTTTCACCCACAATGTCTGCGGTCGCGAACACCGGTTTGGCGGACTCGACAACCACCGTTGATTGTGTGGCGGGCTGATTTGCCCGCGATGTAGCTTGAGTATGGCTGAATTTCGGTTTCTGACCCGCTCCGCCGACGGCAATCGACATGCCCGCATCTGCAATCAGGCAACCCCCAGTATTACAGACTTCCACGCTGCCCTGGTTGGTCGTCATCAACAGATTGCCGCCATTAAAGTTGACGGTAAACTCCGTGCCCCGGATACCAATGGTCGCTACAGCCGTTTTAAGCTGATACCGATCGGGGTTTTTATGCCCGATTAACCCGCTGATGGTGCGCAAACCGCCTTTAATCAGCTCAGTGAATGCATACTCGCTGCCATCCTCTTTACCGGAAAAAGCATATTTGTGGATTTTGTAAATAGAATGCGGCTGCAGGGACACTTTACCGCCATCAACAAGCGAAAACTGGACACGCCCATCCTGCGTCTCGATGGTATCCCCTGCGCTCAAGGGCAGGCCTTTGCTCGCTTCTGTCACGGAGCTATCCGCATGCCGCACCTGCGCTGCGCCTGACTTGAAAATGACCGTGCCTGCCGCATTCGCCCAAGCTGCAGGTGACGAAAACAGGCACAACCATGTCAGCAGGCAAACACCGCTACGATACATTTGAAATCGGGTCATTCAATTTTCCTAGTTACTGTCGCAAAATACCGTATCAAAAACAATCAATTACGCATTTCATTGACATCAGTTATAATGCACGGTTTCAAATTCGGTTTACTACGATTATCTTAACCTTGAAATAGAAGCTAAAATCATGCCAATTTATGATTTTGAATGCGGCCATTGTGGTCACTCTGCGGAACTGATGCGTAAAATAAGCGAGTCCAATATTACCACCTGCCCGCAATGCGGCCAGGTTAGCTTTGCCAAAAAAGTATCAGCCCCCAGCTTTCAACTGAACGGCACGGGTTGGTATGCCACCGATTTCAAAAATAATGGCAAAAAAGCATCTGCCCCAGAAGCCAAGCAGGATGCGGCTCCTGGGCCTGCCTGTTCGCCCGGTTGCGCCTGTCACTGATTAAAAAATGATTAAAAAATACTTTATTACTGGCCTGCTGGTGCTGGTACCCATGGTGATTACCCTGTGGGTGCTCATCAGCGTCATTGACCTGCTGGATCAAAGCCTAGCGGTGCTGCCGGCCGCCTGGCAGCCAAGAAATCTCTTCGGCTTCAACATACCCGGCTTGGGCACGCTGCTGACCTTGTTGATTATTTTGGTCACAGGCTTGGTTGCCACTAACATTTTTGGTCAGCAACTCATCGTCTGGTGGGAAAAGCTGCTCAATCGCGTTCCGGTGGTCAAAGCCATTTATTTCAGCGTCAAGCAAGTCTCCGACACCCTGTTCTCCGACTCCGGCAATGCGTTTCGCAAGGCATTACTTGTACGATTCCCGCATCAGGATGCCTGGACGATTGCGTTCCTGACCGGTATTCCGGGCGGCGATGTACGCAAGCATTTATCGGCTGATTACATCAGCGTCTACGTACCCACCACGCCCAACCCCACCAGCGGCTATTTCATCATGTTACCCAAATCCGACGTGATTGAGCTGGACATGAGCGTGGACGAAGCGTTGAAATACATCATCAGCATGGGTACTGTTGCCCCGCCTGATAAACACGGAAAAATCTTAACTCAATATACTCAAAACGAAACAACATGATGCGTACACACTACTGCGGCCATTTGAACCGCGAACATATCGGACAAACTGTTACCCTGTGCGGCTGGGCACACCGTCGCCGCGACCATGGCGGCGTGATTTTTATTGACCTGCGTGATCGCGAAGGCATGGCGCAAGTTGTCATCGATCCGGACACCCCAGAGGCCTTTAGCATTGCCGAGCAAGTGCGCAATGAGTTCGTGCTGAAAGTGGTGTGCAAAGTACGCCACCGCCCGGAAGGCACCGTGAACCCCAACCTGCCAACCGGCGAGGTGGAAATGCTGGCCAGCGAAATTGAAATCCTCAATCCATCACTCACGCCACCGTTCATGCTGGACGACGAGAACCTGACCGAGACCGTACGTCTGGAGCACCGTTATATCGACCTGCGTCGCCCAGCGATGCAGAAAAACCTGATGCTGCGCTACAAAGTAGCCAAAAATCTGCGTGATTACCTGGATACCAATGGTTTCATCGAGGTCGAAACCCCGATGCTAACGCGTTCTACACCGGAAGGTGCACGTGATTACCTCGTGCCTAGCCGCGTGCATCACGGCATGTTCTTCGCGTTGCCGCAATCTCCGCAATTGTTCAAGCAGCTGCTGATGGTGTCCGGTTTTGACCGTTATTTCCAGATTACCAAATGCTTCCGCGATGAAGACTTGCGCGCAGACCGCCAGCCAGAATTTACACAAGTCGATATCGAAACTTCTTTCCTGGAAGAAAACGACATCATGGACATCGTCGAAGAGATGATTCGCCAGATGATGAAAAAAGTGCAAGGTGTGGATTTGCCGGCCAAATTCCCGCGCATGCCGTTCAGCGAGGCCATGAACAAATACGGCTCCGATAAACCCGACATGCGCGTGACGCTGGAAATCACCGAACTGACCGACGTGATGAAAGACGTGGACTTCAAAGTGTTCTCCGGTGCTGCCAATATGACAGGTGGCCGTGTGGCAGCAATGCGCGTACCGAATGGTGGTGCGATTTCCCGCTCAGAAATTGACGCCTATACCGAATTCGTCAAGATCTACGGCGCCAAAGGTTTGGCGTATATCAAAATCAACGACATCACAAAACTGAACGAAGAAGGCCTGCAAAGCCCGATTGTGAAGAACATTCACGTGAGCGCGCTCGAAGCGATTATCGAGCGTACCGGCGCACAGAATGGCGATATTGTGTTCTTCGGTGCGGACAAAGCCAAAGTTGTCAATGAGGCATTGGGCGCACTGCGTACTAAAGTCGGCCACGAGAAAGGTCATGTGGATGGCCGTGCATGGGCACCGTTGTGGGTGGTGGATTTCCCGATGTTCGAGCATGACGAAGAAAACGATCGCTGGGTTGCGCTACACCACCCGTTCACCTCACCTAAAGACGGTCACGAAGACTTGCTCACCACCAATCCGGGCGCTTGCTTATCCAAAGCCTATGACATGGTGTTAAACGGCTGGGAAGTCGGCGGCGGCTCGGTGCGTATCCACAAACAGGACGTGCAATCCAAAGTGTTTGACGCGCTTAAAATCAGCAAGGAAGAAGCGCAGGAGAAATTCGGCTTCCTGCTGGATGCGCTGCAATACGGCGCGCCTCCACATGGCGGCCTGGCGTTCGGCCTGGATCGTTTGGTGACTTTGATGGCAGGCGCAGAATCCATCCGCGACGTGATTGCCTTCCCGAAAACCCAGCGCGCGCAGTGCTTGATGACGAACGCGCCGAATGAGGTGGATGAGAAGCAGTTGCGCGAGTTGCATATTCGTGTTCGTACACAAAATCCAGCTGGATAAAATGTACTCTTCTTGAACCACCGAATTGATACAAACTAACCACTTCTCGCGAATAGTAGTTATTGAGTCTTTGTCTAATGGGGAAGTCAAAACAGGTAGTGAGATTTATGGATTTATAGAGGCTCAAATTCGTGAAAATAGCTTACCCATAGCGACAGTTTTTGAGCAGTGCGAATCGAAAGTTGAACTTCTAGCTATACTGGATAATATTCATAAAGAAATTCTCTCCAATAATGAATATCCGTGGATACATATTGAATGTCATGGCTCCGAGGCTGAAGATGGATTAGTTTTATCAAATCGTGATTTGGTTTCATGGCAAGAGTTAAAACCGCAGCTGACAAAAATTAATTTAGCTTGTAAATGCAACTTGATGATTGTTATAGCTGCATGTAGTGGAGCAAATCTGTTGGAAGTACTACAGCCTGTGGACAGAGCTCCATGTTGGGGATTATTGGGTCCGACCAACGAGCTTTATTCAGACGACTTGCTAGCTAGTTACAGAACATTTTATTTGAATCTACTCACTGTGTTGAATGGCGACGCGGCGCTGAGTGCTCTTCGCAAAGTAATTGATGAGCGAAATTTGAGCTTTGTATTTGTAAGCGCACTAGATTTCTTTCAGAAAGTATATTCAGGTTATTTAAGCGAGGAATGCACTGATAAAGCCTATTGGAGGCGTGCAAAAAGGATGAAGAAAGAGCAGCGGCTTCAGGGTGTAATCTTACAAGATCTAGTGTTGATGCTAAAGAAACAAGAGCCGGATGCGTTTCAAAAATTCAGAGATAATTTTTTTATGTATGACCTATATCCTGAAAACTCTGTAAAGTTTCCAATCACATATAACGACGTTTTGATAAAATCCTAATATGCCGCTTACCGAAATCAACCACATCAACTTCCGTACCGATCGCGAGACGATGCACAAGTTGCGCGATTTTTACTGCGATATCCTAGGGCTGACAATCGGTAAGCGTGTGGCGAGCACTACCTACGGCTACTGGCTGTATATCGGCAATAATGATGTAGTGCATCTGGCAGAATATAAAACGCCAGAGCCGCCGCAGTTGCATGTGCACGGCACGTTTGACCATATCTCCTTTACCTGTACCGATATGCCGGGCATGGAGACACACCTGACCAAAAACAACGTGCCGTACACCACGCGCATTTTGGCCAATGGCGTGCGCCAGATCAACCTGAAAGACCCGGCGGGGAATGGCATAGAATTGAACTTTGAAGAATACGCCAACCCTAATTATGTGATGCGGCCATCCGGTGACCCGAGCAAGCTATAAAGAGCAAACTGCAAACACCCAATGCATTGTTTGTGACTCGCATCACATACGCAATCAATACAATCATTAAAATGCGTTGTAATCGCAGCAGCTATAGACTGCGTTAAAGTAACTATTAGATTAGAGGGAACAAAAAATGAAGCTGAATAAATTATTAAGTATTGCCCTGGGAAGCGCGATTCTATTGGCTTCCAGCCCTGCTGTTTTTGCCGAGGCCGATGCTAAGCTGTGGCCGGTGGTGAAAGAGGAGTTTTTTGCCAAGCGCTATATTCAGGAAGTAGCCTTTTTGAAAGTTGACGGCCCGCGTCGTGCCGAGAGCGGTGCGCAGGTGCCGGTAACTTACACCTATGACAAAGCTGCTGCCAATGGCGTGGACATCAAAAAAATCTATGTGATCGTGGATGCCAACCCGATTCCGATGACAGCGACTTATCACCTGACAGACGCCTTGAACGGTTTCCAGCTCTCTACTCGCGTACGTTATGAAACTGACTCCTTTATTCATCTGGTGGGTGAGGATGCAAACGGCAAGCTGTACATGGCCAAGCGTGAGATTCGCGCAGCGGGCGGCTGTGGTGGCACGGTAGAGAATAACGAAGCCGAGATTCGCGCTGCGGCAGGCAAAATCAAAATGAACGTGGAGCAGCCGGTAAAATTTGGTAGCCCAACCGCTACCACATTCAACATCAAACACGTAATGCGCACCGGCTTGCAGCGTGACCTGGTATCGCAAGGTTATGTACCAGCGTTCTACATCAACAAGGCGGAGTTCAAATACAACGGTAAACCTGTGATGACGATTGACGTGGGTGTGGGCACTGCAGAAGACCCATACTTCAAGTTCAACTTTATCCCGGATGCGCCCGGCACGCTGGAAGTGACTGCGACTGACAACGAAGGTAAAACCTTCACGCACCAGACAGAAGTCAAGGGCTAACCGTTTTTTGCCAACAAAAGGCCTCCTTGTGAGGCCTTTTTTGTTTGCATCGTCCAGACAGTGATAAAATTAGCGCATTGAAAATAAAGGGAGTTTTTCATGAAAAGCTATCGCAAGGAACTTTGGTTCAATCTGCCTGCCAGAATGGCATTCAAAAACATCACCGGCGAAATACGTGAGTGCATCCGCGAAAGCGGCATTAAAGAAGGCCTGGTGCTGGTAAATGCAATGCACATCACCGCCAGCGTATTTATCAACGATGATGAGCGCGGCTTGCACCATGACTACGGTATCTGGCTGGAAAAGCTCGCTCCGCACGAGCCTGTAAGCGGTTATCGCCATAATGACACGGGTGAAGACAATGCCGATGCACATATGAAACGCCAAGTGATGGGACGCGAAGTGGTGTGTGCCCTGACCAACGGCCAGCTCGATTTTGGCCCTTGGGAGCAGATTTTCTACGGTGAGTTTGATGGGCGCAGGAACAAGCGCGTTTTAGTGAAGATTATCGGCGAATAATCGCCCGAGAGAAAAACATGCCTCTGGAAGGCAAGCGGGCCGCGGCTTCTGGAGCATCAAAATAATTACTATAACTATCTAAACAAATTTTTAAGATGAAAATACTTGCTGAAAACAGGCCAGATTTTCAAGGATTAGGATAATGAGTCAGTTGAAATCTCCAGAGTTATTAGCGCCAGCGGGCGATCTGGATCGCATGCGTACCGCTTTCGATTACGGTGCCGACGCGGTGTATGCCGGGCAGCCGCGCTACAGCCTGCGTGTGCGCGAGAATGATTTTTCGATGGAAAACCTTGCTATCGGTATCAAGGAAGCGCATGCGCGCGGCAAAAAGTTTTTTGTCGCCAGCAATATCTCGCCGCATAACGCCAAAGTCAAAACCTATATGCGCGACATGGAACCGGTAATTGCCATGCAGCCGGATGCCTTAATCATGGCCGACCCTGGCCTGATTATGATGGTGCGCGAGCGCTGGCCGGAAGTGCCGATTCACCTATCCGTACAAGCCAATGCGGTAAACTTTGCCAGCGTAAAATTCTGGCAGCGCATGGGGCTAACGCGCGTGATTTTGTCGCGCGAATTATCGATGGATGAAATCGAGGAAATCCGCCAGGAATGCCCGGAGATGGAGCTGGAAGTATTCATCCACGGCGCGCTGTGCATCGCCTATTCCGGCCGCTGCCTGCTTTCCGGCTATTTCAACTCGCGCGATCCCAACCAAGGCACTTGTACCAACAGCTGCCGCTGGGATTACAAAGTGCATGACGCGCAACCAGACGCAGCGGGCGTGATTCGCTTGAAAGAGTTCGATTTTCAGGCGGAAATGGAAAAATCCAACCTGTCTTCCTGCGGCTCGTTGCCGCGTCATCCTGAAGCCGACAAAGTGTTCCTGATCGAAGAAAAAGGCCGCCCCGGCGAGCTGTTGCCGATTATGGAAGATGAGCACGGCACTTACATCATGAACAGCAAGGATTTACGCGCGATCGAGCATGTGGAGCGCCTGATTAAAATCGGTGTGGACTCACTTAAAATCGAGGGACGCACCAAATCGCGCTATTACGTGGCACGCACGGCGCAAAACTACCGCCGCGCGATTGACGACGCGATGGCGGGCAGGCCGTTTGACTGGGGCCTGCTAGGCGAGCTGGAGAATCTGGCTAACCGCGGTTATACCGATGGCTTCTACCAACGCCACCATACCGCCGAGCATCAAAACTACATACAAGGCCATTCCAGTTCCAACCGTAGTTTATATGTTGGCGACATTGTGGCTTACGATGCCGCAAATGGCATGGCCGATATTGAAGCGCGCAACAAGTTCAAAGTGGGCGACAAGCTGCAAATCATCCACCCATCCGGCAATCAGGATATTGTGGTGGAAACCATGTTCAACAAAAAGGGCGAGCCGATACAGGAGGCATCCGGTAGCGGCTACTATGTGCGTCTGCCGATTGCTGCAAACGACCTAAGTAATGCAATGGTAGCCAAATATCTGGCTGCATAACCTGAAAAAGGAAACCGTATGAACCTCAAGGGCAAACGCATTCTACTCACCGGCGCCACTGGCGGGGTAGGCGCTTTAGTGGCGCAACTGTTGGCGGATAAAGGCGCGCAACTTGCCTTGGTGGGGCGCGATGCCACCAAGCTGGATGCACTGAAAAGCCAGCTTGCAAAAAGTGGCGCCAAGATATGCACTATCGTAGCCGACTTGAATGAAGCAGGCACAACTCAACGTGTCGCAGATGAAGCAATTGCAGGTTTGGGTGACTTAGATGTGCTGATTAACAATGCGGGCATACTGGATTTCATTGCTTTCGAAATGCAATCGCCTGAGCGTATCGACCAAATGATACATACCAACGTAACGGCGCTGATTCAATTAACCAATGCTGTCATTCCACATTTTCTGGCAAAAAATTCCGGTCAATTCCTGTTCATCGGCTCGATTTTTGGCTCCCTCGGCTTCCCACATTTTGCCACTTACTGTGCTACCAAGTTCGCCGTGCACGGCTTTTCGCAGGCGCTGCGCCGCGAGCTAGTAGATAGCAAAATCGGTGTCACTTACATTGCACCACGTGCCATCAATACCCCGATGATGAACGACAATAGCGCCGAAATGATGAAAAAGTCTGGCAATCAGCTGGATGCGCCCGAGAAGGTAGCGGCAATCATAGTGAAAGCACTGGAAAAAGAAACGCAGGAAGTGTTTATTGGTCAGCCGCAAACTTTCTTTGCCTGGCTAAACGGCGTGGCGCCGAGAATAGTCAATATCGGCCTAAAAAAACAGCCTGGTCTCGCCAGGCCGTTTTTGAAGAAATAAATTGAAACTAAATCAATGTATTTACAGGTAAAGCACCGCAGGAAATACAGTGAGTGCAAACACGAATACCATCCATTCCATGTTCCAGCGTTCCAGATGACCGGTAAAGTGCAGTGTCAGCACAACTATCGCCAAGATGTAGTAAATTGCCAGAAGTATCATTTGCGTTTATTCCAATGAATGCAACATGTCATATTTATAACATTTTTTGCTCAAAACTCCTAAAGTTTTAAACTTTCAATCAGATTGAGCTTTATCCCGCATTTCAAATTTATGCCAATGCGATCTCCAGCAAATAGTAAGCAATCGTCATAAATCCGATTGTCGTGATTGATGTCAAGAACAGCTCATCCAGCACATGCAACTTGCCTAAAACGCCATTTTCGCGTACATTTCGTCTATTGCTAGGGGTCTCTAAAACCTTAAATTATTTAGGGTTTTGGAGTGAGAAACACCCTTTGAACCTGATGCGGGTGATGCCGCCGTAGGGAAGCACTTGATGCTTCCCTATAACCACACAGTAGGGAATGCAGAAAAACTGCTCCTTACGTTTTATGGAGCCAGTTTATGAACACCAATCCCAAATTCCTGAATTCCACCGCGCAAGTAGATGAAGGCGCGACTAAACCGTTTGCCAAATCACGCAAAATCTACATTGAAGGCAGCCGCCCCGATATTCGCGTACCATTCCGCGAAATCTCCTTGAGCGACACCCCATCTGCTTTTGGTGCGGAGAAGAACCCGCCTGTGGTGGTGTATGACACCAGCGGCCCTTACACTGACCCGAATGTGCAAATTGACATTCGCAACGGCTTGCCAGCATTGCGTGCCAAGTGGATTGCCGAGCGCAATGATACCGAGCAACTGGCTGGCCCGACTTCAAGCTATGGCCATGCCCGCAAGGTAGACCCAACCTTGGCGGAAATGCGTTTCAACCTGACCCGCAAACCGTTGCGCGCCAAGGCTGGCATGAATGTGTCGCAGATGCACTATGCACGCAAAGGCATCATCACCCCTGAGATGGAATTTATCGCCATCCGCGAGAATCAACGCCGTGAGAACATGAGCGAGCTCATCCTGACCCAGCACAAAGGGCATGATTTTGGCGCCAGCATCCCCAAAATCATCACGCCGGAATTTGTGCGCGATGAAGTGGCACGCGGTCGCGCCATCATTCCCGCCAACATCAACCACCCGGAAATCGAACCGATGATCATTGGCCGTAATTTCCTGGTGAAAATCAACGCTAACATCGGCAATTCTGCGCTGGGGTCTTCCATTAGCGAAGAAGTCGAGAAAATGGTGTGGGGTACGCGCTGGGGCGGTGACACCGTGATGGACCTGTCAACGGGCAAGAACATCCACGAAACCCGCGAATGGATTATCCGCAACTCGCCAGTGCCGATTGGTACCGTACCGATTTACCAGGCACTGGAAAAAGTGGACGGCAAGGCCGAAGAGCTGACATGGGAAATCTTCCGCGACACGCTGATTGAACAAGCCGAGCAGGGCGTGGATTACTTCACCATCCATGCCGGTATTCGCCTGCCATTCATCCCAATGACTGCCAAACGCATGACCGGCATCGTGTCACGCGGCGGCTCGATTATGGCTAAATGGTGTCTGGCGCATCACAAAGAATCTTTCCTCTACGAAAATTTCGAAGAGATTTGCGAAATCATGAAAGCCTACGACGTCAGCTTCAGCCTAGGCGACGGCTTGCGCCCTGGCTCGATTTACGATGCCAACGACGAAGCCCAGTTTGCCGAGCTGAAAACATTGGGCGAGCTTACCCAGATTGCCTGGAAGCACGACGTGCAAACCATGATTGAAGGCCCCGGCCACGTGCCCATGCACATGATTAAAGAGAACATGGATTTGCAGCTGGAACACTGTGGCGAAGCCCCGTTCTATACGCTTGGCCCGCTCACCACCGACATCGCCCCGGGGTATGACCACATCACCAGCGGCATCGGTGCCGCCATGATTGGCTGGTACGGCTGCGCCATGCTGTGCTATGTGACGCCGAAAGAACACCTCGGCCTGCCGGATAAAGAGGACGTGCGCGAAGGTATCATCACCTACAAAATCGCCGCCCACGCGGCAGACTTGGCCAAAGGCCACCCCGGCGCACAGATTCGCGACAATGCACTTTCCAAAGCACGTTTTGAATTTAGATGGGAAGATCAATTCAACCTAGGTCTGGATCCGGAAAAAGCCAAGGAATTCCACGATGAAACCCTGCCGCAGGAAGGCGCCAAACAAGCGCACTTCTGCTCCATGTGCGGCCCGCATTTCTGCAGTATGAAAATCACGCAAGATGTGCGTGACTATGCCGCGAACAAGGGTTTAAGCGAACAAGAGGCACTGGAAAAAGGCATGCAAGAGAAAGCGATTGAGTTTGTCAAAAAAGGTAGCGAGGTTTATCAGAAGGTTTAAATCTTTTCCCCTAATAAAAAAGCCAGCTAATTGCTGGCTTTTTTATTGGTTTCAAGCATATTACGCTTCACCAAAACAAATAAAACTGAGAACTGGAGTCTATTGGTGTCAATTCTCTAAATCTACTATTAATATCTAGTTTGAATAGCTCATAATGGCTTCTTCTCTAGCTGCTCTAGCAATTTGAGGGTTTGTTTTTTCTCGCTGGGCTCATTCACTTTATTTGCAATTTCTTTTATTTGTGCCCAATCTGGTGGGTTTCCAGTTTTGCTTTCAAGATAGGTCAAAGTTTTTATAGTCAAGAGTTCACGATTTAAATTGTTACCCCAAGACCCTCTAGCAATTGAAAGCATGAGAGGTGTTTGTCCCATCGTGTTAGTAAATTTTAAGTCAGCACCATGTTTGACAAGCAGTTCTATTAAAACAATATTATTTGAATTTGCTGCAAAATGAAGTGGAGTATTACTACTTACATCAAAAGCGTTAACATCTGCACCAGATGCGATTAGTAATTCAATCGTTTCACTAACAATCTTACATTGTGTTTCCCATTCTTTTGTTGTGTCCGCACACATATTATTACCAACAAGCTCATGTAGCGCAGTTGTTCGTTTTTGGCCATATTTGATATTAAAGTCGGCACCATGACTAGCTAGTAAAGCAATCATTTCTCTATAGTCTGCATTTTTCGGCGGCTCGGAACTATCCCATATAGCTCCTGGTGGCCTACCGTTATCATCCCTAACGTTGACATCCACACCAGATGCAATAAGCAATTCAGCAATTTTTAGGCTATTATTCTCCACAGCAACATGAAGCAATGACTCTTTTTCAACTTGTACGTTTTTAATTTTGCTATGGTCAACCAACCATTGCAACATATCCTTACTGGGTGAAGGTAACTCTGCTAACGCTGCATAGCATTTATCAAAATCTATACTATTACCCATAGAAATAATGAATTCTAAAGCTTCAAAATTTCCAGCTCTGCAAGCACCCTGAGTGATTGTTTTTATCTCTTTAGGAGATGGCAAAGGAGAACCATAATCTACTAATAATTTAAGAATTTTAGGATTAGCCTTATACCCAGCACCTATAACAAAAGCAGATTGACCAGAAGAATCTGTCAAATTCACATTCGCACCTTGTTCTAATAGCCATTTTACTGATCTCTCTTTTCCATATTGGGCAGCATTTTGTAATGGAGTTCGCCTAGAGAGGTTGTTTTGATCATTAATATTAGCGCCACTTTTTATCAAGAAATCTGCCGAGTCCAGCAGCTCTGAACTTATTGCATTATGTATTGGTGAACTCCAATTGAGACTATTATCATTAACATCTGCGCCGTGTGCTATTAGCAACTTGAGCACTTCCAAGCTTCCTAATGAAAAAGATACAACACCTTTTTCTCTGACGTTTGCGCCATGCTTGATTAAACTGTCTACAATATTCTTGTTGTTTTTGCTTGCTGCGAACTTTAATGGACTCATGTATTTATTCTTAAACCCTCTCGAATTTGGGTTTATTTTCTTCTTTAAAAGTTCTTCTACTTTAGTCTCGTCATTATTTTCAATTGCCAAAATCAGCAGATCACCATCCCTACTAGGAGCAATCATCTCACTAACAATAGCAGCATTCTCGGCATGAGGCACACAGGGGATAAAAAAGAGTAAGTTAGCAATACAGAAATTGAAGGCTATAAAATAAATATTATTCTTATGGTTCATTTTGCTTTAATCCACATAAAAGTTAAAAGAGTATTGATAGTTAAACTTTGAATCTCTCGTTCATGTAACACATAGGGTGATTGTATTTACATTCAATCACTAGCCTAACAGGCAACATCTCTGCATGCAACTTATTGAATAAATAATAAATAATTAAAGAACCATCACTTAATTTTGTTAAAATGTCTGTCTTATCTAAAACATGTTATCCCGATCTTGACCACCCTAAAACTCAATAAACCTGCCCCAGAAGGCGCACAGAATAAGGCTTCCAGGGCACCTGTGCGACGGGCTGACCCTGCCAAGCGCGATAGGACAAAGCCACCGCCCAAACCTGTTTTCAAGGCGGATGATGACGATAAGTCAGCGGTAGATGCAAACAAAACGGAAAGTGCTCGGCAGCGTAATCATCGCTTTGATGGTAAGCCGCGTGAAGCGGATGTGCGCCAAGCGGAGAAGCCAGCGAAACCGGCGGCGGTTGATACGCGCGCGACACAGCGCCGCGACGCGAACGAGCCGCAATATCGCCAGGCACCGCGTCGCCATGGAAAGCTACGCGATGCCAAAGAACATGATGGATTTGAAGTTAAAAAGTCCGCACCCCAAGCCCCAGCACCCGCCAAACAAACAGAGGGCGTAGGCGCTGATTTGCCACGCCTTTCCAAAGTGATGGCGGAGCGCGGTTTGTGCTCTCGCCGCGAGGCCGATGAATGGATTATCAACGGCTGGGTGAAGGTTGATGGCGAAATCATCGAAACGCTGGGCACGCGCATTTCGCCGGATGCC
>JBGAVM010000025.1:0-20759 GCA_044228125.1 Methylophilus sp.
AAAACCTAAAATTGGGTTGACCAAATCCCGCCAAATCAGTATTATCACGCCTTCACAAGTTGTACCGATTCCTCAATAGCTCAGTCGGTAGAGCGCCGGACTGTTAATCCGTAGGTCCCTGGTTCGAGCCCAGGTTGAGGAGCCAAATTTCAAAAGCCTTGCAGCAATGTAAGGCTTTTTTGTTTTATGCTACAACCTTCAGGTGTTTGACGTAATTGTAGATGAAAAATATCGAAACGGATGTGTTGCTTGTTGGCGGTGGCATCATGAGTGCTACGCTGGGCGCCATGCTGAGGCAGTTGGACCCTGCTTTGCATATCACGATGGTGGAGCGACTGAGTGATGTGGCGCTGGAGAGCAGTGACGCGCTAAACAATGCTGGTACTGGTCATGCGGGCTATTGCGAACTGAACTACACACCGCAGGCGGCTAACGGCAGCATCACCATCAAACGTGCGCTTGAAATCAATGCCGCTTTCGAAACCAGTTTACAGTTCTGGGCTTCGCTGGTCGAAATCGGCGCGCTGCCCGCTCCCACCAACTTCATCAACCGTGTGCCGCACTTGAGCCTGGTGTTCGGCGAGAAGAATATCGCTTTCCTTAAAGAACGCCACCGTCTGCTTAGCCAGCATCATCTCTTCGCTGAGATGCAATATAGCGAGGATGCAGCGCAGCTTAAGGCTTGGATGCCGCTGATGATGGCGAACCGCACGCCTGATGAGCGCATGGCGGCCACCTATATTACGCATGGCACCGATGTGGATTTTGGCGCATTGACGCGGGCGCTGGTGGCGTATCTGAAGCAAAGCCCGCATTTCAGCCTACAGACGAACGCGCAGGTGAGAAACCTGAAGAAAATCGGCGATAAATGGCATGTGGCTATCTACGATAAAACCACCAAGCACAGCCATACAGTGAATGCCAGATTCGTTTTCTTGGGGGCTGGCGGCGGCGCCCTGCCGTTGCTGCAGAAATCCGGCGTGCCAGAAAGCAAAGGCTATGGCGGCTTTCCGGTGAGTGGCCAATGGCTGATTTGCAATAACCCGGCTGTCATTCGTCAGCATGGGGCCAAAGTATATGGTAAAGCCGCTGTTGGCGCGCCACCGATGTCGGTACCGCACCTGGATACACGCATCATCAACGGGAAGCCCGCGCTGCTGTTTGGCCCGTTTGCCGGTTTCACCACCAAGTTCCTGAAACAGGGTTCCAGTCTGGATCTGGCTAAATCCTTGAAAGCCGACAATATCAAAGCCATGCTGGGTGTCGGCAAGAACAATGTCGACCTGACAAAATACCTGATTAACGAGGCACGTCAGACGCACGAGCAACGCATGGATACGTTGCGCGAGTTTCTGCCGCAAGCGGTTTCGGCCGAGTGGACGCTTGAGCAGGCCGGGCAACGCGTACAAATCATCAAGCATTGCGAGCAAAACTGGGGCAAGCTGGAATTCGGCACGGAGATCGTTGCGGCGGAAGATGGTAGCCTGGCAGCCTTGCTGGGTGCGTCTCCGGGGGCATCGGTGAGCGTACAGGCGATGCTGCAGGTGATTGAAAAATGCTTTGCAGATCGACTCAAATCAGACTGGACACCTCAAATCCAGGCGTTAATCCCGAACTATGGCGCATCGCTGATCGAGGACGCCGCGCTGCTGAGACGTGTGCGCGAACGTTCAATCAAAACCCTGCAAATCTAGGCTCTCCTAGCAGCGTGGCTGGAAGCCTTATTCCATGCGCCTTCCAGAGGCACGTTTTCACTGGGCAATAAAACTTATTTACGTTGTTGCCGCTGGCGGCGGATTTCGTACAGGCAAATACCGCTGGCGACACTGACGTTCAGACTTTCCACGCTGCCGAACATCGGGATAGTGACTAAAGCATCGCAAGTTTCGCTTGTGAGCCGCCGAATCCCCTCACCTTCGCTGCCTAATACAATCGCAATCGGGCCGTCCAGCTTGGTATTATGCAGTGTAGAAGGTGCATCCATCGTAGTGCCTACCACGAACACGCCCGCGTCTTTCAGCTCGCGCAGCGTACGTGCCAGATTTGTGACTGCGATAAATGGCACCGTCTCTGCCGCCCCACAGGCGACTTTACGCACCGTCGCATTCAAGCCAACGGCGCGGTCTTTCGGCGCAATGACTGCGTGCACACCCATCGCGTCTGCCACACGCAGGCAGGCACCAAGATTATGCGGGTCTTCCACGCCATCCAGTACCAGAAAGAACGGTGGCTCCTTCAGGTCAGATTCGAGAATATCGTGAATATCCTTGTAAGGCATGGCGGTATCCACCACGCGCGCGATAACGCCCTGGTGTCGCCCATCCCTGCCCGCCATGCCGTCCAGACGGCTACGCTCTACTTGCATGACACGGATATTGGCCTGTTCCGCCATCTGCAACAGATCTTTCATGCGTGGATCGATCCGATCTTTGTCGATGAGGATTTCCTGAATGCTGCCGCCGTGTTGGCGCATGCGGCTTAATACGGCGTGGAAGCCAAACAGAATGCGCGTCTCCGCCATACTTTTATTCCTTTTTCTTGAGTTTGCTGACGAGTGTGAAGTCTATTCTGCTGGTTTCCAGATCTGCCCGCGCCACCTTTACTGTCAAGCGATCTCCCAGGCGAAAGCGTACACCGGTGCGCTCGCCCAGCATTTCGTGGCGTGCTTTGTCATATTGGAAGTAGTCGTTGCCCAGCTCGGCGACATGAATTAGGCCTTCCGCGTAGACATTATCTAGCAGCACGAACAGGCCAAAGCTGGTGACACCGGAAATCGTGCCATCAAAGGTCTCACCCACTTTGTCCTGCATGTAGAAACATTTGAGCCAGTTAGTCACATCGCGTGTGGCATCGTCCGCCCGGCGTTCTGTCATGCTACAGTGCACACCCAATTGCTGCCAGTTCTGCGCTTCGTACTTTTCACCTTTAAGCACAGCCTTGATCGCACGATGCACCAGCAAATCCGGGTAACGGCGTATCGGCGATGTGAAATGTGTGTAAGCCTCGTAAGCCAGGCCAAAATGGCCAGCGTTATCCGGGCTGTAAACCGCTTGCTGCATGGAGCGCAGCAATACGGTTTGCAGCAATTGCTCATCCGGCCGCCCCTTGATGCGCTGCATGACCTTGCCATAATCCTTGGCATGTGGCTTTTCTCCACCGCCGATGCCGAAACCGACCTCACCTAGAAACGTGCGCAACGCCTCCAGTTTCTCCGGTGTAGGGCCTTCGTGGATGCGGTACAGCGCTGCATGCTCTTTTTCCAGCAGAAAATCTGCTGCGCATACGTTGGCAGCCAGCATGCATTCCTCAATCAGGCGGTGCGCGTCATTGCGCGTGCTGGGCACGATACGCTCTATCTTACCCTGATCGTTGAAGATCATCACTGTTTCAGAAGTTTCAAACTCGATCGCGCCACGCTTCTCGCGCTGTTTCAGCATCAGCTTGAACAAAGTGTTCAAGTGCTCGATATGGGGCATTAGCCAGGCATACTCCTTTGCGGTTTCGCCCTGCGGGTTTTCTATCATGTCCGCGACCTTGGTGTAGGTCATGCGCGCTTTGGAGCGCATCACAGAGGGATAGAACTTGTATTGCTTGATAACACCAAGTGCGTCGATCTGCATGTCGCACACCATGCACAGGCGCTCTACATCCGGGTTCAGCGAACACAGGCCGTTGGAAAGCGCTTCCGGCAACATGGGGATGACACGCCGCGGGAAATACACTGAATTGCCGCGCTCATAAGCTTCCTTATCCAGCGCATCATTGGGGCGCACATAAAAGCTGACATCGGCAATCGCCACCACCAGTCGCCAGCCTTTGCCTTGCGGCTCGGCAAACACGGCATCGTCGAAATCACGAGCGGTTTCCCCATCAATGGTAATCAGCGGCAGCTCGCGCAAATCCACACGCCCCTTGTGATCAGCAGATTGCACAGTTTTAGGGTAACTTTCCGCCAGTGCAATTGTTTCCGGCTTGAACACATGCGGCAATTTGTGTTTGCGCAAGGCAATCTCGATTTCCATGCCGCTGTCAGCATAGTTACCCAGAATCTGCACTACACGCCCCATCGGATAAGCATGGCTGGAAGGCTGCTCAGTCAATTCCACTTCCACCACCTGGCCAACTTTAGCGCCCATGTCCAGATGATAAGGAATTAGAATATCCTGGCTGATGCGTTTATCTTCTGCCGCAACAATCGTCACGCCCTGCCCGCGTATCACGCGTCCCACAATGGTTTTGTTGGCACGCTCCAGCACCTCGACAACTTTTCCTTCCGGGCGGCCTTTGCGGTCTATTTCGGTAATGCGTACCATCGCGCGGTCGCCGTGCATCACTTGCTGCATCTCACGTGCAGACAGGAAAATATCATCCTGGCATTTCTGCCTGTCATCAGGGATAAGAAAGCCAAAACCGTCCGGGTGTCCCTGGATTACACCGGCGACCAGATGAATCTTTTCAGTCAGGCAAAGCGCGCCTTTGCGATTTTGCATAATCTGTCCATCGCGTTCCATCGCGCCCAGGCGTTTGCCAAAAGCCTCACGCTCGCCGCTGCCTATATCAAGCAGTTTCATCAGCTGGTTCACTTCTAGCGGCACCCCCTCTTCCGAGAGTACTTGTAAAATAAGCTCCCTGCTGGGAAGCGGCTTATCGTACTTCGCAGCTTCACGGTTAGCGTAAGGATCAGATTGCCTTAGCTTTTGATGGCTGCCGTGATTTTTTTTGCCGGAATGTGCTTTTTTGATTGACAAGTTTTGTGCTTTCTATAAAATGCGCCGCTTAGCTTCAAGTCATCGCCCAGATGGCGGAATTGGTAGACGCGCTAGTTTCAGGTACTAGTATCGAAAGATGTGGAGGTTCGAGTCCTCTTCTGGGCACCAAGTCAGGTATATCCATTCGGATTCTGCGTCTGCCAGCGCCAAGTGTCACGACATATATCTTCCAAACTACGTTTCGTTTCCCAATTTAGCAGCTTTTTTGCCAACTGCGCGTCGGCAAAATAAATAGCTATATCGCCCGCGCGACGCGGTGCAATGCGGTACGGTACCGGCACTTTATTTGCCTGCTCAAATGCTTTGACCAAATCCAGTACACTATAGCCCCGACCCGCGCCCAGATTGACAGTGAGCAGGCCCGGATGCCGCTTGAATGCTTGCAGCGCAGCCACATGACCTAAAGCCAGATCCACTACATGGATATAATCCCGCACACCGGTACCATCGAGAGTTGGATAGTCGTTACCAAAAACGCTGAGTTCTTTTAGCTTACCAATCGCTACTTGCGATACATACGGCATGAGATTATTGGGTACACCACTCGGGTCTTCGCCAATCAAACCGCTTTCATGCGCGCCTACCGGGTTGAAATAACGTAACAAGGCGATGTTCCAGTTATTATCGGAAGCATGTAAATCTTCCAGTATTTGCTCCACCATGCGCTTTGTGCGGCCATAAGGGTTGTATGGCGTCAACGGCGAGCCTTCGGGAATCGGCTTGTCATCTGAAAAGCCATAAACCGTGGCCGAGGAGCTGAACACCAGTGTTTTTACGCCAAATTCGGCCATCACCTCAGTCAGGCACATGCTACCCATGACATTATTATCATAATACTTGAGCGGATTTGCTACGGATTCACCAACGGCCTTCAAGCCGGCAAAATGAATGACGGCGCTGATTTTGTGCTGGCTGAACAATTTATGCAGACACTGCCTGTCACGTACATCCCCTTGCACGAAGGTGATCGACTTGCCCGTGATGGCTTTGACTCTATCAACAACCGCGGCTTTACTGTTGCATAAATTGTCCAGCACGACCACACCGTAGCCTGCTCCCAGCAGGGCTACACAAGTGTGGGAGCCAATATACCCTGTACCGCCTGTGACTAAAACTGTTTGCATGCTAATTCGGAATAAACCTTGAAAAGTGCGGGTAGCTCAACCGAATCAGCTCGGTCAGTGTTACGTCCGCTTCTGTTTCGGAACGATAAATCGGGGTGGTGAATCTGACGATTGCGCCATCGGTACGGTTAATCTTGACTGCATCGTATAGCAAGGCAAATTTCATCGGGAATTCATTGGACAAATCCCTACCCCGTTGATGAAACCAGTAATACATCAACTGCTTAGTTTCACCTTTACTAATCAACAAGCGTGTCACCTTAAATGTGTGCTGACTGTCTACTGTGATAGTTTGCAATCGCGTATCCGTAATTTCCCAACCACCTCCAGGCACGCACGCTTTAGGAGAATGCGGAACAAACCCTGCGCGTTGCGAATCGGTATAGCCCATATATACATCTACATTTGTATTGGCTTTATGGTAATTGACCAACAAATAGTCTTTTAGCCTAAGAATCTCGTTTTCATTGTTCTGGAAACTGTAAGGGCGCCCTTGCCAACCTTCCAGCTGCATCGGGAATGATGCAAATATTTCGCGCTTGGGGATAATCTCATCCCGATGTTTTATTGTGAGTGTAGACGCAGCGGCCAGTACCACCATCATCAACGCAAAAACCACCGGTGCCCGTTTGATGCCAGACAGCGACGAAGTGTCTTCATATTGGTGTCTGGTTTCCAGATAATCGAAAGAGTCTGCAAACCTAGGATGAATCCCCAGTAATTTATTGAGCATTTTTGCCTCGAGAAGCACTAGCCCTATACACAACATGAAGATAACCCAACCTTCAAAATAGTGCATGAAGCCTTCTGCAGCCTCATTACCATAATGATTCACCAGAATTGCGACTATCGCGATACGGGCGCTATTCATGACAATGCTAATCGGCACACTGGACAAAAACAGCATAGCACGTGCCCAGAATGGGCCTTTATACATATAAGCAATCATTAGGCTAAGCGTCATCATCGGATACATATAGTTTAGACCGCTGCAAGCCTCTACTACTTGCAGCTTGTATACGCCCAGGTCGATGACATTCCCTTCCTGGAATACTGACATACCAAGCGCACGGACAATTGATACGCCCAAGTTGGAAGACACCAATTGCATCCGGCCAGATAGCATTACATCTAGCATATAAGGTAACGGAATTACCAGAAATAAATGGAGGAAAGGAATCAGTATTTTTCTAATTTGATGTCCAATCATCGTCCAAGCTAGCCCCAAGCATAGCAATAGTAGAGAGTACTGTACGATGGTCCAGATTGCGGTTAACTCACCTATCATCAGGGTGATGCCGGATATAATAACAATGAGCACACCCACCCAAGCGCCCTCATTATGGTTTCGAATTTCAAACCGCTTAATCCAGATTAGGTATATCGCCATTACAAATACAAGTGGCGCATGAGAGTATCTTTCTTCAGTTGTGACACGAGCCAACAGTTCTTGTACGGCCCCTCTGAAAGCAATAGCCAGAAAGAGCCCTACTAGCAGAAACAAAAGGGTCTTGGGGTGGCGTTTGACGAATGAAAAGGCTTGGCTCATGATTATCCTTTGTTTTTGTGAGTAATCGCCTGATGGTAGATTGAGACGATTTCCTGTATTTTTGCATCCCACGTAAAGTGGCCCTTAACCCTTTCTATGGCAGCAGCCCCCATTTGAGCTCTTAGCTTTGGATTTCTGGCCAGATGGTCAATATGGCTGGCAAACTGTGTAATCATGTGCTCTTTGGACAATGGCTTAATTAGGAATCCGCTCTCGGCTGTCAGGTAGTCAGCCGGGCCACCCCAGTCGGTTGCAATAGTCGGCAGCCCTCTAGACATTGCTTCGAGTACTACTGCCCCCCCACATTCCCGTACGCTTGGTAACACGAAAATATCCGCCTTGTCATAATACTGATTTACCTCTGCATGCTGTACCATGCCAGTAAATTCGATATTCTTTATAGGCAATGTTTGTGATATTACCTCAAGCGCCGGTTTCATTGGCCCGCCGCCCACAATGGTCAATCTCACTTTTTCCTGGCATTGTTGCACAGCTTCCATGACAATTTCGACCATTTTCCAATCAACTAGCCTACCGACATACAGCACCTGTATCTCGTTATTTTGTGTTGTTTCTTTTGGTTTTTCCGCAAACGAGAATACCCCGTTCTCAACTAGCTCTATCACTTGACCTAGTCGCAATTTCGGCAACGCCTTTGCGGTTCTGTCGTTAGCCACTAGAAGTATACTGGCCAAAAATTTTCCGGGAATGAGCAGGTTGTAAACGGTTGTAAAAGTACGCATAAAGACATATAGCGCCCGTTCAATCATGCCACCCATATGGCGAAATGCTTCAGGGAAGTCCATACCGCCATTCATAGGCCCGATCACTATAGGAACGCCAAGCGCAAACATCGCAGAAGGCTGGGTGGCAGAGACAGGCGCTGGCTCATGCACCACCTGAATGCGTTTTTCCTTCACCAACCTTCTTGCAAGCCGCCATTGATAAAACTGTGTAATCAGGTGCATCAAGAACCCGATAGTGACCACATTAACGCGCTCCGGGAAATATCGTGATAGCCGGTGCAAGAATTTGTGTGCCCCGGTATCCGGCACATAAAACACCTTGGATTGGTCAATGTCTTTTATCAAAGCAATCGTAGACATCACCCTGGCATGGGTGATCAGGTATACCTGATGCTGCTTCTTTGACAATAGCCTGAAATAGTTCAACGGCAACATTGCTTCACCACCAAACACGTTTGAGGCGTGCTCACAGACGATCAAAATATTTAACGGCTGTCCGGCCGCCACATTAAGCCCCAAGTACGCCAAATTCGGCGCGATCTTTGATCACTTCGCGTATTAGCCCCACATCAATTTTCTCCATCCCTGTAGAAAATCCGTACACCAATGCCGTATCGCACAGGATGTTGATGCTTCGTGGGATGCCGCGTGTTGCTTCTGCAATCAGTCTGCAAGCTGCGGGTGTAAATAGAGAGATGTCACGGCCAGCCACATGCAAGCGGTGCTGAATGTACTTTTCCACCTCAAACGATTGAAGCGGCGGAATAAAGAAATCCACTGAAACACGCTGGAAGAATTGTTGCAAATCCGGGCGGCGCAACAAATCACGTAATTGCGGTTGCCCGACTAGGATGATTTGCAATAATTGATCCTTGTCCGCATTAATATTGGATAGCATACGCAAAGACTCCAACGCAGCCGGGCTCAGGTTTTGCGCCTCATCTACAATCAATACAACGCGTTTACCCTCGGCGTAGCTCTTGATCAGGAATTGCTGAAAAGTGTCAAACAAGGCTAAATTGGATTTACCCTCATACGGCTGATTAAATGCCATCAGTATCCAACCAAGCAAATCATCAATATGCTGGTGGGTGTTGTACACAATCCCTACTGTCAACTCCTCGCCCAGGTTGTTTAGCAAATGCCGCACCAGAGTTGTCTTTCCGCAACCGATTTCCCCGCATATCACCGAAAAACCTGCCCGGTTTTGAATACCATATTCCAGCATCGCATAAGCCATGCTATGCCTTAAGCCAAAATACAAAAATTCCGGATCAGGTTGAATGGAAAAAGGCTTTTCTTTGAGCCCGTAAAATGCCTCGTACATAGGTGGTCTTCTATTCTGTGCTATAGCGTTTTAAGCAACTCGCTACTTTCCTGTTGATACCTGAAAGAACGACCATTCGTTGCCTTGATAGCTTTCTGTAGCGCTTGTTTTGCCAGCACCTTGTCATTCTTTGCAATATATATTTTTGCAAGATGATATTGATAGACAGGTGAATCCGGCATTGCTTTAATTGCTTCTTTCAAAGCATCCTCTGCCTCCGATAATTTGCCAACTTTGTAACTGGCCCACCCATAAGTGTCAAGAAACTGGGGGATTTTCGAATCTTTTAATGATGCTGCTAATTCGTATGCTCGTTTCAAACTCGCCTGATCAGTACGATTCTCTGCCAGCATACTGGAGAGGTTGTTAATCGCAACCTGCGAATCCGGTCTGATTCTGATACATTCATCATACACTTTGATAGCATCCTCAACCTTGCCTTGATTCTCATATAAGCCAGCCTGGATCAGCTTTAGGCCAAAATCCTTGGGGACAACCGTTAATCCTTGCTGAATGGTTTTCTCTGCGGCAAGCATATCCCCGTTTTGTTGTTGCACCATCGCAAGCTGTTGGTAACCTATTGGATTATTCGGCTGACGCTGGATAAAGTCAGAAAAAACCCGTATAGATTTTTCCGCTTCCCCTGTCGTGGCCAATAACTGCCCTTTGAGTAACCATGCATCGACGTGGTCAGGATTCTTTTTCAATACAGAGTCGATAAAATTGAGCGCTTCGGCTTTTTTCCCTGCCTGCATATAGGATCTGACAACAGCCACTACTGGCTGGCCTTCATTAGGTGCTGCTTCATGCGCACGCTTAAATGCATTAATAGATGCCTGTAGATCATTTTTGCTCAAGGAGATGGCACCTTGTATCTCGTCTGCCAGAGGACCATCTTTGTCTACTTGCTTAGCTTTATCAGCCAGGGCCTGTGCGCCAATCTGATCACCACGCTGCAATTTAAATTGCGCCAAACTTCGCATGATACGAACATCTCGCGGATTGGCATTAAGAGTCTCTTCAAGCACTTTTTCTGCGCGTTCTATCTGTTTGCGACGCAACAGGAATTCAGCATAAGCTACGCCATAACGTGAACCGTGTTTGCTAGCCTGGAACGCTTTGAGATAATGCTCCTCAGCCAACTCAGGCGAACCGGCACGTTCATGTGCATTAGCCAACATAAACGCTGCCGTATGGTTGTCCGGTGAATCCCGCAAGACCGTTCTTAGGTCAATAATGGCGGCATCATAGTTTTTAGCGTCAATCTCTTGACCTGCACGCAGCAGCAAAGCTTGCCCATTACTTTGATCATTTTCAAGTACGTTCGCAATCAGTCTGTTAGCTTCATCCTTCTTGTTCAGGGTCAACAGTTTATATGCCAGCATGCTTTTTGCTTTATACCCGCTGACCGAGTTACCGGCAAGGTCAATAATATGCTGCAGTTGCTTGTCCTCTGCCACAGAGTCCTTTTCTGCACGATAGTAGTCTACCAGCGCAAAAGCTAGATCATAATTTTCCGGATCTTCTTTGGCGAAAGCCTCAAGTCTTTGTCTGCCTTTAGTGACACTCTGGGTAGCTGCGATAAACTTAACCACGTTAATTTTTGCATCAAGGCTCTTAGGAGACGATTTGACAATCTCCATGAGTTGCTGCTCGGCCTCTGCATTTCGATTGTGCTGCGCAAGAAATTCTGCGTAACTCTTGCGAACAGAGGCAGGATTGGACGCCACCCGCAGCATATGCTTGAAGCCTTTATCCGCCTCATCTACACGACCCAACTCATCCAAAACACTGATGCGGAAAATATGTACCGCCATGTTTTTTTCATTGATTGCAATAGCCTTATCCAACAACTCAAGCGTTTTACCTTGATCCTTGGCTAACATACGCTCACTGGCAAGCACTAACAAAGCGTCCTGATTTTTAGGATCCAGCGACAAGGCTTTATTGGCATATTCAACAGCTTCCTTGCTGTTATTAAGCTTGAGCTGGATGGTAGCATACAGGTTAAGCGCTGGCGGATAGTCGGGATTCACTGCCAAAGCCTTGTTTGCACGCTCGGTAGCAATGTCCAGACGGTTGCCCGCCACCAGGATTTGCCCGCTTTTTACCAACGCGTCTATGTGCTTCGGATCCTGGTCAAGCACTGCGTTCAATATACCGAAAGCACCCTTCCAGTCGGCCTTGCGTTCCGCTATTAGCGCCAGCCCATACATGGCGGGCGTCATGTTTTTCTTGATCTGCAAAGCATTCTGGAATTCCAGCTTGGCTTTTTCCGGACTGGATTCGATTAAACTCATCCCCTTTTCGTAATATTTCTGCGCCTTTTCTTCCGGCGTGGAACATGCTAGCAATTGTATTGCGAGCAATGATACAGCGATTAACTTCAAGAGACTGGCTCTCATAAACATGCCATCCTTAATATAAATAAAACCATTTTCATGATAATGCTAGTTTACCAGCAAAATATACTGTCTTACGATATTGACCCTATCGGGCTAGTGTAGTCCTTTAAAAGGCGCAGCCAACGGCTCACCAACAAACAATCCTTGTGCAGGCCAATATACGCTTTTCCAATACGCCTCTACCAGGGTGTTGCCGGCCAAATAATGCTTTACCAACACCTCAGGATTCGGAAACTTCTGCCAATGATTGCAAGGTTCGGTTACCGTACCGTAGCTACCAGTGGCGCCAGCCTCCAGCCATGCTGTGGCTTTCATCTGATTGCCGCCTTGGTCTAATGCACCACCAAATGACGTCAAATGATCTGCAATCGCACCGGGAACAAAATTCAACGTATCCAGATAAGGCACCTGCATCAATCCCGTAATATAAAACATGACATCTTTTTTATGCTGGATGTCATTCTGCCGTATATTCCTAAAAAAGATTTTTCTAGAATCTATTTTGAAAAAATCTTTTGGATAGAACTTTTCTCTGGGAGAACTCCTGGCCTTATCGGAAGTGCGTAAAAAGTAGCCCGTTGACTGACTGAGATTAAACCCTGTCAGCACGCCCCTATCTATCAGAGATTTTGCTGCTTCTACAGAGTCTGTTGGAATTAATATGGCCAAGCGCATCGCATAATCCTGTGTAGGATCGAGCGAATTGCTATTGAAATACGGATTCTTTTTCCCTGGCGCACAGCCGTTTTTGCATTGCGCCTCATCATAGCCTAGCGTCAATGCAGCAGTAATCGAGTTACACACAACAGCATACGGCCTTGTCCAAATCACAGCCAATACCTTGATGTCAGGGCCGAGTTTGCTATCAATTTGCGCTTTGATGGCGTTAAACTGCTCCAACGATAATGCGGATCTGATAGGCACCTCTATCCCAACCAAGTTATGTGCCGGGATATTGCGCACCTTCAGATAATACTCACCAATCTCGACACTGTTGGGATCCAGCGTGTTTACAATGACTGCGACATGTTTGGGTTCCAGCAGGCTATCCATGGATGCCCATGCCATACATGTATACAGCACATTAATAAGCAAAATCATCCCTAACTTCAAGCCGTACACTTCAAGCGCCTCTTCTGCGCTGCCACCAAGCTTTGGTGATTAGCTTTGGAAATACCATTGCATCCATAAAATAACGTTTGGCCAGCCGCTTTGGTTCGGTGCACATGCGATGTAGCCATTCCAATCCGAGCTTACGCATCCATATCGGTGCACGTGCTTTTTCCCCCGCCAGAAAATCAATCGTGGCCCCAATGCACAAGGCCGCGTGAACTCTCAGTTGGGAAGCGTGCGCGTTAATCCATAGCTCCTGTTTCGGCGCACCTACACCAACCAGCAACAACTGCGCGTTTGCGGCATTCACCATACGACAAATCTCGGCACTGTAAGCAGTATCTTTTTCAAAACCAAATGCCGGGCTATGCGTGCCAACTACCTGCACCATAGGCCACCTTTTTTCAACATTCAATTTGGCACGCTCTGCCACGCCGGGCATCGCCCCCAGCAAAAACACTTTCAAGGGTATCTGTTTTTTTTGTGCATTTTCAAAAATCGCCGGCACCAGGTCGCTGCCTGGCACAGTACCGGGCAAAGGCTTGCCCAGCAACCCAGCAGCCCATACTACAGGCTTGCCATCCACCACCACCAAAGCAGCATTACGATATGCAGCTTGCAGGCTCTGGTTCGTATCCAATTGAACAATATGATCCACATTGGGTGTGACCACAAAGCGGCAAGATTGGTTGCTGCTGCCCATCCATGTCGCGATTATCTCCACAGTTTCTGCCATGGAGAGTGCATTGACCTGGATATTGAATAAAGAGACTGGTTTGAGGTTCGCCATGCGTTTAATCTCGCTTCGAGCGCACCCATTCGACCTGGCGACGCACAAAAAACTTTAAATAAATAGGCAATTTAGCAAGTACATAAACAGGCACATAGCACAACTGCCTCAAGCTGATGATATGGCGAGCATATTTCCACCAGGCCAACCCAACAGCTAGGCACAGCAAGCCCAACAAGCATATTGGCAACACAAGCAACCATGTATTAGGCTGTACCGTATAGCCCACAAAAGCGAAGATGCTCAGCAACACGGATAATATGCTCAACAGTGCCAATGGCGGCACCAGCAGATCAGCAGCCATTGCCAGCATCTGAGGATTTCCGGTACTCATAGCCTGCCAGACCAGCTTGGGCAGTTCGTTTGCAATGACACTCAGGTGTCCATGCTCCCATCGTGTACGCTGAGTAGTGCTGGCTTGATCTTCGGTAGGAAAGTAGCTGGTCACCAAGGCATCTGGCACAAACGCTGGCGATTTATCCATGCGCGCAAAGTCCACTCCCAGCTTCATATCTTCTACGATATGCCCGCTTGCCAAATCAACTTGCCTAATATCCTCCCACAGAAAAGCCATACCAGTCCCCATCAGTTGGCATGGCAATCCAAGGCTAGCCATCCCCCACGGCCTCACTTGGTTTCTAACAACCCAAGCAAACTCGCTAATCTGCGCTTTAAGCCCAACCTGTGGCTGATTTTTCATTAAATACAGCGCTTGCACCGGTCTTTGCAAGCTTATACAAGCGGATGCTAACAGATTAATTGTACCCGGTGCCATAATACAGTCAGCATCTACAATCAGCACAATTTCTGGCGGATTGCCCTGTATGCACTTTAAGCCAAAATCCAGCGCATACCCTTTGCCCCGCTTTGTAGTATCGTGGCGCTCGACAGCTTCCGCGCCAAGAACTTTAGCAATCATCGCGGTTTCGTCCTGGCAGTTATCGGCAACCACTACGATACGATCCTGTTGGCGAAGCTGAGGCAAGATAGAGTTCAGGGTTGTAGCGATGCCAGATGCTTCATTGTGTGCGGGAATGAGGATAGCGATACTTGACACTTGTCCGTTGGCCGCAGGCTCCCGCTTCCTGGGTTGCATAAAGCATGCAGCAATGACCTGAATAGCCAGCACCATCACGGGTAACAAAAGCACGCAAAGCAGAAAAATCAATACACCATTCAATAAAGTCATTGTCTGAAATATCCTGCCAACAGACTGGCTTCTTTATCTATATGGTGTTGATTTAAAACACGCTGATACCCCTGTTCACCCATCGCTTGCAATGCATGCCTTGATGTAGATAGCACTTTCTGTATAGCTTCAACAAGCGCATCAATATCGCCAGCCGGGCAAAGCCAGCCCGTTTCCCCGGGCACCACCAATTCGGGAATACCTGCAACATAAGTGGAAATTACCGGGCGTTTAAGCGCCATGGCTTCCATGATGACGACTGGCAAGCCCTCGGCAAAACTCGGCAAAACCATGATTTGAGAATTTAGCAAATGCCGTTGCACTTGGCTACTGCTGATCCATCCGGTGATGCTGATATATTCTTGCAGCATATACTTACCTATCAGTGCCTCGATATCAGATCGCATTTCGCCATCCCCGGCCAGTGTTAAATGGAATTGAACGCCCTTTTCCTTTAAACGCTGAGTGGCCTCCACCAACAGCAATTGGCCTTTTTGTTCGCATAGCCGGCCGATACACAACAATTGAGGCGCAACCGGAATTGGCTCCTCTGGCACTTGGAAAAATGCCGGCTCCAGCCCACAATGCACCACCTTGACCTTGGGCCAGTCATTGAAGCTTGCCCAGCGGTATAGCTGGCTACGGCCATACTGACTAATCGCCACCACGAATTTCGCTTGTGCCATCTTAACGCCAAGTTTCAACGCCTGGGGCCTATCAAATTCCTCCGGGCCATGCACGGTAAAGCTATATGAGATATTCACCAACATGCCAGCTAACATAGCCACCTCCGCAGAGTTAGTGCCAAAGTGCGCATGGATATGTTCGACACTTCCAGCATTGGCCCACCGAGCCAATTGGCACGCTTCTGCAAAATAGATCAAGTGGTATGGCAAAGGGCGATCCGAACCAAGAGATAGCCTGACAGCATATTTCAATGCCTTGAAAAAACGGCGAGGACTGCGTATACATGCCAATGTCGCCAGAATCAATCCTAACAGCCCCTTCTGCAATATATAACGGGTCTTAGCTTGCTCTTGGATGTCTTCAGTATCTACTACTTTGTCCTGCCATCCGCGCAACGCGATACGGCTGACTGTAAAGCCTTGCCTTTCCAGCGCCAAAATCTCGCGCCGGATAAAGCTATGACTTACCTTGGGATATTGATTGATAAAATACGCAATACGCATAATTCAGAGAACTCTGGCAGGAATGCCCACTGCTGTTTTTGCTGGAGGCACATCAGACAACACTACGGCATTAGCGCCAATTTTTGCATTATCCCCGACATAAATACCCCCAAGTAATTTGGCTCCAGCGCCTATATCCACATGGTCGCCTACAACTGGTGCTTGATGTGCACCTGCCGTGCCGATAGTAACCTGCTGGAATATCAAGCAATTCACACCTATTTTTGCGTCTGGGTGTATCACTACGCCATTGGGGTGCGGCAGCAACAGCCCGCCTCCTATCTGAGAATTCAAGGGGATGTCCGCGCCAGTCACCACACTCCAGAAACGATGTCTAAACACAGCTATTTTTTTTTGGCATATTGCCCAAGGTGATCTGCTGAACTGGTAGCACTGATACGTTCGGATGCTTGCCAACAAAGAACGGGACGGTTGCCAGCTCCAAAATGGCTTAAGCTCGCGCTTCCAGTCAGGTTTTCCTTGTGACGATTCGTCTGTCGTTATGGGCATGGCTGATTTTGGAGTTATCTGGTGGAGTATTTACCTAAACGCGTGACGCACGCAAATTTGCAAAACAGATATACATGTTGCATATATTGACCATAGACACTCACCGATTTTAATTTCACAAGGGATTTTAGCATTAGAATAAAATCCGCCATGATTTGTAACAACAAATGCGCCATTACGGACAATAATCCATGGTGCTTGCGGAAGTACAGTAGTTCGCTTTCCACTTGCAGCGCAACTAGCTGGCGACTTACCTGTGAAATTGCACCGTCAGATTTGGCACTTTCACCACCGATATGTATGACTTCGGTTTCAGGAAAGAACATCACCTGCCACCCTGCATTTTTTGCGGTCTTGCAATGATCCACTTCTTCGTTATAAAGAAAATAGCGCGGGTCGAACAAGCCAACCCGCTCGATCACCTCTTTGCGTATCAGGTAGTAACAGCCAGGTACCCAGTCGCACAACCTTGGTGTCGCATGATCCCAATGCATGTCGTCTACATATTTGACGTTTGGGAACCAGCGATTCAACCCAGCGCGCTGTAAAAACAAATTGAGTGTTGTTGGAAAGTAACGGCAACTCGGCTGCATGTCACCATCCCTGCCTACCAGTTTCACACCCAGAATGCCTACCTCTGGCCGCGTTTGCATAAACGCCACCGTTTTCTCCAACGTATTAGGCGCAACAAAAGCATCAGTATTCAGCAACAACACATAATCACCTTTCAATAAGGGAACGGCCTGGTTGTTTGCACGCCCGAAGCCAACATTCACCTTATTTTCTATCAACGTAATTTGAGGGAATGTCTGCCGAATCATATGGGCAGAGTTGTCTCGAGAAGCGTTATCAATCACTATTAATTGTAGCGCGTGAGAATAGTTGCTTTGCAGTAATGTCTCAATGGCCTGGCATGTCATTGCAGCCGTGTTATAACTCACCAAAATAACAGATATCAGCATGATGAATGAAATATTTACTTATTGGCCTCGCCAGAGAAGCTATTGATTGCGCTTGCGCGCCGAATTCTTTTCAGCAAAGCGTGTTCAAAAAGAGCTGCAGACTTTTCCCATGAGCTGTCTGCAACAGTTTGGTAGGCCGCTTCGGAGACTTTTTTCCATTGTTGGTTATCCAACCCAAGTACCCACGAAGTCCCTTCGATCAAAGCATTAACATCATCAATAGGCACAAGCACGCCGTTCCTGTAATTTTCAATTGCCTCGCTGGGCCAACCGGTATCGGTTGACACGATAGGCGTTCTACACGTCATTGCCTCCATCGCTGGCAAATTAAAACCTTCACTCCTGCTGGCTGTAAGCCATACATCGCATTGTGCATAAATATCCCTTATCTTATCCTGTGCTGGCGTATGAAAAAACTCAATTGAACTATCCCAATATGGGGTTCCATGCGGAAGCTTTGCCCCAAAACTGACGACCCTCAGGTTCGGGATTCTCTGTTTAAGCTCTGCAATTGCCTGAAGGGTAACGTCAACTCCTTTAGTTTTGGCATGGGCAAATAAAAACCCAACCGTAGGTCTTAGCTGTTTATCCCGCTCTTGAGCATAGAATTGCGTCTTATCAACGCTGTTATGCACAAGATCCACATCGAAATCTTCATACTCATTACGCATAATGTCTTGCAGCCATTTTGCAACCACGATCTTGTGCAAAGGCATCCTATAAGTTGCTTTACAACGGTCTATGGGCAGATAATCGAAAATTTCGTATCCTTGTACAAAATAAAATTTTTCGCCTTTTCTTGCGCTTAACTTACTCACCCACTCAGCCGTTTCCCACCAAGTTGCAATCACCGCATCAGCATCGGGCACATCATTGTCAGTGATTGGCCTGGTCTCATCAATCACGCGATAATTTAATCCTTGATTATTCAAATGCGACGGCTGAGCTACATTACGAGGCCACTTCCTAGTCTTCAAAAAAAATTTAAGTTTAGCCATAAATGTTTTTTTGGGGTGCGGCGTAGACACCAGTATGACATCATGCCCATTCCTGGATAAGGCTTTCGCATATATCGAAACAACTCGAGCTCCGCCACTGAATGTCAGCGGGGGCAAAACAAAAGTGACTCGCAATCTAAAAATCCATTAATATTCAATTATAAAATTAATGCTCTCGTGACATAAATTATAACCACATCTTGCTCAGTTGGTTTTTACCATATCAAAACCAATGTGATACTTATTGGTACGGATTATAATCAAACTCGTCAGCACGCAATCAAAACTTTTTTCTTAATGAAATTATGCCTGAACATATAAGAGCGCTTTTTTTTATTTTACTGATGGCCGGGATAAGCTTCACGCTATCACGGAGATTCATTCCGGGGTTTATGGAAGGTTCTTCTTTTACTAGGCGTAGAAATGCTTGGTTTTTTCTTACTATAACAGCATTTGTTACTGCAAACTTCTGGATTTATGCGTTGATGCTGTTTTTGTATTTGTCATACAGCATGCGTAAGGAAAAGAATCATATTGCACTATATTTTGCTTTACTATTTGTATTACCAGATTCAGACGCTATAGTGCCAGGGTTTGGACTAATCAATTATCTGATAGGTTTGTCACATCAAAAACTATTGGTGCTGTTTATCCTGTTGCCTGCCATGCTAGGTTCAAAGTCAAAAAAAGCCAGCTCAGACAACACTCTTCCCGACAAGATTCTTCTGACTTATTTCGCTTATTTGATGTTTACCTATTTTCGGGATACTGAATTCACCAATGCAATCCGATATGGGGTAACAACGCTAATTACGATGGTATTGCCATATTATGCTATTAGCCGCTATCTGCGGACTTTGAGTGAATTCAGGGAAGCTATCCTCAGCTTGCTTATTGCTATGTTTGTGCTGGCATCGATTAGCGCGTTAGAATTCGTGAAGCACTGGCTACTGTATCCTACAATTGCTAACGCCATGGACCTATCTCGCGGGGGCAGTTATCTTGGTCGAGAAGGTATGCTCAGAGCCATGGCTTCTACAGGTAGCTCTATTGCATTGGGGCTGACAATGGCTGTTGGAATGGGGCTATTTATGTACTATCAAAATGTCACCGCTAAAAAAAGCACCATCAAACATGGTTGGTTTGCACTTGGTGTCGGTCAAGTTGCCGCCCTCTCCAGAGGGCCCTGGGTAGGTGCCATTTTAACTATTATCGCCTTTGTAATGACGGGTAAAAATCATGTGCGAAATGTGTCCAAATTATTAATCGTTAGCATTATTACCTTAGGTGCACTTTCGCTAACACCTATGGGGCAAAAAATTATCGACTTTCTACCTTTTGTTGGCAAAGTGGATAACCGAAATATCTCATTTAGAGAACAGTTGGTTACCAATTCTTTAATTACGATCCAAAGAAACCCGCTTACTGGAGCGGCCGACTTTCAGAAATACCCGGAAATGCAAGAAATGTTTAATGGAGTAGTCATAGACATCACTAATACGTATTTGCTTCTCGCCTTATCAACAGGTCTTATTGGCGTAGGACTTTTTGTGCTGTTCTTTGCTTTGTTGGCACGTCAGATTCTAAAGTCATTGAAGCTTATCCCCGATAAGTCTAGTGAGGTTCATGCATTAGGCAGGGCTTTGTTTGCAGTCATCTGCGGAATGATGTTGATAATAGGCACGGTAAGCCCAGTTGGTATCATCCCCACTATCTACTGGGCTATTGCTGGCCTGAGTGCAGCTTATATTCGAATGGTTAAGGCAGATTTTGCCAAGCCCAAACTCACATATTAGCGTACGCCTGTAGGCTTAGTCACCAGTACTAATTAGTAATAATACCCTTTGGATTCGGTATCGGACTTGTTAAGAATGACACCAAGCAAATTCTCTTGTGGCAAGTGGTGTAATGTCTCTTCAATTTCAGTTTCCGTTGACATCCCGTTGGCTACCACCAACAAAATACAGTCGATTTGTGGTAGCACCACCATCGCATCATCAGAATTCAACATAGGAGGAAGGTCAAAAATAACAACCCTGGATTTGTAGCGTTCTTTTACGCTCTTAATGAGATTGGCCACCATGCTT
>JBGAVM010000026.1:0-20199 GCA_044228125.1 Methylophilus sp.
CGACCTCTCCCTTACCAAGGGAGTGCTCTACCACTGAGCCACATGGGCAGCTTAAACAACCATCAAGCAAACTGGAGCGGGCGACGAGGCTCGAACTCGCGACATCTTGCTTGGAAGGCAAGTGCTCTACCAACTGAGCTACACCCGCGCTGCGGCTCGCCTAACATTAACTAAAGCACAACCCACGCCTACAGGCTCATTACAGTTGCAATAACGCTTTTGGTGGAGAGGGCTGGATTCGAACCAGCGTACTCAGAGAGAACGGATTTACAGTCCGTCGCCTTTAACCACTCGGCCACCTCTCCTAACCGAACCCGCGATTATGCGTATTTTTGACCAGGCTGTCAAATGTTTGGCGCCAAATTTTCAACAATTTAAGCGTAGGGTAAATTACCCGGCCTGATTGCCAAACATAAGGAAATGGTGCCGGGTATCGGAATCGAACTGATGACCTTCGCATTACAAGTGCGCTGCTCTACCAACTGAGCTAACCCGGCTTGGGAACGTAGAAAAACGTGAGGCGTGACTATACCATTTTTTTGTGAATCTTTAAAATAGAAAAATCAATTATTTCACTATTGTTAGCGTAGGCTTCTTTTTAGCAGAAGCGGCCGAAACCACCTTCTCTGCCTCGTCCGGCTCTGCTTGAATCTCTGGAGTCTGCTCGCTCACATCAAAAAACATACCTTGTCCGTTCTCACGCGCAAAAATACCCTTAACCGCTGACACGGGCACATACAGGCTTTGTGAAACCCCGGCAAACCTGGCAGAAAACACAATGGCATCGTTATCCATATGCAGATCTTTGGTGGCGGTATAGCTCAGGTTCAGCACGATCTCCCCATCTTTAACGTAAGCCATCGGCACACGCGTCTGACTATTGACGGCCACCAGTAAATGCGGCGTCAAACCGTTATCCACGCACCACTCATGAATGGCACGCAACATATAAGGTTTGGTTGGGATCAGCCTATCCATCGCTTAACTTATTTGCGCATCGCTTTTTCGGATGGTGTCATCGCATCTGCATACAGCGGACGGGAGAACAAACGTTCGGCGTACTTAAGCAATGGCGCCGCCTGGTTCGGCAATTCAATACCATAATGACCCAAACGCCACAATAGCGGCGTTACCGCCACATCCAGCATGGAATATTCATCGCCCATCAGATATTTCTGCTTGCTGAAGATCGGTACCAAAATGCTCAGGTTATCCGCAATTGCTTTACGCGCTTTATCTGCATGTTGCTCATCACCACTTTCAATATCCTTGATATGACTAAACAAGTCGCGCTCAAACTCAAACAGATACAATCTAGCGCGGGCACGCATCACTGGGTCAGCCGGCATCAATTGCGGATGCGGAAAGCGCTCATCAATGTATTCATTGATGATATTCGCTTCACTCAGCACCAAGTCACGCTCCACCAGCACCGGCACAGCATTATAAGGATTCAGTATCGCCAAATCCTCCGGCTTATTAGCCAAGTCCACATCAATCACTTCAAAATCCATGCCCTTTTCAAAGAGCACAATACGGCAACGGTGGCTATACGGATCAACCGTGCCCGAGTACAGTTTCATCATTTCCTAATCTCCTCCAGCAATCACACCTTAGTGATTACTTGATATCTTTCCAATATTCTTCTTTAAGTTTTTTCGCCATCACCAGCAATACGCCCAGGAACAGCAACACCCAAATACCGATATGCTTACGGTTCTGCTGCTTGGGCTCCGCCATATAGGCCATATAATTGGTCAAGTCACCCACAAAAGCGTCATACTCTTCCGGATTCATCCGGCCCGGTTTCACCAGCTCCAATTGATGCGTCTCGTGATTTAGCGCCTGCACGCCTTGCAGCTCATAAAACACATGCGGCATAGCTACTTTATCGAATACCATATTATTCCAGCCAGATGGGCGTGTTTCGTCCTTATAGAAGCCGCGCAAATAGGCATACACCCAGTCCGCGCCACGCGCGCGCACTTCTACGGACAAATCAGGCGGCGCAGCGCCGAACCATTTCTTGCCGTCTTTCGGTATCATGCCCACTTGCATGGGCTCCCCCACTTTTTCACCGGCAAACACCAGGTTATCCTTGATCTGCTTTTCGGTCAGGCCAATGTCCTGCAAGCGGTTGTAGCGCATATAGTTGGCGCTGTGGCAGCTCAAGCAGTAGTTCACGAAGGTCTTGGCTCCACGCTGAAGTGACTCATGGTCACCCAAGTCGACAGGTGCCTTCACATCAATCTTTGCCTCATTGGCAAACACCGCTAGCGGCATGAAAATCAGTATTATCAATAACTTATTCATGTTTTTCATAATTAGTAAGTCACCCTTTCCGGTACAGGTTTGATTTTATCTTTTGCCGTATACCATGGCATCAGGATGAAGAAGGCGAAATAAATAGCCGTACAGATGCGTGCAACCACAGTAGCGCGATCCGCCCCACTCAGCCATGCACCGAACTGACCCCATACATTAGAAGGCACTGTACCCAAATACCCCAGCACCACAAAGCTCACCACAAATGCCGCCAACCACTTTTTATATAGGTTGCCACGATAACGAATAGAAGCCACCGGACTTTTATCCAGCCAAGGCAGGAAAGCAAATGCCAGCACAGACAAGCCCATCATGGCAACGCCGGGGAACTGTGAATTGAAGATTGGCGGTACTGCACGCAAAATGGAATAGAACGGCGTGAAATACCAAACTGGCGCAATGTGTGCCGGCGTAACTAGCGGGTCCGCTGGCACGAAGTTGTTCGCCTCCAGGAAGTACCCCCCCATATCAGGCGCATAGAACACAATCACCGCGAACACGATGAGGAACGCCACCACACCTACAATATCTTTCACGGTGTAATATGGGTGGAATGGGATACCATCCAGTGGGATACCTGTTTTTGCATCCTTGTTTTTCTTGATTTCCACGCCATCCGGATTGTTGCTACCCACCTCATGCAAAGCCACCAGATGCACTGCAACAAGACCCAGCAGCACCAATGGCAAGGCAATTACGTGGAACGCAAAAAAGCGGTTTAGTGTTGCATCGGAAATCAGGTAATCGCCACGCAACCATTCCGCAAAATCCGGCCCAATGAACGGTATGGCGCTAAATAGGTTGACAATGACTTGCGCACCCCAGTAGGACATTTGCCCCCAAGGCAACAAATAGCCAAAGAAGGCTTCGCCCATCAGACACAGAAAAATGGCTACGCCAAACAGCCAAATAAGTTCGCGCGGATTACGATAGGAACCATAGATCAGCCCACGGAACATGTGCAGATAAACCACCACGAAGAACATTGAGGCGCCAGTCGAGTGCATGTAGCGAATATAGTTGCCGCCCCACACGTCACGCATGATGTATTCCACCGAAGCAAACGCCTCTGCGGCGCTAGGCTTGTAATGCATAGTCAGGAAAATACCCGTCAGGATCTGCATCACCAGCACCAGCAAGGCCAGCGAGCCAAAGTAGTACCAGAAGTTAAAGTTCTTCGGTGCGTAATACTCCGTCAAATGGTTCTTGATAGTAGCCGTCAGCGGAAAACGCGCATCAATCCAGCCCATCAAACCTTTAGTTTCTGTCATTTGTTTTTCTGCCATGATCAAGCCTCCGATTTATCCACACCAATCAGCAAAGTGGTGTCTGTCAAATATTGATGCGGAGGCACGACCAGATTGGTTGGTGCGGGAGAACCCTTAAACACACGGCCAGCCAAGTCAAATTTAGACCCGTGACAAGGACAGAAGAACCCACCAGACCATCCTTCACCCATATCCCCACCCTTTTGCATCTTGGAGGTTGGTGAGCAGCCCAAGTGCGTGCAAATGCCAATAATCACCGCAATGTCCTGCTTGATGGAACGCGTCGCATTTTTGCAATACTCTGGTTGCTGCGAGGTCACATCACAGCCCGGATCAGACAGTTGGTCGCTATGCTTGGGCAGCTCTGCTGTCTGCTCCGGTGTACGCTTGATAATCCATACCGGCTTGCCACGCCATTCCACGGTCATCATGCCACCTGCTTCCAGCTTACTGATATCCACTTCCACCGGCGCACCGGCAGCTTTGGCGCGTTCGCTTGGCGCCATGCTGCCGATAAACGGCGGCGCCATGATACCCAGCGCGCCAGCCGTACCTACGCAAGCTGTAGCAATAGTAATGAATTTGCGCTTCTCTACATCAACCGCACTCGTATCGAAGGAAAGTGGACTATTGGTGGTAATGGGTGCTGCAGGTGCTTTGCCGGCCGTTGAACGCGGCTTGCGCGGCTTTTTGTCATTGGGTTTGTCTGACATGGCTTCCTCTAAAACCGCCCTTTTGAGGCAGATTTTCCGTTGGTTTCAAAAAATTCGAATTATACAGGATACGTGCAGGAAAAGCCAAATTTTATATAATAAGCAATTGATTTATATCAATTAAATTGGATTATCTATATCAATAAATGTATGCTGCAGCCCGAACTTCCGCGCCAGATGCTCTCCCAAAGCCTGAATACCATAACGCTCGGTGGCATGATGCCCTGCCGCGATATAAGCCGTACCGGATTCACGCACGCTATGCACCGTCTGCTCGGAAATCTCGCCGCTGATGAACACGTCAACCTCTTTGTCGATCACCTGCTCAATATACTGCTGCGCCGCACCGGTGCACCAAGCCACGGTTCGCACCTCGGCGGCCATGTCACCCATGACTTGCGGCTTGCGATTCAATGCCTGAAACACCACACCAGATAAGGCTTCCAGAGGCATGCTTTTCCCCAGCTTACAATACGGCAGCATATTCTTGTCATCCAGATAGCCGGTTATCGACAAACCAAGCAGTTTGCCCAGCATGGCGTTATTACCCAGTTCCGGATGCGCATCCAGCGGCAGGTGATAGGCGAGCAGGTTCAAATTATGTTGCAGCAAAAATTTGATACGGCGCTGTTTGATGCCGGTGATCTGCGAACGTTCGCCGCGCCAGAAATAGCCATGATGCACCAGCACCGCATCGGCATCTGCCTTCACAGCCGCTTCCAGCAAGGCCATGCTGGCCGTCACGCCAGTGACAATATTGAAAATTTCGGATTTACCCTCAACTTGCAAACCATTAGGACAGTAATCGTTGAATTTTTCCGGTTGCAAAAGTTGCGTTAAATATTGATTCAGCTCCGCTAATTGCATGGGTTTTCACCTATACTATCCATAATTCGTTATTTTGAGTCTTTAAACATACCACTGATGCGCAAGATTTGGCTTATTTTTGCACAATCCGTCACGGCCTGCTTGGGTCTTTTGTTTGTCATCCGTATGTTTTATCCGCAACTGCTAGAAACATCGCAAACGCCTATCATCATCAAGCAAGCCCTACCAGAAACTACGCCTTCTGCAACAACACCCAAAGGCAGCTTCAGCAATGCAGTGAAAAAAGCCATGCCAGCCGTAGTTAACATATTCACTTCCACCAAGCGTCCCGGCAATACCCAGCCCTTCATGGACGATCCTGTTTATCGCCACTTCTTTGGCGACCCGGACAACACCGAAGACGAGCCGGAAAGCAGCTTGGGCAGCGGCGTGATCGTCAGCGAGCAAGGCCTGATACTCACCAATAACCACGTGGTCGCCTCGGCCGACCAGATTGAAGTCGCTTTAGTGGATGGTCGCAAACTGGTCGCCACCGTGGTAGGCACTGACCCAGAAACCGATTTGGCTGTGCTGCGGGTAGATGCAGAAAAACTGCCCTCTATTACATTTGCTGCTAACGACAAGCTGGCAGTAGGCGATGTGGTACTGGCCATTGGCAACCCGTTCGGCGTCGGACAAACCGTCACGCAAGGCATCGTAAGCGCATTGGGGCGCAGTCATCTAGGCATTAACACCTACGAGAACTTTATCCAGACCGATGCCAGCATTAATCCGGGCAACTCTGGTGGCGCCTTGATTGATGCGGATGGGAACATGGTAGGCATCAATAGCGCCATCTACTCCCGCAGCGGCGGCAGCATGGGCATCGGCTTTGCCATCCCCTCCAGCCTTGCCAAACAGGTTATGGAGCAAATCATTGCTCACGGCAGCGTTGTGCGCGGCTGGATGGGTATCGAAGCGCAAGATGTTACCGAGGAACTGGCAGAATCGTTCAAGCTAAGCGAATCGAAAGGCGCGCTGATTGCCGGTGTGCTGCGCGACAGCCCTGCGGACAAGGCCGGACTGAAGGCGGGGGACATTCTCATGAAGATAGCAGGTAAGCCTGTCGCCGACGCGGAAGGGATGCTAAATATCATCGCCGCCCTGAAGCCAAATGAAAAAGTAGCGTTGGTCATCACGCGTAACGGCGTTAATCAAAATGTGGATGTGGTAATTGGCCGTCGCCCGAAACCGGCTGCCACAGAAAAATAGACTTCAACCTTCAGCGTGAATGGTGTTGGGAGTTTTCTCAATCAACCCGGCTACCAGTACCCCGGCTTCAAACAACAGCCACAGCGGGATAGCCAGCATGAACTGTGAAATGATGTCCGGTGGCGTAAAAATAGCTCCCAGCACAAACGCCGCGACGATCACGTAACCACGTGCCTCTTTAAGCTGCGCCGTACTAACCCAGCCAAAGCGCACTGCCAGTACCACAGCAATGGGCACCTGGAATGCCAGTCCAAACGCCATGAACAACGTGATGACAAAATCCAGGTATTCCGCAATATCCGTCATCACCGCCACGCCCTGTGGCGCGCTTCCGACAATAAACCCGAACACTACCGGAAGCACAGCAAAGTAGGCGAACGCCATGCCACCCAGAAACAGCAAGCAAGCTGCGATGATGACAGGCAGCATCAGTTTCTTCTCATGCGCATACAGCCCCGGCGCCACAAAAGCCCAGAGTTGATACAAGCTGAGCGGCAAGGACACAATAAACGCCACCAGCATGGTCACTTTCATTGGCACAAAAAAAGGTGTAGTGACAGCTGTGGCTATCATGTGGCTACCGGCAGGCAACTTGGCCAGCATGGGGGCGGCCAGCAGCGTGTAGGTTTTGCTGGCAAACGGGAACAAGGCGATAAAAACCAGCACGAACCCCAAAACCGCCTTCAGCAGCCGGTTACGCAGCTCAATCAGATGCGAGATAAACGATTCCGTTGGTGTCATGACGCCGATTTCTTGCTACTGGAATTAGATCTGGCGGCAGGTTTAGCTTTAACGCCGGAGGATGTTGCCGTTTTTTTGCGCGGGCGGCGCGGCTGCTTGGGTTGGGCTGTTACCGGTTCTTCCGGCGGCGAATAATCCAAACTGCTTGCGATACTTGATTTAACGCCTTCTACACCTTGGTGGATTTCATTCTGCAACTGCTGCAAGTCAGCAAAGCGCGCTTCGCGATTCACTTCCTCTTTCACCTGCGCCACATAGCGCTGCATGCGACCGATGATGGCACCCGCCGTGCGCGCTACCTTTGGCAGCTTTTCCGGCCCGATGACAATCAATGCCACAACTGCGATTACCAGCAGTTCGGAAAAGGAAATATCGAACATGTGTTATTGTTTGGTTTTATCTGTTACTTCGCCTTCAATCACATTGCCATCTTCGTCTTTCATGGCCTTTTTGAACTCTTTTACCGCACCACCGACATCGCCACCGATATTCCGCAGCTTTTTGGTGCCGAACACCAGCACCACGATCAGCAATACAATCAACCAATGCCACAAGCTAAACGAACCCATTCCAATCTCCTTATTCCATGCGGCTTCCAGGCCATGTGCCTAGGGGTTGCCAATTACGTGTATATGCAAATGAAACACTTCCTGCCCGCCTTCGCGCCCGGTGTTGATAAGCGTCTTGAAGCCCTTCAAGCCTTGCTCAGCCGCGAGTTTTGGCGCAAGCAGCAGCATCTTGCCCAGCAGCGCCTGATGCGAAGCGTCGCATTCTTTCAGCGAATCCACATGCAGCTTGGGCACAATCAGAAAATGCACCTTCGCGGCGGGTTTGATATCGTTAAACGCGATGACGTCTTCATCTTCGTAGATTTTTTTTGACGGGATCGCGCCGGAAACGATTTTGCAAAAAATGCAGTCTGCGCTCATTTTTTCTCCCTGCTTTCCTTTTCGACAATGCCGGAAAGCCCTTCGCGGCGCGCCAGTTCGTCCAGTACGTCCTGCGGCTTAAGGCCTGCCTGCGCCAGCATCACCAGCGTGTGAAACCACAAATCCGCGGTCTCGTAGATAATCTCGTCCTTGTTGCCACCCTTGGCTGCAATAATCGTTTCCGCCGATTCTTCGCCCACCTTTTTCAGGATACTGTCCATGCCTTTTGCATACAGCTTTGCCACATAGGAACTCGCTGGATCCGCGCTTTTGCGCGCTTCCAGCATATCGGCCAATCGGTTCAGTATGTCACTCATCGCTTTTTTCTTGGCTTAGGCAATCGGTTTGTATATATCTTCCGGATTTTTAATCACCGGCTCCACGGTTTTCCATTGGCCGTTTTCCAGCTTCTGGAAAAAACAGCTTTCACGCCCGGTATGACAAGCAATGCCGCCGCATTGTTCTATGCTCAGCAGTATCACGTCTTCATCGCAATCCAGACGAATCTCGTGCACTTTTTGCGTATGGCCGGATTCCTCGCCCTTGCGCCACAATTTATTGCGGCTACGTGACCAATACACGGCCTGCATGGTTTCTGCGGTAATCTTGAGCGCTTCGCGGTTCATCCAGGCGAACATCAGCACCTTGCCGGTCTTGTGATCCTGCGCAATGGCGGGAATCAAGCCGTCTTTGTCAAAATGCACTTCGTCCAGCCAAGTCATAGCCGCATCTCGATACCGTTTTGTTGCATGTAGCGTTTAGCCTCTTCAACCGTATATTCGCCATAATGGAAAATACTGGCCGCCAGCACCGCATCCGCACCGCCCAGCTTGATGCCATCCACCAGATGCTGCAAATTGCCCACGCCACCCGACGCGATCAGCGGCACATCCACGGCGTCGCTAATCGCTTTATTTAACTCGTTATTGAAGCCAATCTTGGTACCGTCGCGATCCATGCTGGTAACCAGCAGTTCGCCCGCGCCCAGCGCTACCATCTTCTCAGCCCATTTCACCGCATCCAAGCCAGTTGGATTGCGTCCGCCGTGGGTAAACACCTCCCACTGGAAAGGTTGATTATCTACCTTTTTCGCGTCAATCGCGACCACGATACATTGTGAGCCAAACCGCCCAGCCGCATCCGCCACCACCTGCGGGTTCAACACCGCGGTGGTATTGATGCTGACTTTATCCGCACCTGCATTAAGCAAGCGCCGCACATCCTCCACCTGACGCACGCCGCCGCCAACAGTGAGCGGAATAAATACCTGGCTGGCGACATCTTCGATGATATGCAAAATCAGGTCTCGGTTATCCGAGCTTGCAGTAATATCCAGGAAGCATAACTCATCAGCACCCTGATCGTTATAGCGTTCTGCGATTTCCACAGGATCGCCTGCATCACGCAGTTCCAGGAAATTAACGCCTTTGACTACTCGACCATTTGTAACGTCGAGACAAGGAATAATACGCTTGGCTAGCATTAGGCGCTTAATTCATCTGCCAGATTCTGCGCAGCCGCAAAATCCAGTGTACCTTCATAAATAGCACGGCCGGTAATCGTGCCCATCACGCCTTCGGACTCGACCGCGCAAAGCTTGCGCACATCGTCCAGATTGGTCACGCCGCCGGATGCAATTACCGGAATCGTCAATGCCTGCGCCAACGCCACGGTAGCCTCGATATTCACGCCGGTCAGCATGCCATCGCGGCCAATATCAGTATAGACCACGCTCTCCACGCCGTAATCCTCAAACTTCTTCGCCAAATCAATCACATCATGCCCGGTCAGCTTCGACCAGCCATCCACCGCCACTTTGCCGTCTTTAGCATCCAGACCCACCATGATCTGGCCGGGGAACGCATAACAGGCCTCGTGCAGGAAGCCCGGATTCTTGACTGCAGCGGTGCCAATAATGACATAACTGATACCACTATCCAGATAGCGTTCTATCGTATCTAGGTCGCGGATACCGCCGCCCAATTGGATAGGGATATCCCCGCCTACTGCGGTAACGATGGATTTGATTGCGTCTTCGTTGACCGGTTTACCGGCAAACGCGCCATTCAAATCCACCAGATGCAGGCGTCGCCCGCCTTGATCCACCCAGTGCCGCGCCATTGATGCGGGGTCTTCCGAGAACACGGTGGATTCTTCCATCAAACCTTGCTTGAGACGCACACAGTGGCCGTCTTTTAAATCAATTGCAGGAATAATTAACATATTGCTTTTATTTAATTAAATCAAAAACATTAAGACTGGAGTCATGGATTCCAGTGTACAAAATTATGCAAGAGTTGCAAGCCTGCTGCCGCACTTTTTTCCGGGTGAAACTGTATGGCAAACAGGTTGTCCTTGCCAATCGCGCCAGTAAAGCGATCAGGATATTCGCTGTAGCCGGTAGTCAGCGCATCATCGTCAGGCACGACAAAATAACTGTGTACGTAATAGAAACGCTCACCATCCGCGATGTTCTGCCACAAAGCGTGTGGCATCGTCTGATACACCTGGTTCCAGCCCATATGCGGAATTTTCAACTTATTACCTTGATGATCCGCATGTTGCGTGAATCTTTTCACATTGCCCGACACCAGTCCCAACCCTGCGACATCGCCCTCTTCAGAATGCTCGAACAACATTTGCAGGCCGATGCAAATCCCCAGGAAAGGTTTGTTTTCCGTCGCGTGCATCACTGCATCGCGCAAGCCGCGTGCATCCAGCTCGCGTATGCAGTCCGGCATCGCGCCCTGACCGGGAAACACGACTCGCCCGGCCTGGTGAATCACCTCGGCATCGCTGGTCACGACGACCGTTTGTTGCGGGGCGACGTGTTCCAGCGCCTTGGAAACCGAGCGTAAGTTACCCATGCCATAATCTACAACGGCAATATCTACACTTTTCATACCAAAAATTTTATAGACTACCCTTTGTGGATGGCATAACGCCTTGCATGCGCGGATCGAGAGTTACCGCCATACGCAATGCGCGGCCAAAAGCCTTAAAAATCGTCTCGGCCTGATGGTGCGAGTTATGCCCCTTCAGGTTGTCGATATGTAATGTGATATTCGCGTGATTGACAAAGCCCTGAAAGAATTCGTGCACCAGATCCACCTCAAAGTCGCCTATCACGGCGCGGGTGAATTCGCAGCTGAATTCCAAACCCGGGCGGCCGGAGCAATCCAGCACCACGCGGCTCAACGCCTCGTCCAGCGGCACATAGGCATGCCCGTAGCGGTTGATGCCTTTTTTGTCACCTAGCGCTTTGGCAAAAGCCTGCCCCAAGGTGATGCCAATATCTTCCACCGTGTGATGGGCATCGATATGCAGATCACCCTTGGCATGCACGGCAATATCCATCATGCCATGACGCGCGACTTGATCCAGCATGTGATCAAGGAAGCCCAAGCCTGTCTCAAATTGGGATTTGCCCGTGCCATCCAAATTGATGCTGACCGTGATTTGGGTCTCAAGGGTATTACGCGTAACTTCTGCCTGGCGCATGGTGAAATGAAATAATCTGAAGAATGTATACGGATTTTAACTCAAACTGCAATTGCCGCGCAAAAAACAAACAAAAAGCCGACACTAGGCCGGCTTTCTGCTTGAAACATGCTTAACAGCAATTATTTTGCTTCAGCAGGTGCAGCTTCAGCTGGAGCAGCCTCAGCAGGTGCAGCTTCTGCCGGAGCAGCATCAGCAGGGGCAGCAGCTTCTGCAGGTGCAGCTTCTTCTACTGCTGGAGCAGCGTCAACAGGAGCTTCGTCAGCCGGTTTGTTGCCTTTCAGCAAGAACAGGCCCAGCAATACAGCACCTGCAATCAGAATCCATGGCAACCATTTGCCCATGCCGCCTGCGGCAGCACCACCTGCGTGAGCAATGTCAGTGATTTCTTTAGCGGCAGCAGCCGGATCAGCAGCGCCGTAGATTGCAGCACCAGCAACAATGATTGTTGCGCCAGCGTCACGCACTTGGCCAGCCGTAGCAGCCTTAACACCACCAGCAACAGAAATATCTACGCCTGTGTTCAGGCTGGCAACCATTGCCAAGTCAGCAAATGGTGTTTGGCCTGCGGCTTGTTGGTCCAAACCAGTATGCACGCCAATGATGTGTGCGCCCAGTTTAGCCACTTCCAATGTGCGCGCTTTTTTGTCAGGCACGTTGATCAGGTCGATCTGTGCTTTTTTGCCGTATTTATTAGCAGCGTCGATTACGCCTTTGATGGTGCCGATGTCGGCAGTACCCAATACGGTACAGATGTCTGCACCTGCCTTGTAGAACGGCTCAGCTTCGTAGAAGCCGGCATCCATGGTTTTCAGGTCTACCAGGATTTTGTTGTTTGGGAATTTGGCACGCAATGTTTTCAGCAACTCGATACCGTTATGCTTGATGCAAGGTGTACCAATTTCCAGAATGTCAACGTGTGGCGCAACTTTGGTTGCCAGTGCAACGGTTGCGTCAAAATCCAATGAATCCAATGCCATTTGAGTTAATGCCATGATGCTTCTTCCTCCGAATTTACTTAATATTCGTTTAAAAAGTTTCTAAAAATCTCGTACTGCAATCGCACCTAAGCTCCCCTGAGCGCATATTGCATACAATTCCGGCATCATAACCGCATTTATTAAACAATTTCAACTACTTTTTAGGGATATTCTGATTTTATTCGTCGCGTAATCAGCGCCTAAATGATTGTTTTCAATGCGGCTATCAGCTGTTCTGTCTGAACTTCATCACCAATGGTGATGCGCAAAAATTGGCTAATACGCGTAGGCTGCTTGAAATACCGAACGATGATGCTTTGCTCTCGCAGTTTTTGCGCCAGGTCTGCCGCGTCGTGTTGCGGATGGCGTGCAAATATAAAGTTCGCACCGGATGGCAGCACATCAAACCCCATTCCCCTGAGAGCCAATACCAGCGCTATTCTCGAGGCCATCACTTTTTGCCGCGTTTCCTCGAAATACGCCTTGTCCTCCAGCGCGGCAATTGCGCCGACCTCGGCAAAACAGTCAATCGGGTAAGAGTTGAAGCTGTCTTTTACGCGAATCAGTGCTTCGATCAAATCTTTATTTCCCATTGCGAAACCCACACGCAAACCCGCCAGCGAGCGTGCTTTGGAAAGCGTCTGTACTACCAGCAAGTTTGGATATTGGTTAATCAAGCCAACCGCGCTTTCTGTGCCAAAATCCACATAAGCCTCGTCTATCACCACCACGCTGTCGGTATTAGATTTCAGCAGAGCTTCGACCGCCTGCAAGTCAAGCGGGATACCAGTCGGTGCATTGGGGTTAGGAAAGATGATACCACCATTGGGCTGAGCGTAATCGTTCAAATCAATTTCAAAGTTCTTGTTCAGCGGAACCGTTTCAAACTCAATGCCATACAAACCGCAGTACACTGGGTAAAAGCTGTAAGTGACGTCAGGAAACAACAGCGGTTTATCATGCTTGAGCAAGGCCGCGAACACATGCGCCAGCACCTCGTCCGACCCGTTGCCGACAAACACCTGATTCGCTTCCAGCCCGTAATAATCGGCAATTGCCGCTTTGAGTCTGGAAGAATCCGGGTCGGGATATAGACGCAAACCGTCATTGGCAACAGCCTGCAACGCCGCTATCACCTTGGGGCTAGGGCCATACGGATTCTCGTTCGTATTCAGCTTAATCAGATTCTGAATCTTCGGCTGCTCGCCCGGCACATAAGGGGTGAGCTTATGGACGATGTCACTCCAGTATTTACTCATTTCAAACGATATTCCGCGCTTCTGGCATGCGCCTGCAAACCTTCGCCATGCGCCAGCGTAGATGCCACACGACCCAATGTTTGCGCGCCTTTCGAAGACACCATAATCAGGCTGGAACGCTTCTGGAAATCGTACACACCCAGCGGCGAACTGAAGCGTGCGGTGCGCGAAGTCGGCAGCACGTGGTTCGGCCCGGCACAGTAATCGCCAAGTGCTTCGCAGGTGTCACGTCCCATGAATATCGCACCGGCGTGCCTGATTTTCTTGGATAAACTGAGAGGATCAGCCACAGAAAGCTCCAGATGTTCCGGCGCAATGTAATTGCAAATTTCAGCTGCCTCGTCCAAATCACGCACTTGTATCAACGCACCGCGGTCGGTAATCGATGTATTAATGATGTCTCTACGCGGCATTTCCTGCACCAGTCTGTGCATACTGGCTTCCACTTTGCCCAGAAACTCCGCATCGGGAGAAAGCAATATGGCTTGCGCCAGCTCGTCGTGCTCAGCTTGGCTGAACAAGTCCATCGCGATCCAATCCGGATCGGTTTGCCCATCGCAAATCACTAGTATCTCGGAAGGACCGGCGACCATGTCAATCCCCACCACACCGAATACGCGGCGCTTGGCGGCAGCCACGTAGGCATTGCCAGGGCCAACAATCTTATCCACTTGCGGAATGGTCTGTGTACCGTAGGCCATTGCGCCCACGGCTTGAGCGCCGCCGATGCAGAATACGCGATCCACGCCGGAAATGGCCGCTGCAGCCAGCACCAACTGGTTCTTCTCACCGTTCGGCGTTGGCACCACCATAATGAGTTCTTTGACACCTGCCACTTTGGCTGGAATCGCGTTCATTAAAACACTAGAGGGATATGCTGCTTTGCCGCCCGGCACATAGAGGCCGACCCGATCCAGCGCGGTGACTTGCTGACCGAGCATGGTGCCATCCGCTTCCGTGTAGCTCCACGATTGCATCAACTGCTTTTCGTGATAAATTTTGACGCGATCTGCCGCTGCCTGAAGCGCCGCTCTGCTATTAGCTTCCAGGCCATCCAATGCAGCGCTCAGTTCCACCTTGCTGATTTCCAGCGCCGCGATTGAAGTCGCGTTGGTTTTATCAAAACGGTTGGTGTATTCCAGCACCGCCGCGTCACCGCGCGTTTTCACGTCTTTCAAAATAGCCGCAACGACCTTGTCCACACTGTCGTCCTGCGCGGTTTCAAATGCCAGCAGGGCTTTGAGATCGCCGTCGAAACTGGCTTCCTGGGAATTTAAACGTCTGACTTTCATGCTTTTACCGCTTTGGTTATGTCATCAATAATCGGTTGCAACTTGGCACGGTTCAACTTGAGCGATGCCTGATTGATAATCAGGCGCGAGCTGATGTCGCCGATGTGTTCAACCGCCTTGAGATTGTTGGCTTTCAGCGTACCGCCGGTGCTGACCAAATCGACAATCGCATCGGCGAGACCGACCAGCGGACCGAGTTCCATCGAGCCATACAGCTTGATAAGATCAACATGCATGCCTTTGGCGGCAAAGTGTTCACGCGCGGTTTTCACGTACTTGGTCACCACTTTCAGGCGCGCGCCTTGGCGAATGCTGGCTTCGTAATCAAAATCATTGCGCACTGCCACCATCATGCGGCATTTGGCGATATTCAAATCGAGCGGCTGGTACAAACCCTCGCCGCCGTGTTCATCCAGCACATCCTTGCCCGCAATGCCAATATCCGCCGCGCCGTACTGCACATAAGTCGGCACATCGGTCGCGCGCACGATAATCAGGCGCACATCGTCGCGGTTGGTCGGCAGAATCAGCTTGCGCGAAGATTCGGGGTCTTCCAGCGCGTGTATGCCTGCCGCCGCCAGCAATGGCGTGGTTTCTTCGAAAATACGGCCTTTAGATAATGCGATTGTAATCATAGTTTTTAGTTGCTGCGACGCACATTTGCACCCAGTTTAGTCAACTTCTCTTCCAGTTTCTCATAGCCGCGATCGAGGTGATAAATGCGGTCTATCACGGTTTCGCCGTCAGCCACCAGCCCCGCCAGCACCAAGCCCGCAGAGGCGCGCAGGTCGGTTGCCATCACATTGGTGCCTTCCAGCGCGGCAACACCTTTCACCACCGCGGTATTACCCTGCACCTCAATATTGGCGCCCATGCGCTGCAGTTCCTGCACATGCATGAAGCGGTTCTCGAAGATCGTCTCAATCACAGTAGAAACACCTTCGGCTACGCTATTGAGCGCCATGAACTGCGCCTGCATATCCGTCGGGAAAGCCGGGTGCGGCGCGGTGCGAATATTCACCGCCTTCAGCCTGCCATTGCCCTTTACGGTTATCGTGTCCGCCGTATGTTCTACGCTGGCACCCGATTCACGCAGCTTTTCAACAACCGCTTCCAGCAAATCAGCGCGCGCGTTCTTTAGCGTCACGTTGCCGCCAGTCATCGCCGCGGCCACCATATAGGTGCCGGCTTCGATACGGTCGCACACGATATGATGCGTCGCGCCGGTGAGATGTTCCACACCTTCGATGGTAATGGTATCCGTGCCCGCGCCTTTGATCTTCGCGCCCATCTTGTTCAGGCATTCGGCCAAATCCACCACTTCCGGCTCTTTGGCGGCATTTTCAAGCACAGTCGTGCCTTGCGCCAGCGCTGCGGCCATCATCAGGTTTTCCGTGCCGGTCACGGTGACCAAATCCATGTAGTATTTAGCGCCTTGCAAGCGGCGGTTAGGCAAATGCAGCGTGCTGGCCTGAATGTAGCCATGCGTGATGTGAATCGCCGCGCCCATCGCCTGCAAGCCTTTGATATGCAAATCGACCGGACGCGAACCAATGGCACAGCCGCCGGGCAAGGAAACACGCGCAGTGCCAAAACGCGCCAGCAGCGGCCCCAGCACAAGAATGGACGCACGCATGGTTTTCACCATTTCGTATGTCGCTTCGAAAGACTGCACATCGGAAGCATCCAGCGTCACCGTCGTGCCTTCGCGGCTGACTTTCACACCCATGGTGTCCAGCAGTTTGAGTGTGGAATTCACATCGCGCAGTTCCGGCAGGCCGGTGAGCGTAAGCGGCGTTTCTGCCAGCAGCCCTGCGCAAAGCAGCGGCAGCGCGGCGTTCTTGGCACCAGAGATTGTTACCTCGCCTTGCAGGCGCGTGCCGCCTTGTATGACCAATTTATCCAATTATTTTTCCTTATTTGGCGTTTCGCAACAGCGCTTGCAGCTCGCCGCTCTGGTACATTTCGCGCATGATGTCCGCGCCGCCAATAAACTCGCCCTTGATATACAACTGCGGAATGGTTGGCCAGTTGGCGTATTGCTTAATGCCTTCGCGAATGTCATTGTTTTGCAGCACATCCACGGCCACATATTTCGCATCACAGGCATCCAGAATTTGCGTCGCCAGATTGGAAAATCCGCATTGCGGAAATTTCGGGCTGCCCTTCATGTACAACACCACCGGATTTTCGGTGACGGTTTGTTTAATTTGTGCTTGTGTATCCATTTTCTCTTCCTAAATCTATAAAAATTAAAAGCGCTAAGCGAGACAAGGCGCGTATTTATTTTGGCTGCGCGGCATATGTATTATTATGCAAGCAGTCAAAATAAATTAAGCAACACCGTATCACGACGCGGTTTTAGTTTTTTCTGCCCATTGTGAGGGCGTGTAGGTTTTCATGCTCAGCGCGTGAATTTCTGCTTTCATGCGGTCACCCAGCGCGGCATATACCAACTGATGTTGCGCTACCATGCGCTTGCCTTCAAACGCCGGGCTCACAATCAGCGCTTCAAAATGCGTCCCGTCGTCGCCGCGCACTTCAATGAAATCGCAGCTTAAATGCTGCGTGATATAGCTTTCTAACTGCTTGGCGCTTAACACAAAATCAGCCTCGTAACTTGTAGCCGGATTTTAACATTTTTAGGGTCAGCCATGTGAGTACCACCAAAAACGCCACCACAACGGTCAAGCTTATCCATGGCGAGACATCGCTTTTGCCAAAGAAGCCGTAGCGGAAGCCATCTATCATGTAAAAGAACGGGTTGAATTTGGACACGGCCTGCCAAAACGGCGGCAAGGAGTGTATGGAATAGAACACGCCCGACAGGAATGTGAACGGCATGATGACGAAGTTCTGGAAGGCCGCCATCTGATCGAATTTCTCCGCCCAGATGCCGGCAATCATGCCAAACGTGCCCAACAGCGCGCAACCAAGCAGCCCAAACGCCAATATCCACGCGGCGTTTGCGATGGGCAAATCCACAAACCAAACTGCAACCAAATAGATAGCCAGCCCGACAGCAAGCCCGCGAATAATGGACGCGCCCAGAAATGCGATAAATAGCTGCATGTAGCTTAAGGGCGTGAGCAGGATAAACACCAGATTGCCCATCACCTTGGATTGAATGAGGCTGGATGAGGTGTTGGCAAACGCATTCTGCAGCATGGACATCATCATCAAACCGGGAATCAGGAATGCGGTATAGGGCACGTTCTGATACACATGTACGTGCTCTTCCAGCACATGGCTAAAAATCAGCAAGTACAGCAGCGCTGTGAGCACCGGCGAAGCCAGCGTTTGAAAAGCCACGCGCCAAAAGCGCAGCACTTCTTTCTTGAACAGCGTCCAGACGCCGCGATATTGTGCGGGGATATTCAACATCATGCGCTGCTGTTTCCTTTCCCAACAATAGACAGGAACACATCTTCCAAGTCAGCTTCTATCAGCTGCATATCTTCCACTTGTACATTGGCCTTGCGCAGCTCGCTCAGGGCGTACTCCATTTGTGTCAGCTCATGTAGGGCCAGCGTAAATATATTGCCCTCGCCATGTTTGAGCATGGGCAACAAGCTGGCTGGCAAGCTGCCATTCAGCTTTAAACGAAGATTTTTGCCGGAAAACTGTTGTAGCAGATTGGTAGTCGTATCCAGCGCGACGATTTCGCCGCCTTTCATCATGGCGACGCGTTCACATAAGGTTTCCGCCTCTTCCAAATAATGTGTCGTAAGGATGATCGTATGGCCCTCGCGGTTAAGCCGCTTGATGAAATCCCACAGCATCTGGCGCAATTCCACATCTACCCCCGCGGTCGGCTCATCCAGAACAATGACGGGCGGCTTATGCGCAAGCGCCTGCGCAATCAGGGCGCGACGCTTCATGCCGCCAGAAAGGCGGCGCATATTGGTATGCGCTTTATCGGTCAAGCCAAGCGATTCAATCACCTCATCCACCCAAGCATCGTTTTCCGGGCCACGACCAAAATATCCGGCCTGAAAACGCAACATCTCGCGCACATTGAAGAATGGATCGAACACCAGTTCCTGCGGTACTACGCCTAGATGTTGGCGAGATTGCTGATACTGGCTTTGCACATCAAAACCCATCACCTTGATACTGCCATGCGTGGGTTTGAGCAACCCCGCCATCAGGTTGATGAGTGTTGACTTACCCGCGCCGTTAGGGCCGAGTAGCGCAAAGAATTCGCCTTGCTGTATGGTCAAGTCCACGCCTTTGAGTGCCTTGAGCACACCAAAGTGCTTTTGGATACCTGCTATGCTAACTGCGGGAATTGCCAAAGAATGACCCAATCTTTAAAAAAATAAAACCCCATTCGCCAGGAATGGGGCTAATCAATAAAAAATTGCGATTAATTCACAATATCAGACACGCCATACAAAGCCGCCAGGCTTTTTAGGTTTTCTGGCATGTTAGCCAGTTCCAGAGTGCAGTTTTCGCGCTTTGCGCGACGCTTCCATTCCAGTATCAAGCTAATGGCAGAGGTGTCCACATTACCGACATCCTTGAAATCCACGGTCGCACCGGTTTTCAAAACAAACTGCTGACTCGCTTTCAGCAAAGCATTGACGGAACCGATAATGATGTCACCCTGCACGTTCCACCGGTCGCCCAACTGCTGGATTTGCATCATGATGTAGACTTGGCCTGTTGCACTTTAGCTGCAGTATTTTTCTCGGCCAGTTTCTTGATTAGGCTGTCCAGCCCATTCTGGCGGATTTCCTGCGCAAACTGGCCGCGGTAATTCGTTACCAGACTCACGCCTTCAATCACAATATCGTATACCTTCCAGGAATCCGCTTGCTTCGCCAAGGTATAGTCCACGGCGATTGGCTGACCGCCCGGTTGCAGAATCAACGTTTTGACGGACGCCGTGGTCGCATCATTTTCCATGCGGAAAGGTTTGTACTCGATGGTCTGATTTTTGTACTTGGACAACGCTACCGCATAAGTGCGCAACAACAAGGTCTTGAACTCGGTTTGGAAAGCAGCTTTCTGCTCGGGATTCGCTTTTGTCCAGTTTTTACCCAATACCAGACGAGAGACTTTCTCAAAATTGAAGTTTGGCAGGATTTTCTCTTCGGCCAGCGCGAA
>JBGAVM010000003.1:0-121734 GCA_044228125.1 Methylophilus sp.
GTCCGGCAAACAACAGCGCCGTCACCACTGGCCCCAGTTCGCGCACTAGCGCCAGTGCCACTAGCACGCCAATCGCCTCGGAAGAACCATAGCGCTGTAACGTGTTATAGCCTTGCAGTGCCAACACCATCCCGACAAAAAACGCGGACACCAGAATAATAATCAGTGACAACACACCCGTAAAATACACTTCACGAATCACCAGCCACGGACGTCTCAAACTCTCGCCGCTGGAAAGCAGCGTAAGCCAGAACAGGCGCGCTCCGGCGCCTAGCCGCCAGATACGATCTACAAAGCGGTGCCCGATATTACGCAGGGTGCGCACCAGTTTCATCAGTAAACTTACCCGCGTCATGGATCAAGCTCCAGCAAATCTTGTTTGTAATCCCCAGCCGCATAATGGAAAGGCACCGGGCCGTCTTTTTCGCCATGTACAAATTGATGCACAAATGGTAATTCTGATTTCCCCAGTTCATTCGGCGTACCTTCGGCGGCCACAACACCATCCGCGACAAAATAAATATAGTCGGCAAAGCGGAAGGTTTCTTCGACATCATGCGTCACGATAATGGAAGTCGCGCCAAGCGCGTCATTCAGCGTGCGAATCAGGTCGCAAATCACGCCCATCGAAATAGGATCCAGCCCGGCAAAAGGCTCGTCGTACATAATGATATCCGGATCCAGCGCAATCGCACGTGCCAGCGCCACACGCCGCGCCATACCGCCGGAAAGCTCGGACGGCATCAGCTTGTGCGCGCCACGCAAACCCACCGCATGCAGCTTCATCAGCACCAGGTCACGAATCATGCTTTCGGGCAAGTCCGTATGCTCCCGCATAGGGAAAGCCACGTTCTCGAACACGGATAAATCGGTAAACAGTGCACCATGCTGGAACAGCATACCCATTTTGCGGCGCAGTGCGTAAACACCCTCACGGCTTTGCTGATGCACCACTTTTCCATCCACACGCACCTCACCCTTGTTTGGCTTGATTTGCCCGCCAATCAAACGAAGCAAGGTGGTTTTACCACTACCACTACCGCCCATAATGGCCACCACTTTCCCTTTCGGGAAAGTCATGTTAATGCCTTTATGTAGCAAGCGACCCTTGTAGCCAAAGGAAAGATTGTCTATCTCGACAATGTTTTGTCCGACGTTATTTTGCGCCATGAATGATTACAGTCAAAAATTTGGACTATTCTAAATCAAAAAGCCCCATCTATAAAACGAACAATAAAAAAGCCCGCAATTGCGGGCTTTTTTAATATCCATTGCACAACATCAGAATGCCATACAAAGCACATATTTAGTTGAGTCAAAATCTGTTGCAGTTGTTGCAACCGCTGTTGCGCCTGAAGTCCCTGTGACAGTATCAGCCACCATCACGGAACCTTTGGTAGTATCTCCATCATCAATCTGGGAATCGATCTGTTTTGCCAATTTACCTAAAACGCCGCTCGTACACACCGCATAGGAGCCAGTCAGGCCAGTAATTGTATTTTGTGGCTTAGACTGAACGCCCACTAACCCACCTTCATTATTCGTTGGCGTATAAGTAGCGTCGGTCAATGTGGTTGAACCAGTCGCAATATTTGCCAAGCGAATATGCTGCCAGAAATTGAATGACTCACCGGATGTCGCACTCCATGCACCATCAATCTCGCCATCACCGTCACCATTATTAGTTGCGCCCACATGCGTCGTAGCCGCTTTATCATCGCCCGGCAAAGCTTTGAATTTATCCTGATAGGTATAGACATACACCTGTACGTTTTTCAGGTCGGTCACCATGTTTTTCACTTTTGCGCTATTGATCAACTCTTGACCACGCAACACACCGCCCAGCAGCAGCCCGATAATCACCAATACAATAGCAAGTTCAATTAATGTAAAACCAGTTTGTTTCTTCATTATGGTATCCTTAACCCCAAAATAAGCGGTGATCCTTAAGTTTTGTCACCTTGCTGCAATAACCATGCAATTCTTATGCCAAGCGCATAGAACAAGGCACCATGCGGCATACATCACAAAAGCTTAATTAGCCACCCCGATAAAAAAGATGAAATTTCATCAGTAGTGACATTTTTTTGACATATTGGCCCGGGAGCGTTTTTTGCCATGTTTAAGCAAATTAGCCTGCAACAGTTCTTCATAACGCATTCCAATCGCATTCTGGCATTCATGCTGTTAAGCCTGCATGCTTTCCTGATTACGGGAGATGATGCAAGCCATGCCAGCCGCAGTTATTTCCTGTGCCATTACGGTCTGTTCCTGATGTGGCAGCCTATCTGGCAGCAAAACCAGAAAATGTCCAAAGCCGCTGCAGGTATGGTGATTGGGCTCGGGCTTGTGGCCTATTTCCTGATCAATTGGTGGCTAACGGCCATCTGGCTGTCCATCCTGTTTGGCCTGCTAGGCGGGCGCATTTTCTCGGATGATGCCAAAAATAACCGTATGGTGCATATTCTGGCTGCAATTTACCTGCTCACCATGCTATTGCTATGGGTGGTGCCCAAGTTGCTCCACATCAATGCCGAACTGGAAGCTACGCATTATGCCGTGTATTACCTCATCCCTTTTCTGCCTGTGGCCATATTCTTTTTTGCGCACCCGGCACGTGGCCAGGAGCAACTGCCAATACTCGACTTCTTCTACACCATGCTGCTCACGCTGCTGGCATTCATTCTGGCACTCGCCAGTTACGCCATCGGCACTATCCAGAACGTACACTACCTGCAAACCATTTTCATGACCATGTTCGGCCTGGCGTTTGGCCTGATTGCACTCAGCCTGTTATGGAAACCGACCACGCGCTTTTCCGGCGTGGAACTGTTGATGTCGCGCTACCTCACCAGCGTCGGTATGCCGTTCGAGCGCTGGGTGCGCAATATTGCCGCACTGGGCGAAATCGAAACCAGCCCTAAAGGCTTTCTGGATGCAGCCATGCGCGAGATGCAATCGCTGCCTTGGGTTGCCGGCGTTTCCTGGATGACGGATGAATCCAGCGGCAAAATCGGGGAAGCCTCGCCGCATGTGGCGGAGTTCAATTTCAAGGACTTCCACATGACCCTGAATACCCACTGGGAGATCTCCCCCGCTTTGTATATGCACGTCAAGCTGCTGACCCAAATCATGGGTGAGTTCTACCACGCCAAACGCCGCGAGGAAACACTACGCCAGAACGCCTACATGCAGGCATTCTACGAAACCGGTAGTCGGCTCACACACGACATCAAAAACATCCTGCAATCTACTGGTACACTGGTGGCCGCCGCGGAGCAATCCGATGAAAACGACCAGGAAGCCCTGCTGCGCCTGATACGCCGCCAATTACCCATGCTGAACCAGCGCATTGCCTCTACCCTGGACAAGCTCAAGGCGCCGGGCGAGGAAAAGCAGAAAATGGAAAAAATCTCTGCCTGGTGGCGCGACCTGCAACTGCGCCACCGCGAATCCGGTGTAGAGTTCATTGCCGACAGCCTGCCGCTGCAGGATATTAATGCCGAAGTGCTGGACAGCGTACTGGACAACCTGATTAGCAACGCGCTGGAAAAAGCCAAATACCAGCCTGATACCAGCATTACGGTTAACCTGCTGCACGAAGAAGCTGCAGGTTGCCGTATTGAGGTGGCCGACACCGGCAAGGCGATGGACGCCGCCATTGCCAACGATTTGTTCAAGAAACACATCGCCTCGCACAACGGTCTGGGCGTGGGGCTTTACCACGCAGGCAAAGATGCGCAGCAGGCAGGCTATGAATTAAGCCTGGTGCACAATGTGAATGGCGATGTGCGCTTCCGCGTGAGCCTAACGCCCAACACTGCCGAAGCCAGCGCTTAAACCCTCACGTGCGCGCATTCATTGTAAAAGGCAATACCATGGAAGCCGCATCCAGATTGGCTCTCAGGGCATCCGTTCAGACAATGAAAATGATAATTGAAAGTGAAGCATTGCGCCGCAACTGCAAGCCGGAATACGCTACAGCGTGCCGTAGGAATGCAAACCACTCAGGAACATATTCACCCCTAAAAAGGCGAATGTAGTGACCAGCAGACCAATCAGCGCCCACCAGGCCAGCACCGGGCCGCGTAGGCCTTTCACCATGCGCAAATGCAGCCAAGCCGCATAGTTCAGCCATACGATGAGCGCCCAAGTCTCTTTCGGATCCCAGCTCCAGTAGCCGCCCCAAGCCTCAGCCGCCCACATGGCACCCAGAATGGTGGCAATGGTGAAGAACGCAAAGCCAACCGCGATAGATTTGTAAATCACGTCATCCAGCACTTCCAGGCTGGGCAAATAACTTTGCAAATAGTCTTTGGCTTTAAGCAAGTAAGCGCTTGCTACCATCGCTGCCAGCGAGAATGCGCCATAGCCGATGAAATTGGCAGGCACGTGTATCTTCATCCAGTAGCTTTGCAGCGCAGGCACCAGCGGCTGGATTTGATGCGCTTGACGATCGAAGGTGTACCACAAGATAAAGCCTACCGCGGCGCTGATGATGAGCAGCACGAAACCGCCCAGCTGACGCGTGTTGAATTTGGCCTCGTAATGCAGGTACAGCAAGGCGGTAATCAGACAGAAAAGAATGAACACTTCATACAAATTACTGATGGGAATGTGGCCGACATCCGGCGCGATCAGGTAAGACTCGTACCAGCGCACCATCAAGCCGATAAAGCCGAACAGCACCGCCGCCCAAGTGAGGCTGGAAGCCACTTTTCCGGTGAATTCGCTACGGCGGAACATAGCAAACCAGTAGGTAAGCATCGCCAGCACGAACAGCACATTCATCCACATGATGGCGGTTTGGCTGCCGATAAAGAATTTCAGGAAAAAGTTCTTTGCGCTGTTTTCCAAAGCACCATGGTACTGGCTGACGGCGAGCAGGCTGAGCACGCCCACGCCCAGCACCAGCCTGGCAAGCGCTTTCCAGCGCCATCCCAGATAGCTGAATACCGCCGCCGCGCCAAACAGGAAGCCGGTTTCGTAGGCGTCCATGTACTGGCTGTATTTCTGGTAGGCGAATATCGCCCCCGCAGTCAGAATCAAGGCGTAGAGCCAATCGGCGAGCTTAAGGGTTTGCCAAAGCGGTTTTGGCTGAAAATCCAGAGTGTTCGTATTCATGCGCGTTCCTCATGCCAACAGTTGTTGCATTTGCTGCTGTGTACGTTCAAATTCCCGATCGAAATCCATATTCTTGCGGTTAGCACTCATCGCCAGCAGCACTTCGTTGGGTTTGAGCAGCAACCACAAACGACGTTCGCGGATGTAAAACATTGCGAACACGCCCAGCACCAGCAGCACCGAGCCAAGATAGACCCAAAACTTGCCTGGCGATTTAGTCAACTGGAAACCGCTCGCTTCCACCTGCTGGAAATCGTACAATTGCAGCAAATAAGGCGTGCCGTAAAACTGCATGTCGTTCATCGCACGCACACTATCCTGCAGCATCTGCTGGTTTTCCTGCGTCATTTCCAAAAGCGCTTTGCCCGCCTGTTTCTGTGCGATATTGTACGCTGTGTAAGCAGCTGCGTTGAGCATTTTTACATAAGCCTCAGCCGCCTGGTCGCGCTGCGCCTGCGGCACGTTGGCTTCGATCGCTTTGGAGAGTGTCGTGAATCCGCCTTGCGCAAAAGTTTTCAGCAGCTGCCGCAAGCCTTGCTCAAACTGGTCGCGCAATTCCCCGTCCTTGCTGACGGATGTTCCACTCAGCGCGCTGGCGATGATGGGATACTGTTTCTCGTCCAGCATCACGGCACGGAATCGCATAAAACCATCCAGCTCAAAATCCGGGTCTGCCGGAATGCGCAGATAGCGGAACTCTTCCTGCACCGTATCGCGTACGCCAAACACGAAATACGCCTTGCCATCGATATTCAACGGCTGCATATAAGTGACGAATTCGCGCGCCTGACCGCTGGCGTTGCGCAGTTTGTAAGTAGTGTTGGGGCCTACGTTATGTGGCTTGCCTTTACCGTCCGGTGACAGGTTGAGAATATTGAATTTGCGGAACTCGCTGAACTCCACGGTCAATTTGTCCGCGCCTTCGCCCAAGCTGGCGGTCTTGAATATCTTGCCTTTCAGCGCAGCTGTATCGGCATTGTGCTGCGGCAGATTCCACACTTTGAAATCCAGCCCGGAGCCGCCATCCTGGAAGTCTGACTGGTAGATGGCGACGCCTTTGTAAATCAAGGGATGGTTCACGCGGATAGTAGCGCTCAATGGTGATTTCAAATCCGGGTCAATAATCTGCACATCGCTCTCGAACGACTTAGGCTGCCCGGTCGGGTAATGCTCGATACGAAAATCCTTGAGTGCGACGCGAAACGGCAGTTCCTGCACCAGATAGCCATCGCGCACCCGCAAAAAAGCCACATCACTGCTCGTGCCTTCCGGCAAGGTCATATTGCCGCGGAAAGATGGGTTGCCAGATTTCATGCGGCTGATTCCCGGCACCTGGCTGGCCGGAATATCCAGCACTTCGATTTTTTTCTGCCCCAGTAGCTCTTGCACCTTGAACAGCAAATTGCCGTCCAGCAGCCCGCCCAAGCAGATAATCACAATGGCTGCATGCGTAAGGATGTAACCCAGGCGCTGGTGCGTGCCCGACTTGGCGGCAATCAAGGTATCGCCATTCTCCTGAGACTGTACTTTGAAACTGTAACTTTGCCCGGTCAGGTACTGCGTCAGTTTCTGCACATCAGCAACGGGAGTGGCAATGCTTGCCTGATGGCTGAACGCGCGCAGCGATTTCTCCTGCGCGTGCTCCTTGAAAGTGCGCCACTCCTTAAGCATGTTGGGCGTGTTGCGCCAAATGCACAGGCTGGTGGAAACCACCAGAAACAGCAAAATCAGCAGAAACCAGCTGGCGTGATAGACATCGTACAAGCCCAGCTTCTCGAACATCTCGAACCAGAACTGGCCGAACTTGATGATGTAGTTTTCATAAGGCTCGTTTTGCTTAAGCACCGTGCCAATGACAGAGGCGATCGCAATCACCGTCAGCAGGCTAACGGCAAAGCGCATCGAGCTGAGCAACTCGTACAGGCGTTGGGAAAGTGTGTGGGGTGGTTTCAAGATATTGCTCTTAACGTATCCGACAGGAATTAAGACGACATAACTGTCTGATTGGTTGTAAAAAAAGGCGGCAACTGCCGCCTTTTCAAGATCATGGGATTAATGCAAACCTTGGATATAGTCCGCTACTGCCTGCATTTCCTGATCCGTCATCTTCACGGCAATCGCTTGCATCATCGGCGCATTGGCACGCTCACCGGTACGGAAAGTTCTCAACTGCTGTAAGGTATAGTCGGCATGCTGTCCGGCCAAACGTGGGAACTGTTTGGGAATGCCAGAACCAGTTGCGCCATGGCATGCCGCACAAGCTGGAACATTGGTAGTCAAAATACCACCACGGTATATCTTCTCTCCAACAGAACCCTTGCCATTGCTTTTTGCTTTACCCAGTGTTGGTTTTTGTGAGGAAAAATAAGCAGCAAGGCCTTTCATGTCATCTTCAGTCAAGTTTGCTACCATGCCGCTCATCACTGCATTAGCACGCTTGCCTTCCTTGAACTCTTTGAGCTGCTTCAACAAATATTCCGGATGTTGGCCTGCCAACTTAGGGTTAGCTGCCATTACACTGTTGCCGTCCACCGCATGGCAAGCCGCGCATACCGTCCGCACGGTTTGCTCTACAGGACTTGGTGCCGCAGCCGGAGCCGCTACCGCCTTCTCCTCCGCTTTTGCAGGTACAGCTTTGTCTTCTGTTTTATCCGCCGCAAACGCTTGCGACACCATTAAATTCAACGCCAAAGCCGCCACAAAAACAAAACGCATATTAACTCCAGTAATTTCAATCAGTTAAACTGGCGTCATTTTATCAAATTAAGACGCTTCATGATAGGATGTGTAGCTTGACCTATCTCAAATCAAGCAGCAAAACCACTATATGTCACTGTTCCAAAACGCCCAGTTCCTCGCCTCCGCCCACCACCTGCGCGATTTGCCGCCAGCCACAGGGGTGGAAGTTGCCTTTGCCGGGCGTTCCAACGCGGGCAAATCCAGCGCGTTGAACACGTTAGCGAATCACAACCGTCTGGCTTTTGTGAGTAAACAGCCCGGCCGCACGCAGCTTATCAACTTTTTCACACTGGGTGATGACAAACACCTGGTGGATTTACCCGGCTACGGTTACGCCAAGGTGCCGGAAGCCATGCGCGCGCACTGGCAGCACGTACTTTCCGCCTACCTGAGCGAGCGCATCTCGCTAAAAGGGCTGGTGCTGGTAATGGATAGCCGCCACCCGCTCACCCCGCTGGATAGGCAGATGCTGGACTGGTTCTGCCCCACCGGCAAGCCCGTGCATGTGCTGCTCACCAAGTCAGATAAACTCTCCCGCAACGAAGCCAACCAAACCTTGATGAAAGTCCGCAAGGAACTGGAAACCACTTGGGGAAATTGCACCGTGCAGCTATTCAGTAGCCTGAAGAAACAAGGCGTGGAAGAAGCAGAAACGGTGATTGGAAAGTGGCTGTTTGATAAAACCGAATAACCTTTTGTTTCGTCATTCCCGCGCGGGCGGGAATCCAGTTTAAGCGCGCTTAAAAACCAAATCCCAAACGCCGTGGCCTAACTTCAGGCCTCTATTTTCAAACTTGGTGAGCGGGCGATAGCCCGGTTTTGCAGCGTAATTCTCAGCTGTGTTTTTGAGTTGTGGCTCTGCATTCAGCACTTCCAGCACCCATTCCGCATATTCTTGCCAATCGGTCGCCACGTGAATATAGGCCCCCGGCTTGAGCTTTTGGCAGAGCAATTTGACGAATTCCGCCTGAATCAATCTGCGTTTGTGATGGCGCTTTTTATGCCACGGATCAGGAAAGAAAATATGCACGCCATCCAGGCTGGCGTCCGGCTGCATGTTTTGCAGCACTTCCACCGCATCGTGCTGGATAATGCGAATGTTAGTAAGCGCAAACTCTTCAATCAGCTTAAGCAGACTGCCGATGCCTGGCGTATGCACCTCCACTGCGAGAAAGTCGCAATTCGGCAAGGCTTGCGCGATTTTTGCCGTGGCATCGCCCATGCCAAAACCAATTTCGAAGATTTTTTTGCTGTCTTTTCTGCCAAAAACCTCGTTTAAATCGATACTCCGGGAGGAATATTCCACGCCGTATTTGGGCCAGCCGATTTCCAGCGCACGCTCTTGGCCTTTGGTAAGCCGCCCCTGACGCAGCACAAAGCTGCGAATACGACGATGTTGCGGATCTGAGTTTTCTTCGAATTCAACCATGGCGCGCATTATACGTCACAAGGTATGAGATTTATCGCCTTGCATAAAACCAATGAGAGGTTCATCCAGCCCTTTGGTGAACGCGATCACTTTGAACAAATCGCCCATTTCGGCAGGAGAAAGGTATTTTTGTGCGGCTGCGGCCAGTTGCATGAACTGTGGCGAATCGGGCGAGTGTTGCGCCAGAATATCCAGAATGCCGCAATTCATTAAAAACTGCGCTTGCGTGGTATAGCCTGCGAGGCTTATTCCATGCGCCTCTCCGGCTTGTGCTATTTGCGTGAAATCCACGTGCGCGGTGATGTCCTGCAGCCCCACATGAATCAGTGGATTATCATGCGCGTGATGCTGAAAATGGCACATGAGCGTACCTTGGTTGCGTTGCGGGTGATAGTACTCGTGTGCAGAAAAGCCGTAATCAATGAGCAAAATCGCACCACTTTCCAAGCTTTCTGCCAGGCTGCGCACCAAACCGGCAGCCGCCGGACAAACCTCTGTCACATAACCTTCCGGTAAATTGCCAGGCAGGCTGGAAGCCAATCTGGATGCGGTAATTGAGGCATATTGCCAGATGAATTCGCCATTGAAACTCACGCCGCGTTCGCACCAGCCATCGGCTGTTTTGTGGATAATCTGCACGGGAATCGCGTCCAGCACCTCATTACCGAGTATCAATCCGTTGAATTTTTCGGGCAAAGTTTCCAGCCAGCTTATCTTTTCAAACAAATCTTTCGGTAGCGCCTTTTGGCAGGTTTCGCGCTGGATATAGCGCAAGTGGTCACTTACTTCCAAAATAAAATATTGCTTAGGCAGCGCTTCTAAAGTTTGCAATTCCAGCAGCAAATCTGCCGCCAGCTTGCCAGTGCCTGCGCCCAGCTCCAAAATATCTGCCCCGGAAGCCAATACCGGTGCGGCTTGCAGCTGTGCATATTGGAGCGCGATGGTTTGCGCAAACAAGGGCGAGATTTCCGGCGCGGTGACGAAATCGCCCGCCAGGCCGAACTTTTGCGCGCCACCGCTGTAATACCCTAAAGCAGGCGTGTAAAGCGCCAGGTGCATAAACTCCGCAAACGGAATCCAGCCACCGGATTGATGAATCTTTTGGCGAATCAGCGCTGCCAGCGATTCGCTGTGTGCAAGTTGCGCGGGGTTGGGAATAGGTAATGCGGCCATAAGCCACTATAATAATCGAAAAGTGAGAAACCCCCTTGAACAATAGCCTGGCAAACAAAGTGTTTTTAATCACCGGCGGCGCTAAACGCGTGGGCGCGGCCATCTGCCGCGAGCTGCACAGTCACGGCGCCAGCCTGATGATTCACTACAACAAATCGCACGACGAAGCGCGCGCCTTGCAGGCCGAACTCAACCTGCTGCGCGCCAACAGCGTTGCCATCATTCAGGGCGATTTACACAACATCAACGCCCTGCCCAATCTGGTGTTTGAGACGATACAACACTTTGGCAGCTTAGACGGCCTCATCAACAACGCCAGCAGCTATTTTTCTACCGAGCTAGGCAACATTAACGAAGAAAACTGGCACGATTTGATAGGCACCAATTTAAAAGCGCCCATGTTTCTAGCGCAAGCGGCGGCGGGCGAACTGCGCCGCAACCACGGCAGCATCGTCAACATCACCGACATGCACATCGAACGCCCCAAAAAAGGCTACATCGTATACAGCGTGGCCAAGGCGGGGCTAGTTACACTCACCAAATCACTCGCGCACGAGCTAAGCCCGGAAGTACGCGTAAACGCCGTTGCCCCCGGCCCTGTGCAGTGGCCGGAAAACAACCCGCAGTTCGACGAAGTCTACCGCCAGCGCGTCATCAACCAAACCCTGCTCAAACGCATCGGCAGCCCGGAAGACATCGCCAAAGCGGTGAAATTCCTGATTGCCGATGCCCCATTCGTGACCGGCCATGTGCTGGCCGTGGATGGCGGGCGGAGCTTGAACCTTTAATATCAAAACTTGAACTCTTATGAAGCATTACCCCGATAACGTGAGCCAGAATTTCCTTAAATTGCGCAACAGCCTGATTAGCGCTGTTGGCAAGGCCATTGGCGATTACAACATGATTGAAGATGGCGACACCGTGCTGGTGTGCATGAGCGGCGGCAAGGATAGCCACGCCATGCTGATGATTCTGCTGGCTTTGCAGGAGCGCGCGCCAATCAACTTTAAGCTGATTGCAATGAATCTGGATCAAAAGCAGCCGGGGTTTCCGGCCGATGTGTTGCCGCGCTATTTTGAGGAGTTGGGCGTGGATTATCGGATTGTGGAGGCGGATACTTACTCCATCGTTAAAGAAAAAATTCCCGAAGGCAAAACCACGTGCAGCCTGTGCAGCCGCTTGCGTCGCGGCATTATCTACACCACCGCGCAGCAATTGGGCGCCAACAAAATTGCGCTGGGGCATCACCGTGATGACATTGTGCAGACACTTTTTCTGAACATGTTTTTTGGCGCGAAAATGAAAGCCATGCCGCCCAAGCTGAGCACCAATCGTGGCGAGTTCATGGTGATACGCCCGCTGGCCTATTGTGCGGAAAAGGATATTGCCGCTTATGCGCGCGGCATGCAGTTCCCCATTATTCCGTGTGATTTATGCGGCAGCCAGGAAAACCTGCAGCGTCAGAAAGTGAAAGAGATGCTGAACGCTTGGGAGTTGGAACAGCCAGGCCGCATCAATAATATCTTCCGCGCGATTGGCAATGTGGAGCCTTCGCATCTGGCTGATTTCGATTTGTACGATTTCAAGAACCTGAGCCAGGCAAAACCGGAAGATGAAGACCCGCTGTTTGGCGACATTGCGAAGGAGGATACTGCCTTGAGTATCTCCAGTAATGCGGGAAAACGCATCGAATTTACGCGCCGCGAATCAAAAACAGCCTGATTTTTCAAAAATTTCGCAAGTTCCTGTTGTCACAACTTGCGACTGGTTGCTATGATGGTTTCCAAATAACGACTTAAGCGGTTTCAGATTGTCCAAATTACTCATAGTTGAATCGCCCTCCAAGGCAAAAACGCTCAAGAAATACCTCGGTAAAGATTTCGAGGTGTTGGCCTCTTACGGCCATGTGCGCGACCTGATTCCCAAAAACGGCGCGGTGGATCCGGCCAACCACTTTGCAATGAAGTACGAAGTGATTGACCGCAACGCCAAGCATGTGGATGCGATTGCCAAAGCGGTTAAAACCAGCGATGCGATTTATCTGGCAACCGACCCGGATCGCGAGGGCGAGGCGATTTCATGGCATATCGCCGAGATTTTAAAATCCAAAAAACTGCTCAAAGACAAGCTGCTCAAACGGGTGGAGTTTAACGAAATCACTCAAACGGCGGTGAAGCAGGCCATTGAGCATCCGCGCGATATTTCCATGGATTTGGTGAACGCGCAGCAAGCACGCCGCGCGCTAGATTATCTGGTGGGCTTTAACTTATCGCCACTGCTGTGGAAAAAAATCCGTCGTGGCCTTTCTGCCGGGCGTGTGCAAAGCCCCGCGCTGCGTCTGATTGTGGAGCGCGAGCTGGAGATTGAGGCGTTCAGAAGCCAGGAATACTGGACGATCCACATGAACGCGCTAAAGCATCAGCATGGCTTTGACGCAAAACTAGTTCAGCTGGACGGCAAGAAAATCGAACAATTTAGTGTAACGAACCATGACCAGCAGGCCGAGATTGTCGGCAAGCTGCTGGTATCCAGCGCAGGCAAAACCACCGTTACCCGAGTTGAGAAGAAACAGCGCAATCGTAGCCCGGCGGCACCGTTCACCACATCTACCCTGCAACAAGAGGCTGTGCGCAAGCTGGGCTTTACCACCAGCCGCACCATGCGTATCGCCCAACAGCTGTATGAAGGCATTGATATTGGCAGCGGCACGGTGGGTTTGATTACCTACATGCGTACCGATTCGTTCAGCCTGGCGGCTGAGGCGGTGATGCAGATTCGCGAATATGTGAAGAAAAACTTCGAGCCGGAATACCTGCCGAAATCGCCGATCATGTACAAAACCAAGGCGAAGAACGCGCAGGAAGCGCACGAGGCGATTCGCCCGACTGATATTTTCCGCACACCAGCCAGCTTGCGCGCGCACCTGACAGACGAGCAGTTTAAGTTGTACGAAATGATTTGGAAGCGCACGCTGGCTTGCCAAATGGCGCAAGCCAAGTTTGACGCGGTGAGCGTGGATTTGAGTATCGGCTCCGAAGCCAACTTGTTCCGTGCTTCCGGCCAAACCATGATTTTTCCCGGCTTTATCGCCGTGTATATGGAAGGGCTGGACGACGAAGAGGAAGAAGGCGAAAGCAAACTGCCTTATCTGGAAACCGGCGAAGTGCTGAACGTGGACAAGATTTTCGGCGAGCAGCATTTTACCGAACCGCCACCCAGATACTCCGAAGCCAGCCTGGTGAAAGCACTGGAGGAATACGGCATTGGCCGCCCTTCCACTTATGCCAGCATCATCAGCACGCTGCAAGACAGGGAATATGCCACGATAGACAAGAAGCGCTTTATACCGACCGATGTAGGTCGCGTGGTGAACAAGTTCCTGACTGAGCATTTTACGCGCTATGTAGATTACGATTTCACCGCCAATCTGGAGAACGCGCTGGACAGCGTGGCCGAAGGCGAGCGCGACTGGGTGCCGCTGATGGATGAGTTCTGGCAGGATTTTAACCAGACGATACAGGCCAAAGCCAATGTGGATCGCCCCGGTAACGAGATTCTGGACGAAGCCTGCCCGAAATGCGGCAGGCCGTTGCAAAAACAATTGAGCCGTTATGGCAGCTTCATCGGCTGTACGGGTTACAACGCCACACCGAAATGCGATTACACACGCCGCATCGCCAGCGAAGATGCGCCTGCCGGCAACGAGCCTGTCATCATTGGCAAAGACCCAGAGACCGGTAAGGACATCAGCCTGCTCAACGGCCCGTATGGCCCGTATTTGCAGGTGGGCGAAGCGGAAGCCGGCAGCAAGAAAAAACCTAAACGCGCCAGCATCCCCAAAGAAATTCCCGTATCCAGCGTTAATCTGGAAACCGCGTTACGCCTGCTTTCGCTACCGCGCGATTTGGGTACACATCCGGAAACCGGCAAAAAAATTGTGGCGAACATCGGCCGTTTTGGTCCTTACGTCAATCATGACGGAAAATTCAAATCTATTCCCAAAACGCTGAGCGTATTTGACATTACGCTGGATGAGGCGGTGGCTTTGATTGCCCAAGCCAACAGCGGCCCAACACCATTGGCGGATTTGGGGGCGCACCCAAGCAGTGATGGGCGTGTAGAGGTGTTCTCTGGTCGCTATGGGCCTTATGTGCAGCATGGCGGTGTACGTACCACCTTGCCCAAGAGCGTAACACCGGAGTCGTTGACACTGGAAGAAGCCTTGAGCCTGCTAGCCGAGAAAGCGGCCAAAGAAAGCCCCACCAAAGCGCGTGGCAAAAAAACCACCACTAAAAAAGCCAGCACCAAATCTACCAAAAAATAAAGCAGCCGATTGGCTGCTTTATTTTTGCTAAACACCTGCGAGCAATTAAGAAATCTTGCCTTCTGCCATCATATCGTTCTGCCCGGTGGTCGTCGGCTTGTATTCTTTATTGTATTCCACCCATTTACGCACACGGTTGGCATCGCCGATACGTGACAGCTTGCCGTTGGAATCCAGGAAAACCATGATCATCGGATCACCACCCACCTTCGCCTGCATCACCAGGCAGCGTCCTGCCTCGGAAATATAGCCGGTTTTGGACAACCCGATCTCCCACTCGCCTGCTCTCACAAGGCCATTGGTATTATTAAAGTTAACTGGATAATTACGTCCTTGCATATAAACCTCATGCGAAGGGCTAGTCGTTGCCATTCTGATTTCCGGGTACTGGTAAGCTGCCTGCACCATTTTCGCTAAATCTTCCGCGGTAGAGACATTGCTACTATCCAGACCGGTCGGGTCAGCAAAATGCGAATGTGTCATCCCGATTGTATATGCTTTCGCGTTCATCGCTTGTACAAAAGCATATCGACCACCCGGATAATTTCGCGCAATAGCGGAAGCTGCACGATTCTCAGACGCCATTAATGCCAGTTGCAACATATCACCGCGGCTAAGCGCTGCGCCCACTGGCAAGCGGGAGCTGGATCCTTTGAGATAATCCACATCTTCTGTCGTTACATCAATAGCATCATCCAGAGAAAGTCCGGCATCCAGCATCACCATTGCCGTCATCAATTTGGTGATAGACGCGATAGGTGCTGGCGTGTTGGTGTTTTTGGCATAAACCACTTCACCAGTATTTTGATTGATGACCAAAGCCTTGCTGGAAGCGAGTTGCAAAACCCCGCTACCATCATAGTTCTCACCCAACATCGCAGCACGCTGCACTATCCAGGCACGCTGGTTGCGTAAGCGAATTTTCGCTTTATACGAGCCATATCTGCCTGCTTTGACCTTCAGTGCCTTTACTTTTTTACCCGCTTTGTAGCTGGCATGGATACGCTTCTGCGACTTTCCTGCCGCCAGAAGCTCGGTAGGTAATGCCACCAGCGACAATGTCATGCATAGTATTGTTGCATTCCTGAAAAATCTTTTTAACATCACATCCGACCCCATAAGCCCACAACTGATTTCATAGTATATAAAAAAACCATATTTGTCATTAAGTTATGTGGCTTTTGTAAAAGAAATATTAACTTTATTTCCACTGTACGTTTTTTGATACATCTGACACCCGCTTTATGCGAAAATAGCTGACATTTCAAGCATTGGCGCTACCATTATGAAATATCCCGACCAATTACATTATTCCCCATTGCACTTATGGGCAAAACGCCTTGATAACGACACTTGGGAGGCTGGTATCACCGACTACGCCCAAGATTTGCTGGGCGATATTGTATTTGTACAAGCACCAGAAGTCGAGACTGCTTTAACCAAAGACACGCCATGTGGTTTGGTAGAATCGGTCAAAACCGGCTCGGACCTGCACGCCCCCATGAGCGGGGTAGTAACAGAGGTCAATGAAGCATTATCCGGCACACCTGAAGCCTTGAATGACAAGCCTTACCAAGCCTGGATTTTCAGGTTCAAAGCAAATAAGCCAGATGAAACAAATGACCTGCTGGATGCAAAGGCCTACGCCAAACTGGTTGAAGAATAAGCCCATTAGGGCAACACAAATTTCACTTGCTGCAACAGTGTACGTATCTCAGTAACCAGTTCACTACGCAATCCTTGCTCCATCGCCGGCAACCGCTCTGCCAGCAAGCGTTCGATATTCTGCAGCAGCACTGTCTGCACCGCAGGCAAATCGGCATTCACCTTCGTCATAAATTCCTGGCGGGCACTTGTCGTCATCGCCGCCATTTCTTCAACAAATTTAGTACGCACCGTACCTGCTGCCTCTGTGTACAAACTGGCGGTCGCCGCCGTTAGGTTCTGTCTCATTTGTTCCAACGCCGCATTCTTGGCCTTATCCAGCGTTTGCATCAAATCCAATTCCGCCTGCTGACTAACTTCAGCAAACCGGTCATCCAGCAGACTGGATAATTCTGTCGCATGCCCAGAAACCGTTTGCGCACGAAAAGCCTCCAGTTGCGACACCAAGTCTGCCTCTGCTTTTTTGTGAAGATTGAGAAATTGCTGTTCAAGTTTTTGCTGCAAATCTTCATGATGTGTAGCAAGCGAAGTCGCGAGCAACTGATCTAGTTGCTGCACAGCAGTTTCTTCGGCTTGCTTCACACGTTGATTAACAGATTGCTCCAGCGCAGAAAGACGGGCGATCACCGTCTGTTCCGATGTCTCTACCTGCAGAGCGGTCTGCTGTTCAGCTTCGGACAAATGTTTTGTAATTCCTTGGATGGAAGCTTCCAGATAACGCGTTACCTGCTGTTCGGCACCTTCAGCCATCTGTTTTGCAGCCTCGCCCAACCCCTCTCGTACGGAGGCCATCTGCTGCTCCACCAACTGTGCAAAAGCTTGAGAGGCATTATCCTTGGTAGTCGCCAGCAACCCGGCAAACGTATCAGCCAGCTGTGACTTAGCATCTTGTTGCGCCGATTGCCTAAACTGTTCTACATCTTCACGAAACTGGTCTGTAAGCTTGGTTGTTAACTCGCCCTGTAACGATTGAATCTCTGCCGAGACCTGTGATGTCGACTCTTGCGACGCAGCATTCACTTTGTCGGCAATCTGGACATTGAGTGTCGCAAGCGCCCCTTGTTCAAGCACCTCTAGCTTCTCGACTAAATCCTTGTGGACGAATTCTGCACTGGCCTGGTACATCTTGGGCAGATCGGTTTTCAGATCCGCTTTGGTCTTGTCCACAAAATCCCGCACATTGCCTTCAATTACCTGCTGAATTCTTTCAATTTCAGGGCGCAAGTCGATCCCCATGTTTTTTTTCAGCTCATATCTGACCGTTTCCAATACCGCATCCGTGATTTCCGTCATCAGACGCGGACGCACATGCGCCGTCACCCGCTCAATCAGTTCGGGCGTAATCCCCAAGGTCGGATCCGCCTGCTTGGTCTGTCCGGCTGGTTTAGGCTTAGGTTGATACACCTCGGTCAATAATGGAATCTTGTTCTCAGCCAAAATAACCTCTATTCAGTGTTTGCTTGATCAAAATGACGAATCGAATAACCACGGTCACGATAAAACTTATAGCGTTGACGCGCCAGCGTTTTTTCCTGCTCATCCTGCCCTACCAACTCCACCAGTTGTTTAAAGCGGCTGAAGCTGCCAGGCTGCTCTGGCGTCAAATTGATGAGCACATCATCATACTGCATATCGGCATCACCCCAATGGATTACCACAGGCGCTTGCCGGGATTGCCCAACCAGCGCATGTGGCAAAAAGCTGGTCTGCACCTGTTGCCATAAACTCTTGCTGACATCACGTGCAGCCTGTTCATGAGATGTCGCAATCACCACTTGCTGACGACGCGCAATGGCCCCATGCACCAGCTTGCTAAGCAAGGCAGGTTTGTCTGACACATTAAAGTAAAAATCGATACTGGTCATTTCCGCCCTGACATCTTGGCTGTCCGCTGTATCAGAAAAGTCGTCAGCAAAGGTACCGGGCGACCGGTTCCCCCCTTCTCCTTGCCAGACTTCCACGCCGTGCCTGCAATATCCAGATGCGCCCAATGGTATTTTTTTGCAAAACGCGACAAGAAACATGCTGCGGTAATACTGCCCGCAGCCCGTCCGCCAATATTCGCCATATCGGCAAAGTTGCTGTCGAGCTGGCTCTGGTAATCATCCCACAGCGGCATATGCCAGGCGCGATCATGTGAAACCTCGCCTGCAGCCAGCAATTCTTTCGCCAAAACATCCTGATTACTGAACAACCCGCTTGCATGATTACCCAGCGCAATCACACAAGCACCGGTCAATGTAGCGATATCCACGACAGCAGCAGGCTCAAATCTTTCCGTATAGGTCAGCGCATCGCACAGAATCAAACGTCCTTCCGCATCGGTATTCAGTACCTCAATGGTCTGGCCTGACATGCTGGTGAGAATATCCCCCGGTTTGGTCGCGTGACCACTAGGCATGTTTTCACAAGTCGGAATAACGCCTATTACATTCAGCGGCAAATCCAGCTCGCCAATAGCTTTAAATGTACCCAAGACACTGGCCGCGCCACACATATCGTATTTCATCTCATCCATATCAGCACCAGGCTTAAGTGAAATACCACCAGTATCAAACGTAATGCCCTTACCCACCAGCACGACAGGTTTTTGCCCAGCCTTACCTTTGCGATGCTGCAACACAATCAAGCGAGGCGGCTCAATGCTACCACGCGCCACGCCCATGAACGACCCCATACCAAGCGCTTCTATCTGGGCACTGTCCATCACCTCTACATTAAAGCCATACTCCTGCGCCAACTGTTTGGCCTGATCGCCCAAATAGGTTGGAGTACAGATATTAGGTGGCAAATTCCCCAGATTTTTTGCCAATGTCACGCCTGCAGCAATTGCCAAGCCTTGCTGAATACCAGCTTCTGCATTTTTGGTTTCTGCTTTTGCCACAAAAATATCCACCTGCTTCAGTGCACGCTGTTTAGCAGGCTTGGATTTCAATGAATTAACGGTATATGTTGCATCTATTACCGTCTCGACTAATCCGGCAGATAACCGCTTGGCATCGGATTTCTTAATCGCAATTTCAGACAAAAACACAGATACGCTGGAAACCACCTCTGGCATCACCTTGATGGCCGCACGCAAAGCCTGCCGGTACTGCTTCTCACCATATTCGGCTTGCTTACCCAGGCCCACCAGCAAAACGCGCGGGCTATTGACCCCCTGCAGGGCGCGCAGCACAAGTGTACTGCCAACTTTCCCACTAATATCCCCTGCCTTGATAGCTGCAGACAATGAGTAACCACTTGCCTTATCCACCAGTTGCGCAGCAGAACTCAGTTTTTTTCCTTCAAACACGCCGACAATCAGGCAATCGCTGCGTTGTTTTTCTGGATTACCGGTTTTTATGCTAAATTCCATGTTGCTGATCTTTCCATTATGAAGCATTGTAATTGGTGTTGACTTACTGGACTTATTATCCAGCGATTTAAGGGGATTTGAAAGTCGGCAGAATGAATAATTTACCTAAAATTTTTTGTGAAAATCTTTAACAAATCTTTATCGAGCGAACTGATTGCCACATCAGGTGCGACTTTCCTGATACTGGTCGGCGTGGTGATTGCACAACGAGCCGGGTATTTTGTCCGGGCAGCCTCCAAAGGATGGATTCCCAATGACGCTATTACCACTTTATTGGGATTTAGCCTGATTAAATTTCTACCATTAATACTCTCGGTAACCGTTTTTCTGGCTGTACTGATGACATTATCACGCATGCACCGTGACTCAGAAATGACTATCTGGTCCAGCTCGGGACTCAGCATTACCGACTGGATCAAACCTATCGTGAAATTCACATTGCCTGTCGTCATACTCATCAGCATTTTGAGCGCATTTGTAACGCCCTGGGCAACCAATAAGATAGAAGAATACCGCGCACAACTCAAAAGCCGCGATGAACTCTCCTCTCTCAGCCCTGGTGTTTTCAAAGAGTCCAACAGTGGTGAGCGTGTCTACTTTATCGAAAGCTTCGATGAACTCGGCAATGTTGTCAAAAACATTTTCGTGCAATCTATTCAGCACAACAAAACCGGCATTATCGTAGCCAGCCAGGGAAGAAGGGAGAAAGCAGATAACGCCGACAATTTTATTGTATTGGAAAAAGGCCGACGCTATGAGATACAGCCCGGCACTGCGGAAGTATCCACTACCGAATTTGAACGCTATGGCATCCGCATAGAGCCGAAAGAAGTTGAACAGGGTCAAACCGACACGGATGCCAAAGCCACCAGCGTGCTTTTGTCCAGCAATAGCGACAAGGACAAAGCTGAGTTGCAATGGCGCTTCGCCTTACCCATCGCTGCACTCGTGATGTCCATCCTGGCGATTCCACTAAGTTATGTAGATCCGCGCGCAGGACGTTCGCTAAACATTATGTTCGCCATTTTTATCTGCATCATTTATTACAACCTGCTCAGCATTTTGCAAGCCTGGGTATCCCAAGGCAAAATCCATGTCTGGGTTGGCCTATGGCCGATTCATTTGTTTTTTATCGCATTGACCACATACCTGTTTTATCGACGTACCCATCTGCTACCACTATTGCCGCAGTTTTTTAGTCTTCTGGCTCCAGCCATTAAAAATCGCCCCAGATAAAACATGAATATTCTCAGTCGCTATTTCTGGCAGGAATCTACCGTTAACATTGTCATGCTGATGCTGGGTCTGCTGGCTATGTTTTCGTTCTTTGACCTGATCCAGGAACTGGACAGCCTTGGTCAAGGCAATTACGGTATTGGCAAGATGCTGGTTTTCGTCTTGCTGAGCATTCCTGGTCACATCTATGATGTAGCCCCTGTCGCTGTGCTGGTAGGCATGATGATGAGCCTAGGTAGCCTAGCCAGATATTCTGAGCTGGTTGTCATGCGTGTCAGCGGCATGTCGATTCTGGACATCGGCTTGGCACTGGTCAAAGTTGGCTTGCTATTTACCATCCTAACATTCATTGTAGGAGAGTTAATTGCCCCCATCAGCGAAAAAATGGCGCAAAGATTGCGCATTAAAGCTACAGACTCCGTCATCGCACAAGAGTTTGAGTCCGGCTTGTGGGTTAAGGATGGCAGAAGCTTTGTCAATATCGAGAATATATTGCCGGATGCCAGCCTGCAAGGTATTCATATTTACGAATTTGATGAAAACTTTAAGCTGCGCAGCATCAGCAATGCCAAGCAAGGGCTCTATGCCGATGAAAAATGGGGGCTGACACAAGTCACACAGACCCAATTTAATTATGCAAAAAAAATTGAAGGGAACAGCATACAGAGCCGCTTTTTTGACAAAGCCAACTGGAAATCGCTGATCCGGCCAGAATTGCTGAATGTGCTGCTGGTTTCACCGGAAAAAATGTCGGCCTGGAACCTTTATTCATTTATCAGGCACTTGGAAGTGAATAAGCAGAAATCTACCCGCTACCAAGTCGCGCTTTGGGCAAAAATGATTTATCCGCTCGCCTGCATAATCATGGTTATCCTGGCTTTACCGTTTGGCTTTCTGCAGCAGCGCGCAGCAGGAGTGAACTTCAAGATTTTCGTGGGCATATTGCTTGGGATTACCTACCAGATCATGAACCGGGTATTTATCCACCTTGGCGTGCTAAATGACTGGCCTCCCCTATTGAGCGCCATCACACCCACGTTGCTATTCCTGTTTGCAGGACTGCTGATGTTGGCATTTATGGAAAGACGCTGAGCTACACGCGTTCGAAATGTGTTTTTAGCATCCTATCATGCATAAACAAGCAGTCTTTATCTACCAGCATCCAGAAAAACCCTAGCCCGAACACCAGCAAAGATATCGTCGCCAACACATAGCGCAAAACGGCTTGCTTTAGGCCAAGCGGTGAAGATTGCGCATTCACCAACCTGACCTTCCAGGTTTGAGCTGCAAGTGTTTGCCCTGATTTAATCCAACTCCAAACAAAATATACGCCGGACAACAACCACAAAAACCCTCGCAACAACCAACGAGATTGTAAGCTAGCATCTGCGTCATTGACCGCCAAAAACAATGCTGTCCCCGCCATCCACAACGCCATCAGAATCAACGTTTCATAAACGGCCACTCCCAACAAGCGCATTAAACTTGGACGTGTTCCCACAAGTGATGTATTCATCATAAAAAACCCGCGTAAAAGCGGGTTGGATGTTAATCAAGTTCCGGATCGTAATCTTGACGCAGCTTTTCTCGTTCGCTGTCAGATAGCTTTTGGTGCTCTGCCCACTTTTTGCGCAATTCGTCTTTTTTATCGGGGCTCAAAGCATGGAATTGCTGGTATCTTTTACGTGCATTCTCGCGCTCATAAGGCGTCATACGACTCCAAGCATTCAAGCGTTTCTGGATACGTTGCTGTTTTTCCGCATCCATCCTTGGATAATCCCTGGCAATATCCAACATTTTTTCGCGCTGCCAAGGCCGCAAAGTATCCCATTCGCTGGCAAGCGGCGCCAACACCTTGCGCTGCTCGTCCGTCAATTGCACCCAACTTTTCGTAGGCATATTTTGATCTTGGGTGCTCTGGATAGCCCCAATATCGGCCTTGGCCAAATATAAAGGTTCAATGGGCGACCCAGCCGCCACAATACCTGTATAAGCCAGCATTACAAAAAGAATGCTGCCGCGCGTTTTTTTATTTAACATCGCAATACCAAAAATATTCAAAAGGGTAATTTTACAACTTAATGACACGCGCTTCTTGCGTTTCGTCAAAATTTACACGGCGATTCAATGACGGCTCAAACCCTCTGTCTACAAAAGCTTCCGGAGGCAACTCAGACCCCAGCAACATCGTATCCGTATCCACTTTGAATGAGGACGTTTGTACCAGCAGCAACCCGGCAACCACTGTTGCCAGCACCATTCCTGTCACCGCGGCACGATGATGGTCTGCCCAGAAAAACACCTTACCCAGCGTACTGCCGCCATTATGAACATTGCCTGCCATTTTCTGCTCATGTAGCCTAATCGCCTGCAAACGTGCATCTTCCAGCCGCTTTAATGTGCGCATGCTCAAGCGATTAGCGTGAGTATCCAGCAGCCCGGCAAACTGCCGGCCTTGCGTATCCTGTAATTCCGAACCCCTTTGTTGTATATTGTCTATCACGACTCTACTCCTAACTGCGCGATCGCTTTCATACCAACCCCTTGTTTCTCCAGAATCATCGCGAGCGTATGAACCGCCCGAGAACAATGCGTCTTTACGCTCCCTTCCGAGCAACCCATGACCGAGGCAGTTTCAGCGACATCCATATCTTCCCAATAACGTAATATAAAGGCCTCGCGTTGACGCGCCGGAAGTCTTTCCAGCGCCTTCTCGATAAGATACATGGTCTGGCTGCGTTCCAACTGTACTGATGGATCCTTCGACTCGTCTTCTACATCAATTGTTTCCAGCGGATCACGCTCATCATCATCGTCACCGCTACCAAAAGATGAAAACAGCGAAGTCCATAAGTTACGCACTTTCTGCCGTCGCCAATAATCTCGCATCGTGTTTTGCAAAATTCGCTGAAACAGCATGGGGTACTCTTCAACTGGTTTATCGGCATATTTCTCTGCAATCTTCAACATAGCATCTTGCACAATATCCAGCGCCACATGCTCGTCACGCACAGCATAAACTGTTTGCTTGAAAGCACGCCTCTCGACACTTCGCAAAAAATCAGATAATTCTTGAGAGCTTGCCATGTTAAATTCTTTAAATTCAGGTTCCCCTAACAGCGAGTATATCAGCTTTAGCGCGCTGCTGAATTAGCTGATAGGCTGGATTTTGTTCTAGCTGCAGCTTTTGGTTACAATTGCGTGTGCCAAGTTCAGTATTCAAATGTGTATTACTTTATTTATGCTTAATTATGACAAGAATTATATTATTGGTTGTGTTGATTGCAGTGCTTTACTATGTGATTAAGCGCATAGCCGCTTCCTGGCATCCCAACAATGCCCCCAACCCGGCTCAAAAAAAATTGGTGCAATGCAACCATTGTGGCACCCACATCCCCCGAAAGCGAGGGTGTTGTCATACACGGGCAGTATTACTGCAATAATCCGCAATGCAATCCTGAGTCAACACAGAATATCCCTCATGACGACTGAAAATCTGTCCGGTTTCGAAGATAAGTTCAACTCCACCCGCTGGAGAAGCCTGAAGCTATACAACGGTTACCGGGTTTTAATCGCATTGCTATTTTTGTTGACACAAAACGCAGTGTTACCATCCACCCATCTCGGATTAGACGTATCCAGTACCGTAACGCTTTCCTATTTTGTGTTCAGTATTATCTCGGCAGTCGCCACCTGGCTGGAAAAACCAAAATTGGAAACAAGCTTGACCATCCAGATGTTCCTAGACGTGTTTTTCATCGCGATGCTGATGCATCTACAGCCGGAACAGTTTGGTGTCGGCGTATTGCTGGTCATTGCGGTTGCCAGCGCCGGCCTGATTTCAGATGGCCGTCTTGCCTTATTTTACGCGGCGATCGCCACTATTGGCATTTTATTGCAGCAAGCATACAGTGCATTCATATTGCATCAGGCCAACCGCGATTTCACCAGTGCCGTGCTACTCAGCCTAAGCTGCTTTGCAACCGCGTGGCTTGCCCATAGCCTGGCAAAGCGCATGCAACAAAGTGAACAGCTTGCCTCACAGCGCTCTATGGACGTTGAAAACCTAGCGCAGATTAATGCGCTGATCACGCATGAAATGCAGGACGGCGTTCTGGTCATCGATAGAAATAGTGGCATCCAGCATCTGAATTCACCAGCGCAGACACTGCTTGGCCTGGAAGAAAAGTTTTTGCGTGGTCAAAGCCTATATGCACTAGCGCCGGAGGTGGGCGAGATGCTGCGCGAATGGCAATCCAGCCGCAAACACGACGACCCTGCTTCAAACATCCTGAAACTTAGCCATCAGTCCAAGGAGTTGCGCTTGCGATTCTTGGCTACCGGCGAATCCAGGCAAGATGGTGCTATTATCTTTGTGGAAGACTGGTCACAGATGCAAACACAAGCCCATCAGCTCAAGCTTGCAGCGCTAGGGAGGCTAACCGCCAACATCGCACATGAGATCCGTAACCCCCTCAGCGCCATCAGCCACGCCAACCAGCTCCTGCAAGAGGATGACGAAGCTAGTCCATCTACCAAACGCATGCTGCAAATCATTGGTGACAATGTGCAAAGACTGGATCAAATCATCAAGGATGTTCTTGAACTGAATCGCCGCGACCGCACCAATCAGGAGAATATCCAGCTGGAAAGCTTTGTCAGCGATTTTTACCATCAATTCTGTGCGGTAGAAAAAATTCCTGTCGAATGCTTTACGCTCGAAAACGAAAGTGACCAAAGCATCATCGCTTTCGACCGGCGACATTTGAACCAGATCCTCTGGAACCTGTGTAAAAACGGCTGGCGGCACTCCAGCCAACAGCCTGACAGCTTAAAATTACGACTGTACAGCACACCGAAACTGCAGACTGCTACCATTGAGATATGCGACGATGGCACTGGCATCCCCGAGAATATCCGCAGCCATCTGTTTGAGCCTTTCTTTACGACAGAAAAGTCCGGCACAGGACTCGGTTTATATATTGCACGAGAACTTGCTGACGCCAATGGCGCGAAGCTCCAATTCAAGACGTCCAGCTCAGGCACGCAATTTTTTATTCATCTTAAAAAGGCTTAACAGCATATGGCTCAACAATACAGATGTTTGGTAGTTGACGACGAAACCGATATTCGCGAACTGGTCGTGCTGACACTGGAGCGAATGGACATTCCTGCGGATGGCGCAAGCAATTTGCAGGAAGCAAAGGAATTGTTGGCCAAACATCATTACGATTTGTGCCTGACGGACATGCGATTGCCAGATGGCTTGGGGCTGGAACTGGTTCAACATATTGGCGCAACTTACATTGGCCTGCCAGTCGCTGTCATCACGGCCTATGGCAGCGCCGAGAACGCCGTCTCTGCCCTCAAAGCAGGCGCTTTCGACTATCTGACAAAACCCATATCGCTGAAACAGTTGCGCCCTCTGGTGGAATCCGCCCTCAAGCTGGCAAGCACCGATACCAAAAGCAGCAAAAACACGATGGACCTAATCGGCAGTTCCCCGGTAATGGCACAAGTGCGACTGATGATCGAGAAACTCGCCCGTAGCCAGGCACCTGTATACATCAGCGGCGAATCCGGAAGCGGTAAAGAGCTGGCAGCGCGCCTGATTCACAGCAACAGCCCGCGGCGTGACAAGGCGTTTGTCGCCGTGAACTGTGGTGCGATTCCGGAAAATCTGATGGAAAGCGAATTCTTTGGCTACAAAAAAGGGGCATTTACAGGCGCCGCACAAGACACACAAGGCTTATTTCAGGCAGCCAATGGCGGCACCTTGTTTCTGGACGAAGTAGCAGACTTGCCACTTGCCATGCAGGTTAAACTCCTGCGCGCCATTCAGGAAAAGAAAGTCCGCGCGGTCGGCGGCACCGCTGAAGAACCTGTAGACGTCAGGATTATCAGCGCCACGCACAAAAACCTCGGCAAAATGATGGAAAGCGGTCTATTCCGCCAAGACTTGTACTACCGCCTCAATGTAATCCAGCTCAAGATGCCCTCCCTGCGTGAAAGACCGGAAGATATACCGGAATTGACGGACAAACTGCTGCAGAAACTATGTCATACGCAATCCATTACCGTGCCGACGCTGGATGATAGTGCGCGCAAACTGATTGCCAAACTACCCTTTGCAGGTAATGTGCGCGAACTGGAGAATATGCTAGAACGCGCGTTGGCACTATGCGATGGCAAGACTATCCTTGCGGATGACTTATTTGTGGATCAGGAAGCTAAACCCGACGAAGACGCGATGGCTGAATTTGAACCCAGCAAAGCGCAAAATGTTAGTCTTTCCGACTATCTTGAAGACATCGAAAAACGCGCTATATTAAAGGCCTTGGCCAAGGCCAACAATAATAAAACCGCAGCGGCAAAACTGCTGGGGGTAAGCTTTAGAACCTTGCGTTATCGATTATCCAAGCTGGGTTTATCCAAAGAAGAAGAAAGTGATGAGGATTTTGGCCCGGACGAGGAAACCGCTTAACTCAAGCCAGCACTACCCATAAGTAAACGGCGTATAAAATGCCATTCAGGGATAGCTGCTTGACGCGGATATCGCCCCGGTAAACCAGATAGCGCATCCACAGTGCAGCCAGCATAGTGACTATCACGCCCGCCAGCACCTCTGTACGCGGCTCCCAGGGCGTTAGCATGATGCCGATAGCGGGCAACAACGTACCTTGAAACACCATCGCGCCGGTGATATTACCGAAAGCCAGCGTATCTTTGCCTTTGCGTATCCACAAAATGCTGTTGACCTTTTCCGGCAATTCGGTCGCTATCGGAATAATCAGCAAAGACAACAGTAACGTGGAAATTCCCAGCAGTTGTGCAGCCGCTTCAACGCCATGAATAAACCCCTTGGCGCCCGCAACTAACAAGACTAGGCCTATCGCCAACTGCAATACAATCACCAGCATATGGTCGGGTAAGCCGATTTTGCACAAAAACATATCCCCTTCGGCTTCGGTACCATGCCCTTCTTCCACCAGCCCTTGCGAGGCACGCAACGTCAACATGACATAAATAAAATAAACCAACACCATGACAAAACCCAAAGCATAACGCACAGCAATCTGGGTATGTGGCACAAACAACGCCAGCGTCGCAAATGCAAACGCCACAATGAAAAAATTCAGGTCACGCACCAGGCCTGTTCTTTCCGGCCTCAGGTGCCCCTGCGGCCCACGGCGCTTCCACACAGCCAATGTCATCAGAAACAAGGATAGGGTGGACAACATCAGCGGCGCCCCCAGAATCGCACCCACACCGATTTCCTCATTGGTCTGCGTGTTGGACGTCCCTGCCAGCAAAGCCAGCAAAGGGACAGAGGTCTCCGGCAACGCCGTACCGACTGCTGCGAACAGTGAGCCGGTCACCCCCTCGGAAATCCCCAGCTTTTCGCCAAGATGCTCCAACGCATTGGTAAACACCTCCGCAGCGATTAGAATCACGATGAGCATTAAAAACAATGTCGCAAATACCATGTATTGACCTTTTACTATCAGTAATTAACTAAAGACTATTTTAACTTAAATGCATGTTGACGTTAAAACCAAATACTTTATGTTTTGATAGCATTAAACACGACTATCATTAATTGCAACTACCGCCGGGTGCATGGCACGCCGCTGTGTGGAAATTGCATAAAAACGTTCCGCCACTTCGTCTATGTGTCCTATTTTCACAACGCCATATTGATGCTCGATTTCCTCTGTAAGGATTGATGGGGCAATAAAAATACCTGCCCCCTCCTTCCCAAAAGCTTTCATTAAGGCACTATCGTCAAATTCACCAATTAAATTAACGTGGATTCGTCGCGAATCCAGCCACTGCATTAACCGTTTGCGCATGCTGGTTTCGTCGGTAGGCAACAACAAAGGAGCATTTTGCAGACATCCGGGAAAGTCGCCACTATATTTTTCAGCCAGTTCTGGGGTTGCAAAGAAGCTGACTCCGCACTCTATTAGCAGCTTGCTGTAACACTTGATATTGATGTCGGATGGCATGGGGCGATCCGACAAAATCAAATCAAAACGGTGAATAGCCAAGTCCGCCAACAAGCGTTCCAATTTATCTTCTTTGCAGATAATTTTTATTGGTTCATGTAGTTGCATCGCGGGAGCAAGCAGCTTGCATACAATAGATTTAGGCATCACATCGGCGATGCCTACCCTAAACGCGGCTGGGCGCCTTACCACGCCCTCGTTCAGAGCCTGCTCCATTTCGGTACCAATCTCAAAAATCTCGTCAGCATAAGACAAGGCCAGCCGTCCTGCCTCTGTCAACTCCAAGCCTCGCCCGGCACGACGAAACAAGGTAACTTCAAGAGACGTCTCCAACAAACCAATCTGTCCGCTTAGTGTTTGCGGCGTGAGATCGAGCAATTCGCTTGCCCGTGCAATGCTGCCTGCGCGAGCGACCTGCCAAAAATAATGTAGCTGTCTGTAGTTAACCATTTGTACCAATCATCAATATTTTACGAATATTAAATCAGTATATTCTATATTTTTACGATGTGTTATATCCATTAGTATGCGCACTATCTGACATGCGACACAGGCTTACCGATTCAACCTAAGGCCTCATCAGCACCAGATTAAAGGAAAAACGGAAATGCAACTTTTTACTCATTTAAGGAGAAAAAATGCAAGTTGAAATTCACTCAAACGGGTTTTCTCTAACAGACGGCATACGGGATTATGCAAAACGACGTTTGCAGTTTGTTTTGAACAGAACCGACAAACACATCACACGCATACAGGTACGTTTGGCAGACATCAACGGCCCGCGTGGCGGCATAGATAAACGCTGCCAAATCGATTTAACTTTGGCTGGACGCAATCACATTATTGTAGAAGACACTGAAACAGACCTTTATGTTGCAATAGACCGCGCCAGTGACAGATGCGAGCGCACACTGGCAAGACACCTGGAACGGGCACGTGAATTCAGGCCAAAACCGTTAAATTCATCTGCCATACAAAAACCACTTAGATAAAAGACTTATTTAGTTTTGGTAAAAGCCAGCCAAAACACGCATGAATAAATGGCTTTAACTAATTTCTACACACAAGGAAATAAATATGAAATCTCTGCATTTATCTCTTGCAGCTACAGCATTTTTGTTGGCTGGCATGTCATCAACAGCATTGGCGGCACCTGTGGTAAATCAAGCCATTACGGAAGCCGAGGTAATTGGCGCTCAGCAAGCTTGGTGTCAAGCACTGGTTGACATTAGCAGCACCTATGCAAAAGATGGGCAGCCAGCGGCCAAAGCACTTGCGGAGAAAGTGATTGACAGTGCTTATGGTTACCAGATGGGTGCTGTGCTATTTAAACCAACGCTGACTGTCGCCCCTCAAACTTTCCGTACAACACGTGCTGGCGCACTGTCTTACTTTGTTGGTGGCGATCCTGACTTCCCACAAGACAAAGGGTTTGCACTCAAAGGTTGGACTAAGTGCGAGTCTCAGAACGCAGGGATTTTCATCGCTGGCGACTCTGCAACCAGCATGGGCAATGTCTTGGTGACCGATAAAAATGGCAAAGTCACCACCGTTGATAAAACGTGGACATATGTCAAAGATGATGCTGGCAACCTGCGGATTGTTGTTCATCACTCTTCATTGCCATATACAGGCAAGTAACCAGATGAAAAATCAAGGTCAGTGGATGATCGTAAATCATTCATTGGCCTTGCCACAAAGATCAGCCACCGTACCGACAAACCAGCAATATGCCTCAATACCTGAGATAGATACCAAGTGCATTAGCCTAATCGTCAATATGAATTTCCAGAAGCATCAATAAATTGAGTGAATTACAGTCAATCGCTTCGTGGTGGATGTGGGCTAGCTTCAGCGTGTTTGTTATCGCCATGCTGGGGGTTGATATGTATGCGCTCGGGCGCAAGGGGTCGCATAAAGTAAGCACGAAAGAGGCTTTGGTATGGTCTGTAATCTGGTTAGGATTGGCCATATTATTTAGCGCAACCCTATGGGGCTGGCTGGATCACACTTCCGGGCGAGATATAGCGAATACTCTAACCATGGAATTTCTTACAGGCTATCTGTTAGAAAAAACCTTGGCAATGGACAATATTTTTGTATTTGTCATGATTTTTAGCTATTTTGCGGTGCCGCAAGAATATCAAAAACGCGTGTTACTTTACGGCGTATTAGGTGCGATTATCTTACGCGTCATCATGATTTTGGCAGGTGCATGGCTCATCACCCAATTTCATTGGGTGCTGTATTTATTTGGTGCATTTTTGCTGATTACGGGCATCAAAATGTTTATTTTTGCTGATGGTGAGCCGAATTTGGCTGACAATCCCATTCTTAAATGGCTTAAAAATCATATACGTATTACCAATGATTATCATGATGACAAATTCTGGGTCGTCAAAAATGGCGTACGCTGGTTTACGCCAATGTTTTTAGTGTTGGTGCTGATTGAATTTACAGATGTAATTTTTGCCTTAGATAGTATTCCCGCGATATTTGCTGTGACAAAAGACCCGTTTATCGTATTTACCTCTAACATTTTCGCTATTTTAGGTTTGCGCGCCTTATACTTCTTGCTGTCCGATATGGCCAGCCGGTTTCATTTGCTCAAATACGGTTTAGCTGTGGTGCTGATATTTGTGGGTACAAAAATGCTGATTGTCGATTGGATAAAAATCCCCGTTGCCGTTTCATTGGGAGTGGTGATTGCTGTGCTGGGTACCAGCATCGTGTTAAGTTTAAAATCGAGCCAGCGCAAAGAAGCACTCTAAAAAATTGTCGTCCCAAAGACTTGCATGCTTTAAGATACAAGTATGCAAACTTCACTTTCAAGCTCAGAGTCTAACGCATCGATTACGATTACACCCGCCGGTTTCTCGAATATTGGCATTTACATTCCTTCCCCGAATTGTGACGGTCGTCCGACGGCAGAAGTATCGCTGATTGTAATCCACAACATCAGCCTGCCGCCCAAGCAATATGGCGGAAACGGTATCGTGGAACTTTTTACCAATCAGCTCAACCCGAAGGAGCATCCCTACTATAAGGAAATCCATACCCTGCGAGTATCCTCACATTTTCTGATTCGGCGTGATGGCAAGCTGATACAATTCGCCTCATGCCTGCAGCGCGCCTGGCATGCCGGACAGTCCAACTGGCAAGGCCGGGAACGTTGCAACGATTTCTCGGTCGGAATCGAACTGGAAGGCTGCGACGAAGAAGCATTTGCCCCAGCGCAGTATGTGATGCTGAATCGTCTGATTGCTGGCTTACGTGCAAGCTACCCTATCACTGGCGTCGTCGGGCATTCTGACATTGCCCCTGGGCGCAAAACAGACCCCGGGCCTTTTTTTGACTGGACAAAAGTATCTTTTTGATCATGAAACAACCGTATATTCTTGCCATGCTGCTTATCGCTGCACAAATTACCGGCTGCGACAACACCAAAGAAAGCACGCAAAAGAAACTCCCCAATTTACCACTAGTTACCGTAACCCAGGTACAAAGGCAATCCATCGAAATTACCGAGGATGCTGTTGGTAGCATAGAAGGATTAATAGATCCCACATTAGCGTCCGAAGTCGCTGCACGAGTAATCAAAGTGCATGTGGGTGTGGGAGATAAAGTCAAAAAAGGGCAACTAGTCGTCACACTGGACGCCGACGATTTTGCCATGCAGCGCAACGAGGCATCAGCTGAAGTTTCCCGCATCGAAGCCTTGCTGGCCAACCAGGCCAAAACGGTCGCCCGGAGCCGGGCACTAGTAGACAAGAAATTCATCTCGCAGAACGCCGTAGATAACGACCTGGCGCAGGAAAAAGTACTCAAAGAGCAACTCGCCGGCGCAAAAGCGCGTGTTAACAGCATTAATCACGACAGCAGTAAAACCAGAATTTATGCACCTAACGATGGCATTATTGAGAAGAAAATCATAGATAGCGGCGAGTTTGTACGCGCAGGCGATCCTATTGTGCAGATTATCGGCAACCAGAAACTACGGGCGCATATTCCGGTACCAGAAAATGTCGCTGCAAATATTAAACCAGGGCAAACAGTCAGGCTGCACACACCGACGTCCGCCAAAACAGTTATCACACAGGTTAAGGAAATCAAGCCTCTGATCATCGCTGACAGCCGTTCGGTAGATGTCATCGCAGATATTGACGATCAACCAGACTGGCAAGCAGGAGCCAGTGTCAATGCACAAATTGTGCTGGACAGGAAAGATAGCATAATTGCCGTGCCAGAACAGAGCGTGGTGCTACGTCCCGCCGGCGAAGTGGTTTACGTAATCCGGAACAGCCAGGCACAGCAAAAAATCGTTCGTACCGGCGCAGTAAAGAATGGTTTTATTGAGATACTCGGCGGGCTGGAAGACGGCCAGCAGGTAGCAGTAGACGGTGCTGCCTATCTGACGGACAAGGCTAAAGTCAAAATTAACCCGCAAACCAAAAGCGCTTCATGACACTTCCCGAACTCTCGATCAAACGTCACGTTCTGGCATGGATGGTATCTGCCGTGCTGGTACTGTTCGGGCTGATCAGCTATCAGCGTATCGGCATCGACAGGATGCCCAACGTGGAGCTACCCATCATTTCGGTTTCCACTACGCTGCGTGGTGCCAACCCGGAAATCATGGATACCAGCGTGACCAACGTAGTGGAATCCGCAGTTAACACCACCCCCGGCATCGAGCACATCCAATCCTCTTCCTCCCCTGGCTTTTCCAATGTCGCCATCACATTTGAGCTGGAAAAAAATATTGACGTCGCTTTCAACGAAGTCCAATCCAAGGTCAACCAGGTAGTGCGCCGCTTGCCAGATGCAGCTGACCCGCCGGTTGTGCAAAAACTGGAAACCAACGCTCAGCCGATCATGTGGCTGGTTTTGCATGGTGACCGTACAGTACAGCAGCTCAATTTATATGCCCAGAATGTCATCAAAAAGAAACTGGAGAACATCAATGGTGTCGGCGAAATACGGCTTGGTGGCCGACGTGACCGTACCATACGTGTCAACCTGCTGCCAGACAGAATGGCCGCCTATCAAGTTAGCGCCAACGACTTAACTACAGCCTTCCAGAAAGAGCATATCCAGCTCCCCGGCGGGTTTCTGGTCGGCAATCACGCGGAAAAGCTACTAAAACTCGACCTAGAGTTCCATGATCTAAAGTCACTGGCGGAAATGGTGGTGAGTTACAAGACCAGCGCACCCGTTAAACTAAAAGATATTGCGGTTATCGAGGATGGCTTGACCGACAACCGCCAGATTGCGCGATTCAATAGCAAACCCACCATCGGGCTGGGCATCGTCAAAATCTCCAATGCCAATACTGTGGAAATCATCGATCGCGTCACCGAGAAGCTCGATAACGAGATTCGCCCGAACCTGCCGCCCGGACTCACGCTGGACGTATCCACCAACGACTCCGAATTCATCCGCGGTATGGTAAATACGCTCAAGGAACATTTGGTAGAAGGCACTTTGTTTGCCGCGCTGATTGTGCTCATTTTCATGCGCTCGTTCAGCTCCACGCTGATGATCTGTCTGGAAATCCCGGTTTCCTTGTTTGGCGCAATCGCAGTCATGTACTTTTCCGGCTACACCTTCAACAGCATGACCCTGCTCGCCTTGCTGCTGCTCATTGGCGTGGTGGTGGATGACGCCATTGTGGTGCGCGAAAGTATCTTGCGCCATATGTTAGGCGAAACTGGCAATCCCCTGCCAGCCAACATGCAGGATAAGCGCGCCGTCGCGGCCTTCCGCACGCAAGCCACTGTCAATGGCAGCCGCGAGGTCGTATTTGCGGTACTGGCTTCCACCGCCTCGCTGGTATGCATTTTTGCCCCGGTCATCTTTATGGAAGGCATGATAGGCAAATTCTTCAAATCTTTTGCCGTGGTCGTTACCTTTGGTGTTTTAGTGTCCCTGCTGGTATCGCTCACACTCACCCCGATGCTATGCGCACATTACCTCAAAGTACAGCCGGATCAGAACCGCATCTACCGCGCTTTGGGAAGATTCTTTGCGAAAATGGACAATGCTTATAAACGCTTATTAGGCATTGCGCTGAACCATCGCTGGCTGGTACTGCTAACTACTCTACTAATCGTACTGTCCAGTATTTTCTTTTTTAAAAATGTAGATAAGGACTTTGTACCGGAGGTGGATGAAGGCCGCTTCATGGTCAATTTCAAAACCCCGCTGGGGTCGAATTTGGCTTATACCGATTCCCGCTTGGCCGAACTGGAGAAAGTGCTAGAAAAACACCGCGACCAGATCACCACTTACTTCTCGGCCATCGGCTTGGGCAGCCAAGGGCAAGTCAACCAAGGCATGATTTTTGTCAACCTGAAGCCCAAAGAACAGCGTCGGATGAAGCAACAGGTACTCATTAAACTACTGCGTGAGGAGTTTGATGAAATACCTGGGGTGAAAGCCTCTCCCAGCGCGGTCTCGCTGATTCGCGGCCAGCGGTCGGAGAAATTGCAGTTCAATCTGGTGGGCCCGAACCTGCAGCAAGTCGGCGCGCTTTCAAATCTGTTGCAACAGCGTCTCAATGATACGCCCGGCATGGGCAAAGTGGATGTAGATTTGCAACTCGATTTGCCGCAGTATGTGGTACATGTGGATCGGGTGCGCGCCGCTAGCCTGGGTATTACTTCCAGCGACATCGCTAACGCCATCACCATACTCACCGGCGGGTTGGACGTTGCAGAATATAACGACACCATCAGTGATGGTCAGCGCTACAAAATCCGCCTGAAAGCCAAAGACAGCGATTTCACGCAGATTGCCGACATGAGCAAAATCTACCTGCGTACCAGAAGCGGCGAACTGACGCGCCTGGATTCGGTGGTGCAATTCAAACAGGAGTTGGGTGCTGCTGTGATTGGCCGTTACGACCTGCAATACGCCGCCAATTTTTACATCAACCCCGGTATGCCATTAGGCGAAGCCACTGACACCATAGAAAAAATCGGCCAAGAAATCCTCCCGGCTGGTTATACCATTGGCCTGACTGGGCAAGCGCTAGAAATGAAAAAAACCATCAAGAACACCGGCTTCATTTTCATCCTGGCGCTTGTGCTGCTCTACATGGTGCTGGCTAGTCAGTTCAACTCTTTCCTGCAGCCTGCCATTGTCATGCTAGCACAACCACTCGCCATTATTGGCGGCGTATTCGCACTATGGGCTTCGGGCAATTCGCTCAACATCTATTCGATGATCGGCCTGGTGTTGCTGATAGGCCTGGTCGCCAAGAACTCGATTCTGTTAGTAGACCTGACCAACCAGTTACGCGACAAGGGCGCCAGCGTAAATGAAGCGCTAAAAGAAGCCTGTCCAGTCAGACTACGCCCGGTATTGATGACTTCACTGACTATCATTCTCGCATTGCTGCCCGCCGCACTGGGCTTGGGCGCCGGCGCGGAGACCAATGGCCCGCTGGCCATCGCGGTGATTGGCGGCATGATCTCATCTACACTGCTAACATTGGTCGTCGTGCCTGCGGCATACTCATTGGTAATGAATGGTCTCCAGCGCGAAAAACGCTGAAGACCATAGCTTTAACTTTCCATGCTTATCACCAACACCCCTGCCAAAACCAACACCGTTCCCGCTAACTGCAACAGGCTCATTTGTTCGTTTAAGAACAGGTACGCCAAAAATATTGTAGATACCGGCCCGACAGAGCTTAACAAAGCCGCCTTGCTGCTGCCCAAATGTTGGATGCCCAAATTCATCAGAATCGAAGGCAGCACTGTCGCAACAGCAGCCATGATTACACTCAGCCAGTAAACTTTTGTCGGCAAATGCAGTATTGCCGCAGTAGGTTCTGATGCTACAAAATGCGCTGCACTTGCGACGGATGCAAACAGCATCATGTACGCTGTAAATAGCGGTGCACCAACACGCGCTATCAGTTCCCCGCTCCAAACCAGATAGGCGGCATACACCAGCGCACTAGCAAACACCAGGCCAGCACCCAGCAAAGTTTTGTCCGCGACACTATGCGGAATACCAATATCATGCCATACTACCAGCACTACGCCTGCATAGCTCAAAACCAGCGCAAACAGCTCACGCTTGCTAATCTTGCGTCCTAGCGTGAAAGCGCTAATGAGCACCACCATGGTAGGGTACAAAAACAATATCACCCGCTCCAGGCCTGCAGTAACATACTCCAATCCGGCAAAATTCAACCACATGGAACCATACCCGCCAACTATGCCGAGCAAAACAATTTCCAGCATGTGCCTGCGACTCAGCGGCGTGTAGCCACCTTGGCTACGTACCCAAAGCACCAGCCCCACAAAAAACGGAACCGAAAACAGCATGCGCAAGGCGATAAGCGTTGCCGCATCTACCGGGTATGCGTATGCCAGCTTGACCAATATTGCTTTGGACGAAAAAGCCACGGCGGAAATCAGCACCATGATGGAGCCAATAGCCATTTGTTGTTTTTGGGATTGCATGTTGTTGCCCTCAAAATGGGGCTCAACGTGGAAAAGATACTTTGGGATCAACCGCGGAGAGCCCGCGGTTGCAAAAATTACGACAAGCAGCAACCGCAGCAGATGGTGGCACGCAGCCAGACCGCTTTGGTTGTCATTACAGATTTGTATTGATTACTTATCATAAGGTCGCGCACTTTAATGCAACTTGCAGGGCGCGTCAAGCGTCATTTTTCATTGTCTGATGAATTTACAATTTTCTGCACCACCAGGCTGCCCACCATATCGCCCTCCACGTTCACCGTGGTGCGCAACGTGTCCAGCAAGCGGTCTATCGGCAGCAGAATCGCAATCGCCTCGGCGGGCAGACCCACGCTTTGCAGCACCATCACCATGGTCACCATGCCGGCACTGGGAATACCCGGTGCGCCTATCGCCGCCAGCATGGCTGTCATGAACACAATCAATTGCTGAACCAGATTCAGGTCTATACCTGCCAGATTCGCCACAAACAAGGCCGCAGCGGCTTCATAAAGCGCCGTGCCGTCCATGTTGATGGTGGCGCCGAGTGGAATGACAAAGCCGCCGATTTCCGGCTTCACTTGCAGGTTCTGCGTCACACAACGTAGCGTTACCGGCAGGGTCGCCGCGCTGGAACTGGTGGCAAACGCCGTCACCAGCGCATCGCGCGCGCCGCGCCAGAACCACAGCGGGCTTTGCCTGGTAAATGCGTATAAAATCAGCGGCAAAATCACCACCCCGTGTAATAGCAGAGTGCCGACAACCACGAGGATGAATTTCACCAAACTTTGCAGCATGGTCATATCTTGCGTCGCTGCCAGCTTGAACAACAATGCCGCAATACCCAAAGGCGCCAGCAGCATAATCCAGCCCACCATACGCAGGATAACCTCCAACATTTCTTCCATCAACTGGCGCACACTTTGATAGCGGTCACCACCCATTACCAGCGCCACCCCAAGAAACAAAGCAAAAATCACCGCCGCCAGAATATTGCCACTCGCCAACGCACTAAACGGATTGACAAAAAGCCCGTGCAAAAACTGCGCAAAAAACTCGCTCACTGGCATCTGCTTGGCCTCAAAGTTCTGCATCGCATGCTCAAACATCGCCAAATGCAAACCCGCGCCGGGCTTGAAATAATTGCCCGCCAGCAGCGCCACCACAATCGCAATCGCCATCGAAGACACAAAGAAAATCAGCGTGCTTACCCACACGCGATTCATTTGGTGATGCTGGCGCAAATTGGCAATGCCCACCGTGATACTGCAAAACACCAGCGGAATCAAAATCATCTTGAGCAAATCAATAAACAACGTGCCGATAATGTTTGCAGCATATAGGCTGGAAGCCAATAACGGCGCGCCTTCTGGCTTTCCTGAAAACAACACACCCAAGCCGATGCCAAGCAAAGCGGCGATGAGGATTTGGGTGTTAAGGCTAGGTTTCGTCATGTTGAATCTAGAATCAAGTTGCAGGAATAGGCATCGTAACATTATTATGGTCACATCAAAATTCACCGAATTTTTAAGAGTAGTAACTGATGCTCGATATAAGGTGTGTTTGATAGCAACGCACTAAAAATTTTAGGGACGGATTGGAATCTATTGTACGTTGAGAGTCCTCATCTATTACTTGGCTAACTGGAACTCTGATGGCAGATTGGATGAACTTTCGCACTGGTGAACGCGCTCGCGAGCTACTCGAAGATTTCGACATCATTGCGACTGTACAAGAAATGGCACTTATTCCAAAGCATGCCAATTCAAGCTTGAAATCGAATGTTCATGCCGCAGTTGTTGCGTCGACCCTTGGCTTGGCGAGCGTTGACTATGCACGCCGCAGATATGCCAGACATGAGGATGACGACTCAAATGATGAATCAAAACTGACGGCCTACGTTGGCGCTTATCATGCGGCGAAAACCTACATGTCGCGCCTTGTTGCAAACCTCTGCACAGATGGAAAGCCAGATCCGACAGTTGGTGTATTTGGTGCTTCATTGGTACTCGAGCGACTTGCTCCGAGCTTTTTCTGCACGCATTTTCTATATCGAATGGGGCACCGATACGAAGGTCACGCTGTAGCTCGCCTTATTCTCGAACAGATTGCTTGGGCTTATGCGGCGCATGATCTAGATGATCTTTCTCTGATCGAAAAAATTTCGACGACTAGATGCATCACCGCGCTAAAAAGGCTCACCCCAAGTGCCGGAATACTATATGGCTTTCTAAGCGAAAAAACACACATTGATTACTCAAGCCACATGGAGTTCTTGCGAGTCGAAAACGGCCAAAACGTCGTGCTGCATGCGCAACCTCATTTCAAGGAATATGGAGAAGTGATTCTAAGGCTGGCTGACCTGTTCGGCATTATTTGGGAGATTTCCCAAGCTGGTTATCTTGAAACCGTGGAAACAATTGATGTTCATCGTACGCCGCGGGCTGATCGGCCGTTCCTGACAAATATTAACGAGCACATGAAACGTATAGAGGAAGCGTAGCTCGCCTAAGGCGGATTAGTTTACGCAATCCGCCGAATGATAGCCCCATATTAACTTGCCCTCGAGCGCGTTCATTGTCAAAATAAATGCTCTGAAAGCCAAGCTGGATGCGGCTTCCAGGCCGATAGTTTTTATAATGAACAGTTTATTTGCCTAACAAACTAGGCTGTGCACCATTCGCATAAACGCCAATAAAACTAGCTGATCTTTTCAAACACCGCCGCAAAAAAGCCATCCGTGCCGTGCAAGTGCGGCAACAATTTCAAGTATTCACCAGTATCCAGCGCGATGTTTTGCTGCGCAAGCACCTCATTCGCTGGGACGAGCCTGAAATCAGGATGCGCGCTTAAGAAAGCTTCGGCAATCTCTTCGTTTTCATCGCGCAATAAACTACAAGTGGCGTAAATCAAGCGCCCACCGGTTTTGGTGAGCTTGGCGGCGCGCGCCAGAATAGATGTTTGCTTGGCATTCAGTTCCTGCACATCTTGCTCGGTTTGCCGCCATTTTAAATCCGGGTTGCGGCGCAGCGTGCCCAGGCCGCTGCAAGGTGCATCCACTAACACGCGGTCGAACTTGCCATTGAGGCGTTTGAGTTTCTGGTCGTTCTCGCTGGTAATCACTTGTGCGTGCAAGTTGGATAATCCGCTGCGTTTGAGGCGTTGTCCCAAATTATTCAGGCGTTTTTCACTCACATCAAAAGCGTACAGGCGGCCAGTGTTTTTCATCAGTGCGCCCAAGGCCAGTGATTTACCGCCCGCGCCGGCGCAGAAATCTGCCACCATGTGCCCGCGCTTGGGCGCGACAAGATAACTGAGCAACTGGCTGCCTTCGTCTTGCACCTCGATTTTGCCTTCGGTAAATAAAATATGCTTGCCGATATTCAGCCGCGCCGCCATGCGGATGCCCGTGGGCGAATAAGGCGTTGCGGCAATGACGTTATCCTTGACGGTATTTTCCGCCTGCATTCTGGCCAACACGTCTTCACGGCTGGCCTTGATGGTGTTGACACGCAAATCGAGCGTAGCTTGATCGAACATGCTGCGGCAGATAGTAAGTGCTTGCTCTTCTCCATATTGCGCTACCAGCTTATCCCAAAACCAGTCGCGCACATCGGCCTGCGCAGCGAGCGGCAGGTTTTCGGTAGATTTGGCCTTGATGGCATGCGCCCATTCTTTTTGCTGTTCGTTAAGCAGCGGCTCCAGCTCGCGGATACTCTTGCCCTGAATGCGCAGCAGATAAGCCAGAATCAGCTTGCGCGCGTCAGCTTCTTCGTCTTCGCTGTTTGTGGTAACAGCGGTTAAAAAACGCAAACGGCGCAGCACGCCATATACTGTCTCGGCGATAAAAGCCCGATCTTTGGTGCCTAGCTCACGGTGTTCGCGGAAATACGCGCCAACTTTTGCGTCAGCCGGACCGGTAAAGTCTAGTAAATCATTAAGTAACATCGCCGTCAGGCGCATTAAATTTGCGTTCATTTTGTCTCTTTATTGGTTAATTACCGGACGGTTGGTGTTGATTTGTGTTGCCGTCATTTCATACACCTTGCCGTCCTTTTCGGTTTTGCGGATTTTAATCGGAATGTACTGGAAGCCGGGGGCGAGCCACAGCTCCATTTTGTCTTCGGAATCCCAGCCGCTGCGGGAAATATGCAAGGTGTTGATTTCACCCAGCTCGCCGGTGAGCAATTGCTCCCCTTCAAACTGGTAATCATACACTTTGAGCTTTTTGCCATTGGTAATGGGAATCTGCATGGTTTCCAGCGGTGGCACGAACATGAACTGGTACATAAAGCTCAGCAAATCCTGCGCGCCTTCTACCAAAGGCTCGGTCTTTTCACCCTTGGACGATTTCAATAACAAGGTATTATTTACCCAGTCAAAAGTAGCAAAATAAGTCTTGTCATCCTTGTTGCCATACTGATACAGATAGCGATGCGGCTGCAGGCCGGTTTTGACAAGCTCACCTTCGCTTTCCTGCACTAGATTGCCAATAAACAGCGATACCACGCCACTCGGTTCTGTCAAGCTGGTAATCTTATAGTGCTTTTCATCCATCAGGTCATACACGATCTTGGCCTTGCCCTCTGCCGGACCATCTACTTGGGTACTGACATTAAAATAGGTTTCCACATAGCGGTGAGCATTTTCGTTAATCACCAAGCCTGCATCCACTGGCTGAGCAATTTCAGGCAGCGCTTCAGACTGGGGTGGTAGCTCTGGTGCCGGGGCTGGTTCCGGTGCTGGGGGCGCTGGCGCATTCTCCACCACAGGCGTGGGTTCTGGCAGCGTTTCCGGCGCAATCTCTGCAGGCTCAAGCGGCACGGGCTCCGGCACTGGTGGCGCCGCAGCTGGTAATGCTTCTGGCTCGGAGGCTTCTACTGCTGGCGGCACCACTTCTGGCATTTGCAAGTGCGCTTCTATGATATGCAATTCCTTTTTCAGGCTGGGTAATGCCAGAAAATGTCCGCCAAACAGCCAGGCATGCAGCAACATGGAAATAAATATCGCCCACCCCAAGCGGCGAGTCGCAGGTTCATCCAACCATGATTGCAATATTTGCCACATGGCGCAATTGTATCGTGAGTTGCCCGTTTGCGTTTATTGAATACTCAGCTTGGTGAGCGTCTGTTCAAAGTTCTCACCATCCTCATCGGTCAGCTTGTAGCGCACCGGCAGGTAGTATTGCTCCTGCGCCAGCCACAACTGCTTTTTCTCTTCGCCCGCTGCTGCTTCGTTGGAAATCTGCAGCGTTTTGTAACTGGCCACGACAACATCGCGGGCAATGATTTTATAGTGATACTGTTTCAGGCTCTTGCCCGTTGTCAGCGTGACATCCACAGCGTCCTTGCCGGGTGGGCGGAACATGAATTGATACACATAGCTCGCCAGATCCTGCGTGCCAACCGCCAGCTTCTCGGTTTTCGTCTCGCCCTTCACCTGCATTTTCAGCTGGGTCCTGGGCCAGTCAAAATCCGCGATCAAGGTTTTTTTGCTGCCTTTGCCCTGATGCAATTCAAAATGCATTGGCTTTAGGCCATTCTTGGTGACCGCACCGTTACTAATCAGCACGCGCTCCCCCATCAGTGCATAAATGCCCAGCCCCTTGGTGACGGACTTGATGCGGTACTGCTTGCCATCCTGGGTAAAGGTTTCCTTGACTTGAGCAAACAGCTTGCCGTTACGCGCAACGTCGTACTCCAGCTGAATATTTTTGGGTAAGGCGTACGCTATATGGGTGCTCAACAGCACCAGCATCAGCAAAATTTTTAGCAGTCGTGGCATAACGTATTCTCGATGGAAAATACCATTAACGCGCCAAGCCCGGCTTAGACAACAACTGTTGGTGCCTCATTTGCCTGTTGCGCGCGGATATGGCCGATTTTATACACCGTTTCGCCCGCTGCTTCCAGCAAGGCTTTGGCTTGTGCCGCGTGGGATTGATCCAGCACTACCGCCATACCAATACCGCAGTTAAACGTGCGATACAGTTCCAGATGCTCGATATTGCCCTGCGCTTGCAGCCATTGGAACAACGGCGGCAATGTCCAGCTATCCTTGCGAATCTCTGCTGTCAGGCCTTCCGGCAATACGCGTGGGATATTTTCGGTAATGCCACCGCCGGTGATGTGTGCCATGCCTTTTACCGGCAAGGTTTCAAGCAGTTTCAGCATGGATTTGACGTAAATTCTGGTTGGCGCCATGACCACATCTTTAAACTTGCGCCCATGAAAATCTGACTCAAAATCGATGCCGGATTTCTCGATCAGCTTGCGGATCAGCGAATAACCGTTGGAGTGCGCGCCGCTGGAGGCCAAGCCCAGCACCACATCGCCCGCCTTGATGGTGGAGCCGTCAATGATGTTGGATTTATCTACCGCACCCACGGCAAAGCCTGCCAAATCGTACTCGCCCGCTGGATACATACCTGGCATTTCGGCAGTCTCGCCGCCCACCAGCGCACAGCCCGCCTGCTCACAACCCTGCGCAATGCCTTTAATCACATCCGCCGCCGTGCCCACTTCCAGCTTGCCGCAGGCGAAATAATCGAGGAAGAACAGCGGCTCGGCGCCTTGCACCAGAATGTCGTTGACGCTCATCGCAACCAGATCGATACCCACTGTGTCGTGCTTGTTAAGCTGGAAAGCCAGTTTGAGCTTGGTGCCTACGCCATCGGTACCGGATACCAGAATCGGCTCCTTGAATTTTTTTGGCACCGCAAACAACGAACCAAACCCGCCGATGCCGCCCATCACCTCCGGCCGCAGGGTGCGCTTGGCAAACGGTTTGATGCGCTCCACCAAGGCATCGCCCGCCTCAATATCCACGCCGGCATCTCGATAGGAAATGGAAGTTTTCTGGTTGGTCTCTGTACTCAAAATGGCTCTCGATTCGACTTAAATCCGCAACGAATGCAGTAGTTTCAGTATAATTTGCAAAAGCGATATTTTAACCTACTATGGTTAATCAACCAAAACAGGGTTAATCAATCAAAATGGCAAACCAACCCAAAAATAAAGCAGACAAATCCGGCCTGACAAACTTCATGAGCGATTATCGCTGGTGGATTCTGTTTGCAGCCTTTCTGTACCTGCTCTACCTGCTCAAACCCATCTTGACACCTTTCCTGGCTGCTGCGGTAATTGCCTACATCTGCGATCCGCTTGTAGACAGGCTTAGCGCGGCGGGCAACGGCAAACTGCGCTTGGGCAGGACTTCCGCCACCGTGGTTGTGATGACCGGCATCCTGATCGCCATCCTCAGCTTATTCCTCATTCTAGTGCCACTGCTACAAAAACAATCCATCCTCATTGCCGAGCGCTTGCCCGGCCTGATCGACCATGTCCGCCAAAGTATAGAGCCCTGGCTGCAAGCCAAATTTGGCATCAGCTTTTCTATTGATAGTGCGCACATTCAGGGCATCATCAGCAAGAACTGGAAAACCACCGGCGATATTCTGGGTGAAGTGCTGAAAACTGCCGGAACGCAAGGGTTGGCTTTCATCGGCATCATGGCTAACCTTTGCCTGCTGCCAGTCGTGCTGTTTTACCTGCTGCGCGATTGGGATGTGCTGGTCGGCAACATCGGCGAATTGATTCCACGCGAATGGATAGGCAAAGCAACCGCCATTGCGCATGAAGTTGACGATGTGGTGGCAGAATTCCTGCGCGGACAGCTTTCGGTCATGGCGGCTTTGTGCGTGTTTTACAGCATTGGTCTTTGGCTGGTCGGGCTGGATATGGCACTTTCGATCGGCCTGATTGCGGGCCTGCTGAGCTTTGTGCCTTACCTGGGTTTTGCGCTGGCGTTCATCATGGCCGTGCTACTGGCGCTATTGCAGTTCACGTCTTTATCGCAAGTAGTGCCGGTGCTGCTGGTGTTTGGCCTCGGCCAGGTCGTGGAAAGCATGATCCTCACCCCGCTGCTGGTGGGCGACCGCATTGGCCTGCATCCGGTACTGGTGATTCTGGCTTTGCTGGCGGGCGGTCAACTGTTCGGCTTTACTGGCGTATTGCTGGCACTACCGGTCAGCGCGGCCATTGCAGTAGGGCTGCGCCACACCAAACGCAGCTATCTCAACAGCGACACTTATCTCGGCTGATTCCACCAAGCACATGAAACAGTTGCTGTTAGATATCCAGCCCGCGCCCGCGCCTTCGCTTGAAAATTTTGTGGTTGGCAGAAATGCCGAAGCCATCGCCTCTATCCACGCTGCACTGTCGGGGAAACCACCGCGATTTATTTACCTGTGGGGTGAAAAAGGTGCTGGAAAAAGCCATTTGCTATCAGCCTGCATGACCCATGGAATAAGGGTTTCAGACGATGTGCATTTAATGGATAACGATGCACAAATTGCGCTGTTCAACCAATTCAACCAGATCAAGGAGCAAGGCGAAATGCTGGTAACCGCGGGCTTGCATGCGCCCTCGCAAATGGGCCTGCGCGATGACTTGGCTACGCGCCTGGCCTGGGGCTTGGTGTATCAACTGCACCCGCTTACCGATGCGGAAAAAGCGCAAGCGCTCAAACAACATGCACTTGAGCGCGGCATAAAACTGCCCGACGAAGTAATTGACTACTGCCTGCGCTACCTGCGCCGCGACTTACCCACGCTTATGGCTATTTTGGATGCTTTGGACGAGTGGTCGCTGACCGAGAAAAAACCAGTGACCGTACCGATGCTGAGAAAGTTACTGTAGCTTAACCTGGAAATTTGATGCTTAGACTCACCGAAATCAAACTCCCCATCGAACAGGCCGATACGCTCAAGCATCAGGACGACCAGATCAAAGCGGCGATTCTCAAGCGTTTGGAAATCCCCGAAAGCGAGCTACTTCACTTTGAAATCTTCAAGCGCGGTGTGGATGCGCGCAAATCGCATGCGATTTTGTATGTCTATAGTCTCGACGTAGAAGTCAAAAACGAAGCGAAGATACTCGCCAAGTTCAAAAAAGACCCGCATGTAAAGCCTGCGCCAGATACCAAGTATCACTTTGTGGCGAAGAATGACAGCACAAACAAATCACGTCCAATCGTCGTGGGCTTTGGGCCAGCAGGCATCTTTGCTGCCCTTATCCTCGCCCAGGCCGGTTTCAAGCCTATCGTGCTGGAGCGCGGTAAGGAAGTGCGCAAGCGCACGCAAGACACCTGGGGATTGTGGCGCAAAAGCACGCTCAACCCGGAGTCGAACGTGCAATTTGGCGAAGGCGGCGCGGGTACGTTCTCCGACGGCAAACTGTACAGCCAGATCAAGGACCCGAAGCATTACGGCCGCAAGGTACTGCAAGAGTTTGTAAAAGCCGGTGCGCCGGAAGAAATCATGTACGTCAGCCACCCGCATATCGGCACTTTCAGATTAGTCGGCATGGTGGAAGAAATGCGCAAAACGATTACTGGACTGGGCGGCGAAATCCGTTTTGAAAGCCGCGTGACGGATATTGAAATTGCGGACAATACCGTGCAAGGCGTGCGGCTACAAAACGGTGATTTCATTACAACACATCACCTCATTTTAGCTGTCGGGCATAGCGCGCGCGACACCTTTGAGATGCTCTACAACAAAGGCGTTTACATCGAGGCCAAGCCATTCTCCATCGGGTTCCGCATCGAGCACCCGCAAAGCCTCATCGACAAAGCACGCTATGGCAAAAGCTATAGTGAGGACTTACTCTCAAAGCTAGGTGCAGCAGATTACAAGCTGGTGCACCACGCCAAAAATGGGCGCAGCGTATACAGCTTTTGCATGTGCCCGGGCGGCACCGTGGTTGCGGCCACCAGCGAGCCAAATCGCGTAGTCACCAATGGCATGAGTCAATACAGCCGTAACGAGCGCAACGCCAATGCAGGCATCGTCGTCGGCATCGAACCGGAAAAAGATTACCCAGGACACCCGCTGGCTGGTATGGAACTGCAACGCCAGCTGGAAAGCAACGCCTTTGTGCTGGGTGGTAGCAATTACAACGCACCCGGGCAATTGATAGGCGATTTCCTCGCCAACAAAGCTTCCACCCAATTTGGCGAGGTTGTACCTTCGTACAAACCCGGCGTACATCTCACTAATCTGGACACTGCTCTGCCAAGATACGCCATAGACGCGATTCGCGAAGCGATTCCCGCATTCGCCAAACAGATCAAAGGGTTCGATTTAGCAGACGGCGTGCTGACCGGCGTGGAAACGCGCACCTCATCACCGATTAGAATCAAAAGAGATGATGAAACGCTGCAAAGCATCAACACCCAAGGTCTTTACCCGTGCGGCGAAGGCGCGGGCTATGCAGGAGGCATCCTATCCGCCGCGGTAGATGGTATCAAGGTTGCGGAGGCAGTATCGCTGGCAATGACAGCAAAATAAACGCAAGTTAAATGTAACCGGAATCACTTACCCATTGCCAGCTCAGGCGCATAATAAACACTTACTATTACCAACCTGAGGAGAAAAGCGAAATGAAAGTGAACGTAGGTGGCATTGATAAAATCTTGCGCATCGTTGTTGGCTTGGCGTTAATTGCCTGGGTACTGTTTGCGGGCGGCCCAGTATGGGCATGGATAGGCGTTGTGCCGCTGGCAACCGGCCTGATGAACTTTTGCCCTGCTTATGCGATATTGGGCGTCAACACCTGTAAAACCAAATAATCCTCAAGCATTCCCCACCATGGTCTCGCCGCTGGCGGTGCGGCCATGGTTATCATGCCAGGTCAAACTAACCTTGTCGCCAGCTTTGGCGTTTGCCAGGTAGAACGTCAGATAAGGATTCTTGGCGATACCAGTTCCCCATTGCATCTGCAGCACTGGCTTGCCATTCAAATTTACGTCTGCCAGCTGGATAAAATCTGCCGGAATCAATTGCCCAAAATCATCCTTGGCATGCCCAGTGTGCATAGGATGGATGATGATCGCTTTTACCTCTGCGATATTCCCCGCCAGCCTGGCGCGCATCTTCATGCTAGTGTCGAATTTTTCATTCGCACTTCCACCACCGCCACAACCATTCTCCATCACTTGCACCAATTTGCTGGCGCTGTAATATTTTCCGCCCGCCTGCACCACCACTTTCACATCTGAAGTCTCCGCCATTTTGATGCGCGTCACCAGCTTGCCTTGCACGGACTTATCCAGCACAAAATTGGCAATCAGCGCCGTCGGGTTTTTCTCAACAAAAATGGCAATGCCTGTGGTATCAGGAATCCTGCTGGCCACCTCCACCTGCACGATTGCGCCATTCTCGGCACGATCCGGTGCGATGATTTCAATGGCTTTGCTGGGGATTTCACCACTGATACCCAAACCGCCTTGCGCTTCATCCAGCTTGGTCGCATCAAACGCCAGCTTGTTCCATACTGCGGCGATAGCACTCAAGGGTAAGCAGCATACTGCGCCAAGCAACCCAGCCAACGTAATAAACTCTCGCCGTAACATGCTGCTTACCCCGCTTTATCTTGGCTGTCTTGTAAACGGCGCAGCTCTTTCAGGCGCGCCTCAACGATGGAATGCTCGTAAAAGTTGCCATCTTTAGCCTTAACCGCAATGTCCAACTGCTCAATGGCTTTTTGCAGGTTGTATTTGCGGAAATAAGACTCCCCCTGCGCCTGAAACCGCAACAACTCCTTACCTTTGGCACTATAGCCCTTTGCCAGCAGATCATAAAAATATGCGTCGTCAGGATAAAACGTCTGTTTCTCCTGCACCAGCTTGATTGCCTTGTCTGGCTGGTTACTGGCCAGATAATGCTCGGCATAGCCGTAGATCAACGCACGATGCAAAGGATAAGTGCTCAATGCTTTGGCATATATGGTGGCAGCGGTCTTGGGACTATTTTTTGCCATTTCCACACGTGCAGACAGCGTATCGAAAAACGCGTTTCTAGGCGCATTCTTGCCTAGCCACTGCACTTCCCTGCTCGCGCCGGCCAAATCATGCTTGCGCAACATGGCCAGTGCCAACCCATAATGCTCGGCATATTCGTTAGCGTAGCGCCCCTCCCTGATATTGTCTTCAAGCTGCTCTATCGCTCCTTGCGCCAAGCCCATGCTAGCACGTAGCTTAGCGCGAACGAGATGAAATTCCAGACTGCTGGAAACCTGCCTGTAAGGCATGTTTTCCACACGGTTCCCTACATCTGCGATACGCTCGGCAGTCAGCGGGTGGGTGCGCAGGAAACTCGGCGCAGCGCCCTCGGAGAAACGCGTACCACGCTGCATCGTCGCGAAAAATGCCGGCATGGCGCGTGTATCAAAACCTGCGCTATCGAGAATGGACAAGCCCACACGATCCGCCTCACGCTCATGCTCACGGGTGTAATCCAGCTGGCGCTGCACATTGGCGGCCGAAGCCGCTGTCAACGCTCCACTTGCCAATTGTGGATTAGCACGCGATAGCAGTATCGCCAAAGCGAACGACCCCAGATTCTTAAACACATCCGCTTTTTGTGCCGCCAATATCCGCGCTAAATGGCGCTGTGTCACATGGCCGATTTCGTGCCCAAGCACGCTAGCTAGTTCACTTTCGCTATTGGCCGCCAGAAAAAGCCCGGTATGCACGCCAATCACCCCGCCCGGCATAGCAAACGCGTTGATGGAACTATCTTGCACTACAAAAAAAGTGAATTTCTGGCTTTTATCCGGCCCGCTAACCGCCAACCTGTTACCCAGCGCCTGCAAGTAATCGGTTACTTCGACATCTTGCACCACCTCATCGCTCACTGCCACTTCGCGCAGAATCTGCGCAGCGATGCGCTGCTCCTCCTGCGGCGTCAGTACGGTCTGCGACACATCGCCCAAATCCGGCAGGCTGGTATCCAGGCTGTCTGCCAGAACAAGATTGGATGCTAACAATGTTGCCAGCAAAATAAACTTCAATTTCATGGCGTGTATGATAATCTGTTTACCAATTAGTTTAGAAAAAATTGTGAATGGAAAGTAACAAACATGAGCCAACTCACGCATTTTGACAGCAGCGGGCAAGCCCACATGGTGGATGTGGGCGACAAAGCCGCCACCAAACGCATCGCCGTAGCGCAAGGCAGCATCCGCATGCAGCCGGAGACGCTCAAGCTGATTCAGCAAGGCAATGCCAAAAAGGGCGATGTGCTGGGTGTCGCGCGCATCGCCGCGATTCAGGCCAGCAAAAAAACTGCCGATTTGATTCCACTCTGCCACCCCATTGCGCTCACCAAAGTCTCGGTAACGTTTGACGTGGATGAAAAGACGACGAGCGTCACTTGCACCGCAACGACGGAAACCATCGGCCAAACCGGCGTGGAGATGGAAGCCCTCACCGCAGTCAGTGTGGGCTTACTCACCATCTACGACATGTGCAAAGCTGCTGACCGAGGTATGGTGATAGGCGAAATCAAACTGCTGGAAAAACACGGCGGTAAAAGTGGAGATTGGGTTGCTGGCCAATAACCTTACGAAAATATACCTATGCGAATACTAATACTGATTTCCCTCATGCTGTTTTGTCTGTCAAGCCATAGTGCAACAACCAACCCGGATGCAGTGGACGTTTTCATCGTACCTATGGACGATTTTCCTGAAGATAAAGCTGCCGAAATTGCCAATTTGATGACCGAAGACATGCATCTTTGGGTGAAACCCTCTGTAAGGTTAGGCAATTTGTATGCAAACAAACTACCGGGTACCAATCAACTGATCGCGGAAGATATTATTGAAAAGTCACAACCCATGATAAGGAATTTTGGCAACACGACCGAAAAGACCTATTTCCTGATCCTGACAACTCGGGACATTAACATGAGCGCAGGCAACTTGAGGTTTGTCTTCGCTTCACATAACAAGGAGTACAACACCTCAGTTATCTCTTTGCAACGTATGGTGAATTACATCAACGGGGTGCCGGTATTCGACGAAGTCTCTAAATCACGCCTCTATAAAATGATGAAACGCTCGATTGGCGAAATGCAATTTGGATGGCAAAGAACCACTGACATCAGCGACATTATGTACGCCCCGATTATGAGCTTGGATGATCTCGACAGAATGGGCTTACAACATCGTGAAGAGAAGACCGAGGAGCCAACCTCAGACACCAAGTTGCCAATTTAGCGTGTATACACGCGTATTCATTACCCAAACACCTGCCCTGCAGACCAATCAGGATGCAGCTTCCAGGCCAGCCGTCTACCTAATGAAAATCTGAGGCAATCAACTCAACAATCCGACGTGCGCTTTCCGGTGCCATGGTGACGCCGTAGCGGAAGTGACCGGTGTTGAGATAAAGGTTAGAAATCGTCGGGTGACGAGCAATGGTGGGCAAATTCTCTGGTGTACCAGGGCGCAAGCCGCTCCAATGCTTGTGGATAGCGGCGGCTTTGAGGGCAGGCAAAATCGCCTCGGCTTTGGTTTGCATCTCTTGACGCGCACTTTCGGTTATACCGGTATCAAAGCCAACATCCTCCAAGGTGCTACCCGCTAATAAAAACCCATCGCGCCGCTGCAGCATGTAGAAGCCATCCTGATATACGATATGCGGCAGCGTGCCGGGCGGCATTTCGTAGAGCAGAATCTGCCCGCGCATGGGCTTGATGTCGAGTTGCAGCGCGGTGTTTTTAAGCAAATCAAAACTCCATGCGCCGGAGGTAACGACGTAGGCATCCGCCTGCAACACCGCGCCGCTGCTGGTTTTCCAGCCAGTGAGTTTGCCTGTTTCGGCCAATTCCGTCTCGTTCAACGGCGCAAGCTGGGTCTGCTCCAACAAGCTTATGCCACGCTGGATGAGCATTTGCTTGAGCGATTGCAACAGCCGCGGGTTACGAATCTGGCATACCTGCGGCAGCAGCAAATCTTCACCTTTTTGCACGTATTCCAGCCCATTACTTTCGCACCAAGCCTGGGCGGCAACCTGATCGTAAGGCGGCTTGATTAGCATGCCGCAAGGAGTAAGTTCGGGGTCTATGCCGGTTTCTGCCAGCAGTTGCCGACAAAGCTGCGGATACAACGCCGCGCCGGCCAGCGCAAGCGCATTCACTTCGTCGCGATACATCCACGGCAGCAGCGGAAACACGATGCCCGCGCCCGCCCAGCTTGATTCGCCGGAGGTTTGCGCAGCGATGATATTGCGCTCCACCACGGTGACGCGGTAGCCGGACTCGACCAAAGCTAGCGCCGTAGCACAACCAGCAATACCGCCGCCCACAACAATGATGCGCTTGTCTGTCATTTGCCGTAAATCAGGTAGTTTTCGGCTTCCAGCAGGCCTTCGGTACTGCCCAGCAACACCAGCACATCACCGTCAGACAGCACGATATCCGGCCTGGGCTGGATGTCTTCCAGCATGTTGAGGCGACGCAGGAAATGCGGCTCCACATTCATCCTGGCAAAGTTGATATGATCCAGCCGCAAGCCGTGCGCATAGGCGCTCTTGCTGATTTCTACCGAATGCAGGCGAAGCTGCCGCACATTACCCGCATCCGCTTCGGCATCGGTAATACCACGGAAAAAACCTTTGAACATTTTGTAGCGCTCTTCCCGGAACAGGCGGATACGCTTGACCACGCGGTTGAGCGGTATGCCCAGCAGTACCAGCGCATGGCTGGCCAGCATCAAGCTGCCTTCCAGCACTTCCGGCACCACTTCGGTAGCACCTGCGTCGCGGAAAGCGTCAATATCGGCATCATCATAGGTACGTACAATCACCGGCAGGTTTGGATAAGCCTCTTGTACTGTATGCAGCACTTTCATGCTGGCGCGCATGTCGGAATAACTCACCACTAGCGCCTTGGCGCGATCCGCACCTGCCGCGGCCAGCACTACGCGGCGCGCGGCATCGCCAAACATCACATGTTCACCCGCTGCTGCTGCATCATGCACCCTCGCCGGGTCAATATCCAGTGCCAGGAACGGAATATTTTCCTCGCGCAGGAAACGACCCAGATACTGACCGCTACGTCCATAGCCCGCGATAATGACATGCCCCTCGAGCCGCTTGCCCACATGTTCGATCGCATCCACTTTCTGGCTGCTGTTGCGAGTATAGCTTTTAACCAGCTTGCGCGTGATGCGGCCATTGTACTGAATGATGAATGGCGCGATGAGCATGCTGAGCAAGCTGGCCGCCAGCACCAGTTGCAACTCGTCGCCGCCGATCAGGCCCTGCTGTAGGCCTAAAGCCAGGATAACGAAACTGAATTCGCCCGCCTGTGCCAGGATGATGCCGGTACGAATACCCACGCCTACCTCGAAACCAAATGCATGTATCAGCATGGCCACCACCACCAGCTTGAACAGCACGAAGCCCAGCAACAACGACAACACCAAGCCAATATGCGTGGACAGATACCCCACGTTCAGCAGCATACCCACACTGATAAAGAACAACCCAAGCAGAATGTCGCGGAAAGGCGCGATGTCCGATTCTACCTGATAACGATAGCGTGTCTCTGAAATCAGCATCCCGGCAACAAACGCGCCCAGAGCATAGGAAAGGCCAGCCACCTTGGTAGCAAATGACAGCAGCAATGTCACCATCAGCACGTTCATCACAAACAACTCTCGCGAGCGCTGGCGCGCCACCAACGCGAACCAGGCGTCTAGCGTATTTTTGCCAAACTTGAACAACAATCCTAGTAATACCGCAGCCTTGACCACTGACCAGCCCAGCGTGGCTCCCACATTTCCATCTAATGCCGCCAATGCGGGAATCAGTACCAGAATCGGGATGACTGCCAAGTCCTGAAACAGCAATATCCCGATACTGAGACGACCATGCCGAGAATTCAGATCGACCCGCTCCATCAGGATTTTAGAGACTATCGCGGTAGAAGACATGGTGAGCGCCGCACCGATGATGAATGCGGTAGGCAGCCTTAAACCGGCAAGCACCCCGGCTGCCATGGTCACCAACAAGGTAATCAGCACTTGCGCCCCGCCCAGGCCGAACAACGTCTTGCGCATGGCGTACAGCTTGGGCAGGCTGAATTCCAAGCCGATGCTGAACATCAGAAAAACGATACCAAATTCTGCAATATGTTGACCATCCTGAGAGTTTTGCAGCAAACGTAGGCCATATGGGCCAAGCAATATACCTACGGCAAAATATGCCAGCATCGTTGGCAGCCGCAAAGCATGAAAAAGTGCTTTCGCAAGCACTGCGCTGGTTAACAACAATAAAACACTGCTGAGCGAATTAAACATAAATTGATTTGTCGGTTCTAAAAAACCAGCAGGGCAAAATTTGTGCCTACTTAACCGAATTTTAGTTTATTTTACTTTATTCCGGTGAATTTCCCTTTTATACTTGAGTCTTATGGCACCCACATTACTACAATCGACGCACCAGCAAGCGCTAAACACAGATATTCTGGACCTGGCGCGCAAAGTCCTATCCATCGAGGCCAAAGAGATCGAAGCACTGGCAACAAGCCTGGATAATCAGTTTGAAGCTGCTGTGCAATTGATTTTAAACTGTAAAGGCCGTGTCGTGGTAAGCGGTATGGGAAAATCCGGCCATATTGGCGGCAAAATCGCCGCCACACTGGCTAGCACCGGCACCCCGGCTTTCTTTATGCACCCTGCGGAAGCCAGTCATGGTGACTTGGGCATGATCACGCAGGACGATGTCGTGATCGTATTATCCAATTCGGGTGAATCGGATGAACTCCTGAACATCCTGCCGACCATCATCCGCTTGGGTGCGAAAGTCATCAGCATCACTGGTGCAGCTGACTCCGCACTGGCCCGGGAAGCCCATATACATTTGAACGCAGAGGTATCGCAGGAAGCCTGCCCGCTGGGTTTATCCCCCACCGCCAGCAGCACAGCCGCATTGGCATTGGGCGACGCGCTTGCAGTGTGTGTGCTGGAATTGCGCGATTTTACTGCTGAAGACTTTGCACGCAGCCACCCCGGTGGCAAGCTAGGTAGACGCCTACTAACACGCGTGAAAGATGTCATGCGTACCGGAGACATGGTGCCGGCGGTCAGCGCCAACATACCACTGGCCGACGCAATTGACGAAATCACGCAAAAAGGCATGGGGTTCACTGCGATTGTGGATGCCGATTCCCGTCCGATCGGCATCTTTACTGATGGCGATTTGCGCCGCGCCTTTACCGCCGGCCTGGATGCCAGTAATACGATCATCGGCGACGTGATGCATCCACATCCGCAAGCCATACAATCGCAGCAGCTGGCGGTAGAAGCTGTCGAGCTGATGGAAAACAAGAAAATCAACGCGCTGCTGGTGACCGACCAAAACGGGAAACTCATCGGCGCGTTTAATATCAATGACTTACTGAAAGCGAAAGTTATTTAAGGCATGAATGAAGCAGTGTTGGAACGCGCCAGAAAAATCAAGCTGGTGATTTTTGATGTAGATGGTGTCATGACCGATGGCGGTTTAGGTATCGGTGACGATGGCCAGGAGTATAAGTTCTTCCACAGCCTGGATGGCTTCGGCATGAAATTGCTCAAGCAAAGCGGTGTGGAAATGGCCATCATCACCGGACGTACCAGCAATGTCGTGGTCAAACGCGCCGAAAACACCGGCGTTTTTCATTTTTACCAAGGTGTAGATGACAAACTGGAAGCATTCGATGACCTGGTGCAGAAAACGAACCTCAAACCGGAACAAGTAGCCTTCATGGGAGACGATATTGTAGATGCGCCGCCGATGCTGCGTTGCGGACTTGCGCTTACCGTACCGACCGGACACCGCCTGATCAAGCCTGTCGCCCACTATGTGACACAGGCACCTGCGGGCCGCGGTGCGGTACGCGAAGTATGCGAACTGATCATGCAAGCGCAAGGCACCTTTGATGAAATGATTGCACCTTACTTCAAACAGCCCTGATGCGTAATGTTACAGCGCCCAGCGATTTTCTTTCCGTTGATATTGGCAGGCCTGCTGGCCATTATCACGTATTGGGTCAGCCAGAGCGTAGAACGGCAAAGCCCAAGAATCAGTGGCAGCAACCGACATGACCCGGATTACACCATGAACCACTTTGTCACCACCAGAACCGACAAAACAGGCCAGCTGCGTTATGTATTGGCAGCAACCGAGATGGTGCATTATCCGGATGATGACAGCACTGTGCTGCAACGCCCGCGTTTTACCCAATTCACTACCAACAAGCCATATACCCAGATACAAGCCTTGCGTGGCTATGTTTCCAGCGATGGCGAAGAGATTGAGCTGGTAGACAATGTCAAAGTAGTGCGTCAGGCATGGGGCGAAAAAGGCGAAATGCAGGTGCTAACCGAAAAACTGGTGATTCTACCCAATCAGGAAATTGCAAAAACCAACAGTCCGGTCGTCATCAAACAAGCGCCCAAAACCGTTATCCACGCCACCGGAATGGTGTACGACAAAAAGAGCCAGACCGTTCGCCTGTTGAAACGCGTCAAGGTGCATTATGAAAAACCTGTGCGTAAAGTAGTCAAACCAGCCAACCCAGGGAAGAAACGAACCAAATGAATCGCGGAGCATTTATGAAAAACCTGTTGTGCTTAAGCCTGCTGCTGTTAGGTGTGGGCTTAACTAACCACGCCATGGCGGAAGCCGCTGACCGCGATAAACCACTTGAATTGGAAGCCGATACCGTGACTGTTAACGACGCAAAAAAAACCAGCACCTATTCCGGCAATGTGATTCTCACCCAGGGCACCCTGGTTATCCGCGCGGACAAACTGGTAGTGCGGGAAGATAAAGAAGGGTTCCAGCACAGCACCTCGACAGGCAACCCGACAACATTCAAGCAAAAGCGCGAGGGCAAGAACGAATACATGGAAGGCAGCGCACAGCGTATTGAATATGATGGCCGCATGGACAAAGTGCAGCTTTACACCAAAGCCTGGGTCAAACGGGGTGAGGATATTGTGCATGGCGATTACATCAGTTATGACGCCAATGCGGAATACGCTGAAGTCATTGGCGGCGCCAAATCCGAAAGCCAGCCCGGCAGCGGGCGTGTCAAAGCAATCATTCAGCCCAAAAATAAACCAAAACCGTCTGGAGAATCCCCGGCAAAACCATCTGCAGCCCCGCAAGTGATTCAAAAGCTACGCCTGAGCAACAAACTGGATACAAACGCCCAATAAGCCAAAGACAAGATATGAGCGTATTAAAAGTCGAACATCTGCGCAAAGCCTATAAAGCCAGAACTGTGGTGCAAGACATCTCGCTGGAAATCGCCAGCGGCGAGGTGGTTGGCCTGCTAGGCCCCAACGGTGCAGGTAAAACTACCAGCTTCTATATGATGGTTGGCCTGATTCCGGTGGATGCTGGACGTATTTTGCTCAACGACAAGGACTTGAGCCGCATGCCGATTCACAGCCGAGCCAAGATGGGTTTGGCCTACCTACCACAAGAGCCTTCCATATTCCGCAAACTTACGGTAGAAGAGAATATCCTGGCGGTGCTGGAGCTGCAAAACCTGACGGAAGCGCAACAGCACGAACGCCTGGAATCGTTGCTACAGGAGTTGCATATCGTGCATATCCGCAACAGCATGGCCATCAGCCTCTCTGGCGGGGAACGCCGCCGCGTGGAAATCGCCCGCTGCCTGGCCACCAGCCCGAATTTTATCCTGCTGGATGAACCGTTTGCCGGCATTGATCCGATTGCAGTATTGGACATCCAGAAAATCATCCGTTATTTATCGTCGCGCAATATCGGTGTACTGATTACCGACCATAATGTGCGCGAAACATTGGGCATATGCGACCGGGCCTATATCGTCAATGATGGTACTGTGTTCGCATCCGGCCCGCCCGCCGAAATCGTGGACAACCATGCTGTGCGCGAAGTGTACCTGGGTAAGGATTTCAGGCTGTAACCATGAAACAAAACCTACAGTTACGCCTCTCACAAAACCTGGCGCTTACGCCACAGCTGCAGCAATCCATCCGCCTGCTGCAACTCTCCACGCTGGAACTCAACCAGGAACTAGAGCTGATCCTGCAGGAAAACCCTTTGCTGGAGCTGGTCGAAGGAGACGAAGCAGATGACCCTGCGACAGTGGAAGCGCCAGAAAGCGCTGATACTGCAGATGAAATAGCGGATGAGGCTGAACCTGGCGGCTTAACTGACTTTGATGATGAAGCCAGCTTCCAGCCAGCTGCGGATGTGCCCGAAGAGACGCCGCTGTCGAGTGAAGAGTTCAGCACTGAGGAATTCAACGATGATTATGACGAGTATGATGCTAGCAGTTGGGAAGGCAGCCGTCAGCCAGACGAAGATGAGGACGGCGAATTTGGCAGCCAGGAAGGCACTGCTATCAGCCTGCGCGAACATCTATTGGGCCAACTGAAATTGATGCCGCTTTCCGAACGCGACCAAAACTTGGTGCTGTTACTGATAGATAGCTTGAACGATGATGGCTACCTTGAAATATCACTGGAAGAGTTGGCAGAGTCGCTACCGCTTGATTTGGAAGTGGATTTATTGGAACTGGAAACTGCACTCAAACATCTGCAGCACCTGGATCCTGCCGGCGTAGGTGCCCGGAATTTGCAGGAATGTCTGTTGTTGCAACTGAATGCCCTTGACCAGGAAACCGATTATCTAAGACAAGCCAAAGCAATCGTGACATCGCACCTCACCTTGCTTGCCAACAAAGATTTCCTCAAGCTACGCAAACTGTTAAATTGTGATGAAGCGGCGCTAAAAGGCGCACAACAGCTCATCCGGCAGCAAAACCCCCGACCGGGCAGCGACTTTGCCAAACTGGGATCGGACCATTTTATCCAGCATGAAGTGGTCGTACGCAAAATCAAGGGAATCTGGATCGCCAGCCTGAATGACAGCGTAATCCCCAAATTACGCATTAATCAGATGTATGCCGATATCCTGCGGCGCAATCGCGAAAGCTCCAGCCAATATCTGCAAAGCCAGATGCAGGAAGCCAAATGGATGATCAAGAACATTCAGCAGCGCTTCTCCACCATTCTTCGCGTCAGCCAAGCCATTGTGGATCGGCAACGCAACTTCTTCGAGCATGGTGAAATCGCCATGCGCCCGCTGGTGTTACGTGAAATTGCCGATGAACTTGAGCTGCATGAATCCACCATTTCACGGGTCACTACGCATAAGTATATGCTCACTCCGCGCGGCGTTTATGAACTGAAATACTTTTTCGGTAGCCACGTAGCCACCGATACTGGTGGCGCATGTTCTGCGACTGCGATTCGCGCGCTCATCAAACAGATGGTGGCAGAAGAGAACCCAAAAAAACCTTTGTCTGACAACCAGATCACTGACATTCTGGCCAAACAAGGCATTGTCGTAGCACGCCGCACTATCGCCAAGTATCGGGAATCGCTCAATATTCCGCCGGCTAATTTGCGGAAATCGCTATGATGATGACGCGAAATTATTCCCAGATGTTATTTTTTGTTTACTTGATTTACCTAGTTGCAAGCTTGTACCAAAAGTGTACACTGAAACTGTTTTGCACAACCCGGTTGGCAAAACAATTCTAGAAAAGGAGCACGTTATGAATTTGCAACTCACTGGACATCATCTGGAAATTACACCTGCATTACGCGATTATTTGCACAGTAAGCTCTCTCGCATCAGCAATCACTTTGATCATGTGATTGATATGAAAGTCACCATGAGTGTTGAGAAATTCGCCCAAAAGGTGGAAGCAACCTTGCACGTGCCAGGCAATGATCTGCATGCAGAATGTACTGATGAAAACATGTACAGCGCAATTGATATGTTGACAGACAAGCTGGATCGCCAAGTCTTGAAACATAAAGAGAAACAAGGCAACCATCACAAAACCAACGGTGCGGTTAAACACCAAGCCGCCAATTAACCAAAGGAAATATGGCTCAGATTACTGTCAATGAGCTATTCAAACAAACCCGCCTCAAGCTCAAACTCAAATGGGTTGCCGGGCTTGATGGCGGCCAAAAGGTTCTTACCTCCGAAGCCGTCACTAAACCTTCCCTGGCGCTGATTGGCCACCTGAATTTTGTACATCCTAATCGCGTACAAGTGTTGGGGTGCGCGGAAATGGATTTTTTGCGAGGCTTGAGCATATTGGCGCTGCAACAATCCATCACCAATCTGTTTGCAAATGATTTGGCAGCCATCGTAATTGCCAATGGGGAGAAAGCCCCACAAGCCCTAATAGAAGCTGCCAACAGGTATCAAACACCCCTGTTAAGTTCGCCATTACAAAGTCCACAGCTAATGGACCTGCTGGGCCATTTCCTATCTACCGCCTTGGCTGAATCCACCAGCATGCATGGCGTGTTTCTGGAAGTACAAGGCTTTGGCGTGCTGATTCGCGGCGGACCTGGGTTGGGTAAAAGCGAACTCGCACTGGAGTTGATTTCGCGCGGACACCGCCTGGTGGCAGATGATATCGTGGATTTCTTTCGCGTATCGCCTGAACGCGTTGAAGGCCGCTGCCCGCCTTTGCTGCAGGATTTTCTGGAAGTACGCGGCCTGGGTATATTGAATATACGGGCATTGTTTGGTGATAATGCGGTCAAGCCCACCAAACCGCTGGATCTGATTATCGACCTCAAAATGGCCGACCTGCTTAAACCACAGGAGTTAGATCGCCTGAACGCCAATATGCAGACAGAGTCTGTGCTGGAAGTGGAAGTGAGCAAGGTAATAATCCCGATTGCGGCAGGGCGCAACATTGCCGTGCTGGTTGAGGTGGCTGTGCGTAATCACATGTTGTTAATGCGTGGTGAGAACAGCACCAAACAGTTTACTAAACGTCAAAAGCAGTTATTGCTAAAAGAAAGCAAACCAAGTTAAGCATGCGCATTATCATCGTCACCGGCCTGTCCGGCTCAGGCAAAAGTGTAGCTTTGCGGGCGCTGGAAGATAGCGGGTTCTATTGCATAGACAATTTGCCTGCAACCCTGTTGCCGCAGATCTCACACCATCTTGACGCAGTGGATCAGGAAAAAGTCGCCATCAGTATCGATGGCCGCAGCGCAGCGCTGGAAGCGTTGCCCAATGCCATAGAAACCATGCGCGCCGGCGGCCACCAAGTAGATTTGATCTTCCTCGACTCCAATACCGAAACGCTGGTAAAACGCTTTTCCGAGACGCGGCGCAAGCACCCTCTGAGCAACGAAACCACGACGCTCGCGGAAAGTATCCAACATGAGCGCGCATTGCTCGGCAACATGATTGCACTCGGACACCATATCGACACCAGCAATTTGGGGCCCAATGCCTTACGCCAACACATCAAGGCCATGGTAGAGGCTCAGAACCACGGCCTGACCCTGCTTTTCGCCTCTTTCGGCTTTAAGCACGGCATTCCTCTGGATGCGGATTTTGTGTTTGATATTCGCAGCCTGCCCAACCCGCACTATGACCCGGCCTTGCGCCCGTTAACAGGTAAAGATCCTGCGGTGCAACAATTCCTGCAAAACACGCCAGAGGCCAGCGAAATGCTTGCAGACATCCGGCATTTGCTGGAAAAATGGCTGCCAGGCTTTATCCGCGATCACCGCAGTTATTTGACTATCGCAATAGGGTGTACCGGGGGACAACACCGTTCAGTCTATTTTGTAGAATCACTTAGCACCTACTTCAAATCGCACTACCAGGTGCAAATCCGCCACCGCGAGCTTAACGAATAGCGATAACGAAAATAAGGGAACTAGAAAATGGTAGGTATATTAATCATTGCACACGGAGATCTGGGAAGCAGCCTGATAGCTTGCGTGCATCATGTGCTGGGCAAGCAGGCACCCCAACTGGCCAGCTTGGCCGTACATACGCATGACGATCCGCTGGATTTGCTGCCACACGCCAAGGCGATGGTAGCGGAGTTGGACTCCGGCGATGGGGTCATCGTGCTTTCGGATATTTATGGCGCATCGCCCTGCAACCTGGTGACCAAGCTGCTGGAGCCCGGCAAAATTGCTGGTGTTGCCGGCGTGAACTTACCCATGCTGGTGCGAGTAATGACATACCGCAACGAATCTTTATCCAAAGTCGTCACCAAGGCCATCAGTGGCGGGCGTGACGGCGTGGTGAGCTTTACCACCTCCGGTTGCAATCATCGCGAAAGTTAGATCAGGGAAGTTAATCGGCATGCTGAAAGAGAATATCGAGATCATCAACAAACTGGGCTTGCATGCACGCGCATCCACCAAGCTCACCCAAACCGCCAGCCAATTCACCAGCGAAGTGTGGATCTCTCGTAATGGACGGCGTGTCAATGCCAAAAGCATCATGGGAGTAATGATGCTGGCTGCGGCCAAAGGCAGCATCGTGGAGCTGGAAACCAACGGCTCGGACGAACAAGCCGCAATGGACGCGCTGAAAGCGCTGATTAACGATTATTTTGGCGAGGGCGAATAACTTGGCGCAGCATCCGGTCAGTTTCAGCATTCATGGCATCGGTGTCTCCGGCGGCATTGCGATTGGTCGCGCGCATCTGGTGTCCAATGCCTTGCTGGAGGTGGTGCATTACCAACTCAAGCCCGACCAGATCGAGAATGAAATCACGCGCTTCGACAACGCCATTGCAACCGTCAAAGAGAATCTGGAAAGCATCAGCAAACAATTGCCGGAAAACGCGCCCACCGAGATGGCTTCGTTCATCCAGACGCACTTGGCTATGCTAGTAGATAAATCCCTGTCGCAGGTGCCCAAAACCATCATCCGCAATGAGCGTTGCAACGCGGAGTGGGCGATTAAGCAGCAAATGGACGACATCGTCGAGCAGTTTGACGCGATTGAGGATGAATACCTGCGCGAACGCAAACAGGATGTAATTCAGGTCGTCGAGCGCGTGATTAAAGTGTTGCTGGGACACCCCAGCCACGCGCCGCAAGAAGAAACAGTGCAAGAAAAGAACATGATTCTGGTCGCACACGATATATCACCAGCCGACGCGATCTTGTTCAAGCATCACCATTTTGCCGCTTTCATCACCGATGTTGGCGGCGTGACCTCGCACACGGCCATCCTTGCGCGCAGCCTGAGCATCCCGTCCATTGTCGCTTTGCAAAAAGCACGCGACCTGATTGGCAATGGCGAGTTGATTATCGTGGATGGCACGCTGGGCGTCGTCATCGTCAACCCAAGCAAAGAAGTTCTCGCTGAATACGAACTCCGTCAAGACCAGTTTGAACTCGAACAGCAAAAGCTCAAGCGGCTGAAATCCACCAAGGCGGTAACCTTAGACGGCACGGCGATCGAGCTGTATGCCAATATCGAAGTGCCTGAAGATGTCGATGCGGCGCGGGCATCCGGCGCAACAGGCGTGGGCCTGTACCGTACCGAGTTCCTGTTCATGAACCGCCGCGACATGCCGGACGAGGAAACGCAATTTGCCGCCTACAAACAGGTGGCAGAAACAATGCATGGCTTACCGGTGACCATTCGCACGTTGGATTTGGGTGCGGACAAGCAGATGAATCCCGACTTGGACAGCGATTGCGCCAACCCGGCGCTGGGCTTGCGCGCGGTGCGCCTGTGCCTGGCAGAGCCGCAAATCTTCCACACGCAATTACGTGCGCTGCTGCGCGCCAGCCATTACGGCAAAATCAAAATTCTCATTCCGATGCTGGCGACGATTTCCGAATTACGCCAAACCAAGATACTGCTGGAGCGCGCCAAATTATCCTTGCGCAAGCAAAATATACCGTTTGACGAACAGATACAGCTTGGCGGCATGATTGAAGTGCCTGCCGCCGCCATTAACGCATCCGCCTTTGCCAAGGAGCTGGATTTCCTGTCTATCGGCACTAACGACCTGATTCAGTACACCCTAGCGATAGATCGCACCGATGATGCCGTAGCGCATTTGTACAGCCCTTTGCATCCGGCTGTGCTGCAATTGCTGGCTTTGACATTTCAGGCGGGCGTCAAATACGGCAAGCCGGTTTCCGTATGCGGCGAGATTGCCGGTGAACCCAAGCTGACCAAGCTGCTGCTGGGCATGGGTTTGCGTCAGTTCTCCATGCACACCAGCAATATTCTGCAAGTAAAGCAGCAAGTACTAAAAAGCGATCTCGCCAAGCTGCGCCCTTTTGCGCGCAAGGTACTAGGCACAGATGATGCGGACAAAGTGGAACTATTGGTCAGTAAAATCAATCAGTAAAAAAGGAGCACATGATGACAGACATAATTACCGCCCCCAACAATGACGAAAAGAACATCGCCACCATTACCCATCTGGGCGGCACGGTGTTCTGGTTTATTCCTGCACTTGTGGTGTGGGTGCTTAAAAAGGATGATAGCGCCTACCTGGCCGATCAATCGCGCGAAGCGCTCAATTTTCAGATCACCATTTTGATTGCGCAGTTTGTCGCCGGTTTGCTGGCCATCATTCTTATTGGCTTTGTGTTGATGGGCATTATCTGGCTGCTCAATATCATTTTTTGTATCATCGCCGCCGTTGCCACCAGCAAGGGCGAGACTTACCGCTATCCCTTTTGTTTAAGACTCATCAATTAAGTTGTTAGGATTTTTCGTGTCAAACCCCTTGTTATATTTCTCCGGCCTTCCCCGATTCAACCAGATCAAGCCCGAACACGTCAGCCCGGCGATCGACAGCCTGCTGGCCGAAGGGCGCGCTCTGATAGAGCAACTTGCCACCAGCGCGGAAACGCCTACTTGGCAGAATTTCGCCCTGAAAATGGAAGACTTCGAGGAAAAGCTTTCCCGCGTATGGAGCCAAGTCGGACACATGAACGCGGTAGTCAACACCCCGGAGCTGCGCGAGACTTACAACGAAAATTTAGCAAAATTGACCGATTTTTACAGCGATTTATCGCAAGATGAACGCTTATATGCGAAATTTAAACAAATTCAAGCTGGCGCCGATTTTGACAAGCTCACAGCCACACAACAAAAAATCGTGAACAACGAAGTGCGCGATTTCAAGCTGGGCGGTGCCGAGCTTCCCGCCGAGAAAAAGGCGCGTTTCAAGGAAATTGCCGAGCAATTGTCGAAAATTGGCAGCAAGTTCGAAGAAAATATCCTAGACACCACTAACGATTTTAAACATATCGTCACCGACAAAGCCGAACTGGCTGGCATTCCCGAAGATGCCTTGCAAGCCGCCGCTGACGCCGCAAAAAGTGAAGGCAAGGAAGGCTGGTTGTTTACCTTGCACTTTCCATCTTACATGCCGGTGCTGCAGTATGGCGACAACCGTAACTTGAGAGAATTGCTTTATCGCGCTTACGCCACACGCGCCTCCGAGTTTGGCAAGCCCGAATGGGATAACACAAAACTGATTGCCGACATTCTCAAACTCAAACAGGAAGAAGCGCATTTGCTGGATTTTGCCAACTATGGCGAACTCTCGCTTGCCACCAAAATGGCGGATACGCCGCAGCAAGTCATGGAGTTTCTGCACACACTTGCCAAGCGCGCCAAACCTTACGCCGAGCGCGATATGACCGAGCTTAAGGCCTATGCCGCAAAGCTTGGCATAAACGACATGCAAGCTTGGGATGTTGCCTACGTGAGCGAAAAACTGCGTGAAGAGAAATATGCGTTTTCCGATCAGGAAGTCAAACAATACTTCCCGGAAAACAAAGTGTTGGCTGGCTTGTTCCGCGTGATTGAAACCATTTTTGGCATGCAGATGCACAAAGCTGATGCCCCCACATGGCACGCCGATGCCAGTTTTTACGAGATTCGCAACGCCCACGGCAAAACCATCGCCTACTTCTATCTCGACTTGTATGCGCGCAACGGCAAACGCGGCGGCGCATGGATGGACGAATGCATTACTCGCCGCAAAAAAGATGGTGGTATCGAGCTGCCAACTGCTTTCCTCACCTGCAACTTCTCCGCACCGGTTGGTGGCAAGCCCGCCTTGTTCACGCATGACGAAGTCATCACCCTCTTCCACGAGTTCGGCCACGGCCTGCACCACATGCTCACAGAAGTAGATGAGTACAGCGTATCCGGTATCAAAGGCGTGGAGTGGGATGCTGTCGAACTACCCAGCCAGTTCATGGAAAACTTCTGTTGGGAATGGGAAGTGCTGCGCCACATGACCGCGCATGTAGACACCGGCGCACAGCTACCGCGCGAACTGTTCGACAAAATGGTGGCCGCCAAAAACTTCCAGGCTGGCATGCAGACCGTGCGCCAGATCGAGTTTGCGTTGTTCGACATGCGCCTGCACAGCGAATCCAACCCGAACGCCAGCAAAACCGCATTGGATTTGATTGAAGAAGTGCGCGACGAAGTCGCCGTGGTACGCCCGCCCCAATGGAACCGCTTTCCCAACAGCTTCAGCCACATCTTTGCAGGCGGTTATGCAGCAGGTTATTACAGCTACAAATGGGCAGAAGTGCTTTCCGCCGATGCCTACAGCCTGTTTGAAGAACTGGGCGTGCTTTCAGAAGAAGCTGGCAGGCTCTTCAGAAACGAAGTACTCGCAAAAGGCGGCTCCCGCCCCGCGCTGGAATCATTCGTCGCTTTCAGAGGCCGCGAACCCAATATTGATGCGCTTCTCAGGCATAATGGCATGGCTTAATTAAATGTGCGAATTTCAGCAATGACTAAGTCGGAGCAAAAATGGCGCAAGGAATAGTTTCTGACAATTGGTCATTACAAGATATAACAGGGCTTCTCGTTGAGGGGATGAGTAATGATGAAACACATGAAATACAAATTTTAGACCAAGAGTTTATTTATAAACCAATATCTCATGCAGCCATCCAAACGGAAGCACTCTTTGATTTTCTGACAGATATAGTGTTACGTGATGAAATATTAGTAGATCAAGAATTTGATTTTGTTTGGCAGAAACCTAATAACCCGTTACTTAAAGCCAAAGAAATGGGGATCGTTAGAAGCTTTCCATTTTTAAATGAGCCTGAAAAACTTAATTCTCCGCGGGATAAAATTCTTGAGCATATGTGCTCTACAACTGCACTAAGAGAGGCTCATCAAGAAAATGTCGAATCTTATAAAAAAACAGGTCAAAGCAAACATTCTTTCCTTTCACAGACAATGTGGGGCGGCGCGGGGATGTGTGCAAGAAGTTTTGTGTATGAGAAAAGCTACACTCCTCACCCTTTAAGAAAGCGATTTTTCGTAAACTCGGGGTTTATGTTGCCTGCTGACGATGCACTACATCAACTCACTTCATTCCTTCATGATGAGAAAATGAAAGTGTCTAAAAAGTTGTACGGCAATGATGTACTGTACTCTTCATTCATTAACATTCCATCCATACCAATTCGAGTTATTCAAGAGTCATCCAGCTTTGGCCAGCTTGTAGCTGTGGCATTAGAAATGCGCAGCGATTTTCTGAAGCTTAGAGAATGGTTAAAAAAATTTCAAAATGCACTAACGAACGATGATATTGAAGAAATCGGCAAGTATCGAAAACAGTTGGATTCAATATCCAATTATATAAACTCGAAGATTGGTCTAGGTGTGCATGATAAGCCGATAACAATGGAAGCAGGATTAGGCATTTTCAAAATAGGCAAAAAAACTGATTTTTTAAACTCTATTAAAAACCAATTTGGGGTTAGAGCAACATTAAATAAATTGATCTTTGGTACAAATGGCAAGGGGGAAATAAAAAAATTTACTCAAATGTTTGGTGAACATAAAAGTACAGTTGGCTATGTTGTCGAACAACACTTTACTAAAAATTAAGAGGGCAACCTGATACTCACCAGCCTCCACTACCACACTAAATTAGCTGGCAGCTAACAAGCTCTCGTAGCCACAACGGGATAAAATCAGATTGTCAAGCCCATAAATAGAATAACCATGCACCACGATTTCTGGCACAACAAATGGCAAAAGAACGAGATTGGCTTTCATCTATCAGAAGCCAACCCACTGCTTGTCAATTATTTTCCCGCGCTACAGCTGAAACCCGGTAGCCGTATCTTTGTGCCGTTGTGCGGCAAAACACTGGATATTCACTGGTTGCTGGCGCAGGGTTACCGCGTGGCGGGCGCAGAATTGAGTACAGTTGCCGTGGGAGCTTTATTTGACGATTTAAAGTTAACACCCGCTCTTTCCAAAGCTGGCGAATTGACGCGCTATAGCACGCCAAACATTGATATTTTTAACGCCGATTTCTTTGCATTGACCACTGAAATGCTAGGCGCGGTAGACGCAGTGTATGACCGCGCAGCGCTGGTAGCCTTACCAAGTGAAATGCGTAAACGCTACGCCATGCACTTGGCAGAAATCACCCAAACCGCACCGCAATTGCTGGTGTGTTTTGATTACGACCAAACCCAATATGACGGCCCGCCGTTTTGCGTCAACACACAAGAAGTAAGCGCACACTATCAATTTCTATTTGACTTAAAATTGCTTGCCCATGTAGAAGTGGCTGGCGGATTAAAAGGAAAATGCACTGCACACGAGCAGGTGTGGCTACTCTCACCCCGCACATAGCTCTTCTCATCTCCAATGTGGTATAGGCCTTGCCCTTGCCAAGGCTAACGAAACCCATACCAAACGGGCTATTGTTCCCCAAGTATTTTTATGTACCATCACAGCAATATTACAAATATATTACAAAACCAAATACAAACAGGGGAAATCATGAACACACAAGCCATGCCACGCTACGTGGGTTTGACCGGACTCAAAATTCCTCACATCATTAAATTATTTCTTTTGACAGATACTCTGCTATGTGCTGCGTATCTGGTTAATTATTCGCTCGGCATGCCATACAGTGCGATAACAACACTCCTGGACTTGAACGGTGAACATAGCTTGGGAATGTGGTATTCCTCCATGCAGCTATTTTGTATTTTTTTACTTACTTGCTTGTTCTGTTGCACGAAATTCAAACAAAATAAACAGCTATGGTCACTCATGATTTTGCCATCTTTCTTTTTGTTCATGTCTATCGACGAAGCCATCCAGATACATGAATGGCTGGGGCAACAGACTGACCATATTTTTATAGGGGACAACCGCTACCAGACCTCCTTCAAAAGGACTGGCGCATGGATATTCGTCATCGGGATCCCATTCATTATCCTGTTCAAAGCATATGTCAGCGCTATCAAACAACACTTTCTTAATCACCAACAAGCATTCAAGAAGTTATTATTGGGAATTGCGATTATGCTTGGAGGTGCGGTGGGAATGGAAACATTTGTAAACTTCATCAACCATGAGCATCTATTTTTAGAAGTTGTACTTGAAGAAGGCATGGAAATGGTAGGTGCCACCATTATGCTGTGGGCAGCTTATGAAATGGCAATGGACACCATTGCGGCCAACCCTGGCATATTCACCAAACAAGATTGATTACGACGGGCAGTCGCGGCTCGACATGGTAGAATCTGGTCTCCCAAGCCTTTGAGAACCATGCCCTGGAGCCCGCCATTTTTAAGTTAGCCACATGGAACGTCAATTCCCTTAACGTCCGCCTGCCGCACCTGCTGGATTGGCTAGCAGCCAATAAGCCGGATGTAGTTTGCCTGCAGGAAACCAAGCAGGAAGATAACAAGTTCCCTTACGCTACGCTGAAGGAGGTAGGTTACAACGCCGCGCATAACGGCCAGAAAACCTACAACGGTGTCGCGATTTTAAGCCCGCATGCCATTGAGAGCGTGCAACTGGATATTCCCGATTTTACTGACGAGCAAAAGCGAATTATCGCCGCCAATGTAAACGGCATACGCATCGTGTGCGCCTACGTGGTGAATGGGCAAGCGCTGGATTCAGACAAGTTTCAATACAAGCTGCGCTGGCTGGATGCGCTGCACAACTGGCTTGCCGGCGAGTTGAAACAGCACCCCAATTTAGCCATTCTAGGCGATTACAATATTGCGCCGGAGGACCGCGATTGCCACGACCCCACCGCCTGGCAAGGCCAGGTGCTGGTGAGCGAACCGGAGCGCGCAGCTTTCCGCAAATTGCTGGATTTGGGTTTGCACGACAGCTTTCGCCTGTTCAATCAGGAAGCCGGGCAGTTTACCTGGTGGGATTACCGCATGGCCGCCTTCCGACGTAACATGGGCTTGCGCATTGACCATATCCTAGTAAGCAATGCGTTGAAAGACAAATGCCTGCGTTGTGAAATTGATAAAGCACCACGCAAGCTGGAGCGCCCTAGCGACCACACGCCGGTGATTTTGACACTGCAAGATACCGCTTGATTTTCATTGGCAAATTGCCTGCCCTGCAAGCCAATCCGGATGCGGCTTCCAGACCAATTGCCGCAATAATGAAACGCGCGCGTACGTGAGGACTATTGCCCGCCGCCTTTGATGTTGATGCCCAGTTGCTTCAGCTTGCGATACAGGTGGGTGCGCTCCAGACCAGAAATCTCCGCCAGCTTGCTCATATTGTTGTTAACCAGCTTCATATGGTGCTGGAAGTAGAAGCGTTCGAATTCATCCCGCGCCTCGCGCAGCGGTTGCGCAATCTGTACCATCTGCGCCATTTGCGGCGCAGGCTGCGCCTGCAGCTCCATCGGCGCCTGATTGAACTGCTCCATCACGCGCGTCACATCCTCCAGCGTGATTTTGTCGCCCAGGCTGGTCAGCAACAGATTCTGCACCACCGATTCCAGCGCGGCAAAATCACCAGGCCACTCCACATTGCGCAAGGCATTGAGTGCAGCAACATCGAAGTTCTTGTAGGTGGCGCCCGTCTTCTCCGCCACCAGGCTGGCCATGGAAACAGCCAAGTCAGGGATGTCCTCGCGATGATCGTTAAGCGCCGGCACTTTAAGCGTACTGGCAGAAAGCGCTTGTAGCAGCACATTGTCAAAATGGGCGTTCTCGGCCAGTTGCGGCAAGCCAAAGCTGGTACCGCACACTACGCGCGCACTGTATTTATCTGCCTTGGAAAGCAACAGCAACAGGCCTTTTTGTTCGGTCTTGTTCAGCGCAGTCACTTCTTCCAGAAAGATGACGCCGTCACGCACCTGTTCCAGTAGCTCCATGGGAGCATTGGCCAGTTTTTCATATTCTGTCAGGCTCAGCCACGGCGTGCCTGGCGTATGCAGAAAGCGGGCGCATAACTCCACGCTGCCGCCTTTTTTGCCTAGCAGCAGCAATGCATGTCTGTTACGGGAGATTTGCTCCAGCCGCTGCTTCAACTCCTGAATCACCGGGCTCTTGCCCAGACTGGCCAGATTCAACTCGGTTTTGGGTAAATGCTCGGCATGCTTGAGTGCAGCGTTGACCGTTTTAAGCAGCTTTTGCAACGCGATGGGTTTTTCCAAGAAATCGAACGCACCGATGCGCGTTGCCTCGACGGCAGTATCTATCGTACCGTGGCCTGACATCATCACCACCGGCATGGTCAGTAGACCGGCATTGTTCCACTCTTTCAGCAGGCTCACGCCATCACAATCCGGCATCCAGATGTCCAGCAACACCAGGTCAGGACGCTGTTTCAGGCGCTGTTCGCGTGCGCTTTGCGCGTTTTCAGCAAGCGCGATACGATGCCCCTCATCCATCAGGATGTCGCTCAACAACTCACGGATACCAATCTCGTCGTCAACTACCAGAATATTTCGTGATGCCATTTACTACTTTCCTTGAACTCAAAGTTCCTGCCTAGTTCGTTGTGGTTTACTGCCTTCTTGTTTATCCAGCGGCAAGTGTATCGTGACACATGCCCCACCAGTAGGATTATTCTCTATTTTAATTTGCCCGTGGTGTTCTTCAATCATTTTTTTTACAATCGCCAACCCCAAACCGGTACCATGCGGCTTGGTCGTCACATAAGGCTCGAACGCGCTCGCCAGCAAGTCTGGCGGAAAACCTTGCCCATTATCCTGCACAACCAATTTGATATGGGCTTCGTCAAAACCGGTACTCACCAGAATTTTCGGGTCATCTTCCTGCTGCAGCGCATCCTGTGCGTTCTGCATCAGATTATGGATCACCTGCCGCAGCATCGTCGCATCGCCCATCATATCAGGCATTCCCGGCATCAGGTCAAATGCAATTTTTGCATGTGAGCTATCGTACAAACCAGAGATATCCCGAATCAGGCTGTTAATGTTCAGTGACGTGAATTTGGCTGATGGCGCGCGCGCATACTCGCTGAATTCATTCACCATGCTCTTCATCGCGCTCACCTGATTCACGATGGTGTCGGTCGCACGCTGCAGCACCTGCGCATCATCTGCCGCCAGCTTGCTGCCCAGCTTGTGCTGCAGGCGCTCTGCCGATAATTGAATCGGCGTCAGCGGATTCTTGATCTCATGCGCCAAGCGACGCGCCACCTCGCCCCAGGCCGCATCCCGCTGTGCCTGCGCCAGCGTGGTCACATCATCAAACACCGCGACAAAGCCATGGCCGGAAGACGCCGGCAAACGTGTAGCCCGCACCAATAGCAATTGTTTCCCATGTGACCCCACAATTTCCAGCTGTTCGGTATATTCGGTTTTCTCCAGGGCGGCATCTCGCGTCGCCTCAAAATGACTCGCCAGTGCCAATATGAATGGCTGCAGATACGCTTGATGTTCGGCGATTTTATGATAAGGCTGGTTCATACAAGCGGACAGTTCACAGCCCAATATCGTACTGGCTGCCAGGTTATAGGTACGCAGTTCGCCCTGCGCATTGATGGCCAGCACACCCGAGGACAAGTGTGCCAATATCGTTTCCAAGTAGCCGCGCGCCGCCTCCAGCCGCGCACGGCTACTTTCGGAAGTGCGTGTCGCGTCCTCCAGTTGGCGCGTCATACTGTTGAACGATTTGACCAATACCCCCAGCTCATCCTTACCATGTTCCGGCAGCATCGTGCTGAAATCGCCACTAGCAATGGCACGTGTGCCCTCTGCCAATACCGTGAGCGGCTGGGAAAGGCGTCGACTCAATACAAAAGCCACTGCAAGCGCGGACAACATCGCCAACAGCAGCACCAGCGTCAACGTCAGCTTGAACACATCGCGCAAGGAATCCCGGCTGTAGGAAAGCTCCTGGTAATCACGGTATACATCCTGCACGGCCTCGGCTGTATTGGACAAAGCCTTGGGCACAGGTTGCAGCAATTGCAGGATACGCGTTTCCCCGGTCAAATCCTGCATCACCACCGGTGTCAGGATGCGCATATACAGGCCTTTACCGGGCAGCGGTTCAATTTTGCCATACGCACGCGTCCTAGCATGCCGCAATTGCGAGATACTGGGCAATTCCGGCAGGAAACTGTTTGGGTCGCCGCTGGCCACGGACAAAATGCGTCCCTCCTTGCTTAGCAGCACCGCATCCTGGATACCGGACTTCTCGCGCAGATCATTGAGCATGCTGTATTGCGCGCGCTCAGGCTGCAAAGCCAGCGTCGTAGCCATATTGTCGGCCTTTTCCTCCATATCTGACAACATAATATCCAGCGCGCGCTGACCAAGACTTAAGCCGCCGTCCAATGCGGATTCAACCTTGACGTTAAACCAAGACTCAATCGAACGCGTCAGGAAATTCACTGACACCAGATACACAATCAGGCCAGGCACAATCGCCATCAAGGCGAAAGCTGTCACTAGCCGCAAATTCAGCCGACTACCCATGACACGGTCATTGATTTTCCGGTAAAGCTGCCACAGCTGGTTGACGATCAAGCCCAGCAGCAGAATGGCCAAGCCGATATTGAGATAAAGCAGGACTTTGTAATAATTGCCGGAAAATGCCGTGTTGGCGCTGGCAATGGAGAGCAGGTACAGCAATGCTGCACCGAGGGCTACGCTGACAAAAAAGATATACCTCATGCCGACAGCCCTATTTATTCAGCTCCTTAGGCATCCATTCATATTTCTGCGATGTAAGCGCCCACTCCTCCGCGCCAATCGCATTCACCTGAATCGCCTTGGGCAGCTTGGCCTGGTCCAGACGCATCATCAATGCAGCCCGGTATGACTCGCCTTTTTCTATCTGCGATTTTTCCAGCACCTTCCAGTCGCGTACCTCTGCAAGCTCCAGCTTGGCTTCCAGCAAGGTGTCATACGATTGCTGGCGGCCTTCGCGCAGCAGCAGATACTGCCGCGTCAACGCATGGTAGCTCAGCGAGACATTCTGCGTTTTGGTCACAATCTCATCGTCAAACCAGTATTTGCGCGGACTCACTACCTGAAACTCGACCACAAAATGCAGCACCACGCCTTTGTTAACAGCCTCTTCCACGTCATCATCAAAACGGATGTCCACGTCGGCATCCAGATTGTATGCCTCACCATCCAGTCGCAAATCCGCGTTACGGATATGCATATTGCTGGAGTCGGCAGCGCTGGCAGCGCCGCAAAGAAGCAGCATCAGCGATAACAGAAAAGTCTTAAGGAAGCTTGATTCAAGCCAACTTTTTCTGCAGCAACGCATAATATAAGCCATCATGCTGCGGGCTTGGGATAAGCTGGCTATCGATGATGTTGAAATTGTTCTTGTTGTCATCATCTAAAATAATAGGCTGCAATGTTGCATCGGGTGTTTTTTGCAAAAAATCCTCAATTTGCGCCCGATTTTCCTCATCAAAAATCGAGCACGTGACATAGAGTAATTTACCGCCTTTTGCCAGAATTTGCCACAACTGTTGCAGAATTGCCGACTGCTGTTGCGCGAATGAGACAATATCCTGCTCGCGCCGCAACCATTTCATATCCACATGCCGCCGCACAATGCCGGATGCCGAGCATGGCACATCGGCCAGAATAAAATCAAAATGCCCTGCAGGCCAGTATTCATGCGCCTTTTCGGCCTGCCCTACTTTCAGCTCCGCTTGCAAATTCAGGCGTTTCAGGTTCTCCTCCACACGCTGCAAACGTGTCGCGTCGCTGTCCATCGCCGTCAATTGCACATCGTACAATTCCAGCAAGTGGCAGGTCTTGCCGCCCGGTGCGGCGCAAGCATCCAATACTTTCGCACCTTGGGGCAGTTTCAACAAATGCGCGGCAAGCTGCGCGCCATAATCCTGTACGCTCACCAGCCCCTCATTGAAACCGGGAACCTTCTCCACCGGCAAAGGTTTTTCCAGCATCACCGCCTCCAGCCCCAAGTGCGTCGCGGCGATGCTGTGTTCCGCCAAAGTATGTAGGTAATTTGTGACACTGGTTTTACGCGCATTCACGCGCAAAGTCATGGGCGGATGCTGATTTCCTGTTTCAAGGATGCCCTGAAAGGCGCTTGGGTATTGGCTTCTGAGCCTATCAATCCACCACTTTGGATAACTGTATCTGGCCGATTCATTCGCCAGAATCTTGGAAGAAAGGCTCTCCTTTTGCCGTAGGAAATTGCGCAAAATCGCATTCACCAAACCTTTTGCCCACGGCTTTTTGCTATGCTCCGCGGCCGTCACCGCCTGATTCACCACGGTAAAATCATCGTCGCTGCCATGCAGCAACTGCGCCAGCGCCACAATCAACAAACTACGAACCGCCTCATCCGTAACGGGCTTGCTGGCAAGCGCCTTGAGATACGCCGCCGCCTCGCCATAAAAACGCAGCGCGTTATAGCTCAAATCCTGCGCCACCGCCTTCTGCTGCGGCGTCGCCTTGGGAAACTGCGCCAGCGCCTGCGGCAAAATCAGCGACAAATTGCGGCCATTAAGAACGCCGGAAACGGCCTGCGCCGCAATGAGTTGAGAGATATGCAAAATGGCTTTCTAATCTTAAAAGCGCATTTTAAACTGGATTCCCGCTTTCGCGGGAAAACGAAGCGTAGCGTAGTTTCGAGGAACGGCCATGACGGTGGGGGTTTAAACTACAACGGTGAAACTTCGCATGGTTTTCAATCCCCTTGCCGCGCCTGAGGCTTGAGCATAAGCTGGGTTAAACGGCGAGGACTGTTTGAGCGCTGAAAGCGCGAGTTCCGCAGCCGTACCAGCGTTGCGCTAAGACCGAAGGAAATACGCGGCAGCGGGTTGTCGTTTGCTTTGGTTACTTTCCTTTGGACAAGCAAAGGAAAGTAACTCGCATGTCGCGCGAGAGCGACCTAATGCACTTTACGCTCAAAATATTCATCGAAATGTGCTTGAAGCTCTTCCAGTGGCAAAGACTTTGAAAAGAGTTCAGACTCTTTAGACTGAAATTCAACAAAATCAACCTGTGTTTCTACTGCATATTCACCTAGAGCAGTATCCAGCAAAATAAATCCTATTTGTTTAAGAGTATTTTTGCTTTCTTCGTTATACCCATCAAAAAACATCATGATACCCACTTTATTTTTATCATCCCCTTTGAGCAAAAGATAATTAACATCTTTAGTGGAGATTTTTTTCCCATCCATTTCAATTCCAACATCCTTAATAGACATGCGTGGTCGAAACTTAACCCAGGCCCAGCGCTCCAATATTGGAGCCTGCTTATAAAGAAACTCTACTGCTGGAAATGCAGATTTAATACCGTCAGCACTAATAACAAACTCTCGCTTCCCACTTGGCAATACTCGGCTAATTTCAAACGTTAGATTGGGATTTACTTTGTGCAAGTTTGTTCTAATTTCATCAAATACTTGATCTTGGTTCGTTTCAAAATAAAAAATCTTTTTTTCGTTTTCTTGAAACCATATCCAAAACTCCTTCTCAGAAGCCGAGCCAACCTTCATTCCGAAAAAACCAAACACGGCTAAAACCCCAAGAAAAGTAGCTACGTATTTAATACACTTATTCATGCTCAGTAATTATTCGCCATCGCCATCAATCTTCTAATCCGCTCTTCCGTCTGCGGGTGCGTACTGAACAAGCCTTTCAAACTCGCGCCGGAAAGCGGGTTAATAATCATCATCTGCCCGGTTTCCGGATGCGCCTCCGCCGTCATATTGGGAATCTGGTGCGCATAGTTGTGAATCTTCTCCAACGCACCGGCTAGCGATTTCGGGTCGCGGCTGATCTCCGCGCCCATTCTATCTGCCTCGAACTCGCGTGCGCGGGAAATAGCCATTTGAATCAACGCTGCAGCCATTGGCGCCAGAAACATCATGAGCATGCCGATTACCGGGTTAGGCCTGTCTTCACCATCCCGGTGCCCGCCGCCAAAAAACATGCCGAATTGCGCCAACGACGAGATAGCACCCGCCACTGTGGCAGAAATGGTGGAAATCAATGTATCCCTGTTCTTGACATGCGCCAATTCGTGCGCCATCACACCGCGCAGTTGGCGTTCATCCAGAATCTGCATGATACCGACAGTGGCGGCCACTGCGGCGTGTTCCGGGTTGCGACCGGTAGCAAAGGCGTTGGGCTGGCTTTCGTTGATGACATAGACTTTTGGCATAGGTAGCTGCGCGTTTTGCGCAAGCTCTTTCACCATATCGTAATACTTGCGGAATTGACCATTGCCATAGCTATTCTCAGGGTTGATTTCAGCCGCCCCATACATTTTCAATACGGCTTTATCGCTAAACCAATAGGCGTAAAAGTTCATGATGCCAGCCATGGCCAGCGCCATGAGCATGCCGCTTTTGCCGCCTAATGCGCCGCCCACCATCATAAATAATGCGGTGATGGCGGCCATCAGCATGAAAGTTTTTACCCAGTTTCCAAACATCTAAATCTCCTCAAAAACTTGTTTTAGTAATATGCGCCCTGATGACTGAATTTTCAATCGTCAACCAAACAGGTCGCCTAGTTTGACATGCTGTCCCTGAATAAATTGCACTGCGCTTTGACGCTTTGCGCCGGGCATTTGCAGCTCGTGAATCTCCAAGACACCTTGCCCGCAAGCCGCATGGATATTGGCTCCCAAGCCGATGATTTCACCTGGTTTGGCACTACTTGTCTCATTCAAATCTGTTGCGAACCAGATTTTCACTGTCTCGCCGCGAAACTGCGCAGTAGCGACAGGGAACGGGTTGAACGCACGCACCTGGCGTGAAATCTCGACGGCAGGCTTTTTCCAGTCTATCGGGCATTCGCTTTTCTCCAGCTTATGCGCATAGGTCACCAGGCTTTCATCTTGCGGTTCGGCAGGCAAGCTGCCGTTCTTTTGCAAATCGCGCATGGCCTGCGCCATCAAGGTCGCGCCTTCTTTGGCGATGATGTCGTGCAGCGTTTGCGTGGTATCGGTGGGTTTGATGGGCGTTGCAAACTTGCTTACCATCGCGCCTGCGTCCAGTTTGGGCACCACTTCCATAATCGTCACGCCGGTTTCCGTATCGCCCGCCAAAATGGCGCGATGGATAGGCGCAGCGCCGCGCCAGCGCGGCAGCAGCGAGCCGTGGATGTTGTAACAGCCGCGTGGAAACATGTTCAAAACAGCGGTAGGAATAATCAACCCGTAAGCCGCGACGATCAACACATCGGCTTTTACAGCAGCGATTTCGGCTTGTACTTCTTCGGGCTTGAGCGATTCCGGCTGGAACACGCGCAAATTGTGCTGCAACGCCAACTGCTTGACCGGGCTGGCCTTGAGCTGCATGCCGCGCCCGGCGGGGCGATCCGGCTGCGTCAACACCATCGCCACTTCAAAATTAGCATCGCTGGAAGCCGCATCCAATAAGGCTTGCAGGGCAGGCACTGCGAATTCCGGCGTTCCGGCAAAAATGATTTTCATTTTATTGATATTCGATTATTTAAAGCGCACGTGCTTTTTCGCGCAAGTGTTTCACCATCTTGCTTCTAATTCGATTACGCTTGAGCGGCGACAGGTATTCCACAAACACCTTGCCCAGCAAATGATCCATCTCATGCTGAATACACACCGCTAACAAACCTTCCGCGTCCAGACGGAACTTCTTGCCATCCATATCTAGCGCTTCGACCGTGATTTTTTCCGCACGGGTCACCTCTTCATAAACACCTGGCACTGAAAGACAACCCTCTTCGTATACCTGTTCACCTTCTTTGGCGATGATTTTAGGATTGATAAAGACCTGTAAGGCGTTCTGCTCTTTAGCCAGGTCAATTACGATGAGCTGAATATGCTTATCTACCTGTGTTGCCGCAAGGCCAATGCCCGGCGCAGCATACATGGTTTCCGCCATATCTTTGGCCAATTGCCGGATTTCGTCAGTCACTTCTGCAACCGGTTTTGCAACCGTATGCAGCCGCGGATCGGGATAATTAAGTATATTAAGTAACGCCATATTTCACCATATTGCAGTATATAGGGGCAAACATCTAATTTTTCAATTTGTCGTTTCAAGCCAACAAGGCTTTTGTTTACATAGCCTCAACAGCAAAAATGCTTGATTGTTGAATGAATTACATGATAGATTTAATGCAATTTCGCGGATTTTCCGCCCTTTTTGACCGAGGTCAATACATGAAATTTCGTATTATACCGTTGCTTATCCTTGCGTGTTTAAGCCTGAATGCCGTTGCAGAAGACATTGCACTGCAAAAAAACCATCCTGACCGCTACACTGTTGTCAAAGGCGACACGTTATGGGGTATCTCCGGTAAATTTCTAAGAGACCCTTGGAAATGGCCAAAAGTTTGGCGCATGAACCGCGCGCAAATCAAGAACCCGCATCGCATTTATCCTGGCGACGTGGTTGTGCTGGACACCAGCGGCAGTAGTCCGCAGCTCAAGTTGTTGCGCGAAACGGTTACGCTGCAGCCTGGTGTAATTGAAGAGCCGCTTGAGAAAGAAGCCATCTATACCATTGCCCCCAATATCATCGGACCGTTCCTGAGCCAGCCATTGCTGATTGAGAACAACCAGCTGGAAAACGCTCCGCATATTGTCTCTGGGCAAGATAACCGCGTAGTGCTCAGCCCAGGTACACGGGTTTATGTCAGCAGCATTGAAGAAGGCAGCGGTACTCACTGGAGCATCTACCGCAACGGCGAAAAACTGCTCGACCCGGATACAGGCGAAATGTTAGGCACCGAAGCTGTATATTTGGGTGATTTGAACGTTACACGTTTTGGTACGCCGGCTTCTGCTGATATTGTGCGCGCCAAGGAAGAAATTTTTGCACGTGACCGCATCATAGTAGCACCCGATGAATTCAAGAACAGCTTTGTGCCCCATGCACCGGATAGCGAAGTCAATGGCCGGATTATCCGCATCTATGGTGGTGTGGCAGAGGGCGGTCCGAATACGGTTGTTTCGATCAACCGCGGCAAAAATGATGGGCTGGAGGAAGGTCATGTATTGGCGATCAGCCGCTATGGCCGCACTGTGCGCGATCCTGAATTCAAATCCAAGAAAGATGCAAAACAGCTGACTGAAGAGCAGCTCAAAACCAACGGTCAGGTGAAATTACCTAACGAGCGCGTTGGACTGCTGATGGTGTTCAGGACTTTTGACCGGGTATCTTATGCTTTGATCATGAGTGCGACTGACGCTGTATATACCCAGGATGCCGTACATACCCCTTAATGCCGCTTAAAGATGCGCAAGATGCCGCACATTGGCTGCGGCTCAGCCTGATTCCCGGACTGGGCAGCGCCACTATCTGCCAATTGCTTGCCAAGTTTGGTACTCCGGCTCATGTATTAAACGCTTCCAATCACCAACTCCGGGAAGTCGTAGACGCTGAAATGGCACAAGCCATCCAGCAGGGTGCCAACGAACAAGCCGTTGCGCAAGCGCTGGAATGGCTAAAAAAAGACCATGCCCATTTGGTCACCTTAGCCGATGAAACCTACCCGAGACCACTGCTGGAAATCAATTCACCTCCGGCCGTATTGTATGGTTTGGGCAATATTCAATTGTTAAACCAGTCATGTATCGCAGTAGTCGGCAGCCGCAACCCTACCCCGCAAGGCGAAAAGAATGCGGAGGATTTTGCGGAGAATCTGTGCCAACATGGCTTATGTGTGGTGAGCGGCATGGCGTTGGGAATTGACGGTGCGGCGCATCGAGGTGCGCTAAAAGCTAGCGGCGCCACTATCGCCGTAGTGGGCACCGGCCTGGATATTGTCTACCCGGCACGCCATCGCGACCTGGCACACAAAATTGCCGAGCGTGGACTGATACTTTCCGAGTTCCCGCTAGGCACGCCATCCAAAGCGCAAAACTTTCCCCGTCGCAATCGCATCATCAGCGGTTTAAGCTTGGGTTGCCTCGTTGTTGAAGCCAATATTGACAGCGGCTCGCTCATCACCGCTAAGCTTGCGGCCGAGCAAGGTCGGGAAGTGTTCGCCATCCCCGGATCCATCCACTCCCCGGTCGCAAAAGGTTGCCATCAGCTCATCAAGCAAGGCGCCAAGCTGGTAGAAAGCGCACAGGATATCCTGGACGAGCTTCCAGCTACCATCCGTGCCAATACCACTCTACCCAGTAGCCCACTTGGGTCAGACCCAGTTGAGCCAATCGCACCACATGACGATTCGGAAGCCGCTAGAATCATGCAAAATATGGGTTATGATGCCATGTCATTCGAAGTATTACTGACCAAAACCGGGTTGACATCGCAGGCGCTTTCTTCCATGCTGATGCTGCTGGAACTTGAAGGAAAAGTTGCTGCGTTGGCGGGCGGCCAATATCAACGGCTAGTATGAAGTTAACAACAATATTAAACACAACCACTTTACTAAATATCGACAATTGGGGATAACTATGTTTGAAGTCTTAGTGTTTATGTTTGAGAACTACTTTGCCCGCCACACTGCACCGGACAACTCTGTGCTGGAACAGGAACTCTCTGCCGCCGGCTTTGAGCAGAAAGACATTCTGGGTGCATTTGACTGGCTCCAGGAAATGACCAGCAGACTTTCCAGTCAGAAAAGCGAATACCACCTAGGCAGCCTGTCCACCAGAATTTTCAGCCAGCACGAATTAGACAGGCTGGATGCGGAAAGCATCAGCTTCATTACGTTTATGCAACAGGCGGGAGTTATTAACGACGTGGAGCGCGATTTGATTCTGGATCGTGCCATGGCGCTGCCGCAACCGGAAGTGACTATCGAGGAAACGCGCTGGATCACCATGATGGCGCTATGGAATCAAGGACGGGAAAAAGACTATCTTTTTGTGGAAGACGCCTTGTTTAACCCGCGCGGGCAAACATTGCATTAGCCACCAGATTTGTTCCGCTTATTCCAGATTGTCCAGAATCCGGGAAATCAAACCCGCTTGGTTCAGTGTATAGAAATGCAAACCGGGAACACCCCAATCTCGTAAGGCTTCACACAACTCACTCACCACATCCACACCCAAGGCACGCACAGATGCCAAGTCATCGCCATAGGCTTCCAAACGCAACCTAAGCCAGCGAGGAATCTCGGCGCCGCAGATATTTGAAAAACGTGCCAATTGCGTGATGTTATAAATCGGCATAATGCCTGGAATAATTGGCTGTGTGATTCCCTGCTTTGCACACAACTCGACAAATCGGAAATAGGCATCGACGTTATAGAAATACTGCGTGATAGCCCGATCTGCGCCCACTTTAAACTTGTGCTTGAGGTTCTCTACATCTGCCAGTGGCGACGCCGCTTCTGGATGAAACTCGGGATACGCTGCCACTTCAATATGAAAATGCTGGCCAGTTTTTGTACGGATAAATTCCACCAGCTCACTGGCATATTTGAAATCACCCATGGCCACCTCGCCGGAAGGGATATCGCCGCGCAAAGTAACCAAACGCTTAATGTTTTTATCCTGATATTGTTGCAACAAATCGGCGATTTCTGCCTGTGTGGAAGAGATGCAGGAAATGTGCGGCGCAGCTTCGTGGCCTTCTGCCTGAATCTCGAATACGGTATCCATTGTGCGGTCACGCGTGGATCCACCAGCACCGAAAGTCACGGAAAAGAATTCCGGATTGAACCTGGCCAACTTCGCCCGCGCCTCGCGCAGGTTGCTGACGCCTTCCGGCGTTTTTGGCGGAAAAAACTCAAAACTGATCGGTAGATTTTTCATTAGTCTTTATCAATCACAATGGCTGCAAGCAACCAGGAAATCACGCTGTAAGCCAGCGAGCCAATAATACCCGCTTTGAAACTGGTCACTTCAAACCCTTGAAGGAAATACCCAACGCCCCAAAACAGCAAGCCGTTGATGACAAAAATGAACAGCCCCAAAGTCAAGATGGTGATAGGCAAAGTCAGAATCGTCAAAATTGGCTTAATCAAGATGTTTGCCAAGCCAATCACTACCGCAGCAATCATGGCAATGGCGAACCCGCTGACATGGATACCGGGTACGAAATAAGCCACTGCCAACAACGCGAGTGCATTCACAATCCATGCTGCAATCAACTTCAACATACCCTTCTCCTTTCAATCAAAAATCAATAACGCACATTAGTAACGATAGTGATCTGGTTTATATGGACCATTCTTGTCCACGCCGATATAAGTCGCCTGTTGCTCTGTCAGCTCGGTCAATTGCGCGTTCAGCTTCTTCAATTGCAGTCTGGCCACTTTCTCATCCAGATGTTTAGGCAATGTATAAACGCCCACCGGATATTTGTCAGTTTGCGTGAACAGCTCGATTTGCGCAATGGTCTGGTTGGCAAAGCTGGAACTCATCACATAGCTTGGATGCCCCGTGCCGCAGCCCAGATTCACCAAACGGCCTTTGGCCAGCAAAATGATACGTTTGCCATTAGGGAAAATCACATGATCCACCTGCGGCTTGATTTCTTCCCACTGGTATTTTTCCAGCGAAGCCACATCAATCTCATTATCAAAATGGCCGATGTTGCAGACAATGGCTTGGTCTTTCATCTTCGCCATATGGTCATGGGTGATCACATGATAGTTGCCAGTCGCAGTCACGAAGATATCCGCATGTTCAGCCGCGTAATCCATGGTCACCACGCGATAGCCTTCCATCGCCGCTTGCAGCGCACAGATCGGGTCGATCTCGGTCACCCACACTTGGGCGGAAAGCGCGCGCAGCGCCTGCGCGGAGCCTTTGCCCACATCGCCATAACCGGCAACCACAGCCACCTTGCCCGCCACCATTACATCGGTTGCGCGCTTGATGCCATCTACCAATGATTCACGGCAGCCATACAGGTTATCGAATTTGGATTTGGTGACGGAATCGTTGACGTTGATACCGGGGAATTTCAACTCGCCGCGCTCATTCATTTGATACAAACGATGCACACCAGTGGTGGTTTCTTCGGTTACACCCATGATTTTGCCCAAGCGTGTGGAATACCAGGTCGGGTCGGTTTCCAGCTTGGCCTTGATCGCGTTGAACAAGCAAACTTCCTCTTCGGAACCAGGGCTTGCCAGCAAAGAAATATCTTTTTCGGCACGCGCGCCCAAATGCAGCAACAGCGTTGCATCGCCGCCGTCATCCAGAATCATGTTGGAATAACCACCATCCGCCCATTCAAAGATACGGTGTGTGTAATCCCAATATTCATCCAGCGTTTCGCCTTTCACTGCAAACACAGGTGTGCCGCCCGCAGCAATCGCCGCTGCCGCGTGATCTTGTGTTGAAAAGATATTGCAGGACGCCCAGCGTACTTCTGCACCCAAATCTTTGAGCGTTTCAATCAGTACGGCGGTTTGGATGGTCATATGCAAAGAGCCGGTGATACGCGCGCCACGCAATGGCTTGGTGAGTGCATATTCTTCGCGAATCGCCATCAAACCCGGCATTTCGGTTTCGGCAATGGCAATCTCTTTGCGGCCCCAGTCAGCCAGGCTTAAATCGGCTACAACAAAATCTGTCACAGTATTCATTTTTAAATATTCCTAAAAAATAACGAGACAGAAAAGCAAAACGGCGTTTCACTTTTCCTCTTCAAGTAAAAGTGAACGCCGTTACAAGATGGCAGTTTTTCACTACCGCTTGGCACCGAGCCTGGGGGAAGTTTAAACCCTCGCAACGTTCCTCGGAATATGTGCGTATTGTACTCTCTAGCGCACAAAAATACAAAAATTCAATTGGTTATCAAGCCTAGTAGATAATTTAACTCCACAAATCGTTCTGATTCCATAGCACATTTGTATCGGCTATTCCCCATTTCTCCGGATTCTCATGCCCGACAATCCGGTCACTAATACCTGGTTTGGACAAATCCAGCACTTCCAAAGGGATATGCAATTTCGATTTGATAGAAAAAAACACCTTGACTATGGGCGTTAGTAAACTCTTGGGGCTCTGATCAATCACCAAGGCCAGCCGCCCGGATTTGAGCAGCACAATGGAACCTACAGGATATATCCCCACACATTTAACGAATGCCTGGAACACCTTGCCGTCAAAGTGATTGCTCCATTGCGACATCCTCTGCAACGAAACACCCGGTTCCCAACCAGGTTTATAAGGGCGATTGGAAGTAACCGCATCATAGACATCGCAAACGGCGCCCATTTTGGCGAACAGGCTGATTTGACTGCCGTCCAGCTTAAATGGATAGCCTGTACCATCGATCTTCTCATGATGATGCAAACAAATATCTAAAGCCACCTCATCTGTGACATTACCTTGTTTCAATAAAGCATGACCACGCTCCGGATGAAGTTTAACCAGATTAAATTCCTCATTGGTCAATGCACCTGGCTTGTTCAGCACCTCAATTGGGATTAAGGCCTTACCAATGTCATGTAACAAACCACCCATCCCGGCCTGGCGCACCTCAACTTCGGATAATCCCAGTTCCCGTGCCAATGAAATCATCAACGCACACACCGCTACGCTATGCATGTAGGTGTAATCGTCTGAAGCTTTAAGTCTGACAAGGCTGATTAAAGCACTCTCATTACGGTCCAACGAGGCAGAAATCTCCTCAACCAGCGGCGAAGCAGCCTCTGTATCAATTGCCTTGCCCATCCGCACATCGTTAAACATGGAAACCACGGCTTCTTTAGAACTCTCGATGATACGCCTGGCTTGCACACGCTCTTCGCTGGCTGACACACGTTTTGGCTTGTTTTGTTGGTGGCCGGCATTCTCCTTGAGTGGAAAAACCTCGGAATCTGTCACCACTGGAGGATCATCTACCACATCCAGCCCTTTGGAAGTATCAATGACGATTTCCTTGATGCCACTGGATTGCAGTTTATTCAAGTCATTTGCATCTTCCAGCATAAATGCGTTCTTCCAGAAAGGATGATCTATCCAAGGACCTTTCAGCGAATGGATAAACATACCCATGCGGACTTGATAAACTGGAATCGTTTTAAGCATATACGCCTATATTCGCAAACATTTCGCAAAATTCAGGCGTAAAAAAAGGGGAGAAACTCCCCTTTTTGTGGCTTTACTGCTTATGCAGATTTAAGCGCGGCGGCTTTATCTGTAGCCTCCCAGGTAAACTCTGGCTCGTCTCGGCCAAAATGGCCATAAGCTGCAGTTTTGGTGTAAATCGGACGCAATAGATCCAGCATCTTCACAATGCCTTTTGGACGCAAGTCAAAATACTCATTGACCAATTGCGTCAATTTCTCATCTGAGATTCTGCCGGTGCCGTAGGTCTGCACCATGATGGAAGTCGGGCGTGCCACACCAATCGCATAGCTCACCTGTACCATGCATTTATCTGCCAAGCCCGCGGCAACGATGTTCTTCGCTACATAGCGACCTGCGTAGGCTGCAGAACGGTCCACCTTGGAAGGATCCTTGCCGGAGAACGCACCGCCGCCGTGTGGCGCCGCGCCGCCGTAGGTGTCCACAATGATCTTGCGACCAGTCAAGCCGCAATCACCTTGTGGGCCCCCAATTACAAAACGCCCGGTCGGGTTTACCAGATATTTGATCTCGCCCTTGATTAGTTCTTTTGGCAGTACCGGCTTGATGATTTCCTCAATCGTCGCTTCACGAATCGCTTCCAGCGTCATTTCCGGTGCATGCTGCGTGGAAATCAATACGGTATCCAACGCGTATGGCTTGCCATCCACATATTTCACCGTAACCTGAGCTTTAGCATCCGGACGCAGCCAAGGCAAGCGGCCATCTTTACGCAACTGTGCCTGGCGCTCCATCAAACGATGGCTCAGCCAGATTGGTAATGGCATCAGTTGCGGGGTTTCGTTCACCGCATAACCAAACATCAGGCCCTGGTCGCCCGCACCTTGGTCTAGCGGGTCGTCATTGGCATTGTCCACGCCTTGTGCGATGTCCGGCGATTGCTTGTCATAAGCTACCAGCACCGCACATCCCTTGTAGTCGATGCCATATTCGGTATTGTCATAGCCAATGCGTTTAACCGCTTCGCGCGCCACCTTGATGTAATCCACATTGGCGGTCGTTGTGATTTCGCCCGCTAACACAATCAGGCCTGTATTGGCCAATGTTTCTGCGGCTACGCGCGCGGTCGGATCTTGCTCTAAAATCGCATCTAAAATGCTGTCGGATACTTGATCCGCGAGTTTATCCGGATGTCCTTCGGACACCGATTCGGAAGTAAAAAGATATTCGTTCATGTTGCGCCTTGAAAAGTATTTAAAAAAAGAAACTGACTAAAGGCTGAAGCCAGCTCCATGTAGAGCGCGCATTTTACACTTAAACCACCGAAAAGCCCAAAAGTTGCTAAAATTCTGCTTTAGGAAACATAAACATGCGATTGAAATTCACCAAAATGCAAGGTGCGGGCAATGACTTTGTCGTGATTGATGCCTATACCCAGTCTATTCAGCTGACCACCGAACAAATCAGGCATATTGCTAACCGCTTTTTTGGCGTGGGCTGCGACCAATTGCTGATGGTGGAAAAATCACAAACCCCGAACGCCGATTTCCGTTACCGCATTTTTAATGCAGATGGAAGCGAAGTACAACAGTGCGGCAATGGCGCACGCTGCTTTGTCAAATTCGTGGTAGAAAAAGGCCTAACCAACAAGCATGAGATCGATGTGGAAACCGCAAGCGGTATTATCACTCTCGCCTTGCAGCAAGATGGTCTTGTGACCGTCAATATGGGTGCACCCCGCTTCCAGCCAAATCAAATCCCATTTTCGGCCGAAGCCGAGACATTGCAATATCTACTAACGCTGAACAATCAATCTGTCAAAATCGCCGTTGCTTCGATGGGCAACCCGCATGCGGTTACGTTGGTACAAAATGTCGACACTTATGATGTCAAAGGCATCGGCCCTCAAATCGAATCGCACGCGCGCTTTCCGGAGCACGTCAACGCAGGGTTCATGCAAGTACTCAATGCACATGAGATCAGGCTGCGTGTATATGAGCGAGGCAGTGGCGAAACGCTGGCCTGCGGCACTGGCGCATGTGCGGCAGTCGTCAGCGGTATCCGCTTAGGTGAGTTACAATCACCGGTATTGGTACACACACGCGGCGGCGACCTGAATATCAGCTGGGCAGGTAGCGATAATCCTGTCATGATGACCGGACCAGCAGAGATTGTTTTTGAAGGGGAAATCGAGGTTTAAGATGCAAGAAGAAATTAAGAATTATTTAAAAAACCATCCGGAATTTTTCGAAGAAAATGCCTCGTTTCTTGCAGATATTCACTTGCCAAGCCCACATGGCAGCGGCACGATATCCTTGGCAGAGCGCCAACAATTAGCACAGCGCGACAAGATAAATGCACTGGAAGAACGCTTTGCCGAACTGGTGTTGAACGCGCAGGAGAACGACAAGATCGCTGGCAAAATCCATACATTCAGTGTGTTGCTGCAGCAGGCCAAAAATTTCGACGCGGCTGAGCAACTGGTTAGCCACTATTTGCCGGAAGAATTCAACATCACAGACACTTATCTGCGCATCTGGACAAAACCTGCAGACATGCAAGACCAACAAAGCCTGGTGTTTAGCGAAATTCCTGAAGCGACCAAAAACTGGGTACTGGAAATCCACAATGTGTATTGTGGCGGGCTGCCCAGTATTGACATTGATGACTGGTTTCTTGAACCCGCAGCCTCTTTGGCCGTGTTTCCTTTGCGCGCGCATGATCAAGTATTCGGCTTTCTGGCGCTATCCAGTGACAATACCGAACGCTTTTATGTAGGGATGGGCACCGATTTCCTGCAGAAACTTGGTGACCATATCGGGGCCGCGCTCACACGTTATCTGATATTTACAAACGAGTAATTCAGTGAATGTGCTGCAAGCCTATCTCGATTTTCTAAGTTACGAGCGCGGGCTAAGTGCACATACCCGCAAGAATTACGCGCGCGACATCGCACAGCTAGAACAGTTACGTGGCACATTGGACTGGAATCAGCTCACCAACACGCACATCCGCCGCTACATCGCCAGCCTGCATGGTAAAGGCCTGAGTGGCAAAAGCATTGCCCGCATGCTGTCCAGCTGGCGCGGCTTCTTTGATTTCCTTGTACAGCGATGCGGCTACGCACAAAATCCTGTCATCGGCCTGCGCGCACCAAAATCGCCTCGCAGCTTGCCGCATGCGCTTTCTATCGAACAAGCCACCAAACTGGTCGACATTGAAGATGACAACACGCTAGGGCTGCGCGACCATGCGATGCTTGAGCTGTTCTACTCCTCCGGCCTGCGGCTGAGCGAGCTGGCCAACCTGAACATGGATGCTATCGACTTTGGCGAAGGTACGGTCACAGTCACCGGCAAAGGCAACAAAACGCGCATCGTACCTTTGGGCAGTTATGCTGCAGAAGCAATCAGGACGTGGCTTACAGCCCGGTCAATTTTGCTCGGGGAGAATCAGGGCGAAAAAGCCGTATTCATCAGCAAGCAAGGCAAGCGCATCAACAACCGCACTGTGCAATATCGGCTGAAAGACTGGGCGATTAAGCAAGGCATCAACTCATCCGTGCACCCGCACATGCTGCGCCACAGCTTTGCCAGCCATGTGCTGCAATCCAGCGGCGATTTGCGTGCCGTACAAGAAATGCTAGGCCACGCCAATATCAGCACCACACAGGTGTATACGCATTTGGACTACCAACATCTCACCAAAGTGTATGACGCCGCCCACCCGCGCGCCAGAAAAAAATAAACCCATAAGCCATGCAAGGTTTTTATCTCCCGCAGAATATGGCAAAATGAACTGCTGAATTTTAATTACGAATAAAAGGAACCATCATGGAATATACTTTGCCCGCACTGCCCTACGCCAAAAATGCTTTGGCGCCACACATGTCAGAAGAGACTTTTGATTACCATTACAGCAAGCATCATCAAGCTTATGTAACCAACCTGAACAACCTGATCAAAGGCACAGAGTTTGAAAATGCCAGTCTGGAAGACATTATCAAGAAATCCTCCGGCGGCATTTACAACAACTCCGCCCAAGTGTGGAACCACACTTTCTTCTGGAGCTGCATGAAACCAAACGGTGGTGGTGCTCCAGCTGGCGCATTGGCGGATGCCATCAACAAAAAATGGGGCAGCTTCGATGCGTTTAAAGAAGCCTTTACCAAATCTGCTGTTGGCAACTTCGGCTCCGGCTGGACCTGGCTGGTGAAAAAAGCCGACGGTAGCGTGGACATCGTTAACATGGGCCCGGCTGGCACACCGCTCACCACTGGCGACAAAGCCTTGCTGACCGTGGATGTATGGGAACACGCTTACTACATCGACTATCGCAACGCACGTCCCAAGTTTGTGGAAACATTCCTGAACAGCTTGGCTAACTGGGATTTCGCTGCAGCTAACTTTGCAGCTTAATCAGCATAGCGATTAAATAAAAAGCCGGGTGATTTCCACTCGGCTTTTTTATCTAACCACAAGCATGACACACCCCTACCACGCCCACATCTACTTTACCCTGGAGCAAGCCGAACTGGCTGCGCAAGTAAGAGAGGCGCTGGTGCGTGCAATTCCGCAACTTACATATCTCGGACGCCTGATTCCCATGCCCATCGGCCCGCATACATTGCCGATGTTCGAGATTCACATTCCGGTTGCCAATCTTGAAGATGCTATCCAAACCATCGACACCTTGCGCCAAGGCTTGTCGGTATTGATTCACCCTGTGCAGCACGATGAGTTACAAGCACACACCGAATTGGCACGGTGGCTAGGCAAGCCTTTGCCACTTAAGCTGGAAGTGTTAAGATAATCAGCATGTTGCGTCGTTTCTGGGTTCATCTCTGTCTGGTTCTGTTATTTGCATGCGTGCAAATGGGCGTGGTCACGCATGAGATCAACCATGTAACGCACCCGCAGAAACACTCCCAGACCGACAAAAACACCACTTCCGAGCAATGCGAACAATGTATCGCCTATGCACAAGGCGCACATGGCGTTTTAGGCAATGATTTCCAAATAACCCCGCAGGCCACGCATCATGTTATCTCGGTTGAGTACGTCGCGCATCTGGCCAGCGTTCTCAGCTCCCCTTATAGCGCCCGCGCACCGCCTACCACCTCAATCATCTAGCGACTTTTCCCCGGCGCACTGTGTCGGTTATCTGCTATTTTTTGAGGTAAATATCATGTTGAATAAAATAAAGCCTATCGCTTTGGGCATAGGCGTGCTGCTCGCACAGAGCGCACTGGCGGAAGAACCCGCCAACATCCGGGTGGATAGTGTATCTGTTACTGGCAACCCACTTGGCGTGGGTTCCGATGAGCTGGTGGTGCCGGTTTCCGTGTTAAGCGGCAAGGAACTGACCTTACGTCGTGAAGGCACGCTGGGCGAGACTTTGAACGGCTTGCCGGGTGTTTCTGCCACGCGTTTCGGGCCAAATGCGTCCCGCCCTGTCATTCGCGGTCTGGATGCCGAGCGCGTGAAAATCATGCAGAATGGTGTCGGCATTTTGGATGCTTCCAGCTTAAGTTTTGACCATGCCGTCATGGTGGATCCGCTGATTATCGAGCAAATTGACGTAGTGCGCGGCCCCGCAGCCTTGCTGTATGGTGGCAGCGCGATGGGTGGCGTGGTTAATGTGATTGACCACCGCATTCCCAAAGAAAAACTGGAAGGCATTACCGGCCGTGCCGAAGCGCGCTTTGGCGGCGCCGAAAGCACCCGAAATGGCGCAGCTGTCGTAGATGTAGGCAATGGCACATTTGCTGTCCACGGCGATGTTTACACGCGCAAGACCAGCGATCTGGACATTCCCGGTTTTGCCGTTAGCCGCCGCAAGGCCGAGGCGGATGGCACACCACGCGAAAATCGCGGCAAGCTAGTGAACAGCGCGGCAGATGCCGATGGCGGCGCGCTAGGCGCGGCATTGACTTTCGACAATGGCTACATTGGCCTTTCTTACGCGCGGGATGACAACTTCTACGGCACGGTTGCCGAAGAAGAAGTCCGTATTGACATGAAAAGTGACCGTTGGGACTTTGCGACAGAATTCACCGATCTTGGTACCGCCATTCACCGCGTCAAGTTTCGCATGGCGCACACCGACTACGAACATAAGGAACTGGAAGGTGCTGAAGTTGGCACCACCTTCAAGAATCGTGGCCTGGAAGGCAGTCTGGAAGCGGGTCACAGCCCGATATTTGGGCTGAATGGTGTTATTGGTTTCCAGTTTGGCAACACCAACTTTGAAGCAATTGGCGAAGAAGCCTTTGTGCCCGGCGTCAACACGCAAAACCATGCGGTTTACATCTACGAAGAACTACCGCTTGGGGATGATGAAAAAGCCAAACACAAGCTCACTTTCGGTGGGCGTTTGGGGCACACTTCGGTAGACTCCAAAGACAACGCCGATTTTGGCGCCGGTCAGAACAATAGTTTCAATCCCAACAGCTTTGCACTTGGCGGCCTTTATAGTATCAACGAAAACTGGTCAGCCACGGCCAACCTGTCACACAACGAGCGTGCACCCAGTTATTTTGAGCTATATGCCAACGGCGCTCACGTCGCCACTGGCCAATTTGAAGTGGGCAACAGCAACCTTAAAAAAGAACGTTCGAATGGCATCGACGCGCAACTGCGATGGCGTGCTGGCCGCAACAGTTTTAATTTTGGGACTTATTACACACGCTTTACCAACTTTATCGGGCTTTTCGATACTGGCAATGTAGATCCGATTGATTTGTTACCTATCGCAGAGTTTCGCTCGGTACGCGCTGTGTTCAAAGGTATCGAGTTTGATGGTAAGTTTGGCATTGCCAACAACTGGGATTTGACCGTGCGTGGCGACTATGTACATGCACGAGATAAAACCAACGGTGAATATTTGCCGCGTATCGCGCCACTACGCTTGGGGGCCGGCCTGCGTTATGAGCTTGGCAATTTCAGCGCACGGCTGGATGCGTTGCACGCGTTCAAGCAAAACAACACTGCTGTAAACGAGCTGGAAACCAGCGCATACACCGATGTGAGCGCTACGCTGGCTTACAAACTGCCAGTACCGCGTTTTCATGTGGAGTTATTTGCCAAGGCCAACAATCTGCTGGATGAAGAGATTCGTGAACACGCATCTTTCCTGAAAGACATCTCGCCCGCAGGTGAGCGCTCACTCACCATCGGCGCGCGGGCAGATTTTTAACTGTTCAAGCTGCAATAAAAAGGCGCCCTAAAAAACTTTAGCGCGCCTTTTTATTGCAGCCAAGACAATGGCATCAGCCCAATAGCACCAGCCCCCACACCAAAAAGAACAACATCATGCTCACAAACACCGCCGCGCTGCCAATGTCCTTAGAACGTTTAGCCAGCATATGATGCTCGATGGAAGTGTGATCCACCGCCGCCTCAATCGCCGAATTCAGCAACTCCACAATAAACACCAGCATCGTGGAACCCACCAGCAGAATTTTCTGCAGATAATCGTGCCCAAGATAAAAACCTAGCGGTATCAGCACAACCATCAGCCAGGTTTCCTGACGTATCGCTGCCTCGTTCTCATAAGCTGCCCGCAGGCCCGCAAGCGAATACCCCAGCGCCCGGGCGATGCGCTCCAAACCATCCTTGCTTTTAAACGGGCTTTCCATACTCGGCTTTCATGCAGTCAATAAACGCGCAATCTTACCACGTCTGCTCGCCGGCCTTAAAGCAGTGCGGTATGATTATGTTTTTGAAATTCAAAGGCAACCAACATGGCAAGAACAGTGCAATGCGTAAAACTAGGTAAAGAAGCCGAAGGCATGGACTTCCCCCCATATCCGGGCGAACTTGGCAAAAGAATATTCATGAACGTAAGCAAGGAAGCCTGGGCTGGCTGGCTGAAACAGCAAACCATGCTGGTGAACGAAAACCGTCTGAGCCTGGCCGACCCCGCCGCGCGTAAATATTTGAGCGAGCAAACCGAGAAATACTTTTTTGGTGAAGGCGCGGATGTCGCCAGCGGCTACATACCGCCTAGCAAATGAAACAAAAGTACATCGCCATCAAATCAATGGCAGGCATTATCTGCCTGCTGCTGACGCTGGCGATTAGCACAGACGCGCTGGCCGCCAAAAAGAAAAGCAAGCGTAAAATCAAGCCCGTAGCCACCGCGCCAAAATACGTCTTTAATATCCCCTACGCATCACCAGAAGCCGCACAAGCCGCTCTGGAACAACGTTCTGACACACCAAAGCATGACGCCCCACCATACGGCTGGGAAACTCAGGAAAACTGGAAAGTATTCAAGGAACACGCTGCCGGAAAGCCGGGCGTCATCGAATGGGCATTTACCCCACCCGGACACCCGGCACACCCCACGGCTATCAAACGCTATTTTGATGTTGGCTCGGCAGACCATATCTACATCGACACCGCAATGATGTGCGCCGGTGAAAGAACCGCCTGCAAAGACTTATCAGGAATCGTGGAAAAAGCCAACTGGCGAATCAAGAAAGACAATGAGCAACATTTTGTGAAAGAGGGTGAGTTTTTATGGAAAGACACGTCCACTTCTCATCCGATTAGCGCAAAGGATTAAACCCTCGCGCACGCATTCATTGTGCAAACACCTGTCCTATAAGCCAATCCGAATGCGGCTTCCAAGAGGTCGGTTACCACAATGAAAAAACCCGCAAATTTGCGGGTTTTTTCATCAAACTAATGCAGGTTATTTCTTATTTCTTGTAAGTCTTTACACCATCCGCCGTCGCTAGCAACAAGATATTCGCTGGACGGGCTGCGAACAAGCCGTTGGTGACTACGCCGACGATCTGGTTAATTTCGGCTTCGGTTTTCACTGGGTCGGTAATCGTCAGGCCATGTACATCCAGAATCACGTTGCCGTTATCGGTGGTGAAATCACGCAGCACAGGCTGGCCGCCCATTTTCACCAGCGCGCGCGCCACTTGGCTGCGTGCCATTGGCAACACTTCTACCGGTAACGGAAACTTGCCCAGCACGGAGACATATTTGCTTTCATCGCAGATACAGATGAAGGTTTTGGCCACGGCGGCCACGATTTTCTCGCGGGTCAGCGCGCCGCCGCCGCCTTTGAGCATGTGCATGTGTTCGGTAATCTCATCGGCGCCATCCACGTAAATATCCAGGCTATCAATCTCGTTCATGTCGTAAACTTTGATGCCATGGTTGCGCAGGCGCTGCGCGGTGGCTTCGGAGCTGGCGACTGCGCCTTCGATTTTGTGTTTGACTTTGGCAAGCTCTTCGATGAAGTAGTTGGCTGTAGAGCCAGTACCCACGCCAATGATACCTTCTTTTACATATTCAACTGCCGCTTTGGCGACTTGTTGTTTTAATTCGTCTTGTGTAAATGCCATACCTAAACCCCTTACCAATTCTTTATAATCACACTAAACCATCACTATACACTGCAACGCGTTTAAGCTAAATACCGCATGACGACTGATTACAAACAAATGATAGACACAGCACGCGTTTACGACGTGGCGAAGGTCACGCCGCTGGAACTGCAGCCCAATCTTTCGGCGCGGCTGGATAATCGTATACTGCTGAAGCGCGAGGACATGCAGCCGGTGTTCTCATTCAAGCTGCGCGGCGCTTACAACAAAATGGCACACCTTTCGGCAGATGCCTTGAAACGCGGCGTGATTGCAGCCTCTGCGGGCAACCATGCACAGGGCGTGGCTTTAAGCGCGCAAAAGCTGGGCTGCCGTGCGGTGATCGTGATGCCAACCACCACACCGCAAATCAAGATTGACGCAGTTAAAGCACGTGGCGCTGAAGTGGTGCTGTTTGGCGACAGTTATAGCGATGCTTATGTCCACGCCCTGAAGTTGGAAAAAGAACAAGGCCTGACCTTTGTGCACCCCTACGATGACCCGGATGTGATTGCCGGGCAAGGCACGATTGGCAAGGAGATTCTGGAAGATTATCCCGAGCCGATTGAGGCGATATTTTGCTGTGTGGGCGGCGGTGGCTTGCTGGCAGGCGTAGCGGCTTATGTAAAAGCCGTACGGCCAGAAATTAAAATCATCGGCGTGGAGGCGAAAGATGCCGAGGCGATGACCGAATCGCTAAAAAAAGGCGAGCGCGTGATGCTGGAACAGGTTGGCCTATTTGCCGATGGCGCGGCTGTGAAGCAAGTAGGTGAACATACATTCAAGCTGTGCCAGCAATATGTGGACGAAATGATAGTCGTCGACAACGACGCGATCTGCGCGGCGATTAAAGATGTGTTCGAAGATACGCGCAGCATTCTGGAACCGGCTGGCGCGCTCTCCGTGGCAGGTTTGAAAGCGTATGCAGAGCGTGAGAATCTGCATGGCAAAACCTTGGTAGCCGTGGCCAGTGGCGCCAATATGAACTTTGACCGGCTGCGCTTTGTGGCCGAGCGCGCCGAGGTGGGCGAAAAACGCGAGGCGGTGCTGGCAGTCAGCATTCCCGAGAAACCGGGCACGTTCAAAACCTTCTGCCGCTTGCTGGGCAGCCGCAGCATCACCGAATTCAACTACCGCTATTCCGACCCAAAGGAGGCGCATATCTTTGTCGGCATCGCGATGCACGACCCGGCAGAACGCGCCGCGTTTATCAACGAATTACAGACGCATGGCCTGCCCACACTGGATTTGACCGATAACGAAATGGCCAAGCTGCATTTACGCCATCTGGTGGGCGGTCACGCACCACAAGCGCAGCATGAGGTGGTGTACCGCTTCGAATTTCCGGAGAAACCGGGCGCGCTGATGAAGTTTCTGGACACCATGGAACACGACTGGAATATCAGCCTGTTCCATTATCGCAATCATGGCGCAGACTTTGGCCGTGTGCTGGTGGGCATGCAAGTACCGCCGGAGGAAAATGCAGAATTCCAGGCCTTTTTGCAACGCTTGGGCTATCCTTATTGGGAGGAAACTCACAACCCGGCATACCGGCTGTTTCTGGGCTGATTGGCTGTATATAACCACCTAATTGGCTGTATGCAGCCAGATAGATTTTCATGAGCACTATCTCGTTGTTTTCATTAAAAATAATGTGAGCGCTGCGCAAGAATGATTTTTGCATGGATAATGAACCACTTTAGATAATAAGCAACTTATGCTAAAAAAACCTGCCCAATGAAGGCAGTCAACTTTGGAGAAAAAACACATGAAGTTCAAGAAAACCCTGCTTGCCATCACCTTAGCCGCTTTATTCTCTGGCAGCGCGCTGGCGGATGCCGGCAAAGCGTATGTCACCAGCCAGGATGGTGGTGTCACCATTTTAGACTTGGCCACCATGACCCCTACCGGCACCATAGACGTGAAAGGCGAAGGTCCGCGCGGCTTGGGCATTACCGATGATGGCAAATTCCTGATCGTAGCCACGCGCGAGAATGGCAGCGTATCTGTAATTGATACTGCGACCAACGAAGTGGTGAACCAAATCCCGGTAGGAAAAAACCCGGAATTTGTACGCGTGAAAGGCAACTTGGCCTTTGTGAGCTACGAACCCAGCGCGAAGGGCGGCCCGCCACCTGTTCCGGGTTCGGATGCTGCCAAAGCAGCAGAAGCTGAGGAAGACGATGACGATAAGGAGCCGGCACGCATCGGCATCATCGACCTGAAACAAGGCAAGAAGGTCCGCGAAATTGTGGGCGGCCCGGAGACAGAAGGCATCGAATTCAGCAAGGATGGCAAGTTACTAATCATCACCAATGAGGCGGATAACACCATCACTGTACACAATATCAAAACAGGTAAACTCGTTAAAAAAATCAAAACGCACGATTACGGCGACCGTCCGCGCGGTATCAAGGTATCCCCCGATGGAAAAACCTATATTGCCACGCTGGAATACGGCAACAAGTTCATGGTGCTGAACAAAAACTTCAAGGTGTTGCGTACCGTGGATACCGGTGTCACACCCTATGGTGTGGCTTACGACGCTGCTGGCAAATATATTTATGTGGCAACCAACAAATCCAAGATGCTGGAAGTGTTTGACGCCAAAACTTACGCCAAGGTCAAAGAGATTCCAAGCGGCAACCGTTGCTGGCACTTTACTTTTACACCGGATGATAAGCAGATCATGATGGCCTGCGGCAAATCGGATGCACTAGTGCTAATTGATGCTGAAAAACAAGAGCCGGTAAAAGAAGTAAAAATCGAGAGAATGCCTTGGGGCGTGATCACTTACCCTAAATCAATGGGCAGCCTGGACAGCAAGCTGAAGTAAGTTTCGGCAGCTTGCTTAATAAAAAAACCCGCAATATTTGCGGGTTTTTTTTATTTGTTTCTCACTCAAAAATCACACCGAGAGAAAATAATGCCTCTGCAAGCCAATCTGGATGCGGCTTCCAGAGCATCGTCTTGGAAAGTGTGTGTTATTCAAGTTTCTGCAGAATAAATTCCCAATCTCGCGGATCGACAGGCGTGATGGACAAACGGTTGCCACGCTGCAAGATACGCAAGTTTGCCAGCGCTGGCGTCTCACGCATTTCTTTCAACGTGAGATTACGCGTCTTGCGCACCAGTTTCACATCCACATTTAACCAGCGCGGGTTTTCCGGCGTAGATTTCGGGTCGTAGTATTTGTGGCCTTTCACGAGCTGAAAACGATCAGGGTATGCCAGCGTGCACACCTCACAAATACCCACGATGCCAGGCTCTGCGCAGTTGGAATGGTAGAACAGCACACCATCACCGATTTTCATCTGGTCGCGCATGAAATTGCGCGCCTGATAATTGCGCACACCATACCAATCCACCGTCTGGTTAGGCATGTTAGCGAGGTCGTCAATCGAGACATCGGCAGGTTCGGATTTCATTAACCAGTAGCGCATGAAATTTCAGTCTGTAAGGAAAAATGGGCGCAATAAGTCTTGTTCAAATGAAGCTGAGACAAGACATTTGAGCGAACGCAGTACATTTAAGTACGAGGAACGAAAATAACGCAGTATCAGCAAAATTTCAACAAGATTAATTTGCTGTGGTGTTGCCTGAGCCGTATATCCTGAACCAAAAAAGTTCAGGTGGTAACAGCCTAAAGCGCTTTAGGTACACTCGCCAAGGGCGCCTTAAAAGGCCGCCCAACTTAGAGCGCTCACACCGCACTTGATGAGCCGAAACCTATAACAGAGACTAGTTCAAGGAATTTTTGACTCAAGCAACACCGCAACAAACTACCATGATGATACAACGCGAATATGACTTTGATATGAACTGTGGCCGCTTAATCAGCTACAGCAATTTGTTGTGTGACGCAATTGCTTCATCAACCTGATTCTGCATTGCGTTTATCCTACGCCGATAATCCCCGATGTCAACGCTGCCAGATTTGATGTTCAGCAAGTCGTGCGACATGTTCAATGCAGCCATGATAGCGATCCGCTCGACACCTACCACTTTGCCGGTGTCGCGAATCTCATTCATCTTGTTGTTAAGATAATCCACCGCATCCATCAAGCCTTGCAGTTCATCATCACTGCACGATACCGTGAAATCACGGCCCATGATTTTGACATCTCTGGCCTTGGCGGTCATGCGGACTCCATATCTTGCGGCAGCGACTCAAGCAGAACTTCCAACTTGTCACTAGCAAGCCGCATGTCACTTTTTAGTTTATCCGCCCCGGCACGCGCCGAATCTAGCTGGCTACGCAAATCCTGGTTTTCATTGCGCAAGGATGTACACAAGCCCACCAGTTTGGTGATTTTCTCTTCCAAAGCTTTAATATCCGCTTCCATGTGGGCACTATAATTGAAAAAAATCAACAAAGTCAATAGCTAACAATTACCATTCAAAGTGATTTGGCATGTTATGTCATGCCTGTGTTGTAAAAACCAGATTACAGTCGACTACAAGCACGTTATAATGCCTTCAGTTGTCAGGTGCCCGAATCAATTTCTTTGATGAAGGTGAAACTGGGAATTTGGTGCGCAAAATCTTTTTGCAATGCCAAAGCTGCCCCCGCAACGGTAAGCAAGCGTGGATTCATCCACACGCCACTGAGCATAGCTCGGGAAGGCGATGAATCAAATCTTGCGAGCCCGGAGACCGGCCTTACAACCATACGTGCTAGACATGCCGCGGGGTGACGGTGTAGGCTGTGATGGTGGCTTCTCTTACGCTTTTCACAACTTTCATTCCCCACTGCTGTTTGGTTTTAATGAATTCCGCATGCGGGGTCGCATGCATTTCAGGGAAATGAAAATGAAAATCAAAATGCTCGTAAGCGCCATCATGCTTGCTTACTTATCTCCGGTTTTTGCTGCGGAGGATATTGAACTCGATGAGGTCACAGTCAAGGCCAACCGCTTTGAACGCAAAGACACCGAAACAGCTTACGCCTCGGAAATTCACACGGAAAAACAAATCGCAGCTTCCGGTGCCAGCACGCTTTATGATTATCTGGCTCAGCAGACCTCGCTGAACATTCTGTCGAACATTGGCAACAAAGCCACGCCCGGCGTTAATTTACGCGGTTATGGCAATGAAAATGGTTTCCAAAACGTAGTGATTACGGTAGATGGCCAACCGCTGAACAATATTGACCTGAGTCCGCAGCTTTTGGCCGGAATCCCAATTGGCAACATTGAGCGTATCGAAATCAGCAAGGGTAGTGGCTCTGTGATTTATGGGGAGGGCGCAACCGCTGGCGCGATTCAGATATACACCAAAGCTAAAACAGGCGTAACAGTCAGCACCTCGTTGGGCAATTACGGGCAAAAAAACCACTACGCATCTGCCGGTATATCCGAACAATTCATCGATTTATCGGCAAACCTTGCGCATGACAGCCATGACGGCTTCAGCAAAAAAGATGCTTCCGGTCATCACGACCAATTCACCAGCAACAGCCAAAACGCCAAACTGAAAATCAAGCCTACCGATAACTTGCGATTTTTTGCCGAAGGCACCAGTTCACGCAATGATATTCGCTACGTAAACCCGCTATCCAAAGCTGCATTTAACGATAACGCGAGAACGGCAAAAGGTACTTATCCGCATCAATCATTCGATACTGACCAGTGGCAATTGGGCGCGGAATGGGACATTACCAAAAACCTGCAACTTCGTGCTACGCATTACAACGAGGACAAATTCTCCGAATTCATTTCGGCCACACCCTCTACTGCCGATGCCATTTACAAAAGCAATGAAATCAGCCTGCGCTATCAAAATGAATCTGTTAGCACCATCGTGGGCTATCAGGCGTTTGATGGCGAACGCAAACGCTGGAGCGATTTCTTTGGTGTAACTTCGGACAAAACCACCAAAAACAATGAGGCGCTCTTCATACAAACCGAGTACCTGACCGACAACTGGACGATCTCCGCAGGTGCGCGTGACGAGGAAGTGCGGTATCGCTTCAAGCCTATTATCAATCCATTTGGCACTTTGCCAGCAAAAGAAAAGAAAAGTATCGACGCGTGGGATATTGGTGCCAATTATCGCTTCAACCCGGCGTTTTCAGTATTTGCCAACTACAATCAGGCTTATCAGGCGCCCGATATTGACCGCCTGTTTGGCTTCGGTTCCGGCTTTAATGGGTTCATCGAACCTGCCCGTGTCAAAACATTCAACGTGGGCATGAACCATACCACCCTCAACAATCGACTAAAAGTCTCGGCCTTCCATGCCGATTTGAAAAACGAAATCTATCTGTTTCAAGACCCTTTGCTGTTCCTGTTCAAAAACACCAATCTGGACAAATCGCACAAATACGGGCTGGAAATTCAGGACTATTACCAATTCAACGACCAGTTAAGCGCATCGTTGCTCTACAACTACGTCCGCGCCAAAATTGACCGCGAAGACGAGGGTGGCGGAACACTGAATGGCAACGACCTGCCAGGCGTACCTAAACACAGTATCGTGGCCAATCTTAACTGGAAATTCTATGAGAATACCAGCCTGAACCTGAACCATACATGGCGTTCACACGCATACGCCTACAACGACCTGCATAATAATTTTGACCAAAAACAGGCGCATTACGAAACAACCAATCTGGCATTGCACTACCAATATAAAAACCTGAACTTTTTTGCGGTCATCAACAACCTGTTTGGCCATGAAAACACCTTACAAGTAGCAGATGATGCAATTTATCCAGTGGATTTTGCGCGCACCTGGCGCATCGGCATGAAGGCAGATTTCTAAATTTGGTGCTATGATTACGCTCACAAGAATGGAGAAACACATGCAAAAAACAGAAATGACCCAATCCTTGCTCATCGCCGCCGTGCTGATGTTCATCATGTTGCTCACACGTGGCAGCCACACCCTCACGCCTTTCAGCCTGCCGGATGCGAGTCTGGTCGTGTTCCTGCTGGGTGGCATATTGCTCAAACGCTGGGGCTGGTTTGCAGCATTCTTTGCGCTGGGCGCGGTCATCGATTTTGGCGCGGCCGCGCTTGACCCGGCACAAGGCTTTTGCCTCACCAATGGCTACTGGGGCTTGATTCCGGGTTATGTGGCCATGTGGCTGGGCGGCTTGTGGTTAAGCAAACAGCGTGATGCCTTCGCAATCGCGCCGTTTGCGGGCATAAGCATGGCTGGCACGTTCGTGGTGTTTGTAGTTTCCACCCAAACCTACTACCTGTTCTCTGGCCGCTTCCCCAATAATGGTCTGCTAGATACCCTGCAACACGGCTGGAACTACCTGCCAAACTGGATGCTGGTGAACGCCGCCTACTTTGCCGCCGTATGGCTGGTTGTCATGGCTGCACGCAGCATCAAACCTATCCAAACCGCGCAACAGTAATGCGCAACACCACGCAAAAGCCGCCTGCCCACAGGCGGCTTTTTTGTTGAAATGGCCATTCATCTCGTTCTAGGCGGTGCACGCTCCGGCAAAAGCGCCCATGCGGAAAAGCTGGCGAAAGAATCTGGCCTGCCCGTGACTTACATTGCCACCGCGCAGATTTATGATGATGAATTCAGGGCACGCGTGGCACATCACCAAGCACGCCGACCTAAAGATTGGCACTTGATCGAAGCACCGCATCATCTAACCGATGCCCTAGAAACCAATAACCATGCGGGTGTTGGGCAATGCATCATAGTGGATTGTTTGACATTGTGGCTTGCGCAATGCATCTGCCCGGACTGCGCGCCGCCAGAAGGCGTGAGTTGGGAGGCTGAACGCGAGAACTTTCTGGCGACTTTGCCCGAGCTGCAAGGCGAAATCATTCTGGTCAGCAACGAGGTAGGGATGGGTATCGTCCCGCTGGGCGAGATCAACCGCCGCTTTCAGGACGAACAAGGCCGCCTGAACCAAGCCGTGGCGCGGATTGCCGACACGGTCACCTTTGTCGCCGCCGGGCTGCCGCTTAAACTGAAAGGATGAATATGGATTTTATATTGCGCGGCGAACACATCGCCCTGTGCGATTTGCTTAAACTCACCGGCATTGCCGATAGCGGCGGCCAAGGTAAAGCCATGGTAGCCGAGGGCATAGTGACTGTGGATGGCGAAATTGAACTGCGTAAAACGGCTAAAATACGCGCCGGGCAAACGGTAGAGTGCGCGGAACAAACTATTCTTGTAAAGGCTGCTTAAGCCTCGCGCGCGTTCATTGTAAAAACAGATACTCTGTAAGCCGCATCCAGACTGGCTTACAGGCCGATACTTGCGCCAATGAAAATTAAAACCGCTCAGCGATTTACAAAATTCACCCGTGGCACCGCGCCGCCAAATTCCAGTTGCGTGATACTGCCATGATCGATGTGAAAACGGAACAGGCCTTTGAGCGGCATGTTGAGCACATGGGCGATCAGCGCGCGAATTACGCCGCCGTGCGTGACGACAGCAATCTCCTGTCCCGCGTGTTGCGCTTGTGCTTCTGCCAGAAAACCCAGCGCACGCTGTTGCATCTGGCTGAAAGTCTCGCCATTGGGCGGGGCGATGTGGGCGTAATTGTGCGCCCACTCATCAAAAACATCGCGCGGAATATCGTCCCAGGCCTGCATTTCCCAATCGCCAAAATGCAGCTCTGCAAGATTTGGATGCACATCGTAGGAAGCCATATCCAGCGCGCCTTGCAGGGCATCGGCAAGTTTAGTACAGCGTTGTAGCGGGCTGCTGTAAAGCGCATCAAATTGCATGTTGGCGAGTTTGGATTTGAGCGTTTCAGCCTCGGCAAAAAACGTGGCGGCAACATCCACATCGCTTTGCCCGTAACACACGCCCTGCGCCACTTGCAGCGCGGTGTGGCGTATCAGCGTCACCTTCACAGCCCGGCACTCCAAGCCAGCACGCCAAGGTAAAACACCAGCTCGGTAATTTGCTGCGTCGCGCCCAAGGTATCGCCGGTATAGCCGCCGAGCCGTTTTATCAATTTGGCGCGCCACCAAGCCCAAATCAGCAGCACCGGCAGCAGCGCCATCAACACCAGCTTGGCGATGACCCAAGGCGTATGGCGAAACACCGCCAGCAGCACCAGCATGCTGACAAAAGGCAACCAGCCGAAGAAATTGGCGATAGTGAGATGCGCGCCGGAAATTTGCGTCGCCAGCGGCTTGGCTTTGCCGCTTGGTTTGACATAATCCGCCGTCGCCATCACCCACACGGCAGCCAGTCGACTAAGCGCATACGCCGCTACCAGCACCAGCGGGATGAACATCGTGGGCATGTTGCTCAACACCTGAAACTTGGCAAACAGGGCTAAGAACAAGGCGATTGCGCCATAGGTACCCAAGCGTGAATCGTGCATGATAGTAAGCGCTCGCTCTCGATCTAATGAGCCACCCAAGCCGTCAAAGCTGTCCGCAAGTCCATCCTCGTGAAACGCGCCGGTGAGCCAGATGGTGCTGGCCATGCTGATGAGTACCGCGATATTTTGCGGAAAAATCAAAGAGGAAATCACAAAAACCAATGCCCCCACCAGCCCCACCAGTATGCCCACCAGCGGAAAATATTTCGCCGCATGGTTCAGTTCTTCTGTATTGAAGTCATCGAACTGCGGCACGGGAATGCGGGTGAAAAAACCCAGCGCTAGCAGGAAATATCGCCATTCTTTACGCATGCTTTTCGCTCACACCCGCGCTTTCAAAGCTGGCCATCTCATTCAAAAAGTTCACCGCGGCCTGCAGCAACGGCAACGCCAGCGCCGCCCCGGTGCCCTCCCCCAGCCGCAGGCCAAGATTCAGCAAAGGCTTGGCTTCCAGATGCTGCAACATCCTTGCGTGCCCGCTTTCATCCGAACAGTGCGAGAACACGCAATACTGCAAGATATTGGACTGCAATTTGGCTGCCACCAGCGAAGCAGCAGTCGCAATAAAACCATCAATCAACAGCACCGCACGTTGCTGCGCCACGCCCAGCATGGCGCCTGCCATCATGGCAATCTCGAATCCGCCAAACGCGGCCAGCACCTGCATGGGCGATGCATCATGCAGAGCATGACGCGCTATCGCCCGACGCAGCACATCCAGCTTACGTTGCAGGCCATTGTCATCCAAACCCGTGCCACGTCCCACACAGGCCTCAATCGGCAGGCCACACAACAAGCTCATCAAACAACTGGCAGATGACGTGTTGCCTATGCCCATCTCGCCAAAACCCAGCACGTTGCAGCCTTGCGCAACCTCGGCTTGGGCGATTTCCGCGCCCTTGCGCATCGCCTGTTCACATTGCGCCAGCGTCATTGCGGGTTCTGTGAGAAAGCTGTTGGTGCCGTATGCAACCTTGGCATGTATCAAATCCAGCGTATCGGCAAAATCGTGATTCACCCCGCTATCGACGACCTTCAAGGCCATGCCGTGTTGTCTGGCGAACACATTGATAGCCGCGCCACCAGCAAGGAAATTGTGCACCATTTGCGCGGTAACCACCTGCGGATAAGGACTGACGCCACTTTCCACGATGCCATGATCGCCTGCAAACACCAGCATAGTTGGTTTGCTGAGTTGCGGAGTCAATGTATTTTGAATCAAACCGACTTGTAACGCAATTTTTTCCAAATCACCCAAAGCACCTTGTGGCTTGGTTTTTTGATTGATTTTGTGAAGTAAAGCAGCTTCTAATTGCCTATCTAGCGGCGGGATCTGTATAAAAATCATTACGCCATTGGTAAAAACCCACCGTTAATAAAAAACCCACCGAACCTTTAACTCGGCGGGTTTCATAAATACCTCAAAGCAACTATTTATTTGCTTCGCTCGCTGCCGCGTCCTTGGCAGCCTGTACCGCGCATCTTCTGCTGCTTCTTTAGCTGTGTTCAGGTCGCTTTTAATTTCTTCGGCAGCCTCTGTGCCAATTTGTGCAGACTCTTCACTCTGCTTTTTGCATGCTCCAAGTAAAGATACCATACAGACAAATACCAACAGTACTTTCAAATACTCTACTCATCATCAATCTCCTTTTCTCATTATTGAGGGGGAATGCGCAATGATTGCCTGGATAAATCTTGTCCGGGTGGGTCAGCATGGAGGTTTGTTAGCCTCAAAAATTTTCATGTATGCGCATTCGGATTGCCATAAAACTCCTTGGCAATTTGGACAAGGCATCACCTTTAACCACCGTATAAAATTGCGCTTCTGGTTCTGGTGTCGGCACATAAAGCTGATCCTGCACGGCCTCTACTCCTGCCACATTGCCGCAACACAACAAAATCTTTTCCTTGTTAGATTGCGTATCACATTTCCCTGCGCTGATTGCCGTTCCGCTCGCGCCATCAAATTTTATGTCGTAGCCATCGACAGGGAGATTATTTTTTTCAATATAACTGCGTATTGCCTTAGCCGCCGCCGCGTTAGCCGCCTCCAAATTTACTGGTGTCGGGTCTTTCTTAGCTACTTCCTCCGCAGCTTTAGCTTCTCCCATGCCAAACAACTTTTCCCCAGCTTCTTTAATAAATGATAACAAACCCATTGCATTCTCCTATTCTAAAGTTGTTGTTTAAATGATGCTGCCTGCCTTTCCCACAACCCATGTTATGCCAAAAACCTCATTTCGCCAGCAATTTAAATTTGGAGGTTTCTTATCACAGAATCTTTGATATAATGCCCGACTTGCTTGATTAAGCAGTGCTGGCCAGGTAGCTCAGTTGGTAGAGCAGCGGATTGAAAATCCGCGTGTCGACGGTTCGATTCCGCCCCTGGCCACCAGTTAAGATAAGGGGTTGGTGGTTTACCAAGCCCTTTTTTATCGCAAATCATATTGTGGTGGTTTGTTATCCAAAATTGGCTGACTAATTTTTTCCAACGCAACAATTTACACCAAACATGTCCGCAACCAACCATTTTTCCACGCTAAAAGCCGAAGAATTGGCCGATAAACTTGCGCACTCAAAAATCACTTTGGTGGATGTAAGAAATCCGGAAGAAGTTGCTAAAGGCATCATCACCGGTGCAGTGCATATCCCTCTCTCAGAATTGCCTCTTAAGTATAAAAGCCTGGCTTCTGCGCACCCGATCGTATGTTACTGCCATAGCGGCATCCGCTCTGCGCATGCTGCGGATTTTCTTGTCAGCAAAGGGCTCAAGAACGTATATAATCTGGCTGGAGGTATCCTTGCCTGGGGTCAGGCTGGATATACGTTAACATCCGCCAAATAGTAAAATGGGTACTATTATGGAATTTGATAAAGAACTCGATGCACGCAACTTGAATTGCCCCTTGCCGATTTTGCGCTGCAAAAAGGGCTTGAGCGAGATTGCGGGTGGTCAAACACTGAAGGTCATGGCGACAGATCCGGGCTCGGTGAAGGATTTTCAGGCATTCTGCAAACAAACCGGACATGAGTTGCTACAGCAGGATGAGGTTGACGGTTTGTATACGTTCTATATCCGAAAACGTGCGGATACCTGATATCCGTATAAATCGAAGGCCGCAAATGCGGCCTTTTTTATTTCTTGCTAATCCTCTTGTGGTTTATCGAGTGTTTTCAGAAAATCGGCAATCTCCCAGTCGCAACCGCCGCATCCACTGATGGCTCCGGAGTAGCGAGAGATAGCTTCTGCATCCATCCCCTGCAGGTACAGCGCCTTGATGGTCGCCCGCGTAGTGCCGCTGCAAGTGCATAATACCTCGTCCAAATCGTCAGCGCCCGCGCCCATACGGGATGTTATTTAAGCTTGGCCACTTGCGCCTGCAGCTTTTCCAGACTGGCGGTGAAATCTGCCAGACGCGCTTTTTCCTGTTCCACCACGGCAGCTGGCGCACGCGCCACAAAGCTTTCATTGCCCAGCTTACCTTGCGCCTTGGCTATTTCTCCCTGCAAGCGCGCAATCTCTTTGCCTAACCGTTCTTTTTCGGCAGCCACATCCACTTCCACCTTAAGCATAAGCTTGAAATCACCCACAATCATCACAGGTGCATCGGCCTCTGGCAGCTCAGCCATGATTTCGACATTCTCCAGCTTGGCAAGCGCTTTGAGATAAGGCGCATAAGCGTTCAGCGCATCCGCATTGCCCGCGGCAATCAGCGGTACTTTGGTCGCTGGGGAGATGCCCATCTCGCCACGCAGGCTGCGGCACGCATCCACCGCCTGCTTGAGTGTAGCCACCCATGCTTCTGATGCTTCATCCAGCTTGTCCGGCTGGGATTTTGGATACAGTTCCAGCATGATACTTGGGCCATTTTTTTCGGTCATCGGCGCGACGGTTTGCCATAGCTCTTCGGTAATGAATGGAATGATAGGATGCGCCAAACGCAGTACGGTTTCCAGCACGCGCAACAAGGTACGACGCGTGGCGCGCTGTTCAGCCTCGGTACCATTCTGTAGTTGCACTTTGGCCAGTTCCAGATACCAGTCGCAGTATTCGTCCCACACGAACTCATACACCGCTTTGGCAGCCAAATCGAAACGGTAATCGGTAAATGCGTGCTCTACGTCGGCCTCCACGCGTTGCAGCAGGCTCACAATCCAGCGATCGGCCTGGCTGAACTTGCGCCCACCTTCGCCGCAGCTGGCCGCGTCAAAACCATTGTCCTTGCCTTCCGTGTTCATCAGCACAAAACGTGTCGCGTTCCACAGCTTGTTACAGAAATTGCGATAGCCTTCGCAACGCTGCATGTCGAACTTGATGTCGCGGCCAGGCGAAGCCAAAGATGCGAACGTAAAGCGCAATGCATCGGTACCGAATGCCGGAATACCTTCCGGGTATTCCTTACGGGTACGTTTTTCAATCTGCTCGGCCTGTTTCGGGTTCATCAAACCGGTGGTACGTTTTTTAATCAACGCATCTAAATCAATGCCGTCAATCAAATCGATCGGGTCCAGCACATTGCCTTTGGATTTGGACATCTTCTGGCCCTCGGCATCGCGTATCAGGCCATGCACGTACACATGCTTGAACGGGATTTTGCCGGTGATGTGCTTGGTCATCATCACCATGCGCGCCACCCAGAAGAAGATGATGTCGAACCCTGTCACCAGCACGCTGGAAGGCAGGTATTGCTGCAACATGGTGTTTTGCGCATCTTGCGCCTCGTCACCTGTCCAGCCCAGCGTGGAGAAAGGCCAGAGCGCGGAGGAATACCAAGTGTCGAGTACGTCTTCGTCGCGCTTCAAATTACCGGTGTAGCCGTCTTTCGTGGCCATCGCTTTGGCTTCGGCCTCGTCGTGCGCCACATACACTTGGCCTTGCTCGCCATACCACGCAGGGATTTGATGCCCCCACCAGAGCTGGCGCGAGATACACCAATCCTGGATGTTGTTGAGCCACTGGTTGTAGGTATTCACCCAATTTTCCGGGTAGAACTTGATTTCACCATTGGCGACTACTTCCAGCGCCTGTTCGGTGATGGATTTACCGTCCTTGCCCGGCTTGCTCATCGCCACAAACCACTGATCCGTCAGCATCGGCTCAATCACCACGCCGGTGCGGTCACCGCGCGGAACCTTGAGTTTATGTTTTTCAGTTTTGGCTAAATAACCTTGTACTTCGAGGTCTTCTACAATCAATTTGCGAGCATCGAAGCGATCAAACCCACGATATTTTTCGGGTATTAAATTGACTACTCTCTCCCCCATAATTGGTAGAGGATTAGCTCTAATTCCATCCTCATTCGGAGCAATATTTTTATTATGCCCAACAAAATCATCCCACAGACTTGATTTTACCGTGCCATCTAAATTCAAAATCGAAATCGGCTTTAAGCCATGCCGTTGCCCCACCGCATAATCGTTAAAGTCGTGCGCAGGCGTGACTTTCACGCAGCCAGTGCCGAATTCCATGTCGACATATTCGTCCGCAATAATCGGGATTTCACGGTTGCACAGCGGCAATTTTACAGTTTTACCAATCAGGTTCTTGTAGCGTGCATCTTCAGGGTGCACCATCACCGCCACATCACCCAACATGGTTTCTGGGCGCGTGGTGGCGACAGTTAAATGGCCTGAACCATCGGCCAGCGGATAGTTGATGTGCCACATGAAGCCATCTTCTTCCTCCTGCACCACTTCGAGGTCTGAAACGGCAGTACCAAGTTTCACATCCCAGTTCACCAGCCGTTTGCCGCGATAAATCAGGCCTTCGTTATACAAGCGCACAAAGGTTTTATTTACCACCTCATTCATTTGAGGATCCATCGTGAAGCGCTCGCGGCTCCAATCAGGCGAGGTGCCCAAACGACGCATTTGTTTGGTGATGGTGCCACCTGAGTACTCTTTCCATTCCCAGACTTTTTCCAGAAATTTTTCACGACCTAAGTCATGACGGCTCACGCCTTGTGCATCCAGTTGGCGCTCCACCACAATTTGCGTGGCAATGCCCGCGTGATCCGTACCCGGCTGCCACAAGGTATTGTCACCACGCATACGATGATAGCGCGTCAACGTATCCATCAGCGTCTGATTGAAACCGTGCCCCATGTGCAGCGTGCCGGTGACATTGGGCGGCGGCAGCAGAATACAGAAATTTTCTTTAACTTCAGGGTTATTGCCAGCGGCGTAATAGCCCTTGCCCTCCCAGAATTGGTACCATTTGCTTTCAATGGCTTTGGGATCAAATGATTTTGCGAGTTCTTGATGTATTGTCATAACCGGCAATTTTATCACAGCCAGATGCAAGCTCTGCAGAGCAGGCTTGACGCTAGTAAATCAACATCAAAGTATGGTCAGGATGATGAGGCTACCCGAACAATGCGGGCTCTACTTTTTCCCAATATCTCGAATACCGTGCCAAGCGTTTTTCGCTGATTTCCACATCCACAAATTTCGCCTCTGGCTGCCACAGCGGATTGAAAGGCTCCAGAAGGTTTCTGACCAAGGTGTTCGGCGTATTCTGCGTCACAACTTGACCGATGCCACGCTCATTCAAAACGCTATAAGTATCTCCCAGCCACACTTCGACACCCGGCATCTCACTCAAGCAATCCGCGACAAACTGCAGGCGTTTGAGCGGCCATTTGGCATACAATTTGTCATCAAACACAAAAATCTTCAGCATCGGCTTTTGTAGCAAAGGATTGGCCGCAGAAAGCATTTCATCATGCACATACACTGCAACGGCCGTATGCACGGGGGCAGCAGGCTTGGGCAGTACATTGACACGTGAAACTTTGGCCGGTGCATCCTGTGCCTGCATGAACAGTTTTTCGTTCAGCACCTCATAAGAAGCATCGAACGGACACTTGATTTTGCAGTTTGTGCAATATTTCTCGCCGGTGAATCGGGCCAGGTTTTCCTTGTTAAAATAATAAGGTTTGGAGCTGAACAAAGAAGCTACCCACTGCCAGGATAAATGGTTGGAAGCTTTATCTCCATCCAGAAGATAGTTTTCAAACCAATCCGCAGCCTCGCGCCAATCCACCTTGAGCCAATGCAAAACGTATGCAGCAAACCAGAGACGGGCATGATTATGCACGTAACCTTCGTTCATCAGATCCCGGATAAACCCATCCATACATGGTAAACCGGTAATGCCCTGACGAATGAAATCAGGCATCAGTTTATCACCCTGCGGCATTTTGGCAGGCTCTATATCGCTAAAAATGCCGCTACCACGCAAATACCACACCCGCCGCCAGTAATCGCGCCAGGCCATTTGGCCTATCAGCTCTTTGGCCTCGCTGCCATAACGACCTCGTAGATGGTCCGAGGCTTCTTTGAGCGTAAGGCAACCGTATCGAAAATAGGGCGACAGATGACTCACACCACCATTCAAAAAATTCCGGTTACGGTTATAGGTTTTGATGTCTATCGTATTCAGCCGCCTGATAGCTTCGCTACGACCACCACGCCACTTATCACTCAGGGAAGCGCCAACCGCTTGCGGAAACATACGTCGCATATATTGATTGCGTTCAGCCGGATCGGACGGAAGAGTGAGTTTGTAAACGTTTGCCATGCGTTCTTGGTAATGATTTTGTTAATGCTAGTGTACTCTTTTTCACGCTGTTAGTGCAGCCGATCATTGCAAGCATGATGATGTGGATCGCTTTAATTGATGCTAAGATAACTTCGTTTTGTCGACAGGAGTCATCATGATAGATGCTATGTGGGTTTGGGGCGCAATTGGGCTAGTGTTATTAGCTATGGAAATGGCCTCGGGTACCTTCTATATCTTTTGGTTTGGTATTTCTGCCTTATGTGTTGCAGTTGCTATGGCAATGTTTCCCGCTATTCCACATGGCATACAGTTCGCCATGTTTGCCGCCCTTTCCATCAGTTCGCTGGCGATCTGGAAGCTGCATTACAAAAAAGCAGATACCCACTCTCGTGTGGGACAGGCGCAAGGCGAGGAGATTGGCCGAACCGGTATTGTCATTGAAGCGTGCGGCAATGAAAAAATTGGGAAAATCCAGTTTACACAAGGCCTGATGGGCAGCCGTGAATGGCCTGCCGTGTCTAATCTGGCCATTGCAGCCGGCACACATGCCAAGGTGATTGCGGTAGAAGGTAACTCTTTGCGCATCGAAGCGATTTAATTCATCAGAATAACAACCGAAAGGAAAACAACATGACCGAATTCAGCTTAATCCTGATATTTCTGGTGGCCGTTGCCATGTTCAAAGGCATCCGCATCGTGCCACAAGGCGAGGAGTGGGTAGTTGAGCGACTAGGCAAATTCGCGGGCGTTTTATCGCCAGGTTTGCATATCATCAATCCGATTTTCAGCCGGGTTGCCTACAAGGTCACCACCAAAGATATCATTTTGGATGTACCCGAGCAGGAGGTGATTACGCGTGACAATGCGGTGATTCTAGCGAATGCAGTGGCCTTCATCAAAGTCAGCAATATCGAGCGTGCCGTATACGGCATCGAGAACTTCCGCGAGGCTATGCGCAACATGGTGCAAACCAGCCTGCGCTCAATCATCGGTGGCATGGATCTGAATCATGCACTCACCTCGCGCGACCGTATCAAGGCCGAGTTGAAAACCGCGATTGCCGATGAAGCGCTGGATTGGGGGTTGACCGTAAAATCTGTTGAGATTCAAGACATCAAGCCATCAGCCAACATGCAGCATGCGATGGAGCAGCAAGCCAGTGCAGAACGCGAGCGCGTAGCCGTAGTAACGCGTGCAGAAGGTGAGAAACAATCGCTTATCCTAAATGCAGAAGCGCGTCTGGAAGCCGCCCGCAAGGATGCAGAAGCGCAGATGGTGGGCGCCAAGGCTTCTGCCGAATCCATCAAACTCATCAGCGATGCGGTTAAGGAGAACAATGCCTCAGCGACATTCTTGCTAGGCGATCGCTATATCCATTCCATGCAAAAAATGGCTGAATCGAACAACAGTAAAGTCGTCGTCGTACCCGGCGATTTAGTCAGCGCGGTGAAGAACCTAGTTGGCGGAAAATAAGCTTTTAAATTAAGACTTATTCGTCCCAAGCAAAAAACAATGCCCTGGAACCCAATCAGGATGCGGCTTTCAGGGCATGCTTAAAAAGACTTACGCGCAAACGCTGCAGTTGGGGTCTTTTTTCAGTCTGATTTCGCGCCATTCCATGGCCAATGCATCCAGCAGCAACAAACGCCCTTGCAGGCTATTGCCTATCCCCATCAACAGCTTTAGCGCCTCGGCTGCCTGCGTGGTGCCGATCATGCCCACCAGCGGCGAGAACACACCATTGCTGGCGCAACGCATGTCCTGGTCTTCCCCGGCATCCGGGAACAGGCAATGGTAACAGGGCGTTTCCTTGTGCCTGAAATCGTACACGGTGACTTGCCCTTCAAAACGCACGGCTGCACCGGAAACCAAGGGCTTTTTCAACTTATGGCAAATACGATTCAAGGCATAGCGTGTCGCGAAATTATCCGAGCAATCAATCGCCACATCAGCCTTGGCCACCAAGGCTTCCAGTTCAACTTCGGTAGATTTCTTTTGCACCGTATGCACAACTACCTCGGGGTTGATTTCGTAAATGGTCTGCTGTGCCGAAACCGCCTTGTTGATGCCGACTGAGGCTGTGGTATGAATAACTTGCCGCTGGAGATTGGTCAAGTCCACATTGTCAAAATCACAGATGGTAAGCTCCCCCACTCCGGCAGCCGCCAGATACAAAGCAACCGGTGCGCCTAGCCCGCCCGCCCCCACAACCAAGGCATGGCTTTGCGTGAGCTTTTCTTGCCCCTGATAATCGATTTGCGGCAATAGAATATGGCGGCTATAACGCAGCAGTTGATTGTCGTTCATTATGGCAACTGTTCCGCGCTTACCATGGCATTGAATAACACATTAGGAGAAAGCCATACCACCTGATCATCAAACTCTCCACCCGCAGCGCTACTGTCTGCTTGGGCATGACTAACAAAATTGGCATCCCCATCACTATTCTCAGCTTCGTCTGCACATATCCCCGCACAAATTCCCCTATTGGCTCCATAGGAGATAATTGCTGCAACTGCTGTATCCGTCAGTCTAGGCGCATTGCAAGCAGCTTGATTACATATTCTGACAGAGCCATTATCAAGCAAATCAAACACGACCAAAGGTGACCGATCCGAGAAAGCAGCAGCAACCCGATACGTCAAAACAGTTCCCCAAGCATCCGTTTCCACCAAGCTTAATGTTGCCCATGGCAGATTGCCTCCCTGCGATCTACAACTGCCTGTAGCAGGATCAAAATCCTCGACACCATCATTTGCCGTATTGTTTGCCGACCCATCCCCACCCGAGGTAATATCCGGGCATGGCATATGCTGATTCACAAGCGTATACCCAAGTAGTGCTTGCTTGGCTTCCGCCAGAAGTATTGTAGTTTCAGTCCTTCTTTTGTAATTAGCCTGCTCGGTCAATGGCACCAGCAGCCCAGTAATCAACAACCCTAAGATAATAAGTACTATCGCCAGCTCGATTAACGTAAAGCCTTGATTGAAAGAGATTCGTTTCATAGCCTTCATGAGCAAGTCACCGAACCTGAGTTTGCTATGCAACTATAAGCGCCCAATGCATCCGTGATGCTGACACTCACATTTGTCGGACTTATGTAAACATAGCTCGCCACTCCGAACCAGTTATTATTTGCCAGCCAATTCCCCAGTACGGGATAATTCAACCCCATGCCGGCATTATTCGCATACCCGGTTACAGAAGGCGGTACCACACTGCAGTCCCCAGGCCCGCCTAATACCGTAGCCGAAGGGCATAGATATGTGCCATTATCGACAAAATATCTATGAACACCATCCGTAGTATTTGTCTTGCCCATTATTTCACGCACGATCCTTTTTCGAACCGGGCGGTACAAATCGCTTGCAGTAATCACCATTAGTTTATCGTTGAAGGCATCAGATGCCGTGCCACGCGTAAAAGTATAATTCAACCCTATGACATTACCGGTTGCATTATTTACCGCGTTTAATGTTTCTAAATAATTTGCCGCAGTATAGTTACCGCCACACGTGCCTCCGCTTACATCAGACCTATCTTGCCCGCCAAGCGGGCTACCTACGGAAAAAATTACGGCAATTACTGGATTAATCGGCGCTGTAGAACCATCGGCGCTCTTCACCGTCAGGCTACCAGGTACGGTCACATTTATTTGATTAGAACTCGCAGCATTACGAGCAGAAGTTGGCAATACATTTCTGTAAATTGGGGTTAATGCATACCATAAACATTCACCATCACCATCCCTGATATCTCCCAAGCCTAAGGTTCTCCATGGCAAGCGGCCGATATAGGACACACAACTCTGCCCCGACGACCTCGCCGTTCCGTCGTTGGTAATATCCGTACAAGGCAAAGACCCCGGCAATGAAGTGTGCTTTGCTGACCACCCAATTAGTGCCGCCTTTGCTTCTGACAATGCCTGATATGTCTTTTGTTCTTTTTGATACCTGAGCGTAACAGCATCCATAGAGCCAAGCATAAAATTAGTGGTCAACAAGCCAGCAATAACCAAAATCAATAAAATCGGGAGCATTTAGCCTTATCCCTCATTCATCCCCAATCCTGCCCACATCGCCCTGTGCCGCATGGTTCCTCGCTTCGCGCACGCGATTTGTGGCTGGGTCATAAACCTGTCCGGCCTTGAGTCCGACATATCTCCCATTGCCGGTAATTCTTACCGGTATACGGTTACTATTTTCCGGTAGCTTTCCAATAGCCACTTCCTTGTTGCCTGTGCCTTCCTGCAGGGCTTTGTCATTGACCCAGACTGTACCTTCTTTGCCATCGTTGCGCTTGACATAGCCTTGCAGATTGATTGCATCTGGCAACACCACGATTGGTCGTGGCATGATGTTTTCCTGTTCCACTACCTGCTCTGGCTTTGCAGGGATATTCTTTTTGGTCTTACGCAAATATTCCAGGTTGCTCCGCTCATTTGGCGTAGTAAAAAGCCGACCAATAGGCTCTGCTGCATATACAGGCAGCATCGTCACCCCAAGCAGGCACAAGATAAGTATCTTGAATGGCTTGTTCATTTTGTCACCGAAAGTTGAGGATCACGTAACGTCAGCCAATCAATTTCGCAACTGGCCTTCAGATTGGCATTGAGATTATTTAGGCTGATTCTTGTGCTCTGTGTCCGGCTTAATGCGCAATCCCGCACAATAAAAGGCGTAGACTGTGCACGCAACCCCTCCAGCAACGTAAACAGATCACCCTCATGCAGCATGTCCATATCCAACCGCATGACCGACCGGTGTAAAGTGAAACCGCCCAAATTACCCAAGAATGTCGGCTTGTAATCCTCTTGCAAGTTAATTCTATAATCGATGCTAAACAATTTGTGCTGCGCGTGAATCTGCCGTAACGTCTCTATCCATTCGATACGGCGCTCCTCCCCAATAAAACCGCTGCCTAACAGTTCGTTGTATTGCGGAAGATATTGCACAATCGTGTCTCTTTCAATACCCGATGACTGATATTTTTGTCGTGCCTGATTCAGCAAGTTTTGTTGGGTTTGCATAGCCATCTCGTGCTGCTGGCGATATTGGTCTGCAAAACTGACCAGCAGGCCTATCAAGATCAAAGCAGCGCCCAGACTAACAAGCGGCCAACGTAACCTGCGCCAGTCTTGCTGTGTCAAAGTCATCGCGCACCTCCAGTAGAAGTGTCCTGCGCAGAGGATTTAAGCACAATTTTCAGCTTAAAGATGGCGGGTGCACGTTCTGTTGTATTTTCATCGGTAGTGCTGCCTTGTAAATTGGCCAACGAACTGACGTTAACTGGCTCTTGCAGAATAGTCACCTCCTCAACCCTGTTATCCTGCCGAAGCCGGGTTACCAGCTGACCCACCGTATTGAGTGCTGCACGATAATCACCAGAGAACCCTTTAATCTCTGCGTTTACAAAACCGATCTGAAAAAGCTTGTCGCCAGCACTAACCGTCGGCTGCTCACCTGCAGCGTTATCCTGTTCGTCCTTAAAATCCAGTTGCGTACTTTGCACCCAACGGATACGGCTCAAGCCCACCTCTGGCAGTGTCTCAATCGCAACGCTCAATATTTGCATCAACTCGCGCGGTGTTGCCTGATTGTTTTTGACGATTTGTGCCAAATCAATGGCGATTTTCAATTGATCGCTAGGAATGGGTGTGGACGGGAAGTTTTTGGCAACTTCGTCATATAACTGTTGTTGCTCTTGCGTCTGGGCTTCCAGCGAAGCCAACTGGCTCTTCTGGTGATACCCTGACCAGAGATAATATGCCGCAAGCACCGCCCCTCCCGCAACAGCAAGCCCCGTGGCCAACAAAATACCATTTCGCAACCGGTTAAGATGATGTGTCTTGGTCAGTTCTGCAGACGCGAGATTATCCGGCATATGGCCATTTGCCAACAACTGCATTTGCACCAGTTCTGGATGTAATGCAATCAATTTGGGATCTAAACCAAGATTCTTGCCAAGACCCAATATATCTACCGTCTTGCAGCCAATCCCCTGATCTTGACTGATGCTTCTGGCGACCTCATCCACCTTGGCGTCTATTGCAGGCAACACCATCTGTAGAGAGGTGTCTCCAGTAATTAGTCGCTGGCTAAGCAAATACAGACGGGTTTTTTCCAGCTCAACCAAATAAAAATAAGCCTGTTGATTAGACTTGACTTCGGCCATCGAAACCAGGCGACTCATACGCAACCGACCATTATGCAGATACGTCTGTCGCAACCCCGAGCTCAAACGCTCACAGTACAGAATATTAGGCGCCATCAGCTTCATTTGGCGCACGACGACCTGACTAAGCATCGGCAACAAATATACACCCACCATCGGCGCTTGATTGCTGCGAATGACGTTTAACCAACCTTGCAGAAATTCTGCATTGTTCAATGCCACAAACAAAAAGTTGTCATCTCGGCGTTTATCTTCTGCACGATTGATGAAATGCGCCGTGCGAAACTGGCTGTTCCGGTTAAATTGACTGAGTTTACGCTCAACAATTTCACGTCTGGCATTACCGGTAGTGTGAGGCAAACTTTCAAGTTTGTAATCTTCCTCCACTGCGTCTGCAATCAGGTAAACATCCACACCCGGGTATTGGGACAAGAATTGGCTAAAAGCCGTATGATCCTGATCTGTATTCAAGAATACGGAATAATTTTGCAACTTCGCGCCCTGCCAATACCCAGCAGTCAGGCTGGTATTGGTGGCACATAGAATGATTTTTTGCTTGCTTGTCAGCATTAAAGTTTCATCTTGCTAAACGAATCGTAAACTGGGCCCAATACCGACATCATGATATAGGCCAAAATCAGCCCCAGAATTACTGTCAGTGCGGGCTCCAACAGTTTTAACAACTTCTGCATCTGCTCGTTCACGTCACGGTCATAAAAATAGCTTACATTCATCAGCGCCTTGTCCAACGCACCTGTACTCTCCCCCACCTTGATCATACGCACCACCAGGGGCGGAAACAGCCCGGCATTGTGAAAGCTGTCGCTCATGCTGTCGCCTGCATTGATCTGTGTGTGCACGCGACTCAGCGCATCCGCCACGACACGATTCCCCACGATGTTTTCGCAGGTCTTGATGGCCTGCAGAATCGGGATGCCCGTCTGATACATCAACGCAAAATAGCGTGCAAAGCGCGCCATGATCACTTTCTGCAAAATATCCCCGGTCAATGGCAGTTTGAGCTTGATGTAATCAAACTGGTACCTTGCCTTCGGACTTTGCTTGATGAGAACAGTCAAACCGGCAGCGACCACCAAGGGCAAGGTTAGCATCAGCCACCAGTAATTCACCACCGCATCGGACAACCAAATCAGCACCTTGGTTTTAAGCGGCAACTCCTGACCAAGACTGTTCAGAAACTTGACCATCTCCGGCACCAGATAAATCATGAGAAAGGCCACCGCCGCCAGCACCACAACCAGCACAAACAAAGGATAAGCGAGCAACCGCTTGGTCTGCGCAAACAGCTCATCCTGCCATTTCAGTGTATTGCTTAAATTCTCAAACACTACGGGCAACTGCCCGGTTTGCTCCCCGGCTGCCACCAGATTGACGAACACTTCACCAAATACATCAGGATATTCAGCCATCGCTGCAGAAAGCATCTTCCCGCCTTCCACCTCGGCAATCAGCGCACCCAGCACCTTTTGCAGGTAAGGATTCGTAGCGCTTTCGCGCAAATCATTCAAGCCATCCAGAATCGGCACTCCCGCACTGGTAAGCTGCTCCAGCTGGAAACAAAACATGACCAAATCCCGATTGGTAACCTTGCTCTTGGCAAATGCCGTTCTGGATTTTTCCGTAGAGCGGAAAGTCACCAAATCCAGCCCCATCCGTTCCAGACGAATTTCCAGATCGGCCTCGTTCAGCGCGTCTATCTGGCCTTGCGCGTAGCGGCCAGTTTTGTCCACCGCCCTGTAATTGAAGGTCGCCACGCCTGCGCTCCCTAGTGATCAAGACGCGCGGTTAAATCAATCACACGCATCACCTCTTCAATACTGGTATAACCTTCCAGAATCCTGCGTGCGCCATCATCTGCCAACGTAGTAAACCCTTTCTCCAGCGCAAGCTTACGCAGCTCATCCAGTGGTGCACGGCGTGCAATCAACGCATCCAGGTCACTGTCTATGCGCAGCAATTCGATGATCGCCATGCGACCGCGGTAACCGGTTTGGCCACAGCGTTTACATCCAGCGGGTCTAAATATCTGAACGGCTTCGTTGCGTTTGACCCCCAAGATTTTGCGCTCTTCATCAGTAGGTTTGACAGGCTCCTTGCAATGCGGGCACAACACCCGCACCAAGCGCTGCGCCACAACGCCGATAATATTACCGGCCATGATGTCTGGCGAAATGCCGATATCCAGCAACCTAGGGAAAGTACCTAAGGCAGAATTAGTATGCAATGTGGTAAATACCTGGTGACCCGTCATGGCAGCCCTGAATGCCATGGTGGCAGTATCTTCATCACGCACCTCGCCCACCAGAATAATATCCGGATCCTGACGCATGATAGAGCGAATACCATTGGCGAAGTCCACCTTGTTCACCTCGGCAACCGAAGTCTGGCGCATCAATGTCACTGGGTATTCCACCGGATCTTCCAATGTCATGATGTTGACAGCTTCGGTGTTCTTATAGGAAAGCAATGAATATAGCGTAGTAGTTTTACCGCTACCCGTTGGACCTGTTACCACCAGAATACCTTCCGGTCGCGTCATCATCAGCTTCAAATGATCCAGCGTTGTAGACCGCAAACCCATGCGCTCAAGTGGAATAATGGATTTTTCACGATCCAGCACGCGCAATACTATGTTCTCGCCATGAATCGTCGGGTGTGTGGAAACCCGGAAATCAATCGGACGTCCGCACAAGTTCATATTGAGCCGCCCGTCTTGTGGTGAGCGCGTCTCGGCAATGTCCATGCCGCTAATCACTTTCAGACGCACTGCGATACCCGGCCAATAGCTCTTGTGCAAACTGCGGATCTGCTGTAACACCCCGTCTATCCT
>JBGAVM010000041.1:0-2573 GCA_044228125.1 Methylophilus sp.
AAGTATCAAGAACGCTCGCCAACCAGCTTTTGCACCACCAGGCTGCCCACCATATCCCCCTCCACATTCACCGTGGTACGAATCGTATCCAGCAGGCGATCTATCGGCAGCAGAATCGCAATCGCCTCGGCAGGCAAGCCAACACTTTGCAGCACCATTACCATCGTCACCATGCCCGCACTGGGGATACCCGGCGCGCCAATCGCTGCCAGCATGGCAGTCATGAACACGATAAGCTGCTGAATCAGATTAAGGTCAATCCCGACCAAATTTGCCACAAACAATGCCGCGGCCGCTTCATAGAGTGCAGTGCCATCCATATTGATGGTTGCCCCCAACGGAATGACGAATCCGCCTATCTCAGGTTTCACTTGCAGATTCTCGGTCACGCAGCGCAAAGTCACCGGCAGCGTGGCCGCACTGGAACTAGTTGCAAATGCTGTCACCAAGGCATCTCGCGCGCCGCGCCAGAACCACATTGGGCTCTTTTTGGTGAATGCATACAAAATTAACGGAAGAATCGCCACGCCATGCAGCAGCAAGGTGCCCACCACCACGCTCACGAATTTGACCAGACTCTGCAGCACAGCCAAATCCTGCGTCGTCACCAGCGTGAACAGCAGCGCGGCGATACCCAGCGGAGCAAGCCACATCACCCAGCCAACCATGCGCAAAGTGATATCCAGTAACTCCTGCATCAATTTACGCACGGCAAGATACCGATCGCCACCCAGCACCAATGCCACACCTAAAAAAAGCGCAAAAATCACCACCGCCAGCACATTGCCACTAGCGAACGCCTGAAATGGATTCACAAACAGCCCGTGCAGAAACTGCGCAAAAAACTCGCTGATTGATACCTGTTTAGCAGAAAAATCCTGCATGGCATGCTCAAACATTGCCAAATGCAGCCCCGCCCCGGGTTTGAAGTAGTTCCCAGCAATCAATGCCAATACGATGGCAATGGCCATTGAAGAGACAAAGAAAGCCAAAGTGCTTATCCATACTCGGTTCATCTGATGATGCTGGCTTAAGTTGGCAATGCCCACCGTGATACTGCAAAACACCAGCGGAATCAGGATCATCTTGAGCAAATCAACAAACAGCGTGCCAACCAGGCCTGCCACGTACAAGCTGGAAGCCAGCAACGGCGTGCCTTCTGGCGCACCTGAAAACAACCAGCCGAACAACAGGCCAGCGATGGCGCCAATCAGGATTAAGGTATTCAAGCTAGGCTTGGTCATGAATAAAGATGAAATAATAAAGTTGCAAACCCACATGCATCATACATTATTATGACTACATGCACCACATCATTCATGAGCGGCTGCCGCGCGTGGCCTATGTTCAGTCCAGGTGTGTTTGTTGAGATATGGTCACCATTATCAGGTGCAATAAAATAGAGTAGTTTATTGTTTATATGAATATATTTTTTACTAAAACCAATTTATACACCTGCCCATCCACTTTTAGGGACAATGCAGTGTCTATTTTAAGTTGGGCCTCTTTATTCCACAGAGGAGCTGATCTATGGGCGCAAAAACTTGGATGCTCTGCTTGCTGACTCTGGTGCCCGTAACGCCCGCAGCGAAGCCGTCTTTGGACAGAGAGGCAACCCAGAAGCTGGCCGACTCACTCTTCCCAGGCGAGAAGCTTGAGCCAATTGGGGACGGCGATCTTTCCTATACATGTCCGCCAGACAATGAGGTACATATAGGCTGTTTTCCTGGGGTATCGGTTGTCGCTGCCAAAGAATTCGGCATCGACTACCCATCAAAGCTACACCAGCGATTCATCGCCGCTGGCGGCAAGGGAACAGTCACGCTTCACGCCATGCACAGCGTAGTTGATTGGTTTGCGTATGCGATGTGGGCAAACGGAAAACTGGTGCGTTCCCTGAGCCTGTCTCCGGATAGCGGCATCATGGAAGACATCGGACAACACCTTCCTTTTGAAGAACCGTACTGGTCTGGAGCACATCCCGCAGTTGATGACGAAGAAGAGGACGCCTACCCTTTCCCGTTTCACCCACTGGAACTTGGGGAAGCGACTTTGAAGGATCAGTTCGGCTACCAGCTTGAGGGCTATATAGATGCCTCACTGCTTGAACCGGAGTCAATTCCGTTGGTTCGCTACAAACGTTCCCGTTCTCCATGGTGGAAGTTCTGGTGACGAGGCCCAACCCATCATTCCACCGGACCTTGCGCATAAAGCCGCGCAAGGCCGGTGAATTCAGACGTTGGCCGTCTTGAGGTCGTACCGATGCAGCATTTCGAGCATTGCCGAAAACTCCGCCTCAATCGCGTAGTGGTCGGCGAGAACGACGCAGTTCTTGTTTGCCCCTGCGAGGCGCATCGTCCGCCAGTCGAAGTTGCCGAGCGTTTGCGCGGTCTCGAACTTGATGCCCAATTCGTGGGCAGCCTTCCCGCCCATGTCCTCCAGCATCCGCGCATGCGCTTGAGTCGCCGCCACGACATAGACGGCGCGTCCATTCCGCGCTTGCTCTATCGCCTCTTCAAGCATCCGCGTCGTTCTTCCTGTTGCTCTCATACTCGCTTCTCCAGTCCGGCTGT
>JBGAVM010000027.1:0-19070 GCA_044228125.1 Methylophilus sp.
CGACACACTTGGCCAATTTCGGGATTGGCCAATATAAAGGCTCGGTGACTTCCACAAAATTGAAAGTTACGGGTATCGACTTGTTCAGTGCTGGCGATTTTAGCGGTGGGGACGATACTGAAGAGATTGTTTTACACGATGCCGTGGGCGGGGTATACAAAAAACTCGTCATCAAGAATGACAAAATCATTGGCAGCGTGCTCTACGGAGATACCGCGGATGGTTCGTGGTATTTCCAACTTCTTAGAGACCAGAAGCCGATACACGAGATTCGTGATCATCTGCTGTTTGGTCAAAGTTCGGTGGGTAACACCGGCCATGCCGGGCATGACAAAGCCGCTGCTATGACGGACGAGATGGAAGTCTGTGGCTGTAATGGTGTGTGCAAAGGTACGATAGTGAAGGCTATCAAGGAAAAAGGCCTGTTCACAATCGACGACGTGAAAAAGCAAACAAAAGCCGGTTCCAGCTGTGGCTCCTGTACGGGTTTAGTTGAGCAGATTCTGGCTTCCACCTTGGGCGGCGGCTATGCCCCACCCTCAACCAGCAAGGCGGTGTGTGGTTGTACTGACATGAATCACGAGGAAGTGCGTGAGCAAATTCGCCAGCACAAATATTTGAATATTCCCGATGCCATTAAAGGCATGGGCTGGCGTACACCGAATGGCTGTGCCACTTGCCGCCCTGCACTTAATTATTACTTGATTTCTACCTGGCCGCATGAGGCAGTGGATGACCCGCAATCACGTTTTATTAACGAGCGTGTGCATGCCAACATCCAGAAAGATGGCACGTATTCTGTGGTGCCGCGTATGTACGGCGGCGTAACCACGCCCGACCAGTTACGCAAAATCGCCGATGTGGCAGATAAGTACAATGTCCCAATGGTGAAAGTCACCGGCGGTCAGCGTATTGATTTACTGGGTGTGAAAAAAGAAGACCTTACCAATATGTGGGCGGATTTGGACATGCCTTCCGGTTATGCTTACGGCAAATCCATCCGCACCGTCAAGACCTGTGTGGGGAGTGAGTTCTGCCGCTTTGGCACGCAAAACTCCACGCAAATGGGTATCGACATCGAAAAAGCCTTCGACCACATGTGGGCACCTGCCAAAGTCAAATTTGCTGTTTCTGGCTGCCCGCGCAACTGTGCTGAATCTGGCATCAAGGATGTCGGCGTGATTGGCGTGGATTCAGGCTGGGAAATCTATGTCGGCGGCAACGGCGGGATCAAGACCGAAGTTGCGCACTTCTTATGCAAAGTCAAAACCAGCGAAGAGGTTATGGAATATTCCGGCGCGTTTATCCAGATTTACCGCGAAGAAGCGCGTTATCTGGATCGCACGGTGCATTGGATTGAGCGCGTAGGCCTGGACTATGTGAAGCAGCGCGTGGTGGAAGATGCAGAAGGCCGCAAGGCCGCCTATGAGCGCTTGTTGTACGCGCTGCAAGGCTCGGTTGACCCGTGGAAAGAGCGCGCGCAGAAACGCGAGCAGTACAAAGAGTACGAGACGATAAACATCTAAAGTTGATAATCGATTGGTTCCGCGCATGGTTTTGTATACTTGCCACGAACGGAGCTTGCTTTACCCGCCGTTCGTCCCGAGCCTGTCGAGGGACGTGCTAACTGAAATAAACTGATAGGAAATTTTTATGAAATCCAGTTTCTGGAAAGCAGGACATACGCCTACTTTGTTCTCGGCGTTTTTATATTTTGATTTAAGCTTTATGGTATGGGTGTTGTTAGGGCCTTTAGCGGTGCAGATTGCTACAGATCTACAGCTCACGCCAGCACAGAAGGGTCTGATGGTCGCAACACCTGTTTTGGCAGGGGCATTGTTGCGTATCGTGATGGGGGTGCTGGTGGATCAGATCAAACCGAAAATGGCTGGATTGATCGGTCAGCTAATTGTAATTCTTGCGTTGTTGGTGGCATGGCTACATGGCATTCAGAATTTCCAACAAGCTTTGATGCTGGGTGTGTTTCTCGGTGTCGCAGGCGCAGCGTTTGCTGTCGCCTTGCCTTTAGCCAGTCGCTGGTATCCGCCGGAGCATCAGGGTGCTGCGTTGGGCATTGCAGGCGCAGGGAATTCTGGTACTGTCTTTGCCGCATTGTTTGCGCCTGGATTGGCTGTCGCATATGGCTGGAATAACGTATTTGGCTTAGCGTTGATTCCGCTGAGCATTGCCTTGCTGGTGTATATGTTTCTTGCCAAGGACAGCCCGGACGCACCGCCTGCCAAATCCTTGGGGCAATACTTGGCGATACTGAAAGACAAAGACGCCTGGTGGTTCATGTTTTTCTATAGCGTTACCTTTGGTGGTTTTGTCGGCTTGGCTTCCAGCCTGACCATTTACTTTAACGATCTCTATAGTCTGGGCCCCGTGGTTGCGGGGTACTGTACGGCTGCATGCGTGTTTGCCGGCTCACTCACCCGTCCGATAGGTGGCTTGGTCGCTGACCGCATTGGGGGCATTCGCACCTTGCTGACGATGTATGCCATCGCAGCCGCTTTATTGTTCTGGATGAGCTTTGGGCAACCTACGATTGCCAGGGCATTGATGGTGGTAATTCCGGTCATGGCCGTGTTGGGTATGGGCAATGGTGCGGTATTTCAGTTGGTGCCACAGCGTTTCCGTAAGGAGATTGGCGTGATGACTGGCTTGGTAGGTATGGCTGGGGGTGTGGGTGGGTTTTATCTGGCAGCCAGTCTGGGTTATATTAAACAGCACACAGGCAGCTATCAGCTTGGCCTGATGATTTTCGCAGGATTAGCAATTTTGGCAATTATTGGGTTGAGTGGTGTCAAGACGCGTTGGAGAACCACGTGGGGTGCAGCGACTTCTGCTAAAGTGTGATTACGTACCAGTGCTTTGTAATGCTTTATGCCTTTGCAATTCGAAATCGGTCAATCCAGCCTCACCGGGCCGCGCGAACGTAACGAAGATTACGTTGGTGTAGTCACGCCCGTTAGCGAGCAATTGAGCACCAAAGGTGCGTTGATTGCCGTAGCGGATGGCGTAAGTGGTAATGCCGGTGGCGGTGAGGCCTCTGCCATGACCGTGCGCACAGTGAGTGCTGACTACTATGCCACGCCGGATACCTGGGAGCCGCATGCTGCTTTGGATAAGGTGCTCACCGCAGCTAACCGTTGGGTGTTAGCACAAGCCAACGCCAACCGTGATATGGCGGGTATGGCAACCACCTTGTCGTTGTTGATTCTGCGCGGGCGATACTATTACTCTGCCCACGTGGGCGATACCCGCATTTATTTGTTGCGCAAAGGGCAGTTGCAGCAACTTACCATAGATCATGTGTGGGATCGGCCTGATATGCGTCACGTGCTGAAGCGCGCGGTGGGGCTGGATCAGCACCTGACCGCGGACTATGCGGATGGTGAATTGATGGCGGGCGATATTTTCGCGCTAATGAGTGATGGCGTATGGGAGCCGCTTGGCGAAAAAGCATTGCATGAAGGCTTGCAGAAATTTGATTCGCCGCAAATGGTGGCGGAACATCTTACACAGGTAGCGCTCAAGCAAGGCGGTATAGACAATGCTACGGCTATCGTGGTTAAAATCATTGCGCCGGGTGAAGAAACGCTGACTGATCTGATTGCCTCCAACCGCAAGCTATCGGTACCGGAAAAGTTCAAACCAGGTGAAGTAATTGATGATTTTGAAGTGGTTGAGGTGCTGCACGACTCGCGCGTGAGTCTGCTTTATAAGGTGCGCAATACGCATACTGGTCAGTTTTTTGTACTCAAGACGCTGCAACCCTTGCTAGCGGAGGATGCCGACAGTTGCAATGCTTTGCTTAACGAAGAGTGGTTAGCCAAGCGCGTGGTGTCGCAATATTTGCCGCAAGTGTTACCGCTCACCGGTGAACAGCGTACCAAGTTGTATTACGTGATGACTTGGCACGAAGGCGCGACTTTGCAACATCGGCTGGATAGCAGGCACCACTTCACTATTGCTGGCGTTACCAAAATCGGCACGGAACTAATGCGGGGCTTAGGGGCGTTGCATCGATTAAACATTATCCACCGTGATATCAAGCCTGCCAACGTACATCAGGGCAGCGACAACCGCATCCGCATTCTGGATTTGGGTGTCGCGTTAAGTACCAATAAACAGGAAGCCATGGAAAACCCAGGTACACCGAGTTTTATGGCGCCAGAGCTGTTTAATGGCGAAGTTGCGACAGCGCAGAGCGACATTTATGCTGCCGGTGTGACGTTGTATCATCTGCTTACTGGGAAGTACCCCTACGGCGAAATTGAGCCATTTCAGCACCCGAAATTTACTGCACCTGTGCCGCCTACGCGCTATCGCCCGGATATTCCGGCATGGCTGGAAAATATCATCCTCAAGGCGGTTTCGCGCGAAAAGATAGACCGTTTCGAGACCGCAGAAGAAATGCTGAAAGCGTTGGAAATCGGCGAACTCAAGCCGCTGGCAGCGCAGCGCACACCACTGATTGCGCGAGCTAATCTGATGAAGTGGCAATGGCTGGCGCTCTTTTCAATGATTATCAATGTGTTGCTTTTATATTTGTTGCTTGTTTCATGACGCGAATTCAATTTTGAAAGCAGCGTTTTATTAAAGGAAGAATCATGACCAACTGGGTTAAAGTTGCCTCCCTCAATGACATTCCCAAGCTTGGCGCGCGTGTGGTGCGCACAGGTGGCAAGGAGATCGGCGTGTTCCGCACCGAGGACGATCGAGTGTTTGCGTTGAATAATGCTTGTCCGCATAAAGCAGGGCCGCTTTCGCAAGGCATTATCTATGGCGACAAGGTGGCTTGCCCGCTACATAGCTGGAAGATAAGCCTGGTGGATGGTAAGGCCGAAGAGCCGGATGTGGGGGAGACCGCATGCTATGCTACCAAAGTGGAAGATGGTGTTGTATACATTGAGCTGAAATGACCAAATTAACTAAGTCCACGTGCCCATATTGCGGCGTAGGCTGCGGTGTCATCATTGAGTCCGAGCAGGGTCGGATTGTCAATGTAAAAGGCGACCCGGATCACCCGGCCAATTTTGGGCGTTTGTGCACCAAAGGCTCCACACTGCACCTGACGGCTACACCTGAGTATCGTGCTTTGTACCCGGAGCTGCGTTTAAGCCGTGAGTCAGCTAGAAAACGCGTGGAATGGGGTGTTGCGCTGGATTACCTGACAGATAGGTTTGCCAGGATTATTGAACAGCATGGGCCTGATGCGGTGGCTTTCTATATCTCCGGCCAGTTACTGACCGAGGATTATTATGTTTTCAATAAGCTTGCCAAAGGCCTGATAGGTACCAACAATGTGGATACCAACTCGCGCTTGTGCATGTCGAGTGCAGTAGCGGGATATAAATTGACATTGGGTGCGGATGCGCCGCCTGCCTGCTATGACGACATCAACTATACCCAATGTCTGTTTATCGCGGGCAGCAACACCGCGTTTGCGCATCCGATTGTTTTTCGGCGTATCGAGGATGCCAGGGCAAAAAATCCGGATATGAAAATCGTGGTGGTGGATCCGCGTCGCACCGATACTGCACAGCTGGCGGATATCCACTTGGCGATCCATCCTGGCACCGATATTGCGCTGTTTAATGGTCTGCTGCATGTGATGTTGTGGGAAGGCCTATTGGATAAAGAATACATACGCAAGCACACCACGGGTTTTGAGGTGCTGAAAGATACGGTACGCGAATACACTCCCAAAATGGTGGCAGATATCTGCGGTGTGGATGAAAAAGATATTATCCAGGCAGCCAAATGGTTCGGTGCCGGCCCGACGCTTTCCATGTACTGCCAGGGCCTGAATCAATCCATCCATGGCACTGAAAAAAATGCTGCGATCATTAATCTTCACCTAGCCACAGGCCAGATCGGCAAGCTGGGTGCTGGGCCTTTTTCACTGACGGGTCAGCCTAATGCGATGGGTGGGCGCGAGGTGGGCGGCATGGCCAATTTGCTGTCCGCGCATCGTGATTTGTCTAATCCCGAACACCGTGCGGAAGTTGCTAAGCTGTGGGGCTTGGATGATGTGCCTGCCGCGCCCGGCAAAACGGCGGTGGAAATGTTCGATGCTGTAAAGAACGGTGAGATCAAGGCCATCTGGATCGCCTGTACCAACCCGGCGCAATCCATGCCGGATTTGAATAACGTGCTGGCTGCACTGGAAAATGCGGAATTGGTGGTGGTGCAGGATGCGTTCAATAACACAGAAACCTGCCGCTATGCCGATGTGCTATTGCCAGCCAGTACCTGGGGTGAGAAGGAAGGTACGGTGACCAATTCCGAGCGGCGTATCACGCGTGTGCAGCCTGCTGTGGCACCCCCTGCGGAAGCGCGCCATGATTGGGACATCATGGTAGATTTCGCGCAGCGACTGGAGAAGCGCCTGGGCAAAAGCACACAGTTGTTTCCGTATGCCGATACGGAAGCCATTTTCAATGAGCACCGGGAAACCACGCGTGGACGCGATCTTGATATTACCGGCTTGAGTTACGATGTTCTGGTCAACAGGGGACCGCAACAATGGCCGTTCAAGGCCGGTGCTGGCAAAGGCGCATCCAGGCTTTATACGGACGGCATCTTTCCCAAGCCTGACGGCAAAGCACAGTTTGCCAATGTAAGCTATAAAGGCACGGCCGATAAAACCGATGCGCGCCATCCATTACATTTGCTGACTGGTCGTTTGCGTGACCAGTGGCATGGCATGAGCCGTACCGGGCGCGTAGCACAGCTTTTTAACCATGTCGAAGAACCGGTGCTTTCGATGCACGCCGATGATATGCAACGTCGCCAGATCAAGGAAGGTGATATTGTCAAAGTCAGCAACAAGCGCGGCAGCCTGGTAATTCGCGTCGCCCAGTCCGAGGAAATGAAACCAAGCGAAGTTTATATCCCGATGCATTGGGGGAACCAGTCTATGCAAGGGCTGGGCGTGAATGCGCTGATGCCGCCTGCGTTTGACAAGACCTCAAAGCAGCCTGAATTGAAGCACACTGCGGTCAGGATAGAGAAACTGGAACTGTTCTGGCAGATGACGGTGATGCGGATTTGCCAGAACCTGTCATTGCTCGAATCCATGCGGCAATTCTTGTCTGGATTCGATTACGCTACCTGTGGTTTGTATGGGCGCGGCAGCGGTATGGTAGTGCTGCGCGTGGCGCATCATAGTGCGCCGGATCAGCAGTTGATCGAAAATCTGGATAACTTGCTGGGTATGGTGGAAGGGGCGCCGATGCTGAATTACGACGATGCCAGTCGTGGCGTTAATAAGCGCATCCTGGTCGAGAACAGCCAAGTGACGGGTGTACGGTTGATTGGCGAAACACTGGCAGCAGATTGGCTGAAAGAGGTGATGACTACCGGTAACTTTACCGATGAGTTGCGTCGTTGGGCGCTTGCTCCGTTAAGCGCGCCGCCTACCGGCCAGCGCGGACGCGGCAAGATCGTATGTAATTGTCTGGACGTCTCGGAAAACGAGATTGTAGATGCGTGCGAGGCGGGCGCAGATTTGCAAACGCTGCAGGCCAAACTCAAATGCGGTACACAGTGCGGCTCTTGCGTACCTGAGCTGAAACGGCTGGTTGCCTTGCACGGCAGGGTACATCATTGACGACAAAATAAAAAAGGTGCCGCAAATAAACCATTGCGGCACCTTTAATGACAGCAAGGCGATGTAATTGCTTACAGGCGCTTGCGGTACATGCCCATGCCGAACAGGCCAAGGGTGGTCAATAGTAACGGCATGGCGGCAGGCAGCGGCACTGCATTGGGCTTAAAACTGACGCCTACAACGAAGTCGTCATAGTCGGCGTCTCCTCTTGAAGAGTCATTAAACCCCAGCAGAAAGTCAAAGCTGCCAAGCGTTGTATTGTTATCATATCCGGCACCAGCTACTGCACCTGCATCCGGATTGCTGATAAACTCCTTGAGCACCACATAGCCGAGTACCGCACCGGCGTTATCGCCGTTGTTGAACTGGCCAAAGCTGCCTGAAGGAGCCGAGCTGAAGAAATTGAAGTCTATCAGTCCAGCTCCGTCAATCGCCGCGGAGATGCTGCTACCCACGACCCCTTCGGTCAATGTTTGCACGATACCATTGACCGTCAGAGACAGGTTGTTCAGGAAGCCGCTTTCCTGCCCGAGGAAAGTAAAGGTAAGCGTACCGCTACCGCTTCCGGTAGTAGACAAAGAACCAAACTGGCCAATGTTCCTGGTACCGGTAGTGTTTGGTGAAATGCCATAATTATTGAAGCTGAAATTACTGCCTAACGCATCAAACTGCAGTGTGTTGGCGCTCGCAGCCATGGGCAAAAACGCGAGCAAAGGAATGATTTTTTTCATATAACAATCCTTATTGTTGATTTTCCCTTGTTATAGAAAATTATATTGTTATATGTTTATATTATCTGGTAAACAAGGTGTAAATCAAGAGAAGAATTGTTACTAAATTGTAATTATCCTATTGATTTGCTTATATATCTTGTGGCTGCGGAGTATGCGGAGAATAATCCGATTGCCGCAGCTATCAAGCAGATCGTGATGGCAATGCATAAATCCGGGTAATTTAGAAAGAGATCGCTTTGGTAAGCAGCAGCCAACGGAGCGATGGAGCGGTTGAAGATATACACAATCAGTACCGAAATGGCGATGGACAATAGCCCGCCCAGCAATCCGTATAGCCCGCCCAGGTAGAGGAAAGGACGACGGGTAAAGGCGGCGGTAGCGCCAATCAGCTGGCTTAGCTCGATTTCATCGCGTTGCCCCATGATTTGCATGCGGACGGTGTTGCTAATGACGGTAATCAGCAGCAGTCCAAACAGCCCTGCCACCAGCCACAGAATACGCTTGGCCAGCAATAGCAGGCTGTTCAGCCGGTTGAGCCAGTCGTTATCCAGCACCACTTCCTGCACGCCATCCAGATTTGCCAGTTGTGTTTTCAATTGGTCGAGTTTTACTGTGTCCAGGCTGGTAGGCTCGATCTGGAAGGCGTCTGGGAGCGGATTATGCTGCAGTGATTCAATCAATGTCGCGTCGGAAAAACTGCTTTCCAGTTGCTCCAGAGCTTGGCCTTTTGAGACGAACTTGACCGACCGGACGGCGGGATGCGTTTCCAGCTTGTGGCGGATGCCGCTGATGGTTTCTTCCGCCAGGTCTGTGCGCAAGAACACGCTGATCTGCGCCTCCTGATGCGCTTTCCCGGTCAGGTCGCCCAGGTTCTGGATAAGCACATAGCCTAAAACAGGCAAGGTAAGCGTGATACCAATCACCAGGCTAATCAGCAGGGTGTGCGAAAAATCCCGGCTACAGCGGTGCAATACCTGCTTTAATGCTTGCAGGTGCTGGGCTAGCCAGGCGTTCATACATTAACCTCGGCAGCTATCAGGCGCCCATGTTCAAGCTGCAGCACCTTGTCCTGCGGCGAAATTCTGCCCAGTGCGTCATGCGTGGCCACAATCACCGTTACGCCCACCTGCTGGAATGCGCCAAATAGTTGCATAATGTCGGCGGCGTAGTCGCGATCTAGATTGCCGGTAGGCTCATCGGCAATCAAGATGGAAGGCCGTGAAACCACTGCGCGGGCAATGGCCAGTCGCTGCTGCTCACCGCCGGACAGTGTAATCGGCATCGCTTTTTCCTTGCTTAACAATCCCACCTTGTCCAGCGCCGCGCGGATGCGCTTGCCAGCCTCTGTGCCGGTGATGCCGTTGATGGCAAGCGGCAGCGCGACATTGTGGTAGCAGTTACGATCGAACAACAACTTGTGATCCTGAAACACCATGCCAATGTTGCGGCGAACGAACGGTAAGCTGCTGCTTTTCAGTTTGGCGATGTTTTGCTGGTTGATGATGACCGTGCCGCTGGTAGGGCGTTCAATCGCTGCCATCAGCTTGAGTAAGGTACTCTTGCCCGCGCCGGAGTGTCCTGTGACATACACCAGTTCGCCATCATTGATGCTGAATGACACATTGGTCAGCGCCTCATGGCTGCCGGGATAGCGCTTGGTGACGTTGTCAAAGGTAATCATGCGTCAAATAATGCATCCACAAAATCGCTGGCGCTGAAAGGGCGTAAATCATCAATCGCCTCGCCAATGCCGATGTAGCGCACGGGAATCGGCCTTGCCTCGGCAATGGCGGCAATCACCCCGCCTTTGGCGGTGCCATCCAGTTTGCTCAGCACTAGGCCGGTCACGCCCAGCGCATCGTCGAACGCCTTCACCTGGTTGATGGCATTCTGGCCGGTGTTGGCGTCCAGCACCAGCAGCACTTCATGCGGTGCGTCGGGCAATGCTTTGCCAATCACACGTTGCACTTTCTTGATTTCATCCATCAGATGCATTTGCGTCGGCAAACGCCCGGCAGTATCGGCAATGACGATGTCGATTTTTTTTGCTACGGCCGAGTTGACCGCGTCGAAAATCACGGCAGCCGGGTCGCCGCCTTCGGATGCGATGACATGCACGTTGTTACGCTCACCCCACACCTGCAGCTGCTCTCTGGCGGCTGCTCTAAAGGTGTCGCCCGCGGCAATCAGCACGCTTTTGCCTTGCGCCTGGAAAAGTTTGGCCAGCTTGCCGATGGTGGTGGTTTTTCCCGCGCCGTTTACGCCTGCCAGCATGATGACAAAAGGCGCATGGGTATTGGTTTCCAGCGGCTTTTCCAACGGTGCGAGCACAGCCAGCATCTCGGCTTTCAGCGCGTTCTTCAGCGCTGCCGTGTCTTCCAAGTTCTCGCGCTTCACGCGTTTCTTCAGGTTATCCAGCAGCTTTTGTGTGGCGGCAACGCCAACGTCGGAAGTCAGCAAAATCGTTTCCAGCTCCTCGTAGGTGTCGGCGTCTATCTTGCCGCCGCCAAATAATCCGGCGAGTTGCCCGCCTAATTGCTGGCGTGTCTTGGCCAAGCCTTGTTTCAGCCGCTCGGTAAAGCTCACTTTTTGCGGTGCGCTGTCCTCAAGCACTGGCGCGGCTTGCGGGGTAGGTGTTTCTGCGACAGTTTCTGGATGCTGTGCAGGTGTTTCAGCGGGTTTCTTTTTAAAAAAATCGAACATCGTCATATGCAATCATTGGGCAGCCATTATTTTAGTCGTATTCATCCCATATCGCTACGAACTAAATTAAAATCTCTCCTGTCTCTAAAGCAAATCGTTCATTCGAGGAATAATGTGTTGAACAAGAAGATCGGATTTTTAACGTATGTGTTTCTTTCCTTGCCTTTGGTTACCTGGGCGGACATTCAGGAGTTTAAACTCGACAATGGCTTAAAGGTGGTCATACAAGAAGACCATCGTGCGCCAGTCGTGGTTTCACAAGTCTGGTATCGCGCAGGCGCTTTGGATGAAGTCAATGGCAAGACCGGCGTTGCGCACGTGCTGGAACACATGATGTTCAAGGGAACGAAAAAAGTGCCCGCTGGCCAGTTCTCCCGCATGATTGCTGCGGCTGGTGGCAAGGAGAATGCCTTTACCGGCATGGATTACACTTGCTATTTTCAGCAATTGGAAAAATCCAAATTGCCATTGGCGCTGGAATTGGAGGCCGACCGCATGGCTAACCTGCAGATCACTGATGAAGAGTTTGCCAAAGAGATCAAAGTGGTGATGGAAGAACGCCGCTGGCGCACCGAGGATAAACCGCAATCCAAGGTGAACGAGCAATTCCAGGCGCTGGCTTTCACTGCACACCCTTATGCGCGGCCTATCGTTGGCTTTATGAATGATCTGGAGAACATGACGGCGGAAGACGCGCGCGAGTGGTACCGCAACTGGTATACCCCCAACAATGCCACGCTGGTGATAGTGGGCGATGTCAGCACACAAGAGGTGCTGAAGCTTGCGAAAAAACACTTCGGTTCTATCAAGTCGCGCGCTTTGCCCGCGCGCAAACCGCAGCGTGAGCCGGCGCAGCTTGGCGAGCGCCGTGCCGTAGTCAAGGCGCCGGGCAGGTTACCTTATCTGGTGATGGGCTTTCATGCGCCAGCCCTGGAGGACAAACCAACAACTCCCGAGGCTGAGTGGGAGCCGTACGCGCTGGACGTGCTGGCGGGTGTGCTGAGCGGCAACGATTCAGCGCGGCTGAACCAGAAGCTGGTGCGCGAGAACAGCATCGCGGTCGATGTCGGGGCAGGCTATGACACTACTTCGCGCGGTCGGGAGTCCCTGTTCGAGCTGGTGGGCAGCCCGAGTGAAGGCAAGACTGTGGCCGAGCTGGAACAGGCAATTTGGGAGCAAGTAGAGAAGATCAAGGCCGAGGGTGCTACCCGGCAAGAGCTGGACAGGGTGAAAGCAGCCGTGATTGCGGCGGACGTCTATCAGCGTGATTCCATGTTCTACCAGGGTATGCAAATTGGCCAGCTGGAAACGATGGGTTATGGCTGGCGCTTGCTGAAGGTGTATCCGGAAAAACTCAAAGCCGTTACTTCTGAGCAGATTCAGGCAGTCGCCAAGAAGTATCTGGTCAAAGACAATATGACGGTGGCAACGTTGGATCCGCAGCCGATCGACCCGAACGCTAAGCCTGTTGGCAAACCTCACACCCATTAATGGAAAACTTCAAACCGCTTTGCGATACGTTGTTGCGCAACACCTCGTGTACACAATACGTACACGTCGGCATTGCGCGCCTAGTCTCGCTTAACGCTTTGAAGTCTTTACATAAATTAGAGACTTAGGAAAATGTTAAGAATATTTATTTTACTTTTTAGCTTCTGTTTTATTGGATCAGCAAGCGCCGCCGTCAAAATCCAGCACTGGCAAACCGCATCCGGCAGCAAGGTGTTTTTTGTGGAGAACCACGATCTGCCCATCATGGATATTTCCGTCAACTTCCCTGCGGGCAGCGCGCGCGATACCAAGGAGAAAGCTGGCTTGGCAGGCGTAACCCGCTACATGATGACGCTGGGCGCGGATGGCATGAACGAAGAGCAGATCACCAACGCCTTCGCCGACATTGGCGCTGTGCTGGGCGGTGAGCTGGATGCCGACCGCGCCGCCTTCAAGCTGCGCACGCTCACCAGCGAGCAGCAAAAGGCGCTGGATACGTTCAACAAAATCCTGCATAAGCCGGATTTCCCTGATGTGGTGCTGCAACGTGAGAAACAGCGCATCATCGCTGGTTTGCAGGAAGCGGCTACCCAGCCAGAGAGCATCTCCAGCAAGGCGTTCATGCTTACCCTGTATGGTGCGCATCCGTATGGCCTGCCAGAAGATGGCGAGGTGGAAACCATCACTGCGCTCAAACGCGAGGATATGCAAAGCTTCTATCAGCAATTTTACAGCGCCAAGAGCGCTGTCATCGCGCTGATTGGCGACATGACCGAACAGCAGGCGCGCGACATCACCGAGCAGATTTCTGCCGGTTTGCCGCAGACCGAAGCGGTGGGCAAGTTACCAGAGGTGACGATGCCATCCGCAGCTGTCGAGCAAAAAATCCCGCACCCGGCCAGCCAGGCGCACATCCTCATCGGCCAGCCCGGCATCAAGCGTGGCGATTCGGATTACTTCCCGCTCTATGTCGGCAACTACATTCTGGGTGGCGGTGGTTTCGTTTCGCGCCTGACTGAAGAGGTGCGCGAAAAACGTGGGCTGGTGTACAGCGTGTACAGTTACTTCATGCCGATGGCGCAGCCGGGGCCATTCCAGATTGGCCTGCAAACCAAGAAAGAGCAGGCGGAAGATGCGCTGAAACTTGTAAACGAAACGGTCGCCAAATTCATCAAGGATGGTGTCTCCGAGAAAGAGCTCAAAGCGGCCAAAGACAACATCACCGGTGGTTTCCCGCTGCGGTTGGATAGCAACGCCAAGATTCTGGATTATCTCAACGTCATCGGGTTTTACGGGCTTTCGTACACCTATCTGGATGAGTTCAATAAAAACGTATCCAAAGTTACCGCAGCGCAGATCAAGGATGCGTTCAATCGCCGCATCAAACCTGAGAACTTTGTGACAGTGGTGGTAGGTTCACAATCAATGACCGCGCAGTAAGCGGTATTCAACCCGCATTTTTATTCATTACGCAAACAATCGGCCTGGGAGCCGCATCCAGATTGGCTTGCAGGGCAGGTGTTTTTTTAATGAATGCGCACGCGCATGTGTGAGGTGAAGTGTAGGGCGGATGAGCGTAGCGTTATCCGCCGGAAGTGACATTTTCATTCGGCGGATTACACTTTGTTAATCCGCCCTACGCGGGCTACGTGTGCTTGAGCGGAGGGTTAGAACGGAGCATCAAGAAAGCCACCCAGAAAACTTGGCCTTAATTTCTTTGAGCTGTTCTTTTACGTGGTCGTCTCCTGCGCCACTTTTGCGTAAGAAATCCTCGGTAGCAGACAAGAGTTCTTTCAAAGATACGTTGTTTTCGTAACAAATCTTTAGGAGTTCAATTGCTCGCGCAGCATCAAGGGGGTGAATGGCAAATTTGAGATCAACGTTGCCGAATGCGCCGGGGATATTGTTGCGAAAGTCCATCGTGTGTGCTCCTTTGAGTAATAGTTCTAACGTAAAGTAGACCCCAAATAAAAACCTAAATTTTTATCAGGGCAGGTGTCTATATTGTTTGAAAAATGTAAATTCAATATGAATTTCGCTTTGCGAACAGAAAAACCCGTCTAGACTGAATTAAACGCTATCTTTGGTTAGCATGACAAGCGGCCTTGAATGACATGGGCGGCGCAAGTGGCTTGCCGAGTGCGCGACGCATACGGCTGTGTTAAAATCCAAGGATGTCTGGAAACACCATTGGTACCTTATTCACGCTGACTTCGTTCGGCGAATCGCACGGCCCTGCTATCGGGGGTGTGGTAGACGGCTGCCCGCCGGGTTTGGAGTTGAGCGCGGCGGATTTGCAGATCGATCTGGATAGGCGCAAGCCCGGAACTTCCAAGCATGTAACCCAGCGCAACGAGGCGGACGCGGTGGAGATTCTTTCCGGCGTGTTCGAAGGCAAGACCACCGGTGCGCCGATAGGCTTGCTGATTCGCAACACCGACCAGCGTAGCCAAGATTACAGCAAGATTATGAACACCTTCCGCCCCGGCCATGCGGATTACACCTACACGCAAAAATACGGCATACGCGATTACCGTGGCGGCGGTCGTAGTAGCGCGCGGGAGACCGCGGTGCGCGTGGCGGCTGGTGCGATTGCCAAGAAGTGGCTGAAAGAAAAATATGGCGTGCAGATTCGCGGCTACATGAGCCAGTTGGGCGAAATCGAGATTCCTTTCCAAAGCTGGGAGCATGTGAGCAGCAACCCGTTTTTTGCGCCCAACGCGGATATTCTGCCCAAGCTGGATGCGTATATGGAAGAGATTCGCGCGGCGCGTGATTCGATTGGCGCAAAACTGACCGTGATTGCCGAGAAGGTGCCGGTGGGGTTGGGCGAGCCGATTTTCGACCGCCTAGATGCGGAGATTGCGTATGCCATGATGAGCATTAACGCGGTGAAAGGCGTAGAGATTGGCGCGGGCTTTCAATCCGTTAGCCAGCGCGGTACTGAGCATTGCGATGAGCTGACATCGAAAGGCTTTGTGGGCAACAACGCGGGCGGCATTTTGGGTGGCATTTCTACCGGGCAGGATATTGTCGTCAACATCGCGCTGAAGCCGACTTCCAGCATCCCGCAGGAACGCCGTTCGATTGATGTAGAAGGCAATGACACGATGATGCAGACCACCGGGCGTCACGACCCGTGTGTGGGTATCCGCGCGACGCCAATTGCCGAGGCGATGCTGGCGCTGGTGCTGATGGATCATGCCTTGCGCCATCGCGCACAGAATGCGGATGTGGTGTGCACTACGCCAAAGATTGCTTGAATTTTGTTTGTATTAAAGGGGGAAAGTATGAATGTTGAGCATCACGATTTAGTCCATGAGTTTCCTGAGCACCGTGAGAGAATCCATGTCTTGAAGATGGAAAATAATCATTTCGCAAAGCTGTTCGATGAGTATCACATCGTGACAAAGGAAGTGGAAAGTCTGGAAAACAATAATGTGCCAGTTTCTGATGTTTCTTTTGAAAACGTCAAGAAAAAGCGGGCGATGTTAAAAGATCAGCTGTATTCCATGCTGACAGCCTAAGAAGGCAAACGACAAAAGAATCGGCGTAAGCCGATTTTTTTGTCTGTAAAAATCGGTATAGTGTTACCTCATGCAGCATCACCACCTACATTTCCGCATCTCTCGCTTCTATTTCATCTACTACTTCTTTGTGGGCGCATTTGTCCCGTATTGGGGCTTGTATCTGCAATCGGAAAGTCTGAGCGCGGCTGACATTGGTATCCTGATGTCGTTGTTCCAGATCAGCCGCATTTTTGCGCCCAATTTCTGGGGCTGGCTGGCAGACCATACGGCCAAGCGCACGGTGTGGATCAAGCTTAATACCATGCTGGGTTTACTGGGTTTTGTCGCGGTATTCTGGGCGCATGGTTTCTGGGGCTTGTTCTTTGTGATGGCAGCCTTGAGCCTGTTTACGAGTTCGACACTGCCGCTATCGGAGTCGCTGACGCTGGCGCACCTCGCTACCACCAACGGGCATTACAGTCGCATTCGCATGTGGGGGTCGCTGGGCTTTATTGTCGCGGCGGTGGCGCTGGGTTTTCTGATAGATGGCTACGGTATCAGAAGCCTGTTGTGGTTTGTGCTGGCGGTGCAGCTTTGCCTGTTCTGGCTGACGTTTACCTTGCCGGAGGCGAAAGTCGCACCACACCATGCCGATCATTTTTCGGTCTGGAAAATCATCCGCATCCCGGCGGTAATGGCGCTGCTGATTGGTTGTGCGATGATGGTGACCGCGCATGGCGTGCTTTACAATTTTTATTCCATTTATCTGGCCGAGCATGGCTACAGCAAAGGCATGATTGGGCTGTTGTGGGCGGTGGGGGTGATTTGTGAAATCATCATATTCATGCTGATGCCAAGAATCATGCGCCGCTTCAGCTTAAAGACGATTATGCTGGTGAGTTTGTCGTTGGCTGTCCTCCGGTTCAGCATGATAGGCGTTGCTGTAGATAACCTGGCTTTGTTGCTGATTGCACAAAGTTTGCATGCGGCGACGTTTGGCAGCTTTCATGCTGCATCTGTGGAGGTGGTGACGCAGTTCTTTAACGGGCGGCACCAGGCCAAAGGCCAGGCGATTTATAACAGCGTGGCTTACGGCGTGGGCGGCACTATTGGCGGCGTGCTGGGAGGATATGCATTGCAATATTGGGGTGGTCAAAATACTTTCTTGCTGGCGGCAGCGTTTCCTTTGATGGGGTTTGTCGTGATAGCATTGGGGTTGAAGCTGGCGCAGACGCATGCGCGCGCCGGCATGTTTAGCTAATTAACCGGGAGATAGGATGGTGAAGCGTTTACGATGGTTACTGGCGTTAGTCGCACTGTTTGCGGCATCGGCCTATGCCGATACCCGGGTAAATGTGGTGGGCTTGTTCAGCGACAAGGCGCTGCTGATGATCAATGGCACCGGGCCGCACAGTATTCGCGCTGGACAGACTATCAACGGCGTCAAGCTGATCTCGGCGGACAGCAACTCGGCCACCCTGCAGATCGAGGGCAAGCGTCAGGTGCTAAAAATGGGGCAGGCTGCGGTAGCGGCAGCTTCCAATGCCAGCGAGGTCAATGCGCCGGTCAACCTGTATGCTGACAGCCGCGGCCATTTCTTTGGCAACCTGCAAATCAATGGGGCTACCCTCAAATATGTGGTGGATACCGGCGCCACGACAGTTGCCCTGAATAGTGGCGATGCCAAATATGCCAAGATTGACTATGAAAAAGGCGAAAAAGTACCGGTATCTACGGCAAATGGCATCGTAACTGCATATCTGGTTAAATTGAATACGCTCAAAATTGGCACCATCATACTGAATAACGTGGAGGCGACTGTCAACGAGGGTGGCTCACCTTCGGAGGTGCTGCTGGGGATGTCGGCGTTGAATCGGCTGGATATGAAGCGTGAAAACAATGTGATGACGCTCAGCAAAAAGTATTAAGGGAAAAAGTGGGATGTAAAAAACGGGCAATTGCCCGTTTTTTTATTTGTTATTTAATGCGCTTGTCGCGCTCGATCAAGGCATAGGCGCTATGGCTGTGAAACTCTCAAAGTTTTGGTTTCGGCCGTTCGCTGCACTTACTTAACCTAAAGGTTAGTCTGCGCCGAAATTTCGAGCTTTTGCCTTAGTTCACTCTTTTATCACGCTCTATTAACGCATAAGCTGAGTGGTTATGGATAGACTCGAAATTTTCACTCTCCACGATATATTTATCAATGCGTTTTTCTGCGTTCAGCTGTGCCGCGACATCGCGTACCATGTCTTCCACGAATTTCGGGTTGTCGTAGGCGCGTTCGGTGACATATTTTTCGTCCGGGCGTTTCAGCAGGCCGAATAGCTCGCAGGAAGCCTGTTTTTCCACCAGGTTGATGATGTCCTCGATCCAGATGAAGTCATTGATGAGGGCGGTTACCGTGACATGGCTACGCTGGTTGTGCGCGCCATAATCGGAGATTTTCTTGGAGCACGGGCAAAGGCTGGTGACGGGCACCAGTACTTTGATGGTAATCGAAAAATTTCCGTTCTTGATTTCGCCGATAAATGTGACATCGTAATCCAGCAGGCTTTTGACGCCGGAGATGGGTGCTGATTTATTGATGAAGTACGGGAAGCGCATCTCGACATAGCCGGATTCGGCTTCCAGACGTTCTACCATGGTGCGCAGGATGCTCTCGAACGATTCGATGGAAATGGCTTTCTCGTTGACGTTGAGGATTTCCACGAAGCGCGACATATGGGTGCCTTTGAAGTTGTGCGGCAGATGCACATACATGTCGAACACTGCGACGGTGCTTTGTTCGCCGCCGGACTTGTCTTTGACAACAACGGGGTGGCGGATGGATTTGATGCCCACCTTGTTAATGTCCAGGTGGCGCGCGTCAGGGGTGTTTTGTACGTCTTCGATTTGCATTTTGGCAGTGTCAGGCAAGTTGGTCAGGTTCATAGTGGCAGTCCCCAATATGCGCACTTCAATAGTGCGCTAAGTGTACCTTGAACTAGAGGCTAAGACAAAGAATAAGTTCAG
>JBGAVM010000028.1:0-17730 GCA_044228125.1 Methylophilus sp.
CGTTGAGGATGTTGTGGAATTTTGCACCGCTCAAATTGACGTGTTCGTACATGTCATCGGTGGCGACCAGCACGTGCTGGTGTTTCAGCAATACTTCTCCTAGCGCTTTCAGTTCATCCAGCGTGTATACCGCGCCGGTGGGGTTGGAAGGCGAGTTGAACATCACCAGTTTGGTTTTGGGCGTGATTGCCGCTTCCAGCTGCGCGGGCAGGAGCTTAAAGCCTTGCTCGATGCCGCAATCGATAATCACCGGCGTGGCTTCAGCCACCATGGCGATGTCCGCATACGAAACCCAATACGGCGCAGGTACGATGACTTCGTCACCCTTGTTCAGCACGGCGAGGCACAGGTTGAATATAGTCTGTTTTCCACCCACGCCAACGATGACTTCGTTGATGGCGTAGTCAAAGCCGTTCTCGTTCTTGAACTTGTTGACGATGGCTTTTTTCAAGCCAGGAATACCACTCACCGGCGTGTATTTGGTAAAGCCTGCATCAATCGCTTTTTTGGCGGCATCCTTGATGTGTTGCGGTGTGTCAAAGTCTGGCTCGCCAGCGGCCAAGCCGATAATATCGCGGCCTGCAGCCTTGTATTGCGCGGCTTTTGCAGTGATGGCGAGGGTGGGGGATTCTTTGATAGATAAAACGCGTTGTGACAACACGTCTGCATGCGGGTTAGCCAAAGTGATTTCCTAGTACACTGTTGCAAAGGCGTTATTCTACGCGGAAATCCCCTTCATTGAAACTGTCTGTGCTCTATCAGCAAGCGGCGTTGCACTCCATCAGTACGCTGTATTCTGCGCCTAAATCCTTATCAATATTGTTTAATGCCAACTGCGCGCGGTGCATTTCAGCCGTGTCGCCACGCGCTTTGGCCAGTGTGCCTATTTTTACCCACGCTTCGTAGTTGTCAGCCTCTATGTCAGCTGACTTTTTATAGGCCTGTGCCGCCAGGTCTGCTTTGGATAGGTTTTCGTAGGCAAGCCCTAAGGCGTAAAACGCTTCGGTACTTTGCGGCTCGGCTTTGGCCCATTTCTGCGCGACTTCAGCTAGCTTCACCCAGTCTTGACGCACTTCCGGAACGGCGGCTTGCATGTAGTATGGCTTTTTGTCTTCGTCTTCCTCCCACAGCGCTTTACCGATTACGGGAAATGTTTTCTGTTCAGGTTGTTGTTCCAGTGGCGTTAAAAATTCTATAGGGACGGCGTAATGTACGCCGCCGCCAGCACCAGAAGTTTTGAATGTGTTGATACCCACCAGCCTGCCTTCTGTGTCGAATAAGCCGCTGCCGCTTGCACCTATCAGAAATTTCGCACTGCTGCGGATGATCTTACCGTGCTCGGAAGGGAAGAGACCTTCCACATTTCCTACAGAGGTGAGCGGGGCAGGCACGCCGTTGGAATGTCCAAAAGCAACAACCTGCTGCCCAAATTTCAAATCCGAACTTTTGCCGATGGTAGCTGGTTTGAAAGGCAGTCCAAATGTGCTTACCAGACACAGGTCGTGCCAAGTGTCCGCCTTGACCGCTAGAATAGTATAGGTGTCTTCGCCACGGGAAACCCAGGGCTGCGTAGTTTTACGCAGCACGTGGCAATTGGTAATGACCTTGTTATCGCCCACCACTACGCCACTGCCATAGGCCAACCCTCCGCTGTTTTGATAACCGCGTATCATGACCACGCTGAAATAAGCTTGCATCATTTTCTCGTTTTCGACGGCTATTGACGTTGATGTTGCACAAAACAAGGCGATGAATATGATCAGAAATCGCATGATTTCTCCCAGACGATGGTGGAGTATAGTTGGCTTGACTCCCTGCATACGATTTAGTTCGAAAGCAGGTTTAGCGTAAAGCTGGCAAACTGTTACAATCATCTGTTGTTTCATTGTCATTCACCTTATGTTTGTTACGTTTCCCAATAGCCAATATCAACTGCACCAGCCGTTTCCACCTGCGGGTGATCAGCCACAAGCGATTGAAAAATTAGTCGAGGGTATTGCGCGCGGCTTACATTATCAGACATTGTTAGGTGTAACTGGCAGCGGCAAGACTTTTACCATGGCTAACGTGATTGCGCGTACTGGCCGGCCGGCCATTGTCATGGCGCCCAACAAGACGTTGGCGGCACAACTTTATAGCGAATTTCGCGAATTCTTTCCCAACAACGCAGTGGAATATTTCGTCAGCTATTACGATTATTACCAGCCGGAGGCTTATGTGCCGAGCCGGGACTTGTTCATCGAAAAAGATTCCAGCATCAATGATCACATCGAACAGATGCGGCTTTCAGCTACCAAAGCCATTCTGGAACGTCCCGACTGCGTAATTGTGGCGACGGTGTCTGCGATTTACGGCATTGGCGATCCTAGCGAGTACCATGGGATGGTATTGCATATCCATCAAGGCAAGAAAATCAGCCAGCGAGATATCGTGCAGCACCTGATCAGCATGCAATATGATCGCAATGATTTTGACTTCGGTCGTGGCTGTTTTCGTGTAAGAGGGGACATCATCGACGTGTTCCCATCAGAGAACAGCGAAACCGCAGTACGTATCAGCCTGTTCGATGATGAGATTGATGCGATTCAATTATTTGACCCGTTGACAGGACAAATTTTCAATAAGATTCATAACTTTAGAATATTTCCTTCAAGTCATTACGTAACTGCTAGAGAGGCGACTTTAAGAGCGATTGAGACAATTAAGGAGGAGTTGCGTGAGCGTGTCAGCTTTTTTGTCAGCGAGAATAAGCTGGTAGAAGCGCAGCGTATCGAGCAACGTACGCGCTTTGATTTGGAAATGCTCAATGAAATCGGATTTTGCAAAGGGATCGAGAACTATAGCCGTCATTTGACAGGCGGCAAGCCGGGCGACCCGCCACCCACCTTGCTGGATTATCTGCCGGAGAATGCACTGATGATCATTGACGAAAGCCATGTGACTGTGCCGCAGATTGGCGGCATGTACAAGGGCGACCGTGCGCGCAAGGAGAATCTGGTGAATTACGGTTTCCGCCTTCCTTCTGCGATGGACAACCGCCCGCTGAAGTTTGAAGAGTTTGAGCAAGTGGTTCGGCCAACGGTGTTTATTTCTGCCACGCCTGCAGATTATGAAAAAGAGCATCAACAGCAAGTGGTGGAGATGCTGGCACGACCAACCGGATTGGTGGATCCGGAAATCATCGTCAAGCCAGCCGATATGCAAGTGGATGACTTGTTGGGGGAAATCAAAAAACGCGTCGCCGTCAACGAACGTGTGCTGGCCACCACGCTGACTAAGCGTATGGCGGAGGACTTGACCGACTATCTGGCAGAACACGGCGTGAAAGTGCGTTACCTGCACAGCGATATCGATACCGTCGAACGCGTCGAGATCATCCGCGATTTGCGCTTGGGCGAGTTCGATGTGCTGGTGGGTATAAATCTGCTGCGCGAAGGCCTGGATATTCCCGAAGTCTCGCTGGTGGCCGTGCTGGATGCCGACAAGGAAGGCTTTTTGCGCTCCGAGCGCTCACTTATTCAAACTGCGGGCAGGGCGGCGCGTAACCTGAACGGGCAAGTGATTTTTTACGCCAACAGCATCACCCGCAGCATGAAACTGGCGATGGACGAAACCCAGCGCAGGAGAAGCGTGCAAATGGCTTTTAATGCCGAGCATGGTATTACGCCTAAAGGCGTGACTAAGCGCATCAAAGACATTATTGATGGTGTCTACGATAAAGATGAGGCGCAAAGGGAACGTAAGGCCGCACAGGAGCAGGCAAAGTATGCCGTGATGAGCGAGAAAGATGCTGTGAAAGCCATGAAGAAACTGGAAAAAGCCATGCACGATGCGGCGAAGAATCTGGAATTTGAGAAAGCGGCCAGTTACCGCGACGAACTGAAAAAGCTCAAAAACCAGTTTTATGGCGCGGATATCCCAGACTTTAAAGAGTAAGTATACCTATTTAAATCAAAATACTAAGAATACAATGTAAAGTAGTTTATTATGTTTTCAGAATCTCTTGTTCAACTTATCGGCGCATTCGCCGCCATCTGCACCACCATCGCCTTTGTGCCGCAGGTGCATCATTCGTACAAAACCCGCGATTTATCTGGTATCTCACTGCCTATGTATAGCATTTTCACGGTCGGCGTCGCATTTTGGCTGATTTATGGCATCTTGAAAAAAGACTGGCCACTTATCATCGCTAACGGCATTACTTTTGCGGCTTCACTCACTATCCTGATACTGAAGTTGCGCGAACCCAAGCAGTAACATTGCCTCGCTCGCGTTCATTGCAAAAATCATTGCCCTGGGAGCAAGCCTGAATGCGGCTTCTGGGCTGGCTGTTTTACCAATGAAGCCAAGCATCAACAGATGAAATAAAAAAACCGCCCAGTGGCGGTATTTTATTGGCGTCCCCACGGGGATTCGAACCCCGGTCGCCTCCGTGAAAGGGAGGTGTCCTAGGCCTCTAGACGATGGGGACCTAAGAATTTTCATCACTTCGAATTTTACCGTATTTTCAACTTGCGCAGTGTTTTGGTGGAGATAAGCGGGATCGAACCGCTGACCTCTTGCATGCCATGCAAGCGCTCTCCCAGCTGAGCTATACCCCCGAATCGCACCACTTTGCTGCGCCTTGAAATCACGGCGATTTCAAAGAAGGCGCAATATTAAAGAGGGGCGCCTGAATTGTCAACGACTTTCTGCAAAAATTGCTTTTGAGCGCATTGCTTAGCCGCGAATGTTCGACTGGCTGTCGAACTGCGTTAAATCGACACGCGGTAGCGGCTGCCAGCCCGATTTGCGATACTCGGTCACCACATTGGTGAAGATACCGCCGCGCACATAAAACTTGGCGGTAATACGCATAAAACGCGGTTGTGTGGCTTTCACCAGGTCGTCCAGAATCTGATTGGTAACGGCTTCGTGGAAGCAGCCTTCATCGCGGAAACTCCACATGTACAGCTTGAGGCTTTTCAGCTCCACGCAAAGCTGGTCCGGAATGTAATCGATATAAATCACCGCAAAATCCGGCTGCCCGGTCTTGGGACAGAGGCAGGTGAACTCCGGTACTTCCATATGGATATGGAAATCCCGGTCCGGATTCGGGTTGGTAAAAGTCTCCAGCTGCTTGCTGGGTTGCGCTGTGGGCTTGCCGCCCAATAAATGTTCGCTCATTGCAATGTTAAATCTGTCGTAAAACCGTTATTATAACGCCTAAAATCAAACCTAACTTGATCGTAACTTGCGTTTAACACACATCAAACTTGCCGGGTTCAAATCGTTCGTAGACCCAACCACTATCCATGTGCACGGCCAGCGTGTCGGCGTGGTTGGCCCCAATGGTTGCGGCAAGTCCAATGTGATGGAATCCGTGCGCTGGGTGCTGGGCGAATCCAGCGCCAAGGAAATGCGCGCCGATGCGATGGATGCCGTGATTTTTAACGGCTCGGCCAACCGCAAACCCATCTCGCGCGCCTCGGTAGAGCTGCTGTTTGATAACAGTCTGGGAGGGGCGGCGGGCGAGTGGGGACAATATGCAGAAATTAGCGTCAAACGCGTGATCGAGCGCGAAAAAGGCTCCACGTATTACATCAACAATACCGCCGTGCGCCGTCGCGACGTGGCTGATTTATTCTTGGGCACAGGTCTGGGCGGCCGCGCTTACGCCATCATCGGCCAAAACACCATTTCACGCATCGTTGAAGCTAAGCCAGAAGAGTTGCGTATCTTTCTGGAAGAGGCCGCAGGCATCAGCAAATACAAGGAAAGACGCCGCGAGACAGAGTTTCGTCTGCGTGACACGCGCGAGAACCTGACGCGCGTCGAAGACATTTGCCGCGAGATGCAAAAGCAGATCAACAAACTGGAAACGCAAGCCGTGGTAGCCGAGCAATACCACAAACTGCAAGCCGAGTTGAAGCTGGCGGAAGGCCAGTTATGGCTGCTGAAAAAACGTGATGCCGGACGCGATTGGGAAAAAGCCAAAGCACTGGTCGAGCGTTTGACCAACGACCTGGAAGCGAAGATTGCCGAATTGCGTACCGCTGAAAGCACGCTGGAAAGCACGCGCCAAAGCCATTATGCGGCCAGCGAGGGCATCAATACCGCGCAAGCGGCGTATTACGAGGCGAACGCCGATGTCAGCAACCTGGAGAACCAGGTGCGCCAGAATACCGAGGCGCGCGAGCGGCTTTCGCAGCAATTGCAGCAGATTCACACCGCGCTGGAGCGTAATCTGGCGCAATCGCAAGCCTTGCAGCAACAGCAGCAGGCGATGATGGCGGAAGCGGAAGCGGCTGAGAAACTGGAAAGCGTCGCCAATGCCGGATTGCTAGCGCTGCAAGCCGGGCTGCCGGAAAAACAATCCGGCCTGAATGCGGCAAACCAGCAGCTGGAACAAGCGCAACACGCGCTGAGCGAGTCGCGGCAGCAGATTCAACTGGCGCAAAGCCGCGTGCATTATACCGAGCAGAGTCTGGCGGAATCGCAGCATCGCATCGCGCGGCTTGAAACGGATCAGGCCAACCTGAAATTGCCCGATCAGGACAAGATTGCCGCGCTGGAAGAGAACATTGCCAAAACCCGCGCGGATATTGGCTCGCAGGAGCAAGCCTTGAAAGCCTTGCAGGCGGAAGAAGGGCAACTGCATACCAAGGTGCAGGCGCTACGCCAGCAGCAAAGCGCAGCCCAGCGCGAGGTAAGTCAGGCCGAGGCCGAAATTGCCGCGCTGAGCCGCTTGCAGCAATCGCTCAACCAATCCGGCAAGCTGGGTAACTGGTTGCAGCAAGCCGGGTTAAGCAACAGCACACGATTGTGGCAAACCATCAGCATCGCGCCAGAATGGTCTACCGCACTGGAAGCCGCACTGGGCGCGCGTCTGAACGCGATTGTGAAACATGCCGGCAACCTGAAGGATCGCCCCCCAGCCGCGCTAGCGCTGGGCTTCGATGCCGGGTCTAAAACCGACCTGAAACAAAATGCGGCGCTGACATCGCTGCTTAGCCTGCTGCAGCTCAAGGACGCGAGCCTGCAAGCCGTGCTGCAGGATTGGCTGGCGCATGTGTATGTGACAGACAAAGACGCTGCTACGCAGGCGCAAAAGCTGCAAGCCGGTGAATGGCTGGTGACGGCAGAAGGGGATGTGTATACCCGCCATAGCGTGTTTTATCATGCCGCGCAAGCCAATCAGGGCGCGGAGGCCGCCATGCACGGCGTACTGGCGCGCCAGCAGCAGCTGGATGCCGCCAAACAGCAATTGCCCAAGCTGCAACAGCACGCCCAGCAGGTGACAGATGACTTGCGCAAGGCGGAATCGAACTGGCAGGCGATGCGACCTAAGCAGCAGCAGTTGCAAAGCGAACTCGGGCTGCTCAACAATGCCGCACACCGCGCGCAGCTTGAACTGAATCAGCTCAAACAGGCGCGTGATAACGCGATTGAGCGGCAACAGCACATGCAAACCGAAATCGCCAACCAGCGCGAGAAAATGGCGCAATTGCAGGCGGAAAAATCATCGCTGCAAAGCACGCTGCAAACCAACACGGCAGGCTTGGCGGGGTTGGAGGAAGCCAAAAACCAGGCGCAATCGGTCAAGCAACAATCCGAAAGCGTTTATTTCGCCCTGCGCGACGAGATTCAGCAAGCAGAGAAAAAGCAGCAGGCCTGCTTTTATAATAAGAAAATTATTTATAACAATATCAATGAATTAAACAATAAAGTTAAATTAAACTATGATGAAAAAGAATCGCTGACACATCGCCAGAAAGAGAACGAGGAGGCGTTTAAGATTGCGGTGATGGACACACTCAAAGCTAATTTGGCCGAAGCCTTGACCAAAAAGCAAGTGGCCGAACAAAAGCTGGCTGAAGCGCGCAATTTGCTGGCGGAGCAAGACATGGCGCTGCAAGCCCAGGAGCGCCTGCGCATGCAAACAGAGCAAGCCCTGCACCCGATACGCGATGCGCTGGAGCAAAGCCGCCTGAAAGAGCAGGAGACGCGTATTTATTTCGAGCAATGCCAGGCCGCTTTGCTGGGAAACGGGCTAGACGAACAAACACTGGGCGAGGGATTGGATGCCGATGCGCGAGCGAGCGATTTGCAACACAGAACGACACAATTAAGCAATCAGATCAATGTATTGGGCGCAGTCAATCTGGCCGCGATACAAGAATTGGCCACAGAGAAAGAGCGCAAAGTGTATCTGGATAGCCAGATGCAGGATTTGCTGACCGCTAGCGAGACGCTGGAGGAGGCGATACGCAAGATAGACAAGGAAACGCGCGGCAAGCTGCAAGCCACGTTTGACGAGGTGAACCGCAATTTTGACGAGCTGTTCAAAGTGTTGTTCAGTGGCGGGCAAGCCAAGCTGGAACTGCTGGGCGAGGAGATTCTGGATACCGGGATCCAGGTCTCTGCGCAGCCGCCCGGCAAGAAGAACACCACCATCCAGATGCTTTCCGGCGGAGAGAAGGCCTTGACTGCGATGGCATTGGTGTTTGCGTTGTTCCGGCTCAATCCTGCGCCATTCTGCCTGATGGACGAGGTGGACGCACCGCTGGATGATACGAACACCGAGCGTTTTTGTGGCATGGTCAAGAAAATGGCCGAGAAAACGCAATTCATGTTCGTCAGCCACAACAAGATCACTATGGAAATGGCACAGCAGCTGATTGGCGTCACCATGCAGGAATCCGGCGTTTCCCGCGTGGTGGATGTGGACATGGAAGCCGCGATAGAAATGCAAGGATAAATCACCACGTTGCGGTAAAAACACAGTAGAATAAAACGATGTCAGATTTGCAGATTGCTTTGATTATTCTCGGCGCCATCATCATTGTTGGTGTCATGGTTTATAACTGGTTGCAGGAAAAAAAACTGCAAAAAGGGATTTCCGAAGAATTCCTCGTTTCCAGAAAAGACGTGCTGGTCGAAGATTTCTACATTGATGCGGATGCCTTTGTGGAAAGGGAGTTTGCGAATGTTGCTACTCGCACCAAGATTACGGAAAAATTGAATAGCGAACCACCACCCGTTCTAGAACCAAAAACCGTGCCAGATACTATCCCGCTGGAAACGTCACAGCCCAGCACGCGGGAAACTTCCAAGCCCGCCAAGGAAGCGCCTGCGCATACAATCAAACCAGTAGCAACGCCTGAGACAGAAGAAGATATTGCGCTCAGGCTCAAAACCCAGTTACCTGGTGACGTACACCCACAAATAGACCTGACCGCTTTCCTTTACGCAACCCGGCCTATCACCTGCAAAGCGTTCATGGATGTGGCAAAAAACATGTCCGCTGACATGGGTGTATCCATGATGCTGCATGGGATTGACGAGCACCACCAGTGGCACCCGATGACACAGAACGATCCTGAGCATACCTATAAGCAAATCGCCTGCAGCATCCAGCTGGCAGACCGCTCTGGGCCTGTATCAAAGCACATTTTGAACAAGTTCCAGTTCGCGGTAGAGAATATGGGGCTGGAACTGAACGCGCATGTGGAATGGCAGGGCACGGGCGACGCAGCGCAGCGTGCCATCGCGCTGGATGAATTTTGCGTAGAGGTGGATCAAATTGTCAGCGTGCATTTGCTACAAGGCGAATCTCTGATTCATGGCACCAAGTTCAGAGGCATCGCAGAAGCCAGCGGCATGGTATTGCTGGATGATGGCAAATTTCACTACGTTGCGGAACACCAGTCTGACATTGTTGCTTATACGCTTTTTAGCAGCGATAACCAGCCATTCACCTCGGAAGTGTTACGCAACGGTGTCGTGAAGGCAGCCACTTTCCAATTCGAGATTCCCAAAGTCACCAATAGTGAGCAGGTATTCAACCAGATGATTCTGGTCGCGCAAAAAATGGCTAGCAGCCTGAATGCCCGCCTGGTGGATGATCGTCAAAAACCACTCGGGGATTTGCAGATGCAAAAAATTCGCCAGCAGCTCAAGATCATCCACGCCAAGATGGTGGCGCGTGGCATCATGCCGGGCAGCCCGGAAAGCTTCCGCTTGTTCAATTAGCATTTGTTCCTGCAATGGCAGATTTGGAAACAGCGCGCAAACAAATCGCGGCACTGACCGCGCAAATCTCCCAGCACGATTACGATTACTATGTGCTCGACGCTCCCACGGTGCCAGATGCGGAATATGACCGGCTGTTTCGCGAACTAAAAGCGCTGGAAACACAATATCCGCAACTGGCAGCAGCAGACTCCCCCACACAGCGCGTAGGCGGTACGCCATTACCAGAATTAGCCGCCGTCCGGCATCGCGTTCCTATGCTCTCTATCGAAACAGAAACCGACATCACGCCGCAAGGCGCACGTGCGTTTGATGCCAGAACCCGCAAAAAGCTGGGGCTGGAAGATAATGACCCATCTGTTGAATATGCGGCCGAACTGAAGTTCGACGGACTTGCTATCAGTTTGCGCTATGAGAATGGCCTATTGGTACAGGCCGCTACGCGTGGCGACGGCGAAGTGGGCGAGGATGTCACACAAAACATCCGCACCGTTCGCCAGATTCCATTGCGTTTGCATGGTAACGCACCTGCGGTGCTGGAAGTGCGCGGCGAGGTGTATATGAGCCGTCCGGATTTCGAGCGTTATAACGCCAAACAGCGCGCGCTTGGAAAACCGACCCTGGTGAATCCGCGCAACGGCGCAGCCGGCGCAGTGCGACAGCTGGATTCCAGACTTACGGCCGAGCGCATGTTGTCGTGTTTTGTCTATGGCTTGGGTGAGACACAAGGCTGGCAGCTGCCACGCACGCACGCACAAGTGCTGGATGCATTGAAAACATTCGGTTTACCAGTGTGCGTCGAGCGTGCCGTGTGCGATGGACCAGAAGCTTTGGTTGCGTTCCATGCCGCCGTAGCCGCCAAACGTGAACGCTTGCCGTTTGATATTGACGGGGTGGTATACAAGGTCAACCGGCTGGACTTGCAGCGCGAACTTGGGTTTCGCTCGCGCGAACCCAACTGGGCAGTAGCGCACAAGTTCCCGGCGCAGGAAGCACTGACCATAGTGGAGGCGATTGATGTGCAGGTTGGCCGCACGGGTGCCATCACGCCGGTGGCACGGCTGAAGCCAGTGTTTGTTGGCGGCGTGACGGTGACGAACGCCACGCTGCATAACGAGGATGAAATCCGCCGCAAAGATGTTCGCATTGGCGACACCGTTATTGTACGCCGTGCAGGCGACGTGATTCCTGAAGTGGTTTCTGTCGTGCTGGCCCAGCGGCCAGAAAATACGCGCCTTTTCAGCATGCCCCAGACGTGTCCGGAATGCGGCTCTCATATTGAACGCCCGCAGGACGAAGCCGTAGCGCGCTGTACCGGCGGCTTGTATTGCCCGGCGCAGCGGAAGCATGCCATCACGCACTTCGCCAGCCGGCGCGCAATGGATATCGAGGGACTGGGTGAAAAACTGGTAGATCAACTGGTGGAAGCCAACCTGGTGCGCCATCTCGATGGTATTTACAAATTGGATTTGGCCACACTTGCCGGACTAGAGCGTATGGCAGAGAAATCCGCCCAAAACGTGCTGGACGCTTTGCAGAAGAGCAAATCCACCACCTTGGCGCGCTTTATTTTTGGGCTAGGCATCCGCAATGTCGGCGAGGCTACCGCCAAGGATCTGGCGAGCCATTTTGGCAGCCTGCAAGCCTTGCTGGATGCGCCTTTCGAGGCATTGCTTGAGGTCAATGATGTCGGCCCCATCGTGGCGGAATCCATCCTGCAGTTCTTTGCGGAACCGCATAACACCAAGGTGATTGAATCGATGCGCCATCTCGGCGTGCATTGGGCGGAACATGACGGCAAAGCAAAGGTGCAGGGCGCGCTCATCGGCAAAACTTTCGTGCTGACCGGCACGCTGCCCAATATGTCGCGCGACGCGGCACAAGCCAAGATAGAAGCCGCAGGCGGCAAGGTGAGTGGCAGTGTATCCAAAAAAACGGATTTTGTCGTGGCGGGCGCGGAAGCGGGCAGCAAACTCGACAAGGCGCAGGAACTGGATGTGACGGTGCTGGATGAGGCCGGGCTGCTTGCTTTGCTGGCCGATAACGAAACCAATACAAGCGCTTTGCAGTCTGAACCGGTACAGGACAACCAGAATCCGCAAAGCACGTTATTTTGAATGATTGCAATCCAATAAACACACCATGATAAAAGAAAACACTTTAAATATATATTTTATCTTATTGATATTATTTACTTTTAATTGCTATGCGGAAAGCGGAAAGCTGGTGGCGGACTGTACGGATGCCATGAGCTCAGGTCAGCCGGACAAGGCTTTGGTTGCCGCAGAGACCGCCTTGAAACAGGATGCCGCGAATCACGAAGCCTGGCTGTGCAAGGGCAGGGCGCTGGGCGCGCAAGGCCAATATACCGAAGCGCAAAAAGCGATGGAGCAAGGCATTAAAGGCACGCAATCTGATTATGATGCGGGGATTGCAAACTTGCTGTTAGGCAATCTGCACCGGGATAATCAGGCGTTTTCGGCGGCAATCGCGAGCTATCAAAAAAGCCTGACGCATTTCCAGAAGCCGGAATACCAACGTTTTTCCTACATCGCCCACATGTTGCTGGGCAAAACATACACACAAAACAAAGACATGGATGCCGCGCTTGCCAGTTTTCAGGCGGCCAATAAAGCCGCCAACAACGACAATGAGCGCGCCGAGAGCCACGCGGGCGTCGCCAGCGCATTTGCTGCGCTCGGACAATATGACAAAGCCGTGGAGCAGCAGCTAAAAAGCGCCTTGATGCAGAAAAAGGCCGGTACGCTGGATCAATACGCAGATGCCATGCTGCAGCTGGGGCAATACCAAACGCTGGCGAAAGATTACAAAAACGCCGACCTGACTTTAAACAGGCTGCGTGCATTTGCCAAAGAGAATGGCGGTGCTTATTACGAGGCTAAAGCCAGCTTGCTGATGGCGCAAAACGATGTGGCAGCGGGCGACAAAGGCGCCGGCGATACGCACCTTGCAGACGCAGAGCGCATCGCAAAGACCGTCAACGACAAAGAATTGAATGCCGAAATCGCCGCTTTTGCGCAGACCATGCAAAAATAACTCCCCAACCCTGTAATGAAGGGCATGCTGGCGCGACAAACCGGTAAACACTGAAAGGGCGCGCCATGCTGATACGCAACACATCCCAACATAATCCGGCTGATATTCAGCCGTCGGAAATCACGCCGCGTGAAATATTCGAAGACCGCCGCACGCTGTTAAAGGCCGCAGGTTTTACGCTGCTTTCCGCCACCTTGCCGGGCAACAGCATAGCGCTTGCAGCCACCGAGGCTGCGCCTGAAAAAGCCGCAAAGCGCATCGCCGCATATCGAAAAACATCATACGGCGCGGGCGAAAAACTGACCAAATACGAAGATGCCACGACCTATAATAATTTCTACGAATTCGGTACCGACAAATCCGATCCGGCCATCCATTCCACGCTGTTCAAGCCGCGCCCATGGAGCATCAGCATAGAAGGGGAAGTGAAAAAGCCCAAAACCATCAGCATCGACGACCTGATGAAGCTTGCCCCGCTGGAAGAGCGCATCTATCGGCATCGCTGCGTAGAGGCTTGGTCTATGGTCATCCCGTGGGTAGGCCTGCCGTTATCGGCGCTTATCAAATGGGCTGAGCCGACTGGCAACGCCAAATATATCGAGCTTGCTTCCGCCAACGACCCGCTCACCATGCCCGGTGCGCGCGTGCCGATTTTGGATTGGCCATATACCGAAGGCCTGCGCATGGACGAGGCGATGCACCCGCTGGCGCTGCTGGCTGTGGGTCTATACGGCGAAATCCTGCCCAACCAGAATGGTGCGCCGGTGCGCCTGGTGGTGCCGTGGAAATATGGGTTCAAGGGCGCAAAATCCATCGTCAAGATTCGCTTTGTAGAGAAGATGCCCGTCACCACTTGGGCAAAAACTAATCCGCGCGAATATGGCTTTTACGCCAATGTGAACCCGAATGTCGACCATCCGCGCTGGACACAATCTTCCGAAAAGCGCATTGGGGCGGGGCTGCTCGCCGGGCGCGTGAAAACGCAAATGTTTAACGGCTATGCCGAGCAAGTCGGGCAAATGTACGCCGGAATGGATTTACAAAGAAACTTTTAATCATGCAAAAACGGATTTTTTACAGCAAGATCACCATCTGGATTCTGGCTTTCCTGCCCATTATCCGCTTGGTTTGGCTGGGCGCGCATGATGATTTGAGCGCCAATCCGGTCGAATTCGTTGAACGTTCCACTGGCACGTGGACACTGGTTTTCCTGCTGCTTTCGCTGGCAATGACGCCTATCCGCCTGCTGACCGGGCAGATATGGCAAATCCAGCTGCGCAGGCTGCTAGGCTTGTGGATGTTTGCTTACGCGTGCCTGCACATTGCAACTTACGCATGGCTGGATTACGGCTTTTACTGGCCGGATATCGTGAAAGACATCATCAAGCATCCTTACGTGATTGTGGGCTTCAGCGCATTTGTACTGACAATTCCGTTGGCAGCCACCTCCAATTTGGCAATGATGAAACGCCTGAAAGGCAATTGGAAGAAGTTGCATCAGCTGGTGTATATCATTGCAATTTTGGCGATTCTGCACTTCTGGTGGCTGGTCAAGAAAGATGTCACCGAGCCGTTCTATTATGCGGCTGTGCTGGCGTTACTGCTGGGCGTTCGCCTGCATTTCAAATACTTTAGGCGCATCCAGCCGCAAAATAAGCCTTTTAAAAATCAGGCCGTGTAAGGCCAAGACCATTTGCCCGACTAAGCTGTACATCGTTTACAAAGGGCACATCATGTTTTCAGTACAATCTTTATCAGATCTATATTTTGGCGTCGTAAGCCAACTCGACAAGCTCAACACATGGTTACCGCAACTGGTGTTGCGCCTGATATTGGCTTGGGAGTTCGGGGAGTCTGGCATAGAGAAACTGCATGGCGCCAATTGGTTTGCGGATTTAAGCTTTCCATTTCCATTCAATCTGTTACCGCCAGATATTAGCTGGGGCATCGCTACCTGGTTTGAAATTGCTGGCGCGTTTGCGCTATTGTTCGGTCTGGCAACACGATTTTTCAGTCTAAGCTTGATTATTCTTACTATTGTAGCCATCGCCTCGGTACATTGGCCAGAACACTGGTCTAACCTAAGCGAATTGGTGAGAGGGTACCGTATTATCGACGAAAATAACGATGGATTTGGCAACTTCAAGCTACCTTTATTGTTCATTGTCATGCTGCTGCCATTATTGTTAGGCGGCGCGGGTAAGGTTAGTGTGGACAATTTCATCAGAAAATGGACTGTGGCTTGAAATAATTCCTTTACGGTATTGTCATTTTTTTGAAATAAAAGCACCATATGATGCAACATCTATGTCATATTGGTGCTTAAAAGGATGACCGCTCGCATACTTGTTGTAGAAGACGAACCTGCCATACAGGAACTGCTGACTTTTAATTTGTCTCAGGCCGGCTACCTGCCGTTGCGGGCGCTCAGTGTGGAACAGGCGGAAAATATCCTGCATACGCATATGCCCGACCTGATATTGCTGGACTGGATGCTACCGGGCACCAGTGGAATTGATTACGCCAAGCAGATTAAAGCGCGCGCCACGACCAAAGATATTCCTATCATCATGCTCACGGCGCGCAGTGAGGAAGCTGACAAGCTGCGCGGACTGGAAGTGGGGGCTGACGATTACATCACCAAGCCGTTTAGCCCGCGCGAGTTGAATGCCAGAATCAAAGCCGTGCTACGACGCAGCTCACCGCAATCGGTGCAGGACACGATAGAAGTTGCCGAACTGGTGCTGGACCCTAAAACACACCGCGTCACTGGCAAGGGCATTCCCATCACACTTGGTCCGATGGAATACAAGCTGCTGCATTTTTTCATGAGCAATCCGGAGCGCGTCTATACGCGCGAACAGTTGCTCAACAGCGTCTGGGGTAGTGGGGTTTATGTGGAAGATCGCACGGTCGATGTCCAGATACGCCGCCTGCGCAATGCGCTTCAGGTTTCCGGTCACGATGCAATGTTGCAAACGGTAAGGGGTACGGGATACCGTTTTTCTACCTTGGTATAATCCCGACGCATGGACAAGATTACCGTAGCCATTGTGTATGTATTCGTTTTGCTGTGCCTGGCTATTTGGGCGCACGAAGGCATTCTGGCTGCGCTTAGTCTGTGGGGTATAGGTGTCACGCTCTATCTGGGCTTGCATTTGTTGCGACAATCCCAGTTGCTGGATTGGCTAAAATCCCCTAACAACAAAACCCTGCCAGCGGCCAGCGGCCATTGGGAAGCCATTTTCGAGACCCTGAGAAACTTTGTGCAACGCCATCAACTGCAGGCGTCCGAACTCAGTAGTAGCATGTCCCGCTTTAAAAACGCCGTAAGCGTGCTGCCGGATGGTGTGGTGATATTCAACCAGCACCAGCAAGTCGAATGGTGCAACCCAGCCGCGGAATCTCAGCTTGGCTTAAACCTGTGGCGCGATCAGGACCAAAAGCTGAATGCCAGCGTGCATCATCCGGAAGCAGTACTGTATCTGGAATCCGAGCAATATGATGCGCCTTTGAAGATCAAATCCAGGCTGCAACCGGATAAAGACCTTGAATTGCGAATTTACACATTTGGCGCGCAGCAAAAAATCATGATTTGCCAGGATATTAGCCAAACTCAAAAACTGGATGCGATGCGTCGCGACTTCATTGCCAATGTTTCGCACGAGCTGCGCACGCCGCTGACTGTGGTCGGTGGATTCCTGGAAACCCTGCACGATATTCCCGGCGCTGTCTCGCAGCAGTATTTGCACCACATCGAACTAATGGAACAGCAAACTCAGCGCATGCGCAACTTGGTGGAAGACTTGCTCACGCTTTCGCGTATTGAAAGTGACGCAAATGTGCCGGAAAACAATGAAATCAACATGCAAGGCCTATTAGAGCGCATTTTAAGCAACGCCCAAGGGCTAAGCTTGGGCAAGCACAAAATAACGCACGAAATCGCGCCAAATTTAAGGCTGATTGGTGCCGAAGATGAAATTTATAGTGCCTGTAGCAATCTGCTCAATAACGCTATTCGATATACGCCGGAAAAAGGACATATTCACGTTTCATGGAAGGCCACGGATAATGGGGCTGTATACAGTGTCATGGATACCGGGGTTGGCATTCCCAGAGAGCATATCAACAGAATCACCGAGCGGTTTTATCGCGTGGACAAAAGCCGCAGCCGTGACACAGGCGGCACAGGACTAGGTTTATCCATCGTCAAACACATTTTGGTACGTCATCAGGCACAACTCAAAATCGACAGTGTTGAGCATGAGGGCAGTAAGTTCAGCATTGTTTTCCCTAAAGCCAGAGCGGTGCAGATGTAGCGCTACCTGGATTCCTATTTAATTTAACATAATATACATTATACGAAATTAGAAGTCCGGTATAAGCAAGCAAAGTCAGGCTGATTTTGAATGCACCTCTTTGGTGCTAAAAGTGAGCCAATCAATCATATTTGCTCACCCATGAGCATAAGTACGGGTGTTACATAGCACCCGCACTGAACAGCCTACCCCCTTAAGCCAAAAAAGCGAGTGCCGCGCCGAAGCGCAAACCTCGCTTTTTTTGGCCTCACCTCGGAAAACTTTTCCACGATTTTTAATGCCCTGACGGGCTTCTTAAAATTGAAGGAAATATCATGAGACATACAACGAGTTCTGAACA
>JBGAVM010000028.1:17758-18611 GCA_044228125.1 Methylophilus sp.
ACTGCTAGACCAAGAATTATGGGTCACCGAGTCTGGGACATCCACTTTTAGCGAAAACGCGTTAAAAGGCCTGCTAGACCTGTTTTATGCAAAGTGCACAGAAAAAGACGAGGAACGACAGAAGCGTTTCGAAAATTGGAACGGAAAATTGCAAGTGGTGGGGGCAAATCATGGCTAACACACTGCATGCGGACGGAATGGGCAACAAGGGCATATCGGCCATGGCATTCGCGGAGCTGCACGGTCTGAGTATCGCGTATGTCAGGAAGCTGTGCAAGGACGGCAAGATATTCGGGGCACGCTTGCACCCTCTTACCAAGAAATGGTGGATTTACCCACCGGCAAAACTACTATGCGGAACAAGAAGCGGAGGAAAGCCAGGTCGAAACACATCGAGCCGGATGACTTCCACCTTGCCAGACGGCGTGCAGGCCTGACGGTAAAAGCAGCAGCCGAGGAACTGGACGTGGATGTCAGGACAATCAGGAATTACGAGAACGGGGCGGTTCGAATCCCCTATTCCGCGTTCCGTGTCATGCGTTCACTGGCCTACTACCCCATTGCTGGCCATGACTGGGAAGACTGGTGTTTCTGGCAGAACAAGCTATGGACACCGGAAGGCAGAAGTTTCGAGGCGCACGAGCTGCGCTACGTGGCGACGTTCATTCAGCTTGCAAGGCACTTCTTGCGATCGCGTTCCGCGAACGCTGGGGAGCGCAGCACCTTCGGTGCTGAAAGCACCATCGAGGTCATACCCTTTGTGTCTGGCACTGTCTTCGACAGTGCGAAGCCGAAGGCGGCAGCGGGTTCAGTCATGGCGCGTGAACCAGCAAGCGCCGCGACCGCGGCGTCC
>JBGAVM010000029.1:0-18467 GCA_044228125.1 Methylophilus sp.
TCTATCCTGTAGCGAATACGTAAAAAAGCGTACTCGGGCTCAAAATGGATATCAGAAGCACCACGTTTAACCGCATCCATCAACAATGCACCCACCAGCCGCACCACCGGTTGGGTATATTCATCACCTTCAACAGCCAGACTCTGGTAATCAATTTCCCCGGTTTCTATTTCACGCAGGATGCCGTCCACAGACAGCTCATAACCGTAAAACTGGTCAATGTGCTCTTCCAGTTGCGCCTCTGCTGCCAACACCGGCTTCAGCTGTATCTGCCCACCCAGCATGGCGCGAAGCTGATCCAGCGCCACCACGTTGAACATATCCGCCATGGCCACGGTCATGGTTTTGCTGGCTTCTTCATAGGCCACTGGCAACAGGTGATAACGCCTTGCGAACTCTTCCGGCACCATGCCAAGCGCATCTGCATCGGCCACCACATTGGTTAAATCAATACTTTCCTGACCTATCGTATGCGCCACCATATCGCGCACCATGGTTTCGGAAACAAACCCCAGGCGCACCAGCTGGCGGCCTAGCGGAATATTGTTTTGCTGATGCTCAATCAAGGCAATGCGCAACTGATCCTGACTAATCAGGCCTTGCTGCACCATCAATTCGCCCAAGCGTAATTTGCGTCTTTGTTCTGCCATAGTGTGATTATTGTATTGCCTGGATACGCGCTTCCAGCGCACTGCGGTCTATCCCGCTGCTACTGTTCATAAGCTCCAATGCCTGCTGGTAATAAGGCAAAGCCAGTTTCGGCTTGCCCATGTGATCAAGGCCGACAGCCAGATTGAATGCATTGTCTGCACTCGGTTTTAGCCTATATGCTTCAAAATACGCCTGCTGTGCGGCACCCCACTGGCTTTGGTCTGCATAGTGATGCCCCAACTTAGTATATAACTCCGGGTCTTCCGGAGATTTTTCCAGCATTGTCTTAAGACTGCTCTCACCGCTTGGCGCAGCGCTGGCTTCACGCGTCTCCAGCATGGCCGATTGTGCGATCGTATTGCGCGGCTCTACTTCCAGCACCTTGCGGTACCAGCCCACAGCATCTGCATCCCGCCCCTGTCGGCTCGCAATCGCGGCCAGACCAAGCAGTGCATCCACATTACGGATATCTTGCCGGAGTACCTGTTTATACAACCCCTGAGCGTCGTTATCGTTACCTGCGTTATATGCCTCATAAGCCCGCATCAGCGTTGGATTGACCCCCACTTCCGGCTTGTTTCTGCTAATGCTTACCGACACGCTGGGCGAGGCAACAGCAGGCACCGCCATTTCATCCTTCATGTTTTTTATGGGTTTCTCCGCAGAAGGTTCACCCCTGGCAACCGAATCTGGCTCTGTACTTTCTTTTTTCTTCGCCGGAGGCTTATCAGAATCATCCGCATTGATACTCTCCCCAGGCATAGTACCGCCCCTTTCCGCAAACACCTGCGTATCAGTGGGAATTGGCGCGGCAGGCAATAGTACGGAAGGCTGCACTTCTGGTGCAGGATTACGCTGCGCCCCCACCTCTGGCGGTGGCAAAGGGCGCACAGGCATTACCGGCTCTGGTACATTTACCAATTGATATACATACCAGCCCATACCCAGCAAGGCCACCAATGCAATCCCGGCCCAAGCGGCTAATTTGGTATTCTGATGCAAAGGCTCAATACGCTTGGCGGCGAATACATTGGCGGCGCTTTCAGGCTGTACCGGCGGGATTGTGTTTGCAAACGTAACAGGCGTACTTATTTTGTCAATTGCCGACTTTTGCGGTTTCTGTAATAGCAGATTCTCTGCAGCAGAGGAATCTGGCTTTGCAGGAGCAGATTCGACGGTGCCATGCAACAGGTCGGCATTCGGCTCAGCCAAACTCAGATTTTCAAACTTGCCCGTACTACCAAAATCGGTTTTAAGCGCTTTTGGGCTACGCCTTGTTTGGGTCTTTTTGACCTTGTCTGCCTGCGCCTTCTCGTTCTCGGCTTTATCCAATGCTTTGATTAGTAAGCTCATGGTGCGTCGCCCGACTTACAGTCTACTGCGCTTCTTCCAGCACATTTTGTAGCTGCTGCTCCGGCAGATATTGCTTGAAGCTTTGCAATTCGTCACTTTCCAGCGATGGCTTGGTGATCACCGTCGGACGCAAGAAAATCACCAACTCTGTTTTACGTGTAGCATGGTTCTTACCTTTAAACACATTACCGACTCCCGGCACATCCGATAGCCCAGGAACTTTGTCTGTGTTTCTGATAATTTCATCTTGCATCAAGCCGCCCAAAATCGCCGTACTACCGCTTTCTATTTGTAACATCGATTCCATTTCACGCACTTGAATTACAGGAACCTCACTTTTTATCGGGGCTCCCGTGTTATTTGCTCCTGTACGTAAATTTGGATTAGGGTCTTGAACAAAATCTATAGCGCGAGTGATACTTGGCCGTACATTAATCCCCACGCTGCCATTATTATTAATTTGTGGGGTAACGCTCATGACTATACCTACAGGCACAGTATTAGGTGTGGTTGTAAATGTTGCCAGAGTACCTCCTACGGTGCCTCCTACCGTAGATTGTTGCGCCTGAACGGTAAAATACACTAGGTTATCCACCACTTTTAGCACCGCAGTTTGATTATTTAGCACCATTAGCTTTGGGCTGGACAGCACTTTAGTATCACCAAACTGTTTGAGTAGATTAATTGATGCCGCAATGTTGCCGATACGGCTTAAAGGGTTCAAATAACCCAAGACAAATCCTGCATCGGTATCGACTCCAAGCGCGTTACTGCTTGTTGTGGCGCTAATCGCGTTAGTCGCGCCGTCGACACTAAAATTGCTAGATCCCAAACTTTGCTTAAAAACAAATCCATTATTTCTAGCCGAATTGTTAAGCCTGCTCCAATCAATCCCCGCTTGAAAACTATCTTTCAGCACCACTTCTACGATGGTAGCTTCAACCAACACTTGCCTTTTTGCATCCACCATTACTTGATCGATAAACTCCTGAACTTTCTCGTGTTGTTTCTTTGTGGCGCGCACGCTAATCACCCCGGTTTCCGGGTTAGCAATGACATTGGCAGCAAACAAGGTTTTGTATTCTTTACGCTGATCGTCTCTTTGTTCAACTTCAGCTTTATTTTTGCTTGCCTGCGCTTTGTTTTCATCAGCCCCGGCTTTTTCAGCGACAGACTCACCCAAGCTGCCATATCGAGTCACAATCACTTCTTTGTCAGTCTCTGCCAGCAAATCTTTAATATTCTGAATCAGAGATTCCCATAAGTGATTTTTGGCTTTACTAGAAACCAACGTACGAGAACTATTATTCGCGCCATTCCCAGAAATGCTACTTACCGTCCCACTTGAACCAGAGCTTTGTGATGTGCTTGAAATCTGACCATCTGCACCAATAAAACCTTCAGTATCACGATTAATATTCACATAATCGACTTTGTATGTACGTAATACTGGCTGGTCTGGTGTAATGTAAAGCACGTTGCCTTCTATGCGATAAGTAAGGTCCACCTGCTTGGCCAAGCGCTCCAAAATAGCCGGCAAAGTCTGGTCTACCGCGTTTAGTGTGGCACGTCCTTGGATGGCTGGGTGAATATCAATATTCAGCTTGCTTTCACGCGCCAAAGCAAACAATATCTCTTTCACTGGCACTTCGTTAACTACCACGCTATATGTTTGTGCTTTGGAGGTCGCTTTGGGAGGTGGAAGTTGCGGGCTGTTTCTAACAGGTTTAGGGATAGGTGCTGTTTGTGCACCGGCAGCAGTAGTCGCGCTTGCTGGTGCTTTACCATCAATATGTCCGCTGGATGGTTTGACTTTGGATTGATGCGCACATGCGGCCAATACCAATATTGAACACGTTAAAATAAGCCTTTTCAAGAGAGCTTTTTCTTGCAAGAACGGATCTCTTATCTGTATCAGCACAGCGTACTTTCCTCTACTTTATCCATTAAAGCGAGTTATCGCATAATCAGCTTTAAAATGCAATACTAACTTATTGAACTATCAATAGTTTTGTCAAAATTTCTCTGTTTTTGCAATTTCTTCCAATATCCCTGCCACGGTACGGAGTTGCGGGTGGTTCTTTTTAATATCTTCCGGCAAAGTTTCCAAAATCCGTGCCGCTTCGGCCCGGTCAGAAAATCCACCGTAGATAACACTAAAAGCGCGCTGGTTGTTTACCAGTGTTTTATACACGTAGATTTTATCCAGCTCGATTTTGCCGCCTAGCCGCTCTAGTGCCGATTTGAGCTGCTGTTCATCACTTGCCCCGAACAGTTGTATCGTCACGACAGATGGTTGCTGGGTCGCCAGCCAAGCCTCCATGGCCGACAAACGGGCGCTTAATACATCTTGCTGAGTCTGTGGCACAAGCGTGGGTGTTTGAACTGCCGAAGCAGCCGGAGCGGGGCCGATTGCCGGCTTTTCCGCCGCCTCAAGCGGGGGTGCAGGCTTGATTTCCGTCACCCTGGGTTCACTAGGAGTTGCATTGGACTGTTGCCAGAAAAAATAAGCCGCCGCCAGACCCAGCACCAACCCCGCAACCAACACCGCTATCCAAACCCAAATATATGATTTTTTTGCATGCTTAGTTCTTTCCGCACTAAATTCACTATCTGCAATAGCGGCCTGCACATGTTTGGGCGTAATCTGATACACATTTTCGGCAAACGCTGCCAGCAGAGACTTGTCGGCCAGAATATTGACCCTGCGTACCAGTCCCTGCGCAGCTTGCGCCAGTTTTTTGATAGCCGCAGAAGTAAACGGAGGTGGCCCATGATAGCCAGCCGCCCGAAGCCGGAACATCAGATACTCGTCTACCTCCTTAGGCTGCAATGGCGCAAGATTGAAGCTGTGCGTGATGCGTTCGCGCAATTGGCGAATATGCGTTTGATTCAGGTTTGCGTCCAATTCCGGCTGCCCAAACAGGACGATTTGCAACAACTTGTCGTGCTTGGTTTCCAGATTAGACAGCAGACGAATCTCTTCCAACGTCGCCAGCGGCATCCCTTGGGCCTCTTCGACAAAAATCACTACCTGCTTGCCAGCCTCATGTCGCTTGAGCAAATACTCCTGCAGTTTTTGCATTACCTTGAGCCTATCGGCAATTTTCGGAAGCTTAAGCTGCAGTTCGAAGGCGATGGCATGCAGCACATCCTCAGGCGCCACGCTGGGATTGGCCAGATAGATACTCTCAATATGCTCCGGCAACATGGTCTGTAGCATCCGGCACAGCATGGTTTTGCCGCTACCAACCTCACCCACCACCTTAATGATCCCTTCACCGCTGCCAATGGCATACAGCAAAGCATCTAACACCGCGCCCCGGTTGCTGCCGGTAAAGAACATCTCGGTGTTGGGCGTGATCTTGAAAGGCGGCTCTTTCAAGCCAAAATGTTGATAGTACATTGGGTGAGTTTATTTTTCTTCTTGCAACTGCATGCGGCTATATAACGTCGTCCGATTGATGCCCAGCAACTTGGCTGCCTGGCTAAGGTTGCCATGGGTAACGCGCATGGCTGCCTCCACATAGGCTTTTTCCCAAGACTTCAGAACCTGATCCAGGTTAACGTTAGCCTGATTCTGCAAATGCTGCAGCGCATAACTAGATAGATCACCATTGAAAGCCATGGGCACGCCATCTACTTCGTTTTGCCGGGATAAGTCAAACTCGGCGGAAAGCTGCTGGTCATTCACCGCCTGCCCGGCATATTTGGCGATCAGGCGAATGATGATATTACGCAATTCACGCACATTGCCTGGAAAATGGTAATCCAGCCAGCGGCGTTCGGCTTTTTCATCCAGCTTGAATGGTTTCTGCCCCGTCTCTCGCGCATAAAAATCCTTGAAGTGCTCCAGCAATACCAGACTATCCCCATTCAACTCACGCAATGGGGGAACACGAACAGTAAACACACTCAGACGATGATACAAGTCCGCCCGGAAATTGCCAGCGCGTACTTCTGCGCGCAAATCGCGATTGGTAGCTGCGACGATGCGCGCCTTGCTCCTGCGAACCTGCGTTTCACCAACGCGGGCATATTCACCGTTTTCCAGCACACGCAGCAACTTGGCCTGCATATCCAATGGCAGCTCGCCGATTTCATCCAGGAAAAGCGTGCCATCACCAACATCCTCAAAATAGCCCGCACTGGCGTTAGCCGCGCCGGTAAAGGCACCCTTGGCATGCCCGAACAGAATGGATTCTGCCAGCATCGGCGAAATAGCCGCACAGTTGACGGACAAATAGGGCTGTTTGTTGCGCTTGCTGAAACGATGGAAATTGCCCGCAACGCGCTCCTTGCCGCTACCCGATTCGCCTTCAATTAGCACAGGGAAAGGCGAGTCGGCAAATTGTTTGATTTGGGTAATCAGCGTCTGCATCGGCAGGCTTTCCCCCACCATGCCGCCATTCTTGTCTTCTGGCTTTTCGGTCTTCTCAACGCTTTGCACCTTGAGAGAATTGACCAGCAGTTCCTTGAGTTTTTCGACATCGCATGGCTTGGGAATGAAATCCAACGCACCTAATGCCAACGCATGTTTGACATTCACGTCATCACTTTGCCCGGACAGTACATGAATCTTCATGCTGGGGGAATGTGCCAGCAACTCGCCTATCATCTTGAAACCCTCATCCGGCTTATGCTGCATCGGCGGCAAGCCCAAATCTACTAAGGCCAAGTCGGGCGGGGATTCCAGCTGGCGCAACAAGCTCTTGGCCTGTGTCCGCGAATCCGCTACGCACACCTCAAAATGCTTGCTCAATACAAAATGCAGCGTATCCGTAATCAGCGGATCGTCATCAATAATAATTAATACCGGAAGCTGTGCCATGGATAGCGCCCTTCTCCTTGTTTATATTTTTCTTGTACTTAAGGGATACTATAACCCGTATGCCGTCTGGCATCAATGGCTGGGAAGATGGGGTGGCTGATCGGGCTCGAACCGACGACAACTGGAATCACAATCCAGGGCTCTACCAACTGAGCTACAGCCACCATAAAAACAAAGACACAGAAAGTGTCTCCGTATTTGGCCTGCCCGACAGGAATCGAACCTGGTAACCTCCGCGCCATAGAAGGCTGGCGCTCTATCCGATTGAGCTACGGGCAGATTGTCAGTAAGGTAGCCAAAAAGGTGGTCAAGTGGAGAGATTCGAAACCCCGACACATCCTGCTCAAAGCAGGCGCGCTACTACGCTACACGCCGAAGAGGCAGCAATATAGCGCAAAAAGCAGCTCTGAGGTCAATTCCTGAATATGCTAAAATAGCGAAGTTTTTTAACTCGAAATCAAAATCCAGCATGACAGCGTATATCATCCACGGCAAGACCATCGCAGAAAACCTGTTGCAAGAAATCAAACAGCGTGTAGACGCACGCTCAAGTTCCGGTAAACGCCCGCCATGCCTGGCCGTAATCCTTGTTGGCGCCGACCCGGCCTCTGCCATTTACGTGCGCAACAAACGGCTGGCATGCGATAAAGTCGGCATACGTTCCATCGCCTATGACTTGCCCGCCGACACAACAGAGAGCGAGCTGATGGCGCTGGTGGATAAACTTAACGCAGACGACGAGGTGGACGGAATACTGGTGCAATCACCACTGCCAAGCCACATTAATGAAGAGCATCTGGTTGAGCGCATTAGCGCAGATAAGGATGTAGACGGTTTTCATCCCTACAACATCGGCCGGCTGGCAGTGCGTCAGCCAACCTTGCGTTCTTGCACGCCCTACGGTGTGATTAAAATGCTCAAAACCGCCGGGATTGCGCTGATGGGTCTGGACGCTGTCGTGGTAGGTGTTTCCAACCACGTGGGCCGTCCCATGGCGCTGGAGTTGCTATTGGCAGGCTGTACTGTCACCAGTTGCCACCGCCACACAAAAGATCTGGCAGACAAGATTCGGCATGCTGATCTGGTTGTTGCAGCCGCGGGCAAGCCCGGCCTGATTCAGGGTGATTGGATCAAGCCGGGGGCTATCGTAGTAGACATTGGCATTAACCGTTTGCCGGATGGAAAAATTACCGGTGATGTCGATTTTGTCATTGCTAAAGAAAAAGCCAGCCACATCACTCCGGTACCCGGTGGCGTGGGACCCATGACCGTAGCGACACTGATGGAAAACACGTTGCTGGCGCAGGAACTGCGTGAAACAAAATAGCAATTGCAATCTAGACACAATGGGCGTATCCTCAATGGGATTTTGGATGTACTTGATTGCAGTTTGAGTAGTTAACTTTTAAGATTTGATTAGTCGTATGCCAGAAACAGCCAACAAAACCTTTACTCCTTACGTGGCAAAGCCGGGTGAGGAGTACATGAACAGCAACCAACTCAACCACTTCCGCAAAATTCTGAACGACTGGAAAGCCGAGCTGAGTCATGACATTGACCGCACCGTGCACACCATGCAGGATGAAGTCACTATGTTCGCCGACCCGAACGACCGTGCCAGCCAGGAATCTGACATGGCGCTGGAACTGCGTAACCGCGACCGCGAACGCAAACTCATCAAGAAAATCGATGAAACTCTGCGCAATATCGACCACGACGAATATGGCTACTGCGAAAGCTGCGGCGTAGAGATCGGTCTGAAACGTTTGGAAGCTCGCCCGACTGCCACACTATGCATCGACTGCAAAACGCTGGATGAAATGCGTGAAAAACAGGTTGCAAAGTAACCCTTTGCAACCTGTTTTCAGTAAAGACTAACCTTTAGGTTAATAAGCTCCCATAGCGAGCGGCCGGAACTAAAAGCAAATGCCTATAATGTTTTCGGCCGAAGCCAAAAACAATTCAGCAATTAACAAGAAAGCAGCTTTAATGGCTGCTTTTTATCGCGCGCGTATTCATTGCTAAAGCCATTGCCCTGTGAGCCAAGCTGGATGCGCCTTCCAGAGCATCAATACCCATAATGAAAAAACGCCTCAATCGAGGCGTTTTTTGTTTTGCGGCTGTTGATTACTCGTCAGCTTCCGTTGGTGCTTTGTCAGCTTTTGCCGGCGGCTCAATCAAGGCTTTCATGCTCAGGCGCACTTTGCCTTTCTCGTCCATTTCCACCACTTTCACGCGCACAACGTCGCCTTCTTTCACGTAATCGCTCACGGCTTTTACGCGGTCATGCGAGATTTGGGAGATATGCACCAGACCATCTTTGCCGGGCAGCAAGGAAACCACAGCACCAAAATCCAGCACCTTAACAACTGGGCCTTCGTACACTTGGCCAATTTCCACTTCTGCGGTAATTTCTGCAATGCGGCGTCTCGCTTCTTCGCCAGCCTCTGCACTCGTACAAGCGATTTTCACGGTACCGTCATCTTCAATGTCGATGCTAGTATTGGTTTCTTTGGTCAACGCCTGAATCACTGCGCCGCCCTTGCCGATCACATCACGAATCTTGTCCGGATTGATCTTCATGGTGATGATGCGCGGTGCGAACTCAGACATTTCAGTATTGGCGTTCGCCATTGCCTGTTTCATGATACCCAAGATATGCGCGCGGCCTTCTTTGGCTTGTGCCAATGCGGCTTTTGCGGGCGACGGTGCGGTGAATGCCGGTGATCTTGATGTCCATTTGCAGCGCAGTCACGCGTTGTCGGTACCGGCTACTTTAAAGTCCATGTCGCCCAGATGATCTTCATCACCCAGAATGTCGGTCAACACCGCAACGCGGTTACCTTCTTTAATCAGACCCATCGCCACGCCAGCCACGCTTTCACGGTAATGCCTGCGTCCATCAAAAGTTACAACCACCACACAGCTTAGCCATGATGCTGGAACTGCTGATTCTCTGTAATCCGGATACCACGCGTGACGCAGCATCGAACTTTCAGGCAGCCGCTAAAGGCCGCGTTTAGCCAGGTTGCCATGGCCGACTTCGCGGCGTTTTGGCGTGCCCACACGGCCGGTTTCACCGGTCGCATACGGAGGCATGTTGTAATGCAGCATAAAACGCTCATTGTATTCGCCTTGCAGCGCATCAATGATTTGCTCGTCTTTACCTGCCCAAGTCGCCACCACCAAAGCTGTCTCGCCACGGGTAAACAGGGCGGAGCCGTGTGTGCGCGGCAATACGCCGGTGCGAATGGTGATAGGACGCACGGTACGTGTGAATACGACCATCGATGCGTGGCTCTGCCATTCAAAATCTGGCTACGCAAGTTTCCTCGGTAATCAGCTCAGCCATCACGCGGCTCTTGATCTCGTCCAGCTCGGCAGAACGCTCTTGCTTGGATTTGATTTTGAACGCGTCATTGACATCTTTTTCTGCCAATTTCGCAATTTTCTCAATCAAAACAGTGTCTGGCTCAGGCGGTGTCCAATCCCATGCGTCTTTGCCAGCTTCTGCGGCAAATTCGTTAATCAAAGCCACCAGTTTTTTAATCTCTTCGTGACCAAACACGACAGAACCCAGCATCACCTCTTCGGAAAGCTCTTTGGCCTCGGATTCCACCATCATCACCGCGCCTTCGGTCGCAGCCACCACCAAGTCCAGCTCGGTTTCTTCCAACTGGCTGGCGGTTGGGTTCAGCACATATTCGCCATTGATATAACCCACACGCGCCGCGCCCAGCGGGCCGTAGAACGGGATGCCGGAAATCGCCAAAGCAGCGGAAGCACCGATAATAGCCGGAATATCCGCATCGATTTCAGGGTCGGATGACATCACGGTGGCCACAACTTGCACTTCGTTATAGAATGCATCCGGGAAAAGTGGGCGCAATGGGCGGTCGATCAAGCGGGAAGTCAATGTTTCCTTCTCGCTGGGGGCCTTCGCTTGAAGAATCCACCCGGAATCTTGCCGGCTGCATACGTTTTCTCTTGATAATCCACGGTCAATGGAAGAAATCTGACCTTCTTTGACTTCACGTTTACCAGTGACAGCCACCAACACCACGGTGTCGCCATAGCTCACCATCACTGCGCCATCGGCTTGACGGGCGATTTCGCCGGTTTCCAATGTCAGCGTATGTGCGCCATACTGCATGCTCTTTTTAGTAATATTAAACATAGTTTTTCTCTCTTTCTCAATTAGCTGCAACTCACTACCCAGTTGCAACCCTACAATAAAAAAAGCCGATGCAATCTGCTATCGGCTTTTTGCGATTTATAAAAGCGGGTTGATGATACTAACCACTTTTATAAAATTATTTACGCAGACCCAAACGCTCGATCAGCGTTTGATAACGGCTTACGTCTTTACGTTTCAGATAATCTAGCAAACGGCGGCGTTGGCTAACCAGAGCGAGCAAACCACGACGTGAGTGATTATCTTTTTTATGGGATTTGAAATGCTCGGTCAAGTAGCTGATACGGTTGGTCAGCAAGGCCACTTGCACTTCCGGGCTGCCTGTATCGTTTGGTGCGCGTTGAAAATCTTTAACGATTTTTGCACTTTGTTCTGCTGTAACTGCCATCTTTAATTTTCCTTTAGTTAGCGTCAATGCAAGCTCAGTCAGAAACCATTTCAAACCGCAATTGCATTCAATTTACAAATGAGCGCGCATTCTAGCACAGCCAGATTGCAATACCAAGTTATTCTTTGTTTTTATTGAGATTTTTGCTGATTATTCCAAAACCAATAAACGCTTGGGCGCGATTTTGCCGTTGCTAAGCCGATAGCCCAGCCCTAAAAAATGGTTGGCTTCGTCATACAGCCGCATTTCGCCCTGCGGCACTTTGCCGGACACCCATACGGCTTGCCCTTGCAGCAGAAAATAAGCGGCATCGGCATCCAGTTCTATCTTGGGTAAATTGGCAATCGCAGAATCCACCGGCAACAGGCAAGCATCCCGCGCGCTCATGTCCATGGCTTCCAGCGCTTCTATGGTATATGCACGCTCCAGTGTATATCCGGCGGTAGCTGTGCGGCGCAAGCCGGCAAGGTGTGCGCCACAACCCAACTGCTTGCCGATATCCTCTGCCAAGGTGCGGATATAAGTGCCTTTGCTGCACGTCACCTTGATTTGCGCCACATCATGGTCAAAAGCCAGCCGTTCTATTGCATGAATGGTGACCTGACGTGGTTTGCGTTCTACCTCCTGCCCGGCGCGTGCATATTCGTACATGGGCTTGCCATCTACCTTGAGCGCGGAATGCATGGGCGGAATCTGGCTGATTTCACCCAGAAACTGCTGGCAAGCTGTATCGAACTGCTCTGGAGAAACATTTACAGGCTTGGTTTCCAACACTTCGCCTTCGGCATCTGCGGTGGCAGTGGTTACGCCGAGCTTTATCGTGGCGATATAAGTTTTGTTCGCATCAGTGAGCACTTGCGCAAACTTGGTAGCCTCGCCCAGACAGATAGGCAGCAAGCCGGTTGTCAGCGGATCCAGTGTGCCGGTGTGTCCGGCCTTGGCCGCCTGATAAAGCCATTTGACTTTTTGCAAAGCTTGGTTGGATGAATAGCCCAGCGGCTTATCCAATAGCAATACGCCGCTAATTGGCCGTTTTACACGCTTGGTTTGCATGCGAAATTAACGATCGGTGTCAGTTTTGCGAGCTGCGTCGATCAGGGCATCCATTTTCATGCCGTTATCGATGCTGTTATCGTACTCAAAATGCAATTGCGGCATGATGCGCAACATCATGCGTTTGCCCAGTTGGGAACGCAAAAAATTGCTGGTGTTTTCCAGCCCGGTTTGCTGACTAGCACTTTGCTTGGAGGCCGTATAAAACACCTTGGCGTGTGCCATGTCGCCACTGACCTCTACCTCGGTAATGGTAATCATGCCGATGCGCGGGTCTTTTACCTCGAACATGAGCAAATCAGCCAGTTCGCGCTGAATCTGCTCGGCCACGCGGTCGGGCGGGTCTTTTACCTCGAACATGAGCAAATCAGCCAGTTCGCGCTGAATCTGCTCGGCCACGCGGTCGGATCGGGAAAATGCTTTTGCCATGAGTGTTAAAGTTTAAAGTTAAAAGCGTCTAAAAATTCATTGCCAAAATTGATGCCCTGGAAGGTAAGCAGGACGCGGCTTCCAAGGCAACGTGTTTGACAATGAAGCGCGCGCATGCGGCTTAAAGCGTACGCGCCACCTCGACAACTTCATAAATCTCCAGCAAGTCGCCCACTTCCAAATCGTTAAAGTTCTTGAGCGACAGGCCGCACTCGAAGTTGGATTTCACCTCTTTCACATCATCCTTGAAGCGTTTCAGGGAATCCAGCTCGCCAGTGTGGATAATGACATTGTCACGCAACACGCGTACTTTGGCATTGCGTTTCACCATACCATCGGACACATAACAACCCGCGACTGTGCCCACTTTGCTGATACGGAAGACTTCGCGCACTTCTACCGTGCCAATCATTTGTTCTTTCTGTTCCGGCGCCAGCATGCCACTCAAGGCAGCTTTCACTTCGTCCACAGCCTCGTAGATGATGTTGTAGTAACGTACATCTACATCGTTAGTCTCAATCAACTTGCGCGCGCCCGCATCGGCACGCACGTTAAAGCCAATCAGCACCGCTTTGGAAGCGATTGCCAGGTTGACATCGGATTCGCTAATCGCTCCCACACCTGTGTGAATCACGTTGACTTTTACCTCGCTGGTAGAAAGTTTTTGCAGCGAGGTTGACAAGGCCTCGTACGAACCTTGCACGTCAGATTTGATAATCAGACCCAAAGTCTTCACTTCGCCTTCTGCCATTTGCTCGAACATATTCTCGAGCTTGGCCGCCTGCTGTTTGGCCAGCTTCACATCGCGGAACTTGCCTTGACGGAACAAGGCAATTTCACGCGCCTTGCGCTCATCGTTCAGCACGATGACTTCTTCACCGGCGTTCGGCACTTCGGAAAGCCCCAGCACCTCAACCGGAATAGACGGCCCTGCCTCTTTCACCTCGCGACCATTTTCGTCCAGCATCGCACGCACACGACCATAGGTTGTACCTGCCAGCAGCATGTCACCGCGACGCAGCACACCAGACTGCACCAAGATGGTGGACACCGAGCCGCGGCCTTTATCCAGACGCCCCTCAATCACCAAACCTTTGGCCGGCGTATTGCGTGGTGCCTGAAGCTCTAACACCTCCGCTTGCAGCAACACTGCCTCCAGCAACTCATCAATACCCTTGCCGGTTTTGGCCGACACTTCGCGGAACATAGTCTCGCCGCCGAATTCTTCCGGCACGACCTCATGGTTGACCAATTCCATCTTGACACGCTCCGGTTGCGCTTCCGGTTTGTCGATTTTGTTGATCGCAACGACCAAAGGCACATTGCCTGCTTTGGCATGGTGAATCGCTTCAATGGTCTGCGGCATCACTCCGTCATCGGCAGACACCACCAGAATCACCACGTCGGTTGCCTTGGCACCGCGCGCGCGCATTGCGGTAAACGCTTCGTGACCAGGCGTATCCAGGAAAGTCACCATGCCGCGCGGTGTTTCAACGTGATAGGCACCGATATGCTGGGTAATGCCGCCTGCCTCGCCGGAAGCAACACGTGTACGGCGAATGTAGTCCAGCAAGCTGGTTTTACCATGATCAACATGGCCCATTACAGTCACCACCGGAGGACGCGATTCCAGAATTGGCTCCACGTGTTCAGCTTCTTCTAGGAAAGCTTCCGGGTCATTGTTGGCAGCCGCGAGCGCTTTGTGGCCCATCTCCTCCACCACGATAATAGCTGTTTCCTGATCCAGCACCTGATTAATGGTCACCATCATGCCCATTTTCATCAAAGCCTTGATGACCTCGCCAGCCTTGACCGACATTTTGTGTGCCAAATCCGCTACGCTGATGGTTTCAGGTACAGCGATTTCATGCACGATAGGCTCGGTCGGTGCATTGAATGCGTGCTGCTGCTCGTCATCCTTGTGTTTATGCTTGGCCTTGGGTGCGCGCCAGCCTTGTGTCATGCCAACATCGCCACGTGCTTTCAATCCACGCTTGCGATTTTCGTTCTCGTTCCAATCACGGTTATCTGCGCCCTTGCCTTTTTTGGCCTCTTTTCCTTCAGGCTTTGCACCACCTTCTTTTGTCGGTTTATGCAAAGTACCTTCGGATAATTTGGTTGTTTTCTTTTCTGCCTCGGCTGCTTTCTTAGCTTCTTCCTCAGCCGTACGGCGCGCTTCCAGTTCCTGCTTGCGACGCAAATCCTCAGCCTGCATTGCAGCCAAGGTAGCCGCGCGCTTTGCTTCCTGTTCGCGGACAGCTATTTCTGCAGCACTCAGTACTGTTCTCCTGACAGGAGCTTCTATAGGCGCTTCCGTTTGCAACGGTTCTACAACGGCGGCCTCCACTGCCGGCGTTATCAGTTCCGTAACTGCCGCTTCTTGTTCCAACACGGTTGGCTGCACTGGCGCTTGCGCCTCATCTTGCAGTTCATCGGTTGATTCAGACGCCGTTTCCGCTTCATCACGACGCATCAGCACACGTTTCTTGCGCACCTCTACCTGAATTGTGCGCGCGCGGCCTGTACTATCGGTCTTTTTGATTTCGGTGCTTTGTTTGCGGGTCAGCGTAATTTTGCTTCTTGGTGCGGCAGCTCCGTGCTCTTTGCGCAGATAATCCAACAGGGCGGTCTTATCCGCTTCGCTAAGAATATCATCTACCGCAGTTTTGTTTACACCGGCATTTTTAAGCTGTTCTATCAGCGATGAGACCGGCCGACCTAACTCGGCTGCGAATTGTGCGACAGTTGATTGTGCCATTTACTGCTCCAGTATCCTATTAGCCTTGCCTTAATTCGAATTGCTAAACCAAGGTTCACGTGCGGTCATAATCAAGGCTTTTGCACGCTCTTCATCCATATTGGTCAATTCTACCAATTCATCGACAGAAAGCTCTGCCAGATCATCAGCCTTGGAGATGCCTTTGGATGCTAGCAAGTGTGCTGTTGCATCGTCCATGCCTCTCAGGTTCAGCAAATCTTCTGCAGCCTCTTCCACCTTTTCTTCCTTGGCGATCGCCTCGGTCAGCAAAGCAGCGCGCGCGCGCGCGCGCAATTCGTTAATCGTGTCTTCGTCAAATGCCTCGATCTCGGCCATCTCAGCCAGCGGCACGTAGGCAATCTCTTCCAGCGTGCTGAAACCTTCTTGGACTAGAATATCAGCGACCTCTTCATCTACATCGAGCTTTTCCATAAACAACTTGCTGACGCTTGCGTATTCATCCTGATTTTTCTGCGCAGCTTCCTGCTCGGTCATAATGTTCAATGTCCAGCCCGTCAACTCAGAAGCCAGACGGACATTCTGGCCGTTGCGACCAATCGCCAGCGCCAACTGCTCTTCGTCCACCACCACATCCATGCTGTGTGCATCTTCGTCGACTACGATACTGGACACTTCTGCCGGTGCCATTGCATTTATCACAAACTGGGCTGGTTCCATGCTCCACAACACAATATCCACGCGCTCGCCAGCCAACTCGCCGGTAACGGCCTGCACACGCGAACCACGCATACCCACGCAAGTGCCTACTGGGTCTAAGCGTTGATCATTAGTTTTCACCGCAATTTTGGAACGCAAACCCGGATCGCGCGCAGCAGACCGGATCTCCAGCAAACCTTCTTCGATTTCTGGCACTTCCAGCTCGAACAGACGAATCAGGAACTCTGGCGCGGTTCTGGACAAGATCAATTGTGGGCCACGACCACCGCGATCGATACGCGATAAATAGGCACGCACGCGGTCGCCCACACGCAGGTTTTCTTTCGGGATCATGGATTCACGTGGCAATACACACTCCAGGCGACCAACTTCAATAATGGCATTGCCTTTCTCCATGCGCTTGATGACACCAGTTATTAGTTTCTCGTCCCTGGCCAGGAAGTCTTGCAAAATCTGCTCACGTTCGGCCTCACGTACTTTTTGCAGAATGACTTGTTTGGCTACTTGCGAGTTAATCCGTCCAAAGGCTATGGACTCTAGCGGCTCTTCATAGTAATCACCGATTTTGCGACCTTGTGCACGCGGATCTTCCTCATCAAACTGATACACCGAACTTTCTAACAAATCGTACTCAACATATTGCCAACGACGAAATGTTTTGTAGTCGCCTGTCTCCCTGTCAATCTCGACACGTATATCGGCACCTTCTTCGTGATTTTTCTTGGTTGCGGAAGCTAGAGCCAGCTCCAGTGCTGTAAAAATCACCTCTTTGCTCACATTCTTCTCGTGAGCAAGCGCATCTACCTGTAACAAAATTTCACGATTCATCACATCTCTCCAACTCTAAATTTTATCCCTTAAAACTGCGGACTCAATCTCGCCTTTTCAATATCTACCAAAGCGATTTTTTCTATCTTGCCATCCAGCTCCAGCAATACCTTATCTGCCTCTACACCGCGCAAGATTCCCAGAAATTTCTTTCTAGGCTCACCGCTGGCTTGCGGCACAGGTACACGCAATCTGATTTGTGCATGCTCACCAACAAACCGCGCAAAATGCGCTGGTTTTTTCAGCACACGATCCATACCGGCAGAAGAAACTTCCAGCCGGTCATAATCAATATCGTTTTCTACCGCAAGCACATTACCGAGCTGATTGCTCACCAACACGCAATCATCAATCGTTACGCTGTCTTTGTTGTCCTTTGGATTCAGCTTGTCGATAAACACACGCAGCAACTTGCCTCGATTGGACATCTCGAAGTCAACCAGTTCATAACCAAGCTGGACCACTGTTTTATCTACCAACGCCTGCAAATCTTGCACGCTAAACGCTCCAAACAACTCGTGTATATCTTGCGGAAATAAAAAAAGGGCGTACTGCCCTTCAACCAATCGAATTATATCAATAAATTCAGTCAATTGGAATCCATACACTTCTGTGTTCGTCTGAACGCCACAGGCAAACACCAAAAAGCAAAAGACCCAACTATCAAGTTGGGTCTTTTGTTCAAATAAAAGCCTGGGGATGACCTACTTTCGCAAGCGAAGAGCTTACTATCATTGGCGCAGGTTCGTTTCACGGCCCTGTTCGAGATGGGAAGGGGTGGGTCCAAACCGCTATGGTCCCCAAGCATAACCGGTAATGTCATGCATGGCGCCGACTTCTACGTCGGCCTGCTTTAACAAATTGGAAGAAGTAAAGCTTTTAGGGAGTTTTTCTATTTCTAGATATTGATTGCCAAATCATTGTGCTTTAGCTATATGCCTTTAACTTATTTTCTAAGTCTTAAGGTTATAGGATCAAGCCGCACGAGCAATTAGTATCGGTCAGCTTAACGCATTACTGCGCTTCCACATCCGACCTATCAACGTCCTGGTCTGGAACGACTCTTTAGGAGGGTTAAACCCTCAGGCAAGTCTCATCTTGAGGCGAGTTTCACGCTTAGATGCTTTCAGCGTTTATCTCTTCCGCACTTAGCTACCCAGCTATACCATTGGCATGATAACTGGTCCACCAGAGGTGCGTCCACTCCGGTCCTCTCGTACTAGGAGCAGGCCCCCTCAAACTTGCAGCGCCCACGGCAGATAGGGACCAAACTGTCTCACGACGTTTTAAACCCAGCTCACGT
>JBGAVM010000004.1:0-112899 GCA_044228125.1 Methylophilus sp.
TACATTATACGAAATTAAATAGATAAAACAAAAAGCCGGTACTCCGCCAGCTATCCGTTTCCAGCCCTGCCAGTTACTTGTCGTTAAAGAATGCGATATTCATTACACGATCATTTACAAATGTCAGCTCCGTGGTTTTATATGTACGTTTGGGGTCGTACTTGACGATGTTTTTGTAATACCACATTTCCACCTTCACTGGTTTGGAGTCTTTTTTACCCACGGCCGCATATTGCCCCGTTACATTGTCGGCATTGGAAGGCTTGACTGACTGTTCCTTTTTCACTGGCGCACCCAGCTTATCCGATACAACTTTTTTGGATTTTCCGCTAAAGTTATCGAGAAACTCATCTTCCGAATAAGTTTTTCCCGCTGCACTGGCAATCCCCACTTGCATCGCTAAAACGCAAGCTGATAAAAATAGGCTTATTTCTTTAAGTGACATAGTGTCAGTTTCCTTGAACTCGATTAATAAAACGCTCTACAGCATTTTCTGTTGACTGAAGACTTAATATTTTAGCTGTTTAGTTACGGCGAATAAACTTATTTATCTATGAATTGAAGACCATATCCATCAGATGTTGGTTCAATGTGCGCTGGCCGATTTGAACAATCTGAAGAAATTTTCAGTGGTCGCCTGCACCACCTCATCAAAAGTAATTCCACGCAACTCGGCAATCGTCTCGGCAACGTAGCGCACGTAGGCAGGCTGATTTATCTTCCCTCTAAACGGAACTGGCGCCAGATATGGGGCATCTGTTTCTACCAGGATATGAGATAACGGAATTTGTTGTGCTACTTGCTTCAAGTCGGCCGCATTCTTGAATGTCAGAATCCCTGAAAAAGAAATATAAAACCCCATTTCGATAGCCGCATTAGCAACATCCAGGCTTTCGGTAAAGCAATGCATTACTCCGCCAATTGCTTCAACCCCTTCTTCTCGCATGATACGCAAAGTATCTTTGGACGCACTGCGCGTGTGAATAATCAGGGGCTTCCCTGCTTGTTTTGCTGCCCGTATATGCGTCCTAAAACGTTGGCGCTGCCACTCCAGGTCGCCTTGCAGGCGAAAATAGTCCAGGCCCGTTTCCCCGATTGCAACCACTTTAGGATGATTCGCTAAAGCAACCAGCTCTTCTGTGGATGGCTCCGCGATATCTTCATAATCGGGGTGCACGCCCACAGATGCAAACAGGTTATCATGCTGTTCAGCCAGCGCCAGTACTTCAGGAAACTTATCCAGCGTGACAGAGACACAGAGCGCATAACCGACTTGCGCTTCATGCATTTTCTGTTGGATTTCGGGAAGTTGTGCAGCCAGTTCAGGAAAATTCAAATGGCAATGCGAGTCGACAAGCATCAAACCTGCCCCTGATTACATCGTATGGGTAGGTCTATTGGATTTCAATGCACCGCCCAAGATGGCTTCGATCTTGTTTTTGACCTCCAGACCGCCATCCTTTTCGCTGAATTGAACACCGATGCCCTGGGGACGAGTGCCATGCCCAATCGGAGAGACCCACACCACCTTGCCAACCACTTTCAGCTTAACCGGATCATCGACCAGGCTCAGCAACATGAATATCTCTTCGCCCATCTTGAAACTTTTGTTGGTGGGAATAAACAAGCCACCGCCTTTAAGATACGGCATATAGGCAGCGTATAGTGCAGATTTTTCCTTGATCGCCAAAGACAGCACCCCAGGCTTGTTGGCGGCCGCTATGGCCTGCTCGGTATTCATTGGCGTTTGTGTCGTACTCAACTTAAATTCACCTGCACTAAATTAGGGTTTAAACAAATAGGTGTATTGTAACAATATGTTTTCCAGTTGCAGCTCGTTATTTAAAGGGTGGCTTGCAACACGTTTCGCATCGCTCAACATCCGCTGGAACTGTATAAGCGACGACAAGTTTACGCTCTTGCTCAGCGCTTGGAAAGCATTCCGGTAATCGGGGAAATAATGCAGGGTATGTGTTAACCTGCATCGCTGTAAATCGTAGGCCCATTTTTGCAAGATTTGCAGGGCGGGTTCCATCCCAAGCGACAAAAATTCGGATGCTGTCGTAAACGGATTCATTACCCCGCCCTGTGCCAAATGCTTAAGCAACATACCACTTACAACGCCCTGCTCACTCAAAGATGCCGCCAGCAAGGGCGCGCTGCCTGCCTCTGCAAGCCACTTTTCCGGCTCATCCAAGCCTTGCGCTTTCAACCAGCCAGATGCCGTATGCGCATCGGGCATGGGCAGCGAAATAGCGTGACAACGGCTGATGATCGTGGGCAACAGCCGTTGCGGCTGACTGCTCACCAGCACAAACAACGTGCCCGCAGGCGGCTCTTCCAGCATTTTAAGCAATGCGTTGGCAGAAGCCGTGTTCAGCGCCTCCGCTGGAGACAGCACAATCACTTTCAGACCGGATTGATGGCTGGTCAGGCTGATAAAATCCGCCAGCTGGCGAATCTGCGCCACTGATATGATCGTGCGCTTAGTACCTTTTTTGCCAGTTTCCTCGTTGGGTTCGTCATTTTCCGGCGTCAGCCATTTGTAATCAGGATGCGCGCCCGCCTCGAACCAGTTACAACTCTGGCAATACCCGCAGGCATGGCCTTCTGCGGCCGGATTCCGGCACAGCATGGCTTTGGCAAACGCCACTGCAAAATCATGCTTGCCAATACCCGCACGCCCTTTCAGCAGAATCGCATGCGGCAAACGCGCGCGCTGCTGCATCAATTGTTGCCAGGTCGAATCCAGCCAGGGATACCGCATCATCGCGCCTGCAAAAATTCCGCCATCACCTTGTGCACGTCCGCCTGCACGGCTTCAAGCGGCTGATGACTGTTGATGACCCTGAAGCGCGCCGGATTATCCTGCGCCCGCTGCAAATAAGCCTTGCGTAAACGCTCGAAGAACGCCGCGCTCTCCCGCTCGAACTTGTCCGGCACGCGGGCAGACACCAAACGCGCTACACTGACTTCCACAGGCACGTCGAACAGCAGGGTCAAATCCGGCTGCAAATCGCCCTGCACCCATGATTCCAGCGCCAGCACCTTGTCTGCATCCACGCCCTTCGCCCCGCTTTGATAAGCGTAAGTGGCATCGGTAAAGCGGTCGGAAACCACATAAGCCCCATGTTGCAAAGCAGGCGAAATCACTTGGGCGATATGCTCGCGCCTGGCGGCAAACATTAGCAAAGTCTCGGTCTCTGGGTGCATTTCCTCATGCAGTAAAAGCGCACGCAATTGTTCGCCTAGCGGCGTCCCGCCTGGCTCGCGCGTGGACACCACCTCCCTCCCCTGCGCCGCCAGCATTGCCAGAATAGCTGGGATATGCGTGCTCTTGCCCGCACCATCCATGCCTTCCAGCGTAATGAATTTGCCTGTAGACACTATTTCCTCGCCTGCCTTTTAAGCTGATATTTTGCAACGGCGCGGTTATGTTGCGCCAAACTGTTCGAAAACTCATGGCTACCGTCACCACGGCCAACAAAGTATAAGGCTTTGGTTTTGGCCGGATGCAGCGCTGCTTCTATCGAAGCCAGTCCAGGCATAGCAATGGGCGTGGGCGGCAAGCCGCTGCGCGTATAGGTGTTGTAAGGCGTGTCCTTCGCTAAATCCTTTTTGCGGATATTACCGTCGAAATTTTCACCCATGCCGTAAATCACCGTCGGGTCGGTTTGTAAACGCATACCGATTCTCAGCCGATTCAGAAACACCCCGGCGATCATCGGGCGCTCGCTAGCCTGCCCGGTTTCCTTCTCGATAATACTGGCCATAATCAAAGCCTCATATTTATTTTTGTAAGGCAGGTCGCCAGAACGCCCATCCCATGCGCCTTCCAGCTTATCTCGCATCATGCCGTAAGCGCGTTTCAACAGCACCACATCTTCCGTACCACGGTCGAAATAAAAAGTTTCCGGAAAGAACAAACCCTCCGGGTGCGATTCTTTCGCGCCAATCAATTGCAATATCTCCCTGCCTGTCATGCCGGAAGTGGTGTGCCGGATCGCATCATTGCGTGCGAGCTTTTCACGCATCTGCCGGAAAGTTTTACCTTCAATCCAGGTAATGCTGCCTTGTGTGGCTTTGCCGTGGTTTAGCGACAGAAGCAATTGGTATGGCGTGACGTTCTTGTTGAGCGTGTAATCACCCGCTTGCAACTCCGATTCCTTGTGTAGCAACTTGGCCAGCGCCACAAAAGGCAAGCTGTGTTTGATGACCTCTTGCTCGACCAGTTGATTAGCAATTCCACGCAAACTACTGCCTTGTTTAATGGTGATTTCCTGCGCCTCCGGGCTCAGGTTCAACGGGGTTCGCGCGTAATGCGCCAGCCAGGCTAATGTGCTTGCCACAAGCAGTACCAGCAAGAACAAGCCTGTTTTCAGTAACCGCTTCATGCAGACAAGGCACCTCGAATTAAATGAGCAAGTTGTGTTACTTTAATGACCTCACCCTGAATCTCGCGTACAGGCAAAGCGCCATACAAGCTGTTGCAGATCACCATTTCATCTGCCTGTAGCAATTTCTCCAGCGTAATATGTTCCACTCTTGTCTGCAGCTCTAAAGTGTGCGCAAGCTCCAGAATGCGCTGACGCGTAACCCCGGCCACGCCGCATTTTTCCAGCGATGGCGTGACTAAGGTATTGCCGAATCGCGCAAAGATATTGGCTGCCGTGCACTCAATCGCATGATGCTGTATATCCAGAAGAATCCCATCCATAATCGATGGGTCATGCCACTCCATGCGCGCCATCACGTTATCCAGCCGGTTAAGGTGTTTGATGCCAGCAAGTTTGGGCTGATGCGAGAGGTGCGTTTCACACACAGCCAGTTTCACCCCTGCGCTGTAACTGACGTCTGGGATTTGCGGCATGGCAGACTTGATGACAACCCGCATCGGGGTGGTGACTGCAGGCAAGGAGTACCCGCGCTCGCTTTCACCGCGCGTGATGATGATTTTGGCCACCGCCGTTTCGTCGGCAGAAAACAACTGCTGAATATCCGCCATCAGAATTTCCGCGCCAGGGCAAACAATGCCGATAGCACCGCAATCTGCCACTAGTTTCTGGTAATGCAGCGGCCAGCTTTGCGGCAGACCATCCACCACCTTTATGGTGCGGAATATACCGTCGCCATAGGCCAAACCACGATCCAGCGGGCTGATTGTACCGTGCGGAGAACCATTAACAAGATAGGCATGAGCATGCATGGCGGTATTGTATTATAAACCGGGCAATAAAAAAGCCTGCGGACAAGCGCAGGCTTTTATCTTCAATAGCCATCACGCTTTTTTGAAAAGCAGGCTGCCATTCGTTCCGCCGAAACCGAAGTTATTTTTAAGTGCGTATTCAATCTTCATATCCCGTGCAGTATTAGCACAATAATCCAGATCGCACTCCGGATCCTGGTTGAAAATATTGATGGTCGGCGGCGATTTCTGGTGATACACCGAAAGGACGGTAAATACCGATTCCAAACCACCGGCGCCACCCAGCAAGTGGCCTGTCATGGACTTGGTTGAATTCACAACCAGCTTTTTGGCGTGATCGCCAAAAGTTGCCTTGATCGCGTTGGTCTCGTTAGTGTCGCCCAGCGGAGTAGATGTTCCGTGTGCATTGACGAACTGCACCTGGTCGGCGTTCACCCCTGCGTTCTTGACTGCATTCACCATAGAGCGGCGTGGACCGTCCATATTCGGTGCGGTCATGTGGTAAGCGTCTGCACTCATGCCATAACCTACTACTTCAGCGTAAATCTTGGCGCCACGTTTCTTGGCATGCTCATACTCTTCCAGTACCATTACGCCTGCACCCTCGCCTATCACAAAGCCATCCCGGTCTTTATCCCATGGACGGCTGGCTGTGGCCGGGTCGTCATTGCGGCTTGAGAGCGCACGCGCGCTGGCAAAGCCACCGACAGAAAGCTCGGTGATTGCCGCTTCTGCGCCGCCAGCCACCATCACGTCCGCATCACCGTATTCGATCATGCGGAATGCATCGCCGATACAGTGTGTGCCTGTGGTACATGCCGTCACGATAGCAACATTCGGCCCTTTCAAGCCCAACATAATGCTGAGGTTGCCCGAAATCATATTGATGATTGTGCCAGGAATGAAGAAAGGTGAAATTTTACGCGGACCACCTTCATCATAAGTGTCGTTGGTGCTTTCAATCAAACCCAAGCCGCCAATACCAGAACCGATAGCCACGCCGATGCGTTCAGCATTGGCTTCCGTTACCTCGATGCCACAGTCCTTGAACGCCTCAATGCCAGCCGCCAAACCATACTGGATAAACGTATCCATACGGCGCGCATCTTTGGCGGGAATATAATCTTCGGCATTAAATCCTTTGACCTCACCGGCAATCTGGCTAGAAAACGGGGTAGGATCGAATTTGCTGATGCGGGTAATGCCGGACTGACCAGCAATCAAATTAGCCCAAGCGGTATCCGTGCCTATCCCAACGGGTGACACGACGCCCAAGCCAGTTACAACAACTCTGCGCTTTGACATAATTAACCTATCAGAAATAGATTGCGATGATGATAGAACGCCATCACGGGCGCAGTTTGACCCGTGATGGAAATATTAGAATTATTTGAGGTTTGCGTTGACGTAATCAATCGCTTGTTGCACGGTGGTGATTTTTTCTGCTTCTTCGTCTGGAATTTCGCAGTCAAATTCTTCTTCTAATGCCATTACCAACTCTACGGTATCGAGTGAATCTGCTCCCAAGTCATCTACAAATGATGACGAATTTTTTACGTCAGCCTCGTTGGCGCCCAGTTGCTCACTCACGATTTTTTTTACACGTTGTTCGATGTCAGACATCTTAAGTTACCTCTCTGATTAAAAAATAGCCCTGCGGCTAAGTACGTATTCTAGCAAAATTGCAGAATAATACAAAAATGGTTTCTAGAGCATATACATGCCACCGTTGACATGAATAGTTTCACCGGTGATATAGCCTGCCATCGGAGATGCCAGAAAAGCTACCGTCGCAGCGATTTCATCCACACTCCCCAAACGCCCTACCGGGATGCGTGCCAGCATTTGCTGTTTGATGTCTTCGGGAAGCTCCGCCGTCATGTCCGTTTCAATAAAACCCGGTGCGACACAATTCACGGTGATCCCACGGCTGCCGACCTCGGCAGCCAGTGACTTGGTAAAGCCAGTCATACCGGCCTTGGCTGCTGCATAATTGGTCTGGCCTGCATTGCCCATGTGCCCAACCACGCTGGAAATGCTGATAATGCGGCCTATACGCGCTTTCATCATCGGGCGCAACACCGCCTGGCTCATGCGGTAAACAGACTTCAAGTTGGTGGAAATCACCGCATCCCAGTCTTCATCTTTCATGCGCATCAACAATGTGTCACGCGTAATTCCGGCGTTGTTGACCAGGATACTCACGTCACCGAACTTCTCTGAAATGATTTTCAGTACACTATCTACTTGCGCGGCGTCATTTACATCGAGCGCCAAACCCATGCCTTTAATCCCCGAGGCCTTCAAAGCAGCTTCAATGTTCTCGGCGCCACCTTGGCTGGTGGCGGTTCCAATAATCGTCGCGCCTTGCTTACCCAGGGTCTGTGCAATCGCTGCGCCAATTCCGCGGCTGGCACCAGTCACCAATACAATTTGATCATTTAACATGAGTTTTCCTTTTCAACCTATTGATTTAATATGGAACTAAACTCTGAAATTGCCTCTGCGCCAGTCAATGCCGCACAAGGCAAATCTTCCACAATACGCTTAGTCAACCCTGCCAATACTTTGCCAGGTCCGCATTCCGCGGCCAATTCGACACCTTGTGAGCGCACTTTTTGCACCGTTTCCACCCAGCGCACGGGTGAATAGAGCTGTTTTACCAATGAGGCTCTAATTTGCCCGGCATCGTTGTAGCTCATCACGTCCGCGTTATGCAGTACCGGTATCGCGGGCGCCTGCACCGCAATACCCTCAAGATATTGGCCCAGCTTTTCGGCAGCAGGTTTCATCAGTGCACAATGGGACGGCACGCTGACAGGCAGCAAGATCGCGCGCTTGGCGCCTTTTGCCTTGGCAATTTCCATCCCGCGCTCTACTGCTGATCTGTTGCCTGCAATCACCACTTGACCAGGCGAATTCAGATTCACAGCCTCACATACCTCACCTTTGGCCGACTCGACGCACACAGCGCGTACTGTTTCGTCATCCAAACCAAGAATGGCCGCCATTGCGCCCACGCCTTCCGGCACAGCTTGTTGCATCACTTCAGCGCGATACCTAACCAAAGGCAGTGCGTCGGCAAAGGAAATCGCGCCCGCTGCAACCAACGCTGTATATTCACCCAGGCTGTGACCCGCATGGATACTGGCTTGCAGGCCGACCTCCTGAACAAGCAGGCGCCAAGTTGCAATGCCTGCGGTCAACATCAGTGGTTGTGTGTTCTCTGTCAGATTGAGCAAATCATTGTCTTCCGTTGCCATCTTCCAGAAATCTGTTTTCAGAATATCGGAAGCCTCGGCAAACGTGTTTTTGATCACCGCATGATCTCCAAAGCCGGCCATCATGCCAACTGACTGGGAGCCTTGCCCCGGGAAAAAGAGTGCTGTTTTTTTCATAAAATACTTTAAATAAACTAAATATCTATTTGTTTAATCAGAATTTAACCAAGGCAGAACCCCAGGTAAATCCACCACCGAAAGCTTCCATCAGCAAAATATCGCCTCGCTTGATGCGACCATTACGAACTGCCACATCCAACGCCAACGGAATAGATGCTGCAGAAGTGTTGCCGTGCTTGTCTACGGTCACCACAACACGATCCATGTCCATATCCAGCTTTTTTGCCGTCGCCTGCAGAATGCGGATATTCGCCTGGTGCGGCACCAGCCAGTCCACATCGGACTTTTGCAAACCACTGGCTTCCAATGTCTCATCCACAATCTGATCCAAGGTATTCACCGCCATCTTGAATACCGCATTCCCTTGCATCTCCACTGTATTCTGTGGCCGCGGCACATGTAACATCGCCTCGTAGTTGCCGTCAGCATGCAAATGTGTGGAAATCACACCCTGCTCTTCCGATGCCTGCAAGATGACGGCACCTGCACCATCTCCCCACAAAATACAATTGCTGCGGTCTGTGTAGTCGGTGATACGGGACATGCTGTCAGCACCAATAATTAAAGCGCATTTAGCCGCACCCGCCCTAATGAAATTGTCAGCAGTCGCCAGCGCATAAACAAAACCGCTGCATACTGCCTGCACATCAAACGCCGCACAGCCACCCAAGCCCAGCTTGCGCTGCACCATTACCGCAGTGCTTGGAAAAACCTTATCGGGCGTTGTCGTAGCAACAATAATCAGGTCGATGTCGGTGGCCGATATTTTCGCACTAGCAATCGCCTGCAACGCCGCCTGAGTGGCCATGTCGCTGGTCGTCTCACCATCCGCAACGATATGCCGCTCGCGGATACCTGTGCGTGCAAATATCCACTCATCCGTGGTATCGACCATCTTTTCCAGGTCAGCGTTGCTCAGGATTTTTTCAGGCAAGTAGCTGCCTGTCGAAAGAATTTTTGAATGCGTCATATGTCAATGTGCGCCTATCACGCACTATAAATTTCTAGGTATTCTCGGTTTCAGCGGGCATTTCTAAGCGACCGTTCAAATGTTCCACCTCGAGTTGCTCGGTAATACGGCGCAACACACCGCTACGCGCCTCTTCTATTGCCACATGGACTGCGTTATTAAATGCCAGACTATCTGCGCCACCATGGCTTTTTACAACAATGCCGCGCAATCCCAAAAAGCTGGCACCATTGTATCGGCGCGGATCCAGGCGGCGTTTGAACGCTTTCAATACCGGCATCGCGCCCAGTGCCATCATCTTGGTCAGCCAGTTACGCTTGAATTCTTGTGTCAAAAACTTGCCCATCATATGCGCAAGCCCTTCGGTTGTCTTTAGCGAAACATTTCCCACAAAGCCATCACACACCACCAAATCCACGGTGCCCTTGAAGATATCATCGCCTTCGATATTGCCATAGAAATTCAAATGGCTATTGCGCAACAATTCCCCTGCCTGCTTGACGACTTCGTTACCTTTTATTTCTTCGGAGCCGATATTCAGCAAGCCAACCGTAGGGTTCGGCTTATGTTCCACGCAGCTCACCAGCATGGCGCCCATCACGGCAAACTGGAACAAATGTTCGGCGGTGCAATCGGCATTGGCACCCAAGTCCAGCATGTAAGTATTACCTTTCTCACTGGGTAAGGTAGAAGCGATTGCCGGACGATCGATCCCAGGCAGGGTTTTCAGCACGAAACGCGCAGTCGCCATCAAAGCACCGGTATTCCCAGCACTCACGCAGGCATGCGCCTCACCGGATTTCACCAGATTGATCGCTACGCGCATGGAAGAATCTTTCTTGTTCTTCAGCGCGCTTTGAGGCGATTCGTCCATCAGTACCACTTCGGACGCGGGGTGAATGCGCAAGCGGGCATTGGTGCCAGCCTTACAGGTTTTTAGCTCCGCCTCTATCGCATCCGGCAAGCCCACCAGTACGATATTGAGCGATTCATCCTCACGCAAGGCCTGCAGCGCTGCGGGCACGGTGACATGCGGGCCATGATCCCCTCCCATGGCGTCAATGGCTAAGGTAATATCCATTTAGCTTCCGAATTTTATGATTGGTTGCTGCACTTCAGGACAGCTTCCCGAAGGCCATGTCCAGATGTGCAAACGCCGCAATTGTAACCAATTGCGGCGTCATTTAAAACCTGATTTAAGACAAAACAGGAATTATTCGCCCTTGGCCGGCATGACTTTGCGGCCACGGTAGTAACCGCTTGGGCTCACGTGGTGACGCAAGTGCGTTTCGCCAGTTGTTGGCTCAACAGCCAATGGCGGATTGGTCAAAAAATCGTGCGAACGGTGCATACCGCGCTTGGATGGGGTTTTCTTGTTCTGTTGAACGGCCATGTCTATACTCCAAATAACTGCATCATCAATGTTACTGCGGCTTTGCCTATCCTGCCGATTTGCCCGCAATAACGAACTTGCAAGCGCAAATCAAAAAAGCACGCTAAATATTTAATCTAACATTATAATCTGTTTTGCAACTCTATGCAAAATTTATTGCAACCCAATTCAAAGCGTGACTATCCCGCCTTGCTGGTTTTCAAACCTTTCAGCACGGCGAATGGGTTGGGATTTTTTCCGCTTTCTGTGGCATGCTGGCCGCAAGCGTAATCATGCACCGGCGCAATTGGCATGGCCAGCAACAGCTCATCCTCAATCAGCGCCGCCACATCAAAACTCTGCTCAGCCTCCAGCCAATCCACTTCGTCCATATCATCCAGCTCTTCCGGCGCATCCTTGGTGACGACATAATCGAATTCCAGCTGTATTGGCAACGGCATATCCCGCAGACAGCGCTGACATGCCACCTGCAAGCCAGCTTCTAGGGATAGATGGATCCCAGGCAGCCCCAGCGTGCCCGCACCGCCCTCCAGTCGATAATGCACCAAACCATTGGCAGAAGCCCCCGACACGGCCGCTAGCAGACGCGGCAAATCACTCACGGGCAGCTCGCCCTGTATGAAGTGTTTCCTCTGTACGAATTCCAGCGTATTGATATGTAATTTTTTCGTTTCCATCCATGCATTTTACCGCGCAACGCCTTTTGCAGGTAGCTTGCACATGCTACAATCGGATGTTTTTTGTGAGTGAAAGTCGGCAAGTGTTCAAGAAAATCCTAGTGGCGAATCGGGGCGAAATTGCGGTACGTATTGTGCGCGCGTGTTCCGAAATGGGTATCAAGTCTGTCGCGATATACGCAGATGCAGATCGTCATGCCTTGCACGTCAAAAAGGCCGACGAAGCTTACAATATCGGTGCCGACCCGGTTGCCGGTTACCTTAATGCCCACAATATTGTGAATGTGGCCGTAGCTGCTGGCTGCGATGCACTGCATCCGGGCTATGGCTTCCTGTCCGAAAATCCGGAGCTGGCTGAGATATGCGCGCGCCGCGGCATTAAGTTCATTGGACCAAACGCGCACGTTATCCGCCAAATGGGCGACAAGATACAGGCACGCAACGCCATGATTAGCGCAGGCATCCCTTGTGTGCCGGGCAGCGATGGCAACCTCGAAAACGTGGAAGCCGCTATCGAGCTTGCCAATAAAATCGGCTACCCCGTGATGCTGAAAGCCACCAACGGCGGTGGTGGTCGCGGCATTCGCCGCTGTGATAGCGAAAAAGAACTGCTCTCCAATTACGACCGCGTGATTTCCGAAGCCAGCAAAGCCTTTGGCAAGCCGGAAGTTTTTCTGGAAAAATGCGTCGTCAATCCACGCCACATCGAGGTGCAAGTACTGGCTGACAGCCAAGGAAACGCTATTCATCTGTTTGAACGCGACTGCTCTATCCAGCGCCGCAACCAGAAACTGATCGAAATCGCCCCTTCTCCACAACTGAGCCAGGCGCAGCGCGACTATATTGGCGGCTTGGGCGTAAAAGCCGCAAAAGCTGTGGGTTACGAGAACGCGGGCACAGTAGAGTTCCTGCTCGACAGCGACAACAACTTCTACTTCATGGAGATGAACACCCGCCTGCAAGTGGAACACACCGTCACCGAAACGATTACCGGCGTAGACATCGTGCAGGAGCAGATCCGCATTGCATACGGTCTGCCGCTGCAATACAAGCAAAATGAGATCGGTTTCCGCGGCTTTGCGATGGAGTACCGCATCAATGCGGAAGACCCACAAAACGATTTTCTGCCCAGCTTTGGTAAGATTACGCGCTACTACGCGCCCGGCGGCCCCGGCGTACGCATGGATGCGGCCATTTATAGCGGCTACATCATCCCGCCTTATTACGACTCGATGTGTGCCAAACTCACCGTTTGGGCGCTGGATTGGGAAAGCGTGATCGAACGCGGTCGCCGTGCACTGAATGACATGGTCGTATATGGCGTTAAAACCACGATCCCGTATTATCAGGAAATCATGAAACACCCCGATTTCCGCAACGCAGACTTCAATACCAGTTTTGTGGAAAAGCACCCGGAACTGACGAACTACGCGACCCAGTTCCCACCCGAACTGATGGCGGCTGCAATTGCAGCGGCAATTGCAGCGCATGAAGGAATTTAATATTAACAATATACATTAAAATTATGGCTCAAGTACATGTTTCTGAATTAGTTTTACGTGACGGTCACCAATCGCTGATTGCGACACGCATGCGCACCGAAGATATGCTGCCTATTTGCAAACAGCTGGACGCGGTGGGTTTCTGGTCGCTGGAGGCCTGGGGCGGCGCGACATTTGACGCCTGCGTACGCTACCTGAAAGAAGATCCGTGGGATCGTCTAACCAAGCTGCGTAAAGCCTTGCCCAACAGCCGCATCCAGATGCTGTTGCGCGGCCAAAATCTGCTGGGCTATCGCCACTACTCCGACGACGTTGTGCGCGCATTCGTGCAAAAAGCCGCCGATAACGGCGTGGATGTGTTCCGCATCTTCGATGCGATGAACGACCTGCGCAACATCAAAACCAGCGTGGAAGCCGTCAAGAAGGTGGGCAAGCACGCCGAAGGCGCCATCAGCTACACCACCAGCCCGGTGCATGATATTGCCTATTTCGTCAGCCTGGCCAAAGACATGGAAACCATGGGTTGCGACACCATTGCCATTAAAGATATGGCCGGCCTGCTGACTCCGCAGAACGCACATGAGCTGGTTACCGCGCTGGTTAAGGCGGTCAAGCTGCCTATCCACATTCACAGCCACGCCACTTCCGGCCTTTCTGCTATGAGCTTTATCAAAGGCATCGAGGCAGGCGCAACCATGATCGACACCTGCAACTCCGCATTTGGCGAGGGCGCGAGCCACAGCTCGACCGAAAGCATGATCGCGGCGTTAAAAGGCACGCCATACGACACAGGCTTGGATTTGGGCAAAGTGCAGGAAATCACCGCCTATTTCCGCGAAGTACGCAAGAAATACTGGCAGTTCGAGAGCGAGTTCACCGGCGTCGATACCCGCGTACTGGTCAATCAGGTACCAGGCGGCATGATCTCCAACCTGAGCAACCAGCTGAAGGAGCAAGGCGCGCTGAACCGCATGGACGAAGTGCTAGCAGAGATTCCGCGTGTACGTGAGGATTTGGGCTATCCACCACTGGTAACACCCACCTCACAAATCGTGGGTACGCAAGCAGTGCTCAACGTGATGACCGGCTCGCGCTACAAATCCATCACCAATGAGGTGAAAAACTACCTGACTGGCCAATACGGCACCGCGCCGAGCAAGGTGAATGAGGATGTACGCAAGCTGGCCGTGGGGGATGCCGAGGTGATTACCTGCCGCCCTGCCGACCTGCTGGAGCCAGAAATGGCCAAGCTGCAAGCCGAGGCCGAGCGTATTGCCCAATGTGACGAAGACGTACTAACCTACGCCATGTTCCCGGACATCGGCAAAACATTCCTGCAAGAGCGCAATGCAGGCTCGCTGAAACCAGAAGCCTTGCTGACCAAAGAGGCCGCTCATACCGGTGCAGCGCAATACGCGCCGAATGAGTTCAACATCACCTTGCATGGAGAGACATTCCACATCAAGCTCACTGGTAGTGGTCACGCCGGCGAAGAACAGCGCCCATTCTATGTATCTGTAGATGGTATTGCCGAAGAAGTGATCGTTGAAACCTTGAGCGAAGTAGAAGTTTCCGGCGGCGGAAAATCCAACGGCAAGAAGAAAACCGAATCCAAAACCGCGTCCGGACGCCCTCGCCCGACCCATGCTGGCTGTGTGACCACCGCCATGCCCGGCACCATTGTCGCAGTCAAAGTCAAAGTGGGTGATAAAGTCAAAGCTGGTGACGGCGTACTGGTGATTGAAGCCATGAAAATGGAAAACGAGATTCAGGCCTCGCAAACTGGTACCGTGGTTGCAGTGCATGTTAGCAAAGGCGATAGCGTCACGCCTGACGAATCCTTGCTGGAAATCCAGCCGGACTAACATTTTATTCATATCAACCAGAAAACCGACAGCGCATAGCACTGTCGGTTTTTTTACATTAAACTGACCCTTATGAAACAAACCCTGATTCTGGCTTCCTCCTCCGTTTACCGACGCGAGCTGCTGCAAAAGCTGCAAATACCTTTCAGCTGCGTATCGCCACATGTGGATGAAACACCGCTGGCAGACGAAAAACCGCATGAGACCGCATTGCGCTTATGCAAAGAAAAAGCGCAGAAAGTCGGGCAAGAATACCCGCACGCGCTCATCATCGGCTGCGACCAGGTTGCCACGCTAGATGGCGAACAGCTTGGCAAACCGCTTAACCACAAGAACGCTACCAAACAGTTGCAGATGATGCGCGGACGCGAGGTGACCTTCTACAGTGCGCTTTGCCTATACAATGCCGCAACAGGCAGCATGCAGGCCGAGAATGTGCCTTACCTGGTGCGATTCCGGGACCTGACCGACGCACAGATTGAAAACTACCTGAACAAAGAGCAACCCTACCATTGTGCTGGCAGCGCCAAATCCGAAGGGCTCGGCATTGCCTTGATCGAGCGCATGATTGGCGAAGACCCGAACGCTTTGATTGGCTTACCGTTGATTAAGCTGATCACCATGCTGCAAAACGAGGGTGTTCATGTCATATAAAAATATGGTAGAAATATTAACCCCGTAAACCGGGCTGGTGCGTGTAAGTAAGCAATGACGTGATTTTGGCGTCATCGTTTAGCAAAAAAAGGAGAACCCTATGCAATTCAAACGCAAGCTGATTTCACTCGCAACACTTTCTGCCCTGACATTCACCACTATTACGCTAGGAGCCGCCATGCAACAGGACGAGACCCGCAGCACGCTTGGCGACCAGCAAGCCGTAGCCGTAACGATTTACAATCAGGATCTGGCGCTAGTCAAAGACACACGCAAGGTGCAACTCAAATCCGGCCTCAACGCCCTTGCCTTGCGCGATGTGAGTGCACAGATGCGCCCGGAAACTGCGCTGCTGCGCAGCATCAGCAATCCCGGTAGCTTCAGCACGCTAGAGCAGAACTTCGATTTCGACTTGCTGACGCCGGAGAAAATGCTGGAAAAATACGTTGGCAAAACCGTGACTATCGTGAAAACCAACCCGCAAACCGGTGCGGAAACCTCTGAGAAAGCCACCGTGCTTTCCGCCAACAACGGCGTGGTACTCAAGGTCGGCAACCGCATCGAGACTGGCGTTCCGGGGCGTATCGTCTATGACGACGTGCCCGACAACCTGCGCGACCGCCCCACTTTGGTTACCCAGCTCAGTAACAAAACCGCGGGCGAACAGAAAGTGGAACTGAGCTACCTGACCGGCGGGCTGGGCTGGAAAGCCGATTACGTGGCAGAACTGAATGAAAAAGATGACAAGCTGGATTTGTCCGGCTGGGTCACGCTCACCAACACCAGCGGCACTAGTTACAACAATGCCAAACTGCAGCTGGTGGCAGGCGATGTGAACCGCGTGCGCGACCAGATTCATCCCATGGCAAAAGCCATGCGTGGTGACGTGATGATGGCCGAAGCTGCCGCACCCATGGCCGAGGAAGGCTTGCTGGAATACCATCTCTACACGCTGGACCGCCCCACCGACATCAAGGAAAGCCAGACCAAGCAAGTTTCCCTGCTCACCGCCAACAGCGTGCCTGTGAGAAAAGAGCTGGTGCTGAAAGGTGCGGATTACTACTACACCGCGCAATACGGCGAGATCGGCACCAAAATGAAAGTGGGCGTGTTCGTCGAGTTTGACAACAAAGAAGCCAGCAAACTTGGCATGCCACTGCCCAAAGGCACGATACGTGTCTATAAGAAGGATACTGCTGGCAACGCGCAATTTGTAGGCGAAGACAGCATTGACCATACACCCAAGAACGAAAGCGTACGCCTGAAACTGGGCGAAGCGTTCGATGTGACTGCCGACAAAAAACAAACCGATTTCAAAGTGCTGCCCAACCCATCCAGAGGCCACAGCGCATTTGAAAGCGCATTCGAACTGGTGCTGAAAAATGCCAAGAAACAGAAAGTCACCGTGCAAGTGCAAGAGCCGATTGGCGGCGATTGGCAAATCGTTTCCGAAAGCCATCCGCACACCAAGGCCAACAGCCATCTGGCTGTGTGGAAAATCGACATCCCGGCAGAAGGTAGCACCACGCTCACCTATCGCGCAGTGGTGAAATACTAAGCGCGAAGTATTAAGCGCTACATCAAAACACCTGCCCTGGAAACCAATCCCCATGCGCCTTCCAGGGCATCTTTTTTTGCCCGGCATTTTATTAAGAACGTTTGAGCACTGTTTGGCAAACGCAATGCGAAACTTTTTGCGTTAAAATGCTCCGATGGCAAACGGAACCCTCTACCTCATCCCCGTCACTTTGGGTGGCGACAACATCAACCAGGTACTGCCGCCCGATGTCGTCAGCCTTGCGCAAAAGCTGGAGCATTTTGTGGTGGAGAACGAGAAATCCGCCCGCCAGTTTCTCAGCCTCATCAAACACAGCAAGCCGATACGTGAACTGCAATTCAGCTTGCTAAACGAACACACTGACGACAAAACACTGCCCGATTTACTCAAACCGCTGCTGGCTGGCCACGATGTCGGCTTAATGTCCGAGGCCGGCTGCCCGGCCGTGGCCGACCCGGGCGCAAAACTGGTCGCCCTCGCCCATCAAAAAGGTATCCACGTCGCGCCGCTGGTTGGCCCTAGCGCAATTTTAATGGCGCTCATGGCCTCCGGCCTCAACGGGCAGAGTTTCGCGTTTCTGGGCTACTTGCCGGTGGATAAAACAGAACGCGCCAAGAAACTGAAGGAAATCGAGAAAAGCGCGCAAACCCACCGCGAAACGCAGATTTTCATTGAGACGCCTTACCGCAACATGCAAATGCTGGAAGCGATTTTAAGCACCTGCCACGCCAACACCCGCCTGTGCATTGCCTGCAACGTCAGCTTGCCGGATGAAATGATTGTGATGAAAACGATAAATGGTTGGAAACAAGGCGCGGTGCCGGATTTGAACAAAAAGCCGACGGTGTTTTTGATACTTTGCTAACCAAGTCACTAATAAAATGAAAATAGCTCAAGAAATAAGGGTACTAAATACATCAATTAAACTTATATCTGAATATGTAAATTACTCTGTATGTATCTTCCCAGAAAACAGAAATCAAATAGTTAAAACCGTACTTCCGCAAGATAATACTGCCAAAAAGTTATTTTTCATTTTACTGTTTGAAATGATTGCTGGAGTAAATAAAGGGCTAATTCCGGAAAAAGAAAACGGTGACAATCTTCTTGATTTACTTCAAAAAATCACCGAATCACCAAAACTTAACCAAGAGCTAATTAACGTACAAAAGCTAAAGAAGTCCGTTAATGAATTTAAAAAATGGATAAACTCTGAATTTGAGATTGATATCTACTCTGCGAATATATCAAAAGAATTTAGAATAAAACTATGTAGAAAAGACGCAATATATCTAATTGGCAACAGATGTAAACACGCAATCACTAGATCAAATGCAATTATAGACAAACTTAAAGGTATTTATAATAACTGCGGAGCTAACTTAGACGTAGGTACCGAGCTACTAATTCTCGAAGATATTGATAACTTTCTCTTTGATGATTTTGCTGGCTATCACTTTACGAAAATATGTGAGCTAAGTACAAATGTTTATTATGGAATAGTTGATTATGTCTTTCCAATTTACAAACAGTCAGTTATTGTGGAAGACAGTATTAGATATTCGTATACAATCCCATCAGATTTAACTCAAGAGCAAAGCAAGTACGAATTCTACGAACTATTGAATCAAGTACGTTCGCCTTTTTTACCTGTAATAGACACTTGTAAATCTCTGCAAAACAAGTATTAGCCCGTAGGGCGCAATAGCTTGCGTATTGCGCCGTATGAAACTGTTAGCATTCGGCGTATTACGTTTCACTAATACGCCCTACAAAATCTAAGCCAACAACGCCTTAACTGGCGCATAACTTAAGCGATGCTCCGGGCAAATGCCATGTGTCTGCAAAGCCAATAGATGCGCGGGGCTTGGGTAGCCTTTGTGCTGGGCAAAACCATATTGCGGGTATTGTTTATCCAGTTCGTACAACTCGGCATCGCGCGCGACTTTAGCGAGAATGGACGCAGCGGAAATGGCTTGCACCTTGCTGTCGCCCTTCACGATTGCCTCGCATGGCAGGCTGATTTTCGGCGTTTTGTTGCCATCTACCTGAACCAGATGTGGAATCACACCAAATTGCGCCTGCATCGCTTCTACCGCGCGCTTCATGGCCAACAGGCTGGCTTGCAGAATGTTGATTTCGTCGATTTCTTTGGCGGAGCAGCTGGCAATGGCCCAAGCCAGCGCTTTCTGCTTGATTTCAACGCTCAGGAAATCGCGCTTTTTCTCAGAAAGTTTTTTGGAATCCGCCAAACCTTCTATTGGATTGTTCGCATCCAGTATCACGGCAGCGGCATAAACACTCCCTGCCAGAGGGCCGCGCCCTGCTTCATCCACCCCACAGATAAGCATGCTCATAGGTATTTCAGTACCACTTGCGCGGCCTTTTCTGCACTATCCTGCTTCAGGCTGTAATGAATCTGCATGTATTCATCGTGCAGTTTTTCCAGGCCTTCTTTGTTTTCCAGGATTTCGACGCATTTCTCCGTCAGTTTCTCCGGCGTGGCCTCTTTCTGCAGAAGCTCCGGCACCAGCCATTTCTCCGCGAGGATATTCGGTAAACCCACATAGGGCTGATAGCGCATGCGTTTGAGGATTTGCCAGCTCAAGGCTGGCATCTTGTAGGTGATGATCATCGGGCGCTTGAGCAACGCAGCTTCCAGCGTGGCAGTGCCAGAAGCCAGAATCACCATATCAGCAGCTTCCATCGCGTCGTGCGCATGCCCGAAAAGTATCTGGATATTATTGGCCTCCGGCGCCAGTTTGTAGCGTTCTGTCTCGAATATCTGGCGCGTTTCTCGCGTAATCAATGGCACTAAAAATAACGCGTTTTCATATTGCTGGCTAAGCAATTGTGCGGTTTTTACCAATAAGGCGCTGTGCTGTTGCACTTCGGACTGGCGGCTGCCCGGTAGCAACGCAAACACCAATTTGCCCTTCTCTATCTTGAGCAGTTTCTGTGCTGCCTTCTGGTTTGGTTCCAGCGGCAATTCGTCTGCCAGTGGATGACCGACAAAGGTGACAGGAATCTTGGCACGTTCGTAAATTTTCGGCTCAAAAGGAAATAGCGCCAGCATGTGTGACACTGCCTTTTTAATCGCACCAATACGCCCGCCGCGCCATGCCCAGATGGATGGGCTGACATAATGGATAGTGGGGATACCAGCTTTTTTGAGCTTTTTCTCCAACCAGAAATTGAAGTCCGGCGCATCTACGCCAATGAACAGATCTGGCTTGGCAGCGATGATTTGCTTGAGCAGATTGCGGCGCAGCTTGAGTAAGCCGGGCAAGTGTTTCAGCACTTCGATATAGCCGCGCACAGAAAGACGCTCGATCGGGTAAAGCGTTTTGGCACCGGCTGACTGCATCTTAGGCCCGGCGATACCGAAAAACTGAATATCAGGCCTGTGTTTTTTGAGTGCGGAAATAAGATGGCTGCCCAGCAGGTCGCCAGAAGCCTCTCCAGCTACGATTGCAATATTTGGCATAGACTAACGGACGATGCCGCGTTCGGACGTTGCCAGAAAATCTGTCAGCAACTGAATCTTGTCGCAGGCGGCGTGCATTTTGGTCAATTCGGCTTTGGCTTCTTCCAAGGTGTTGCCATTGCGGTAGAGCACTTTGTAAGCGCGTTTAATCTGCGTAATCTCATCAGGCGTAAAGCCGCGACGCTTCAGGCCTTCGGAGTTGATGCCGTGTGGTTTGGCATCGTAACCAGCCGCAGTCACATAAGGCGGAATATCCTTGAACACGACAGAGCCGACAGCCGTAATGATGTGCTGGCCGATTTTGCAGAACTGGTGAATCAGCGTAAAGCCGCCTAGAATGGCGTAATCATGCACGTCCACATGGCCTGCCAGCGATGCGTTGTTGGCAAAAATCGTGTTGTTGCCGATTACGCAATCATGCGCGATATGGACATAAGCCATGATCCAGTTATCGTTGCCGATGCGGGTGTAACCTTTATCCTGCACAGTGCCGCGATTGAAGGTACAGCACTCGCGAATGGTGTTGTTATCGCCGATTTCCAGCGTGGTGGGCTCGCCTTTGTACTTCTTGTCCTGCGGTACTTCACCTAGAGAGGAAAACTGGAATATCTGGTTGTTCTTGCCAATCGTTGTTGGCCCTTGCAGCACCACATGGCTGCCGATGCGTGTACCCGCCCCAATCCTGACCCCAGGACCAATCACGGTATATGGCCCGACTTCTACGCTGCTATCCAGCTCTGCCCTTGTATCAATGACTGCGGTGGGATGTATCTTTCCACTCATGTTACTTTACTTTAATTGTTAGTTTTATCTTATTGATTATATTGATTTCAATATACACATCATACTGGCTTCTGCCACCACCGCCCCATCCACTTTCGCTGTGGCGTTGTATTTCCAGATACCTTTCAGAATACGATCGATTTGCACATTTAAAACAAGTTGATCGCCCGGGGAAACCGGTTTTTTGAAACGTGCACTGTCAACACCGGCAAAGTAATACACCGAATCCTCCGTAGGCATGATGCCCATAGTTTTAAATGACAAGATAGCCGCGGCTTGCGCCATCGCCTCAACAATCAGCACACCTGGCATAACGGGATGATAAGGAAAATGCCCGGGAAAGAAAGGCTCGTTGATTGTCACATTCTTGATAGCGGTGATTTCCTTACCCAATTCCATGGAAACTACGCGATCGATCAGGACGAACGGGTAGCGATGCGGAAGGTGTTGGAGTATCTCGTGGATATTCATGCTGGTATCAGCGATATTGGTAGTCATATCAATTCTCTTTCGATTGATTTTGGAGCGCTTTAATGGACGCTTCTAAAGTCTTTATTTTATCCGCTAATTGATTAAGTTGGCGAACATTTGCGGCCGTTTTTAGCCATTTTTCATGTGATTGTGAAGGCATAATGGCGGTATAGGTACCAGGCTCATGAATGGAACGCATGATCATGCTGCCAGGACTGATGGTAACGCCATCCACGATTTCCAGATGCCCCAGAATCATGGCAGCACCACCGATACGACATTGCTTACCGATAATGGCGCTGCCGGCAATGCCTACGCAACCGGCGATGACAGTATTGGCCCCTATGCGACAGTTGTGTGCAATGTGAATCTGGTTATCCAGCTTGACACCACTTTCTATTATCGTGTCATCCAACGCGCCGCGGTCTATCGTAGTGTTTGCGCCCACGTCCACATCGTCGCCAATGATGACGCGGCCGACGTGTGGAATTTTGACCCAGCCATCTTTTTCCGGCGCGTAGCCAAAGCCATCACAGCCTATAACAGCACCAGAGAATACGTGACAGCGTGCACCAACAGCGCAATTGTGCTGTAATGTCACATTGCCTTCCAGGCGGGTATCCGCACCAACAGTCACACCACGCCCCAATACGCTTCCCGCGCCAATGCATACATTCTCGCTCAGCATAACATCAGCACCAATGACGACATTTGCAGCAATGCTACAACTGGCTGGCACGATTACACTGGCGTGCACAACTGCTGAAGGGTGAACCCCTTGCTCATAATCGGCTGCAGGATTAAACAAGGCCGACACCTTGGCAAAGTAAGCGTAGGGATTTTCCGTGACGATTGCGGGTAATGAACTGAGTGATAAATGTTCAGGTTTGAGAATCACCGCGCTTGCTGCAGTGCTTTGTAACTGAGAAAGGTATTTGGCATCAGAAAAAAACCCGATTGCTCCACTTTGCGCATGCGCTAGCGATGCAACGCGTGTAATTACCAGCTGCGAATCTCCGCTAACCTCTCCACCAAGCTGCGCGGCTATTTGTTGAAGCGTGAAGGAACGTGTCATCCGCACGCATCCTCACTATTTTTTGCCCAATGACTTGAGCACTTTGTCGGTAATATCGATTTTTTTGCTTGCGTAAGCAACACCACTATAGACCACTAAGTCGTAGCCTTCGGCCTCAGAAACCGTCTGCACCGCCTTATTGATGCGATCTTGCAGTGCACCTAGCTCTTCGTTCTTGCGAATATTGATATCTTCGCGCAGTTCACGCTGTTTCCGCTGAAACTCGATTTTCAGGTTGGATACGTCACGCTCTTTGTTGCGCCTGTCCGTTTCCGACATCGTAACCCCGTCTTTATCCAGCGAAGACTCCAAGTCCCGTATCTGTTTTTGCATACGGTCGAGTTCCTGCGAACGCGGCCCAAACTCTTTCTCGAGTTTTTTGCTGCTTTCAGCAGTTTGTGGTGCTTCTTGCAATATCTTATCCACCTGCACATAGCCAACTTTAAGCTCTGCAGCATTCAGGCACGTGCTGGCTAGAAGCAGCGCTATCAAACATAATCTTTTAACTATACGGTGACTCAATTCGTGTCTCCTAAAATAAATCCATCAAATTCGTTGCGCGGCTTTTGCTAGAATTGCTGACCCAGCTGGAATTGCAAGGTCTGTGTTTTATCACCATCCTTGGCATTCAACGCTTTAGCCAGCACTAATTTTAGCGGCCCGAATGGGGAGAACCAGCTTACGCCTACCCCCGCGCTATAGCGCAATTCTCCCAAATCGATTCTTTCTTTATCCGCATATACCGCCCCCCCATCCATGAACGCACTCAGTCTGAATTGGGATGAATTCTTGATAAACGGAATAGGCATAAATAGCTCGGCGTTACCAATCACTTTTCGTGTACCACCCACCGCAAAGTCCTGCCCGGTATTGGGGTCAATATCACGCGGGCCGATTGCGCCGTTGTCGTAGCCACGTACAGAGTTCACGCCACCTGCATAAAAGTTCTTGAAGAATGGATATTTTTCGCTACCATAACTGTCTGCGTAACCTAGCTCTCCGTTCAGCATAAACGTCAAGTTAGGAGTAAGGTCTTTAAACCAGGCGTGTTTGTATTCTACTTTATAGTAGCGCAAATCCAGCACGGGCACGGAAACTTCCGCGCTCAAGCGCTGTATTACGCCCTTATTGGTAAACAAGGTGTTATCGCGCGTATCATGGGACCAGGATGCAGCCAACTGCAAGGAGTCACTGCTACAGCCTTTTGTGTTGCCACAAAAATCCAGGTACTGTTTAGGGCTTTGGCTAGACAAGTCAATTTTGGTCAAGTCGAGCGTCATGCCTGCGGACAGAAAATCTGTTTCAGACAGAGGCAAACCAAATCTGACGCCAGCCCCATAAGAGGAGCTATTGTATGTACCAATACTTAACGAGTCTGTGTCCACATCTCTGCGGTACACATCAAAGCCGCGACTGACGCCATCCGGTGTGAAATAAGGGTCTGTGTAAGACAAGGAATAAACTGTATTTACCTTGCTGGTGTTAACCTGCGCGCTGACCCTGTTCCCTGTGCCCAGGAAGTTTTGCTGGTTGACTGTAACGCCAAACACAACACCGTCGCTACTGGATAAGCCAGCACCAAACTGGATACTGCCGGTAGATTTTTCTACCACATTGATATTCACATCTACCTGGTCGGTAGTGCCAGGTACAGCGGGAGTTTCCACATCTACGGTTTCAAAATACTGCAGGCGATTTAAGCGTACTTTGGAGCGGTCAATTTTGTCCCCAGCATACCATGCAGATTCCAACTGACGCATCTCACGCCGCAAGACAGAATCACGTGTGCGAGTATTCCCGGTCAGGTTGATGCGGCGGACATACACACGCCTGCCAGGATCGACAAAAAACGTAAATGCGGCAGTATGTTCTTCCTTGTTGATTTCCGGAATCGCATTGACATTCGAAAATGCGTAACCTTCGTTAGCAAGCCTATCACCTATAGCCTTGCTCGATTCTGTAATAAGCTGCCGGTTAAATACGTCACCCTTCTGAATCTTGATCAAAGACGTCAATTCCGACTCAGGCACCTGCAGTTCGCCTGCGAGTTTAAGGCTGCTGATAGTATACTTTTCGCCTTCAGTCACATTGATCGTGATAAAGATATCTTCTTTGTCCGGGGAAATAGACACTTGGGTCGAGTCAATTGAGAACTCCAGATAACCCTGATTCATATAGAACGACTTCAGGGTTTCGAGATCAGCGGTCAGTTTTTGCTTAGAGTACTGATCATCCTTGCTCCACCAGCTCATCCAATTCGGGGTAGTCAGCAGAAATTCTGCACGTAGGTCTTCCGTACTGAAAGCCTTGTTGCCAACGATATTGATGTCGCGAATCTTGGCAACTTTACCTTCCTCAATCTCGAAGCGCACTGCCACTCGATTGCGTTCCAGTGGACTAGTCACCGCTTTCACCGTGGCGCTATATTTACCTTGCGACAAATACTGCCGCTTAATCTCCTGCTCGGCACGCTCCAGTACGGATTTATCCAAGATCTGACCTTCGGCGATACCAATCTGCTTAAGTCCTTCCTTCATCTTATCAGATGGGAAAGATTTGTTGCCGCTGAAATCAATCTGCGCAATAGAAGAGCGTTCCTGTACCGTTACCACCAGCACATCATTCTCTGCCTCAACACGTACGTCCTTGAAAAAGCCGGTGTTGTAGAGCGACTTAATGGCCTGCGTAGCTTTCTCGTCACTCATTACGTCGCCCACTTGCACGGGAAGATAGTTGAATACCGTACCCGGCTCAGTACGCTGCAAGCCCTCGACGCGAATATCTTTAATCACAAAGGGTTCGAGTGCCCATGCCGACTGGCTGAATATAGCAATAATTAGAGCGGATAAAATGCGTGGTTTGAACAAATCGTTTAACCTGTAAATAATCGATTGAGATCGTTGAATATCGCGATCATCATCATGGTCCCCAATAGTCCCATCCCTATTTTCTGTCCCAGCAACATCGTTGCCTCGGAAACGGGTGAGCCTTTTATAATTTCCGCCATATGATACAACAAATGCCCGCCATCCAACACTGGTATTGGCAAAAGGTTGAGTACGCCGATGCTGATACTCACCAAAGCCAGAAAGCTCAAAAACACATTCACGCCCAATTGCGCACTCTCGCCTGCATAATTTGCGATAGTGACCGGACCGCTAATTCCTTGCAGAGACATTTTTCCTGTTAGCATATATTTGAGCATCTTGAGGCTGAAAATAGAGGTATCCCAGGTCTTTTTGACTGCTGCCTTCAGTCCTTGCATAGGACCAAAGTCGGTTTTTACCAGTTGACCCTCGAACACATCCATGTCCGTCTTGACCGCTGCGCCGATTTTCCCGACCACCTTTTCACCTTCATTCGTCGCTTCAGGCGTGATTTTTAATCGCCGTTTTTCCTCGCCCCTCAACACTTCAACCAACATTGTCTTGCCCGGTTGACTCTGGAAAACCGGCACAACTTCATGCCAATATTCCACCGTGATACCATCAACACTCAATAGCCTATCTCCTTCCAGCAAACCCGCTTTCTCCGCAGGACTGTCGGCCAGCACCTGTCCAATAACCGGAGCAATCTTGGGCTGGAGCATCTGCAATCCAAGCCTGGTCAGAATATCTGCCTCAGAATCTTCATTCAGACCGTCAAATGACAGCTCATGCACATGATGCTCGTGCTGGTGAATCAAAGTCTCAATCTTGATCGGCGCACCGTCCAGTGACTTCTCCAGCAAAATCCAGCGGGCTTCGCTCCAGGTTCTGACCGGCTCACCGGCAACACTCAGAATCTGTTCCCCTTGCGTCAATTGCGCCTTTTCTGCCAAACTTCCGGGGGCCACCTCGCCTATCAACGGTTTGACGCCAGTAGTACCTTGTACGAACAAAAGCCAATATAGCATCACAGCCAGCAACAAGTTGGCAAGCGGACCAGCCACCACAATCAGCATGCGTTTCCAGACAGCTTGCCGGTTAAAGGCACGCTGGCGCTCGCTTTCCGAATAAACAACTATTCCAGCCCCATTTTCCTGGTCGGCTTTAAGTTCGTTTTCATCCAGCATTTTGACGTAGCCACCCAAGGGGATAGCCGCCAGTATGAATTCCGTCTGATCCCGGCCGATTTTCCGTTGCCAGAGCGGTTTGCCAAAACCGACGGAAAACTTCAATACGCGCACACCACACCAGCGCGCCACTTGAAAGTGGCCATATTCATGCACTGTCACCAGAACACCAATGGTGACAATAAATGCGACCAAAGTCAGCATTGCAACACCTTACCGGCGGTGTGTCTGTCACGAATCCAGTCTTGCGCGAACAGCCTCGCCTCGCCGTCCGATGCAATTAATTGTTCCAACGAAGTCACCGGCACAGCGGGAATAGATGAAAGAGCATCTGCAATCATGGCAGGGATGTCCATAAAACCAATCTCATGCCTTAAGAACGCAGCAACCGCGATTTCGTTCACAGCATTCAACACCGCTGGTGCGGTCCCCTCACTGGCAAGCGCATCATAAGCAAGCTGGAGACAAGGGAAACGGCTAACATCCGGCGCCTCGAATTCAAGTTTCGCTATCTCCAGCAAGTTCAGGCTAGCCACGCCGGATTCGATGCGTTCCGGATAACCCAGCGCATAGGCTATCGGTGTGCGCATATCCGGGTTACCCAGTTGCGCCAGCACGCTGCCATCCACATATTCCACCATGGAGTGAATAACACTTTGCGGGTGCACGACCACCTCGATCTGTGTCGGGCTTGCATTGAATAGCCAGTGCGCCTCAATGACCTCCAGCCCTTTGTTCATCAGCGTGGCGGAGTCTATCGTGATCTTGGCACCCATCACCCAGTTTGGATGCTTCAATGCCCGCTCCGGCGTCACTTCGGCCAATTCGACCTTGCTCAGCCTTCGGAACGGCCCGCCGGATGCGGTGAGTATGATTTTGTGCACACCGCTGAGCGCCAGCTTGGATGCGGGTTCTGGCGGCATTACCTGAAAAATGGCATTATGCTCGCTGTCGATAGGCAGCAATGTCGCGCCACCATCGGCCACTGCCTGCATAAACAGATTACCCGCCATCACCAGCGTTTCCTTGTTGGCCAGTAGAATTTTCTTTCCTGCATGCGCCGCTGCCATGGCCGGACGCAGGCCGGCGGCGCCGACAATCGCAGCCATCACGATATGCACTTCTGCGTCGCTGGCAATTTGCTCCAGTGCAGATACACCATGCAGCACTTGCGTATCCATACGATGTGCCTTGAGCTGATCCGCAAGGCGCTCCGCAGCCTGCTTATCCAGCAACACCACATATTGGGGACGTGTTTCCAGACACTGCTGCAGCATCAATTCCACCTTATTATTGGCCGCCAGAGCAAATACCCGGTACCTGTCCGGATGGCGGGCAATCACATCCAGCGTTTGCTGACCAATGGTGCCGGTGCTGCCAAGGATGGTGACTTGCTGCATCAACCCACCTGCAGCAAGTTGTAGCTATAAATAAGGACTAGCGCGAGCGGGATAGCTGGAATCAAGGCGTCTAGCCTATCCAGCACGCCGCCGTGCCCTGGCAACAAGTTGCCGCTGTCCTTGACATCAGCGCGGCGCTTCAACAACGACTCAAACAAATCGCCGACGATACTGACGGCAGTTAATAACCATAATGCCGGGAACAGCAGCCAGCTATCCACCGCAAACACATGCTTGAGTATCACGGCAAAAATCGTTACCCCCACAAGCGCGCCTGCCACACCCTCCCAGGTTTTGCCGGGACTGATGGCAGGGGCCAGCTTATGTTTGCCAAAGTTTCTGCCTGCCACATAAGCGCAGGTGTCGGCAATCCACACCGTACCCAGCAAGGCCAGTAACAACCAGGGGTCCGCCCCTTGTGCGCATACGATTGCCAGCCAGAGCGCGCCAATCAGCACAAAGCCAAGCAAACTCATCAGCGTCCGGTTCTCCGGCAAATAGCGGTTTGCCAGGCAAACTGGCGCCATTAGCAGCCAGAACAGGCTAGCGACGAAAAATACCGGTATGGATTGGAAGAAAAACCAGTGGAACCCCCGCGTTTCCATGGCATAAATCGCACACAAGCCGGCTACCGCTGCCAGCAATGCCAGCAGAAAAGCCCGTTTACCATGCCACCCCAGCAGCACATTCCATTCATCAAAAGCCAGCAGCGCCACCAATAACATACCAAAAGCCCACAACTGGGCAGGCGCCAGAAACAGTGCGGGAATAAATACGGCAAGCAGACAAGCGGCGGTGATGATTCTGGTGACAGGCATGGTTATTTGGTAGTCAATTGCTCACTGGTGCGGCCAAAACGGCGCTCGCGCTGTTGATAGGACTGAATGGCAACCTCAAATGCCTTTGCATCAAAGTCCGGCCATAAGGTATCGGTGAAATAAAATTCGGTATAGGCCAACTGCCACAGCAAAAAGTTGCTGATACGTTTCTCACCACCGGTACGGATGAACAAATCCGGCTCAGGCGCATAGGACATGGATAAATGCGCGGCCAGATCCTCTTCGGTGATGCCGCCGGAAGCCGCACCCTGCTTGGCTTCCAGGGCATGCTTTTGCAGTTTGTTAACCGCTTGCAGAATATCCCAGCGACCGCCGTAATTGGCTGCAATAGTGAGCGTGAGCCCAGTGTTGTTGGCCGTGAGTTTCTCCGACGCCTCGATTTGTGCAATCAGGTCCGGATGGAAACGGCTGCAATCGCCAATCAATTTCAGACGAATATTATTATCGTGCAGCTTGACCACTTCGCGCTTGAGCGCGTCCATGAACAAACCCATCAGGAAACTGACTTCTTCCTCCGGGCGGCGCCAGTTCTCGCTGCTGAAAGCGAACAAAGTCAGGAATCTGACATTTTTCTGCGCACACAGCTTAACCAGTTCGCGCACCGTCTCCACGCCACGCTTGTGTCCCGCCACGCGCGGCAGGAAGCGCTTGCGCGCCCATCGGCCATTGCCGTCCATAATCACGGCAATATGCTCGGGAATCTGCGGTGTCTCGGGGATGGTTTGCGTAGAACTGGAGAATAAACCCATAATCTGGAATGACCTAAACGGCCATCAAATCGGCTTCTTTTTGCTGCAACAGCTTGTCGACCTCTGCTACCGCCTTATCGGTCATTTTCTGGATCTCGTCTTGTGCGCGGCGCTCGTCGTCTTCGCTGATCTCTTTATCTTTCACCAGTTTTTTCAGTGCATCATTAGCATCACGGCGCACGTTGCGAATCGCCACCTTGGCATTCTCGCCCTCATTGCGCACGACCTTGGTCAGGTCACGGCGGCGCTCTTCGGTCAACATCGGCATTGGCACGCGAATCACATCGCCACTGCTGGCCGGATTCAAACCCAAATCGCTGTCACGGATCGCTTTTTCCACCTTGGCGGCCATATTCTTCTCATATGGCTGCACACTCAAAGTGCGCGCATCGGCCAGATTGACGTTGGCCACCTGATTGATCGCTACCATGCTGCCGTAATATTCCACCATCACATGGTCTAGCAAGCCTGTGTGGGCGCGGCCCGTGCGGACTTTAGCCAAATCATTCTTGAGTGCTTCCAGTGACTTATGCATCTTCTGGTCTGCGGTATTTTTTACATCCTGAATCATTCATTCTCTCCTGCAAATCATTTACACGGTGACGCGTGTACCTTCGTTCTCACCCATAACCACGCGCTTCAACGCACCTTGCTTGAAAATGCTGAACACACCGATTGGCATGCGTGCGTCACGGCAAAGGGTCAGCGCGGTCGCGTCCATCACCTTGAGATTTTTGGCAATCGCTTCATCGAAGCCTACCGTCTCATACCTGGTCGCATTAGGGTTCTTTTTCGGGTCGTCGGTATAGATGCCATCCACCTTGGTGGCTTTCAGCACGATTTCGGCATTGATCTCCATGCCACGCAACGCAGCAGCAGTATCCGTGGTAAAGAACGGATTGCCAGTACCGGCGCCAAAGATCACCACACGGCCTTCTTCCAGATAACGGATAGCTTTGCCACGGATATAAGGTTCTGCCACAGCTTCGATATTCAGCGCACTCTGTACACGGGCATTCAAACCCGCATGTTTCATGGCATCCTGCAGCGCCAAGGCATTCATCACGGTTGCCAACATACCCATATAATCTGCTGTCGCGCGGTCCATGCCCTCAGCCGCGGGTGCTACGCCACGGAAAATGTTACCGCCGCCAATCACCACACCGATTTCAATACCCAAATCCGCTACTTCTTTCACTTGAGCCACGATTTCATTGATCGTGTTGCGATTGATGCCGTAGGCATCATCGCCCATCAATGCCTCGCCAGAAAGTTTTAACAGAATACGTTTGAATGCGGGTTGCGCCATAAATCCTCTTGCTGTAATAAATTTTGGCTATTTAATCACAAAACACGCCACTCTGGGCTATTTTTGGACGTAAAAAAAGTGGAAGCGCTTGCGCGAATCCACTTTTATTCAGGCAATACGGATAATTAGACTTTAGCCGCTGCTGCAACTTCCGCTGCGTAGTCCACTACAGCCTTCTCAATGCCCTCGCCTACTGTGAACATGCTGAAGGATGCAACTGAAGCACCTTTGGATTTCAGTAATTGTTCGATAGTTTGTTTGTCGTCTTTTACGAATGGTTGGCTTAACAGAGTCACTTCTTTCAGGAACTTCTGTACGGTACCTTCAGCGATCTTTTCCAGCATCGCATCAGGTTTGCCCGCTTCTTTAGCTTTCTCGATCGCAACACGGCGCTCTGCGTCGATCAATGCTGCATCCACGCCGCTGGCATCCAGTGCTTTTGGTTTGGCCGCTGCGATATGCATCGCGATGTCTTTACCCAGAGCTTCATCACCACCCACCAGGTCAACGACAACACCGATCTTGCTGCCATGCACGTAGCTGGCCAACTTGCCTTTTGCGTTGACGCGCACGAAACGGCGTGGGGTGATGTTCTCACCGATCTTGCCCACCAGTTGTGCACGCACGTCTTCTGCTGTGGTACCGCGCATTGCCAAGCCGGCAACCGCTTCGATATTAGCTGGATTGGCTGTATTGACGATTTGCGCCAGCTCGCCCACGAATTTCACGAATTCTTCGTTCTTCGCGCAGAAGTCAGTTTCGGAGTTCACTTCCAGCAATGTGCCGGTTTTGCCGTCGGCACTGATATTAATGCCTACACTGCCCTCGGCAGCTACACGGCCAGCTGCTTTGCTTGCCTTGTTACCAAAACGCACACGCAAGATCTCTTCCGCACGACTCATGTCACCTTCAGCTTCGGTCAATGCTTTTTTACAATCCATCATCGGCGCGTCGGTGCGCTCACGTAACTCTTTTACCATGCTTGCGGTAATTTCTGCCATGATACTTTCCTTAAATTAAAACTTTAAAAAAATAATTTAACTATTTGAATATAAAATAACAAAAGGGGCTTTCGCCCCTTTGTTGCAGGCTGCGATTACTCAGCAGCTTCAGTTACTTCAACGAACTCTTCAGCTTCGGAAACGGCTTTCACCACTTCGTTGATTGCGTTCTCTTTGCCTTCCAGCACAGCGTCAGCCATACCACGAGCATACAAGCGGATCGCACGGCTGGAGTCATCATTGCCAGGGATCACATAAGTGATGCCATCTGGTGAGTTGTTGGTGTCGACAACGCCAATCACCGGGATACCCAATTTAGCAGCTTCAGTCACAGCACCATGTTCATGACCAACGTCGATGATGAAGATCGCGTCTGGCAAGCCACCCATTTCCTTGATGCCGCCGATGGAGCGCTGTAGCTTTTCCACTTCGCGCTTGTAGCCCAACGCTTCTTTTTTGCCGAATTTTTCCATGCTGCCATCTTGCAGCATGGTTTCGAAATCTTGCAAGCGTTTGATGGATTGTTTCACTGTTTTGAAGTTGGTCAGCATGCCGCCCAACCAACGGTGGTTCACGTAAGCACAACCAGCGCGGCTGGCTTCTTCTTTCATGATTTCGCGGGCTTGACGTTTTGTACCCACGAACAGGATACGACCCTTGTTGGCTGCCAGTGTGCGCACATATTTTTGCGCTTCTTCAAACAGCGGCAAGGTTTTTTCCAAGTTAACGATATGAATCTTGTTACGGTCGCCGAAGATGTATTCGGCCATTTTTGGGTTCCAGTAACGGGTTTGATGGCCAAAATGAACGCCGGCTTCAAGCATTTGACGCATGGTCACAGACATGTGTATTCCTTTGTAAAGGGTTAAAATTCACACTCACCCTCAATATTTCGACGCTTTATTTAAGAAAGCCGTGGAAACACCCTGTACGGGGCGGTGCGTTGATTAAAATCCGCCTGAAAATTCAGACAGGCGCGCATTATAGCCAAACATGGCGCAAATTTCAAACAAAATCAAACCATTAAGCGCACTTTCGTTTATTAGCACAATCATTGGTCTGCAAGACTCATCCAGATTGGCTTGCAGGACAAGTGTTTTAGCAATGAACGCGCGCGAGGTTTTGTGGCTTTGAGCTATGCTAAAATATGCGCATGGCTATCACTATCAACAACGCAGAAGATATAGAGAAAATGCGCGTCGCAGGCCGTTTGGCGAGCGAGGTGCTGGATTACATCGCGCCTTTTGTCGTGCATGGTGTCACCACCGAGAAGCTGGATCAGCTTTGTCATGATTACATGGTGAACGTGCAAAAGACGATTCCCGCGCCTTTGAATTACGCGCCGGATGGTCACCACCCCTACCCCAAATCCATCTGCACTTCAGTTAACCATCAGGTGTGCCACGGCGTACCAGGCGACAAGGTGCTGAAAAATGGCGATATCGTCAACCTGGATATCACGGTCATCAAAGATGGCTATCACGGCGATACCAGCCGCATGTTCCTGATCGGCGAAACCAGCATTCAGGCTAAGCGCTTGTGCGACATCACCTACCAGGCCATGTGGAAAGGCATTCAGCAAGTCAAACCGGGTGCGACCTTGGGCGACATTGGCCATGCGATCCAAAGCTTTACCGAAGGCAGCGGCTACAGCGTAGTACGCGAGTTTTGCGGGCATGGCATCGGCAAGAAATTCCACACCGAGCCGCAGGTACTGCATTACGGCAAGCCCGGTACTGGCGTATCGTTAAGGGCAGGCATGATTTTCACGATTGAGCCAATGATCAACGCCGGCAAACGCGAGATCAAGCAATTGCCCGACGGCTGGACGATTGTCACCAAAGACCGCAGCTTATCCGCCCAGTGGGAGCACACCGTGCTGGTGACAGACACCGGGTACGAGGTGCTGACGTTATCTGTCGGCTCGCCTGCGGCGCCTTGATTCCAGCCGAACTAGATGGCCGAAGCACTAAAAACCGCACAACACTGGCGCGCGCAACTCAAAGCCGCGCAGGAAGCCCTTAAAGCGGATTTCCATACACGCCCCAATGCCAGGCGTTGCCTGCAGCAGCGCACCCGCTTTATCGACAAACTGCTGCGCGCCGTCTGGGAAGACACCAATATTTTCAACGACACCTGCTTGATTGCCGTGGGCGGTTATGGCCGTGGCGAGCTGTTTCCACACTCGGACATCGATGTACTGATTCTGCCGCCAGAATCCCCACCACCGCAACTCAACGTCAAAATTGAAGCGCTGGTAACCTTGCTGTGGGACATTGGCCTGAATGTTGGCCATAGCGTCAGGACACTCTCCGAATGCACACAGGAAGCCACGCAGGACGTGACCGTGATGACCAACCTGCTGGAAGCGCGCTTGCTGACGGGCGATGCAGGCCGTTACCGGCAGTTCCGGCAGCAGATTCAGGACAACATCAACCCGCAAGCCTTTCTGCAAGCCAAGACACGCGAGCAGGACCAACGGCATGCCAGATTCAACGACACCGAATACAATCTGGAACCCAACATCAAAGAAAGCCCGGGCGGCCTGCGTGACTTGCAGATGATGCTGTGGCTGGCGCAAAGCCAGGGTCTGGGCGCCAACTGGGCAGATCTGCACCATCATCAGCTGATTTCCGCCGCCGAACACGCCGCACTGCGCCGCCATGAGCGCCAGCTGCAGCTACTGCGTATACGGCTGCATTTTCTGGCCAACCGGCGCGAAGACAGGCTGCTGTTCGATTTCCAGAACGAGCTGGCGGCAGAACTGGGCTACCTGACTAACACCAAACGGCGCGCCAGCGAGGCGCTGATGCAGGGCTTTTACCGCAGCGCCAAATATATCAGCCTGATGAACGAGGTTCTGCTCAAGGCGCTGGCCGAGCGACTCGCCCCGGCTCGCAGGCCAGAAACGATTGGCAATTACTTCGTAGCCAAAGACAAATTGCTGGACGCGACGCGTGATGACTTGTTCGCACAACATCCGGAAGCCATATTGCAAAGCTTCCTTATCCTGCAGCAACGGCCAGACCTGACCGGCATGAGCGCCTCGCTGGTGCGGCAACTGCAACGCGCCAGGCCGCTGGTGAATCGCGCCTACCGCCACAATCCTATCTACCAGAAACAGTTTCTGGACATCCTGCAGCAGCACGACGGCGTGCATCACAGCCTGCGCCGCATGAACCATTACGGCATGCTGGGCGCTTATATCCCTGCGTTTGGCAAAATCATCGGGCAAATGCAGCACGACTTGTTCCATGTCTACACCGTGGACGAGCATATCCTGAACGTGCTGGCCAATCTGCGCCGATTTGCCAAGCCGGAACTCAAACATGAGTTTCCGTTGTGCAGCACGCTGTTTGCGCAATTCGAGAAGCCATATTTACTGTATTTGGCCGCCCTTTTCCACGACATCGCCAAAGGGCGTGGCGGCGACCACTCCGAGCTGGGCACTGTGGACGCAAAACGCTTTTGCCGCCTGCACGATCTTGCCAAGGAAGATGCCGAGTTGGTGGCCTGGCTAGTGCAAGCGCATCTGGTGATGTCCAAGACCGCGCAGAAATCCGATTTGAGCGACCCGGAAGTGATCCGCCAGTTTGCGCAATTTGTGCACAACGAAACACGACTAACTGCCTTGTACCTGCTCACCGTGGCGGATATACGCGGCACCAGCCCCGCCGTGTGGAACGCATGGAAGGCCAACCTGCTGGAATACCTCTTCCAGCAAACCGGAAAAGCCCTGCACGGTAGCATGCCTACGCTTGCGCAACTGGTGCAGACACGCCGCAACGAAGCAAACGAAAAGCTCGCACGCTTTGGCCTGCAGCCGGCGTCTTATCAGGCGCTGTGGCAGGCGTTTGGCGAGGATTACTTTACCCGTTATCAATCGGATGAGATTGCATGGCAAAGTCGCTTGTTGACGCCGCATCTGAACACGCAGGCACCGATTGTGCGAGCGCGTCTAAGCCCACACGGCGATGGCATACAGGTAATGATCTATACCCAGAATCAGCCAGACCTGTTCGCGCGCATTTGTAGTTTCTTTGGCAATATGGGCTACAACATCGCACAGGCCAAAATATTCACCACATTGAACGGCTACGCACTTGACCAATTTATTGTTTTATATCAACAAACTAAAACGATTAGTTATAGTGGTTTATTGAAATATATCGAGCAAGAGCTCACGCTGGTGATACAGGCCAAGGCGCTGGAAACCCGCGTTGCGGGTCGCGTCAAACGGCAAGTGAAGTTCACGCCTTTCCAGACACAGGTGGAAGTTCAATCTGTCGCAGGAACCACATTCCAGACGGTGGAAATGGTTGCCGCCGACAGGCCGGGGCTGCTAGCCAATATCGCCGGCATTTTCCTGAAGCACCATGCAGACCTGCACAGCGCAAAAATCAACACGCTAGGTAACCGAGCCGAAGATCACTTTGTGATTTCTGGCGCTAGAAACCGCGCGCTGACGACTGAAGAGCTACGCGGCCTGACTGAGGATTTGCTAGCTTTGTAAGGCAAAACCAACATTCATTGGCTTAACTGAATTGATAATGCTTGTGCAAGGCTTTCTTTACCTGCCAAGTACAAGATAAACCTGCCGGGAAAGTTACCAGATCACCTTTGCCAAAGGTCACAGCCTCACCGGTCGCCTTGTCGGTCACAGTCACCTCGCCTTCCAGAATATAAGCAATCTCCTGTGAATTGTAGCTCCATGGAAAAGTGGAAACCTCCTTGCTCCAGGTAGGCCAATCGCTCACACCGAGTGCTTTTAGCTTTTCAGCATCCGGTTTTTCAACTTTAATCTTCATCACACGCTCCCCAAATAATAAAAGCTCAGATACACTGAGCTTTTATTGTAGGCATTATCTGGCTTTTATCAAGCGCAAAAATCATGAATGTTTGTAGTGTTTTTTCAACTGCTTAACCACTTCCCACTGCGATTTCAGACCTTTGGGGAACACCACGAAATCACCTGCCTTGATTACAACCTTCTCACCACCTTCCGGAGTTACATGGAACTCACCTTCCAGCACATAGGCGCTTTCTGTCATCGTGAAGTCCAGCGGGAATTTGGATGGTGGGCAATCCCAGATGTTCCAGCTGGAAACACCCAGCTCTTTTAGCTTCTCTTGGGACGGGTTATGATCGATCTTGATTTGACTCATAATTTCTTTCTACTTTCTACGCTTAAACTAAACATATAGGAAAATCGCTGGTGGAAGCGATTCAGTAATTGGCGGAAGAGGTGAGATTCGAACTCACGGAGGGCGTGAACCCTCGACAGTTTTCAAGACTGTTGCATTAAACCGCTCTGCCACTCTTCCGAACTGGGATTACCACTAAATCTACTCGCCTGCTGACACAGACACAGTTTTGCAAGGCGCGCATTATAGCAGACAATCAGTCGTCCTGAATATCTGCATCCGGAAATAAGACATCAGTGAAACCGAACTGGCTGAAGTCCTCAATGCGCATCGGATACAGGATACCAGCCAAGTGGTCGCATTCGTGCTGCACTACACGGGCGTGGAAGCCTTCCGCAATGCGGTCTATCGGCTGGCCTTTCTCATCGAACCCCGTATAACGGATTTTGGCGTATCGCGGCACCAACCCACGCATGCCGGGCACGGAAAGGCAGCCTTCCCAGCCATCTTCTTTTTCATCGCTAAGTGACGTAATTCGCGGATTGACAAGAATGGTGAACGGCACTTGCTCTGCATCCGGATAACGCGGGTTCTTGCCCATACCAAACATCACCACCTGCTGGCTCACGCCAATCTGGGGGGCGGCAATGCCCGCGCCGTTCATGGCTTGCATCGTATCCAGCATATCCTGAATCAGTACGCGCAACTCCGGCGTATCAAACTGCTGCACGGGTTTCGCCTGCTGCTGCAACAGCGGGGCTCCCATACGCAATACGGGTTTGACTGACATTATTTCCCGTGGCTGCTTGCCTGGTGCAAGCGCATGATTTCTTCGATCAGTACGCGGATTTTTTGCATGGTGCAGGATAGTTGCTGCGTCATTTTTTCATATTCGATACCATGGCTGCTCTCACCCCGCCCGGCCGCATAATTGGCTACCGGGCACAACGCCGCATAGCGAATGCCCAGCTCGCGCGCCAATGCAGCTTCCGGCATGCCGGTCATACCGACAATCGTTGCGCCGTCCCGCTCCAGCCGGTTGATCTCTGCGGCAGTTTCCAGCCGCGGGCCCTGCACGCAGGCATACACCCCACCCTCATACAGGCTCTGCTGCGTATTGGTGGCCGCCTGTTTGCACAGTTCACGCAATTGGCGATCATAGGGCTCGGTAAAATCAATGTGCTTCACCGGCATTTCTACGCCATCGTAATAGGTATTCTGACGGCCATGTGTGTAATCCATAATCTGGTGCGGCAACACCACATCGCAAGGCTTAAGACCCATGTCGATACCGCCGACGGTGGCAATCGCCAGCAAATGGCGCACCCCCACCTCATGCAATGCCCAAACGTTCGCGCGATAGTTGATCGCATGTGGCGGGATGGTATGCCCCGTACCATGTCGCGCCAAAAACACCACCTCGGCGCCGGCCAGCTCGCCAAACACCAAGGGCTGCGAAGCCTCGCCATAAGGCGTGCGCACAATCTGCCGGCGCGTCACCTTGAAGTTATCCAGTTGCCCTAATCCTGTTCCACCAATAATCCCAAACATTTTGCGTCCTTGATAGTGATGCCGCATTGTATCGCAGCAAACTGCGCACGATAAGCGCACAATAGCATTTTTATGGCATACTTCCGGCATGGGAACAAGCCAGAACACCGCCAAAGCAACCAAATCGCGCGTCATCAAGGATAGCAGCACGCTTGCGCACGAACATTATGAAAACTTTCCGGTCGCATCCATCGCGCTACCACGCCATTTACGCGGGCCCATCGCATTGATTTACACCTTTGCGCGCCAGGCAGACGACTTTGCCGACGAAGGCAACCATAAACCGGAAAAACGGCTGGCGATGCTGCAGGGCTACCGCAACCAGTTGGATCTGATCGCAGAGAAAAAGCACATCCGCTCGCCTTTTTTCAAGGAGCTGGCCAGCACCATCGAAAAGCATCAATTGCCTTTGCAGCCATTCTACGATTTGCTGGACGCGTTCAGCCAGGATGTCGTCAAGACACGCTATGCCAACTTCATCGAGGTGCTGGATTACTGCCGCCGCTCGGCCAACCCCATCGGCGCCCTCCTGCTTCACTTATTTGACAAAGCGACTCCGGAGAACCTCATCTACTCCAACAAAATCTGCACAGCCCTGCAGCTCATCAATTTCTATCAGGATGTCGCGGTAGATTTCGAAAAACCGCTCCGGCGCAGCCGCATTTATCTTTGCCAGGATGAGATGGAGCAATTTGGCGTGACCGAGGCACAGATCGCCGCGCAACATATCAACCGCCACTGGGAAGAATTCATGCTATTCAACATCGAGCGCGCTGAGCAACTGCTGCAGGAAGGCAAGCCGCTGGAGCATATCCTGCCTGGGCGCATCGGGCTGGAGATGCGCATGATCATCGGTGGCGGCGAGCGTATCCTGCACAAGCTTAAAAACACGCGCGGTGACGTGTTTAAGCACCGTCCGACACTGAAAGCCTGGGACTGGCCGGTCATCCTGCTCAAAGCCCTGCTACGCTAAACATCCCCCGCTCCCGCATGACCCCGCTGCAATACTGCCAAGACAAAGCCGCACACAGCGGTTCCAGCTTTACCAGTAGTTTTATTTTTCTGCCTAAAGCCCGGCGCGACGCCATGACTGTGCTGTACGCCTTTTGCCGCGAGGTGGACGATGTGGTGGACGAATGCAGCGATTATCAGGTCGCACAAGCCAAACTGGATTGGTGGAAAGGCGAAATCAATGCCCTGTACGCAGGCACGCCGCAGCACCCCATCACCCGCGCCCTGCAGCCCGTGGTGCAGGAATTTCATCTGGCGCAGGAGCACTTTCTGGAAATCATCGACGGCATGGAAATGGACATCAAGTTCAACCGTTACGAGGATTTCAAACAACTGCAACTCTACTGCTACCGCGTCGCCAGCGTGGTCGGGCTGCTTTCCGCGCAGATTTTCGGCTTTACCAATCGCAAAACCCTCAAATACGCGCATGACCTGGGCATCGCCTTCCAGCTCACCAACATCATCCGCGATGTGGGCGAGGACGCCCGCCGGGGACGTATCTACCTACCTTTGGACGATCTGAAAAAGGCTGGCGCCACAGAAGACGACATCCTGCAAGGCCGCGAAACCGATGCGGTGAAAACACTGCTGGAGTTCCAGATTGAGCGCGCAGAAAGCTATTACGACCGCGCCTTGCGCGAACTGCCCGCCGAGGACACTAGAACACAACGCCCCGGCCTGATGATGGCCGCCATTTACCGCACACTGCTGCGCGAAATCCAGGCTGACGGCGCACAAAAAGTACTCAACAGCAAAACCAGCATCCCGCCGCTGCGCAAATTGATTTTGGCCGCCAAAGCTTACTTCAAATATGCCTGAAGTCGCAATCATCGGTGCCGGAATGGCAGGCCTGGCAGCCGCATCCAGACTGGCTTCCAGAGGCATGGCTGTCACTGTTTTCGATTCTGCAAAACAGCTTGGCGGCCGTGCACGCGGCGTTGAATATAAAGGCGTGAAGCTGGATAACGGCCAGCACATCATGCTCGGCGCTTACCGCGAGACATTAGCTTTACTGGAAACCGCGGGGGTGGATACTGCGCGCGCTTTTCTGCGCCTGCCGCTGCAATTGCACATGCAAGACATCAAGCAGCAGCGCGCCATTTCCTTGCAGGCTTGCAGCTGGCTGCCAGCGCCGCTGCATATTCTGGGCGGTTTTCTCGCCGCGCAAGGCCTTTCGTTTGGCAGCAAGCGTGCCGCCTTGCGCCTGATGGTTTGGGCACAGATGCATCGGTTTCAGCTTGAAAATGATGTGTCTCTGACTGATTTTCTGATTCAACGCAAACAAACACCAGCACTCATCGCTACGATTTGGGAGCCGCTTTGCCTGGCCGCGCTTAACACACCATTGCGGGAGGCCAGCGCGCAGGTGTTCTTGAACGTATTGCGCGACAGTTTCGCGCGCAAAAAAAGTGATTCCGATATGCTGTTGCCGCGCGCCAACTTAAGCGCTCTGCTCGCTCATCCGCTTGCAGGCTGGCTATCCGGGCAAGGGGCTAAATTCATCCGGCAAAGCGTCAAGCGCATCGAGCAGTCTGAATCCGGATTAAACGTTTCCACCGACACACAAACGTACGCCTTCAGTCACGTTATTATTGCCTGCGGACCGCATCAGCTCAGGCATATCGAGCTGCCGGGCGAAATCGCAAACACGTTACCGGATTTCGACTATCAACCCATCACCACGGTGTACCTGCAATTCGGTGAAGGCCTGCAATTGCCGCGCCCCATGACCGGCCTGGTCAACAGCGTATCGCAATGGGTGCTGGATCGCGGACAGATGTGCGGTCAGAAAGGCCTGCTGGCCGTTGTCATCAGCGCGGACAATACGGCAGCCGACATGCCCAATGACGCGCGGGCTGAAAAAGTGTTTGCGGAACTGCAGCTGGCTTTCCCCAATTTGGGCAAGCTACATTGGCATAAAGTAATCACGGAAAAGTTCGCCACATTTGCCTGCAAGCCAGGTTTGGCGAGGCCTGCAGGCCATACGTCTTTGCCCGGCCTGTTCCTGACCGGTGACTATATCGAAAATGGTTACCCTGCCACGATTGAAGGCGCCGTACGCAATGGTATTGCGTGTGCCGAACAAATTCCACTTCACGCGCGCGCACATTCATTGTAAGAACACATGCCCTGGAAGCCAGTCTGGATGCGGCTTTCAAGACAGTGCCATACACAATGAAAACGAACCTAACGGTTCGTTAGAACTTGCAGCGCCTGCTCCAGCCGCTCCACGGCGATGATTTGCATCGCGCCGACTTTGCCTTTTGGCGCATTGGCCTTGGGGATAATCGCCTTGGTAAAGCCCAGTTTTTCGGCTTCTTTCAGGCGCACCTGGCCGCCCTGCACCGGGCGCACCTCTCCGGCCAACCCAACTTCACCAAATACAATAATTTTGTTTTCTAATGCTTTGTTTTTAAATGAAGAAAAAATGGATAACAACACGGCCAAATCCACTGCGGGCTCGCTGATTTTCACGCCACCGACGGCGTTAATGAACACATCCTGATCGAAACACGCAACGCCTGCGTGGCGATGCAGCACCGCCAGCAACATGGCGAGGCGGTTTTGTTCCAGCCCAACACACAATCTTTTCGGGCTAGGCGCATGCGCTTGATCCACCAGCGCCTGAACCTCAATCAGCAATGGACGCGTACCCTCCATGGTGACCGTGATGCAGCTGCCCGGCACCTGTTGTTCGTGATGCGACAGGAATAGCGCGGATGGATTACTCACCTCGCGCAAGCCCTTCTCCGTCATCGCAAACACGCCCAGTTCGTTCACCGCGCCAAAGCGGTTTTTGAACGCGCGAATGAGGCGAAATGAAGAATTCTGGTCGCCTTCGAAATACAGCACGGTATCGACGATATGCTCCAGCACACGCGGCCCGGCCAGCGCGCCTTCTTTGGTGACATGGCCGACCAGAATCACGGTGATACCCAATTGCTTGGCCAGCCGTGTTAATTGTGCAGAACACTCGCGCACCTGCGCCACCGAGCCGGGCGCGGATTGCAGCAGCTCGGAATACACGGTCTGAATCGAATCGATCACCGCAATCTTGGGTTTGTGGCTTTGCAGCGTCGCTAGGATTTTCTCCAGGTTGATTTCCGCCAGCAATTGAATCTCGCTGGCATCCAAACCAAGGCGCTTGGCACGCAAGGCGATTTGCTGCGGCGATTCCTCGCCGCTCACGTAAATCGCCGTACTGTCTTTGCCCAAATGGCACAGCGTCTGCAACAGCAAAGTGGATTTTCCGATACCGGGATCGCCGCCGATTAGCACCACCCCGCCCTCCACCAAACCGCCGCCTAGCACGCGATCAAACTCGGCAATTCCGGTGGGCTGGCGCGACACATCCGCCGCCTGCACCGTGTTCAGCTTTTGCAGCTGCCCGCTTGCGGCCAAACCCTCGAACTTGCTGGCATAGCGGTTCACGCTCGCCGTTTCGGCCACGGTTTCCACCAGCGTGTTCCACGCGCCGCAACTTGGGCACTGGCCTTGCCATTTCGGCTCGCTAGCACCGCATTCGGTGCAGGTGTAGGCTGTTTTTGCCTTAGCCATCCATGCGTCTCGTAAAATCCACTGCGCAACGCATCTGCGTTGTCGCGTGCTCGCTCAGCACTCGTCTAACAGCACAGTTATGTCTCGCGCTTCGCTCTGCGGCTTCTAGCATCTGCATTTGCTCGTCACAATTTTTCTTAAGGCACATCAATCCACCGCCTGCATCGGTACACGCGGCGACACCGCACACAGCAGCTCGTAGCCCACAGTGCCCGCTTTTTCAGCCACCGCATCCACCGGCACTTGATTGCCCCATAGCTCGACAGGCGCGCCGATATTAGCTTCTGGCACATCAGTCAAATCACAGTAGAGCATATCCATGGAGACGCGGCCGATGGTTTGGGTGAGTTTTCCGGCAACGGCAATAGGCGTTGCATTCGGCGCATGCCGTGGATAGCCATCCGCATAGCCGCAAGCGACGATGCCGACGCGCGTTGGCCTGGTAGCGGTGAAACGGTTGCCGTAGCCCACGCTTTCGCCCGGGTTTATTTCCTGCACAGCTATGATTTCGCTGGTGAATTGCATCACGGGTTTTAACCCGAAACCAGCCGCTAGCGTACCGCTCACAGGCATGGCGCCGTACAGCATAATACCCGGACGCACCCAATCGGCATGGGTTTGCGGGTAGCGCAAAATAGCGGCGGAATTGGCCAGTGAAACCGGCTGTTTCAAATCTTTGGTCGCCGCTTGGAATGTCGCCAGTTGCGCGGCTACACCCGCGCTTTCATCTGCCGTGGCAAAATGTGTCATTAGCGTAATCCCGCGCACATTCTTACAGGAATGAAGCCGCTGGAAGGCGCTTGTGTATTGGCTTGCAGGGATACCCAAGCGGTTCATGCCACTATTCATCTTCAGGTGAACGGCAACAGGATGCGCAAGACTGGCGCGCTCCAGCATCTCGATTTGTGGCACGCAATGCACCACCAAATCCACGCCAAAGCTGGCGGCGATCAAAAGCTCTTGCGCTGCGAACACACCTTCCAGCAGCAAAATCGTTTGGCCGAACCCCGCTTCGCGCAGGTCTATCGCCTCACTCAGTCGCAGCACGGCAAAACCATCCGCCGCATTCAGGCCGTGCGCCGCGTCTATCAAGCCGTGCCCGTAGGCATTGGCCTTGACCACCGCCATGATTTTTGATTTAGGTGCGTGCTGCTTGGCAACAGATAGATTATGCGCAAGCGCACTGTGCGAAATGGTCGCCTGAATCGGTCTCATTAGTACTCGTCAGCCATGTATCCGGCATTGGCGTAGTTTTCGAAGCGCGTATTGGCGCCAATGAATGTCAGCCGCACCCTGCCAATCGGACCGTTACGCTGCTTGCCGATGATGATTTCCGCCGTGCCTTTGTCCGGGCTGTCCGGGTTATACACCTCGTCTCGGTAGATAAACAGAATCAAGTCAGCATCCTGCTCAATCGCGCCGGACTCACGCAAATCGCTCATCACCGGACGTTTGTCCGGGCGCTGCTCCACGCTACGGTTCAACTGAGAAAGCGCGATTACAGGACAATCCAGCTCTTTAGCCAGTGCTTTTAACGAACGTGAAATTTCGGAAATCTCGGTCGCACGGTTCTCGCCCTGCTTGCCCGCCGGTGCTGCCATCAACTGCAAGTAGTCCACCACGACCAAACCCAGCTTACCGGCCTGACGATGCAAACGGCGCGCGCGGGCGCGCACATCGAAACTGCTCAGGCCTGCACCCTCATCGATAAATATAGGTGCTTCGTTCAGCTTGCCCAGCGCGGTGGTCAGCTTTTCCCAGTCATCGTCTTCCAGCCGCCCGGTACGCATCTTGTGCTGGTCCAGACGGCCTACCGAGCCGATCATACGCATGGCAAGCTGTGTAGAAGCCATCTCCATGGAAAACACCGCCACCGGAAGCTTGGTATCCAGTGCGACATTTTCAGCGATATTCAGTGAAAACGCTGTCTTACCCATGGAAGGCCGGCCCGCAACAATGATCAAGTCGCCAGGCTGCAAGCCGGAGGTCATCGAATCCAGATCAGAAAAACCGCTAGGGATGCCTGTCACATCGGACTGGTTATCGCGTGAGAACAACATGTCGATGCGCTCGGCCACTTGTGGCAGCAAGGTTTGAATATCCTGAAAACCCTGACTGCTGCGTTTGCCCCCCTCCGCAATCTGGAAAATCTTGGCCTCGGCCTCATCCAGCAATTGTTGTGCATCGCGGCCATTGGGCTGATAAGCACTTTCGGCAATATCACTGCCCACTGTCACCAGTTTGCGCATAATCGCACGTTCGCGGACAATCTCTGCATATCGGCGTATATTCGCCGCGGTTGGCGTATTTTGTGCCAACGCACCTAGGTATGCCACGCCGCCGATCTGCGATAATTCATTGCTACTCTCGAGCGATTCTGCCACTGTAACAATATCTGCCGGGCGATTCTTCTCGATTAACTTGGAGATATGTTCGTAGATTAGCTTATGATCGAACTGATAGAAATCCTGCGGATTCAGAATATCCGCAATCTTATCCAGCGCCTCATTCTCCAGCAGCAAGCCACCCAGCACCGATTGCTCGGCCTCGATGGAATGCGGGGGAAGTTTCAGGGTATCAAGTTGTTCATCAGCCATCAAAAGATTATACCCAGTTGCAGCGCATAATCACAATCAAAGCACTTATATTCATTAGCTCATGTACCCTTCTGGGCTATTGATTGGCTTTAGCCATCACAATATTCTGCTGTATAGCATTTACATCCCCACAAGAAAATCAAATCTATAATGTTAAACTCCGTCAGCGTCTCGCCGAATCAGGAACGTTATATATTTGCCGAGCTGGGCAGCAAACACAGCTATGCTTTACCTAAAAGCCGCCTGATAGAAGGCCCCCTTGACATACAGCGGCTACAATCCTGTCTTCAAAGAATCATCGATGCACATGCAACATTGCGCATCCGGCTTCATCTGCACACCTTAGAGCATGTCACGCAACGTGTACATGAGCCGGAGCAGGTCACGATAGATTACGTGGAACTACCAAACGTTAGTCACGAAGAAATCCACGCGCACATCGCTTCCTATTTTTATGCCGAAAATAGCTTATTCGGTCAGCCGTTATACAAATTTCAGCTTATATGCACCGGCCCTAAGCAGCACATATTCACTTATTCTGTGCACCACGTGATTGCAGACGGCGTGTCTCTGCAATTTTTCGTGGATGAATTAAATGCCTGCTGGAAAGATGCTCACTATCAGCCGATTCCTAGTCCGGATTACCTCGCTGTACTCTCTCAGCATCGCCTTGGGCAGCTTGCCGAAGAAGAAAAGCAAACTCTAACGGCGTTCTGGAAGCAATATCTGGCTGACGCAGCGTATGCTAGCATCCCTACGGACTACAGCGAAATCTCCCATGATTTTAAAGACAATAAAACCAGCCTTCTTCTTGACACCAGCTTGGTATCAAAAATGCAGATACTGGCACAAACTAACAACGTTTCTGTCTTCAACATTGTTTATGCGTGTTACTTGATTGTACTTTCCCGGCATACAGGCGAGCAGGACATTTGCACTTCGTTCCAAAGCGCAGGCAGGCAAGGCATCCCTGACGGCAAGCATATGTTCGGGTTGTTTTCTTGCGCACTTTTGCTACGTCAGAAAATACAAAAATACACACCTGTCGTTGAGCTCATTCAGCGAATCAGACAGGATGCACGCACTTGCACCCAACATCAACGCTTTCCCTATCATTACATCACGAAGGAAACTGGCATCCACGCCAAATATGCCATCAACTGGTACCCGATCGAAACCATGCTTGTACTGGATGACCTGGACATTTCTGCCTACCCTTGGGGCGTGCAGTGGAGCTCAGGATTCGACTTGAATCTGCATTGCATGCAAGAAACCAACGGGATTCTGCTGAACCTGTATTACCTGCAGACCGTGCATGACCACAACCGCATGCAAACTTTTCTACAGCAGATGAAAAACGTGCTGACGCAAATCCTGGAAACCCCTCAGCGTAAGATTTGCGAAATCAATCTCAACTCGGAAGATACAACATGCAAGCCCTTGTCACTGCGCGCTAAGCAGCATGCACACATCTTGGATGCCTTCTTGCAAAACGCATCCAAATTTCCAGACAGAATCGCCATTGAATACCGGGACATATCCTGCACTTATGCCGAACTTAACCTGATTAGCGCAAAACTTGCCGGCTTGCTCAAAAATCAAGGGCTCACGATCGGGAGCAAGGTGGCCATTATCACCCACCGATGTGCAGCCATGGTTTCCGCCATGATTGCCGCATCGCGCATGGGGGCAAGTTTCGCCGTACTGGACGCTGCATATCCACAGGAGCGGCTTGATATTCTGCTTGACATCATCCGACCAGATTGCACCATTGCTTGTACAAGCGATGTCGATATCGAAGCGTTATCCATTTCTCCCGGTAAGCACATACAATTGGGCGAGCAAATCAATGCGAATGCTTCAATATTCGCTAGCATTGACGAAGTTGGAGCCAGAAGCGCGCCATTGGCTGGCAATCCTGATAGTACTGCCTATCATTTATTCACCTCCGGCACTACAGGTATTCCTAAATGCGTTGCAGTAACACATTCCCCTTTAAGCCATTTTGTCGCATGGCAAAGCAGCCATTTTTCCTTTAGCCAGAGCGATCGCTTCACGCTCATCTCCGGAGTCAGTCACGACCCCGTGCTGCGGGATATATTCACACCACTTAGCATCGGGGCATGCATCCTAATTCCCGACCGCGCAACGATTTACGAACCGACCAAACTCTTTGGCTGGTTGGCCGCAAGCAAGGCGACCGTGGCGCACCTCACCCCACCGATGAGCAAGATCATACATGCCGGACTAGCGGACAACCCACCACTTTACGAGCTAAGGTACATTTTCACCGGCGGGGATATGCTGCATAAATCGCACATCCAGAATATTCAACAGTTCGCGCCCCACGCCCGTCTAGTTAATTTCTACGGTACCACCGAAACCCCTCAGGCCGTGGCTTACCACAGCATTGATTACGACCATATTGACCGCAAAATCCCCATTGGCAAGGCCGTTGCAGATACGCAGACCCTGCTGCTGGATGAAGAGTTGCATCCCGTAGGCCTCTACCAGCAAGGCCAACTAGCCATCCGCTCGAAATACTTGTCCGAAGGTTATCTGCAACCGCTTGATAAGCCGGCCAATTTTCTGAATGATATTTTTTCCAACGATCAGGACACGCATATCTATCTGACCGGCGATTACGGTTATTACAACGCGGATCGCCTGATCATCTTGCTTGGCAGGCAAGATGATCAGGTCAAAATCCGCGGTTACCGCGTAGAACTCAACGAAGTCAATCAAGCGGTCCTCAATCTTTCACCTGAAATTGAATATGCCATCACAATCGCCACAAGACCCAGCAACGACAGTGATAAAAGTCATGAAAGACAATTAGTAACATATATAGTGAAAAAGTCCGGTAAAAATATCACCATCAACTCGTTATATTCGATACTATCCAACAAGTTGCCCAGTTACATGATTCCCAGCCATATCATATTGATTGAATCATTACCATTACTACCAAATGGAAAGATAGACCGTAAAAAGCTTCCACCACCAAGCTCATCAAGCCATATAAAAAAAACTAACTCCTATGAATTGCCAGAAACTGAAATAGAGCATGAAATTGCACTGGCTTGGGGAAAAACTTTAGGTAATATAGAAGTTGGCAAGAACCATTCTTTTATTGATTTGGGAGGAGACTCTTTATCCCACATTCAGGCAGCGCTAGCACTTGAAAAGATATTAGGTCATATTCCAGACGAATGGGAAAGCAAACCGGTTGCTGAACTGGCGACTCTAGTCCGGGAATCCAATGGATGGGTCGATATTGACAGCACGGTGTTAGTTAGAGCTCTATCAATCTGCAGCGTCGTCATAACACACTTTTTTAATCTAATGATACATGGTGCAACTTCCGCTCTATTCATAGTAGCCGGCTTCACCTTCGCCAAATATCAGCTCAAAACAATTGCTATACGGAATAGTGTAAAACCCATCATCTCAACCATTATAGCTATCGCCATTCCCGCCTCAATTATCAACTTAACTCATGTGGCATATCGTGAAAATCTTTATTGGCCTTTACTGCTTTTCTGCGACAATCTCATTACAGCAGATACTAGCAGATGGTTCATAGACGTATTGATCCAAATACTTATTATGCTGACCATCATATTCTCCTTCCAGAGAATACGGCATGCAGCCGCAGGGGGATACGCTAAAGCATTCAGCATTTTCATGCTAGCCGTAAGCTGCATATTTGCCTTAATTATGCAGCAAATATGGAATACAGATCATCTACATAACATGGTACCGCAACAAAAGTTATGGATATTTATCTATGGATGGTTCGCTTATTTCTTTCTTGTGGAGCAAAAAAAACTTGCGCCGACTGTGCTTGCCTTACTGCTTCCCTTCATCATTGAAGGCAAAATAGACTACATGCTGACGATGGGGGCATTAATGATTATCCTGCTACCAAGAATTAGAATCCCTGTAATTTTCTACAAGCCAATGTATTTTATCGCAGCCGCGTCCCTTATGATTTATCTGACTCACTACCCCATCAAAAATGCATTCATTAAACTGGGATTGGATTTTCACCCGGCTTTGCAGGTAGCTATTAGTATCATTGGCGGCGTCCTTATACAACAGGCCTGGGAGAAAGCGCGTACCGTTGTAAAAAAGATCTCTAAAAACTAAAAAGGCTGCCGAAGCAGCCCTTTTTTGTATCAAATAGAATTATGCTTCTGCTGTGACGGTCACAGTAATATCCACCACCACGTCGTGATGCAACGCGATGCTGACTGGATATTCGCCAATCGCTTTTAGCGGGCCAGTAGGCATGCGCACTTCGGATTTGGCTACCTGATGGCCTGCAGCCACCAAACCTTCAGCGATGTCGTGATTGGTCACGGAACCAAACAGACGGCCATCCACGCCAGCTTTTTGCGCTACAGTCAGCACAAAACCAGCCAGTTTTTCGCCGCGGGCTTTTGCAACTGCCAAAATATCCGCTTGTTGTTTTTCCAGTTCGGCGCGGCGTGCTGCAAACTCAGCCTTGTTGGCCTCGGTCGCGCGTTTCGCCTTACCTTGCGGAATCAAGAAGTTACGGCCAAAACCATCCTTTACCTTAACGATGTCGCCCAGCGCGCCCAGGTTAGCCACTTTTTCCAATAAAATTACTTGCATGTGTGTTCTCCTAACCCTTTAATTAACCTGGGTGTTTGTCAGTGTATGGCAACAATGCCAGGTAACGCGCACGTTTTACAGCAGCAGTCAATTGACGCTGATATTTGGCTTTGGTGCCAGTCATACGTGCCGGAATGATTTTAAAATTCTCGCTCAAAAAGTCCTTGAGCAAATCCACATCTTTGTAATCAACTTCTTTGATGCCCTCTGCGCTAAAACGGCAGTAACGGCGGCGTTTGTACATATCTCTTGCCATGTTAAAACTCCTTCAATATTTTTAAATTCTGTATATGCAAAATCAACTGAGTGCTTTTTGCGCTGCGGCTGGCTAAAAATCCACCTGCTTGTATGTGATCGCCTATGGATAACGGGCTATTTGCCAACTCGCCCATCACTACCGCGTTCACTTCACATTCTGTCCTGCGCTTCATGTCAGCTTCCATCACTTCGGAAACATGCTTCAGCATCAGGCTTAACAGCGGGATTCCTGCCGGTGTGTGTCGTATCGGCTCCAGCGCCACGACCACGCCGCTTAACGCAACTTTATTCAGCAGTTGCCCCGGCTGGCGCAGCAGCAGGCGCCTCGCTCATCATGGATTTGGATTTCTCCTCTTTCATCATCGGGCTAGGCGCTGTCACTGCGGTTTTGGTCGCCATGGTCAGATGACGCAACACTGCATCGTTGAATTTGAAGCCATGTTCCAGCTCGTCCAAAGTTTCCTGGTTACACTCGATGTTCATGCAAACGTAGTGTGCTTTGTGTACTTTCTGGATTGGATAAGCCAATTGGCGGCGACCCCAGTCTTCCAGGCGATGAATCGCCCCGCCGTTGCCGGTGATTTGTGTGCGGTAACGCTCAATCATCGCGGGCACTTGCTCGCTTTGATCAGGATGCACAATGAATACGATTTCGTAATGTCGCATGTAGTCTCCTTGTGGTTTAACAGCTACCCGCTATGCGATGCGGTGCAGCAAGGTTGAAAAGCGCGAGATTATAGCCGAGAAAGTGAGTTAAATCAAACAGTTTCTAGCCCGGTTGACCGTCTATTCTGGGTTTAACCAACATGGGCGCGTAATTGAACACAAAAATGCCAAAGCCGAGCACCCAGCACGTCGCACCGAGCATCAGCCCGTATTTGTACAGCGATACGCTCAACATCGGCATGATGGCGCGAAACGCCATGCCCGCCAGCAGCAATACAAAAGCCGCCGTCATCCACTTGGGTGGCTGATGGATATTGCGCCCGGTATGCCCCAAACTGACGCGCGCCATCATCGCGACTGTGATCAACCCAATGCCGCCGATGGTAAAGACATGCAGCGGCAAGGTGACGGTGATAGCGAGCATATCCCGCAGCCCATACAGCAAAAAGCCCGCATTGATGCACCAGATGGCCAGATAAAGGCTCCACAGCAAAGGCACTCTCCAGATGCCACGATGATGCCAATTCGCCAGCCGGAAGCCATTAAGCGCGAACAAGGCAAAACATGTCCACTGCGAGATTGTGCTGCTATGCAGCACCAGTTCATCCGCCAGCCATATCAGGAACAGCACCATAATGCTGATGTCCAGCCATTTATACTGCGTGAGCGGCGTAATCAAACCCAAGCCACGCTCGATGAAAAACGGGATGACGCGCCGCCCGATGACCAGAATCAGGCTCAGAATCAACAGCAAAGCTAAGGTTTGGGAAATCGCCACGCCATTGGCCACCACGCCAAAAACACCCAAATAAAACAACACATTACCCGCCCCCAGAAGCAACACTTTGGAAACCACTGCAATTTGCCGCCACTGCCTGGCTTTGACAATGGGCAATGAAACGGCCATCACCAATCCAAGGCTGAACAGCACATCCAGCCAAGCCGCCAGTGGCCAGTACGCATCGGGCAAAGCCATGCACAGCCGCGCTGCTCCCCACAAGCTGAACAAGGCAGCCAGCGCCTTGCCGTGCGCGGTTTGCACGTTCGTCCAGTTGCGCACCGCCGTGAGCAAAAAGCCCGCGATGATGGCCAGCACATAACCATAGAACATCTCGTGCGCATGCCATTGGCTGGGCGTCACATACAGCGAAACCTGCATGCCGCCCGTAAAAAAACGGTGCATCCACAACAGAATGGAAACGGTGGCGAACAGCGCACCGCCCAGAAAGAACGGCCTGAAACCGAGATTGAACAACGCAAAACCTTGTGCTGGGGCCTGTTTGCGCGATGGTGGCTGAATCGTCTGTAATGTCATGATGCTCGCATCATACAACAATCTGCGTGCAAAACATCGCTTCGTATACGCGCGCGCATTCATTGTCAAAACATATGCCCTGCAAGCCAATCAGGATGCGGCTTTCAGGGCAATGATTGATGCAATGAAAATTGCACCTTTCTACTTGCAAAGCGGTTGTTTGCCGATTAAAGTTAAGCTATCCATCACAATCGCGAGCCGCACATGCAAGCCCTCATTTCTTTTGCCAAACGTTACCCCTATGCATGCCTGCTGGCGGTGCAGCTTGCGAGCGTGCTGTTTTACGGCACGATGACCGATTCCACACTAAGTCACATCGTGTTCCAGTGCTTTGGGCTGGCCGTGCCTTTGCTGGCGGTGTGGGTAGTGTACCGCAGCCCAGCACTCAACTGGATCGGCTTCTCATTGGCTGGGCTAGCCATTTTCCTCACGTTGCTGAGCAATCTACCGCAATTTTCCGGCTGGCTGGTTTGGGCGCAGACTTTTGAAAGCCTGCTGTATTTTTATGCTGCTTTGAGTTTGGTAATGCATATGTTCCGCGATGACATTGTGACGCGCGACGAGCTTTATGCAGCCGCCGCAACCTTTACACTGCTGGTGTGGGGTTTTGCCTTGGCCTATTCGGTTTGCCAGCAGTTTTATCCCGGTAGCATCGGCGGAGCAGTCAACCCGGAAGCACCGCGCAGCTGGATGGAGCTGCTGTTCATGAGCTTCTCGATACAATCCGGCACGGGTATCGGCGATATTATCCCGCTATCCAAACCAGCGCGTGCTCTGAGCGCCATTCAGATGTTCACCGCGCTGATGTACATCACTATCGTGGTATCGCATTTGGTGGGCTTGGCGGCCAGCATACGCGTCAAGGATGCGGATTAAGGTTTATCAAAAAGCTTGTACACCAACACCGCGTCGCCCTGCTTATAGCCGAAGATTGAGTTGCCACCGCTCACTACCGCAATATACTGCGTGCCGTTGATGATGTAGGAGATTGGTGGCGCGTTCACGCCAAAGTCGGATTTATCCTGCCATAGCAGCTCGCCTGTCTGGCTGTTGTAGGCGTTGAAATTGCCACCGCCCTCACCCACAAACAGCAAGCCGCCCGAAGTTGCCAGCACGCCGCCCACCAAAGGTTGCGGCAGCTTGTTCTGCCAGGCGATTGCGCCGGTTTTCAGGTCAATTGCAGAGAGCAGCCCCCAGCGCGCGTCATTGGTCGGCTCGCTGGCCGCGTAGCGTATCGCAGGCTGGCCGTTCTTGGCGGGCGTTTCATGCAAGGTATATTTGATTGGTGCATGGATGCCCGACACGAACACGCGCTGTTGCGCTTCATCCACACTGACAGGCGACCAGTTGGAGCCGCCCAAAATGCCCGGATACACCACCGTGCCTTCAAACGTGGCCTTGGCAAACATATTCTGCTGTGGCACGAAAGGTTGGGATTTCTTCAGTAGCTTGCCCGTGGCACGGTCATGAATATAAAACCAGCCGGTCTTGCTGGCCTGACCTACGGCATGAATCTTTTTGCCATCCGCGACATAATCAAACAGTACCGGCGGGCTGGCCAAATCATAGCCCCACAAATCATGCGGTACCTGCTGATAATGCCATTTGCGCTGGCCGGTGTTGGCATCCAGCGCGACCAGCGAAACCGTGTATAGATTGTCGCCGGGGCGCGAAATATCGTTCATCTGCGGCGATGGATTACCCGTGCCGAAATACAGGGTGTCGGTCGCGGTGTCGATCACCGGTGTGCTCCAGGCCGAACCGCCGCCGAAGCGCGCTGCATCGGGATATTGGCTGAGGCTAGCTTTTTCGCTGCCAATGTCACGATTTAGCTTGATTTCACCGTCTACTTTTTCCGTAAAGTTGCCTTCCCAGCCGGTGGGCGGAATCGTATCGAACTGCCAGACGCGCTTGCCGCTATTGGTATCGAAAGCTGCCAGAAAACCCGGGCGGCCATAGCGCCCAGTTACGCCGATTACCGCGCCCAGCGGCGCATCGGCGCGCGGGTTGTCGATATGCAAGCCATAGCCCACACCGGTGATACCGACAATAACTTTACCCTTGTACACCACGGGCGCCATTGCAATGCCGATGCCTGTGCCGCCGGTGACTTTGCGTGCGGAATTCGGGTCGTCCTTGTTCAGCGTGTCTTGGCCTTCTGTGCTCACGGCCGCTTCCACCACGTCAATATCCCACAGTTTCTTGCCGCTCGCGGCATCCAGCGCAATCAGGCGCGCATCTACCGTGCCAATAAACACTTTGCCGCCGCTCACCGCCACGCCGCGATTGGCCGGACCGCAGCACATCGCCCAATCTTTGCGCCTGTCATGCTGATAGCGCCAAATCTCCTGCCCGGTCGCCGCATTCAGCGCAACCACATGATTAAACGGCAGCGAGACATACATCACCCCGCCCACCACAATGGGCGTGGCCTGAAAGCTACCCACCACGCCGGAATTGAATTTCCATGCGCGCCCCAATTGCTGCACGTTAGTCGTGTTAATCTGCGCGACCTCGGCAAAGCGTTGCCCGGCGTAATTTTTACCGTAGCTCGGCCAATCCTGGTTTTGTACCTGCTTGACACCCTGGCCGCAACCCGCCAGCAACACCACCACACCCAAAAATTTCAGATAATGTTTTTTCATCGGCTTTATATCTCCACAGAGTTTTCATGGTATGCGATTCCATCCCGCTTGCCAATGCGCATCCTGCGTATGTTAATCTAAGCATTTTCACGCTTTTAACATCGCCCTATGCAATTCGCCACCATAGAATGGAAAAAAGGGGAATCGAAAGACAGCTTGCCCTACGCACCAGCCTTTGGTGACATTTATTTCTCCAGCGACAATGGCCTGCAGGAGACCGAGCATGTATTTATAAAAGGTAATCGGCTGGAAATCCGCTTCCAGCAAGCCTCGCAGGGCATGACGATAATTGAGACCGGCTTTGGCACCGGTTTGAATTTCTTTGCAGTGGCGGAACAATGGCAGCGACTCGCGCCAGCCGACGCGCGCCTTACCTACATCAGCATGGAAAAATTCCCTTTGGCCATTGCCGACATGCAGCAAGCATGCGCTTGCTGGCCAATGTTTGCAGAATTGCAGCAGCAATTCCTGCCGCATTATGCACAGCTAAAAATGGGCGAAAACACTTGGCAAATCACGCCACAAATCACGTTGCAACTCTGGATTGGCGATGCGCTGGATACGCTGCCGCAACTCACAGAAAAAGCCGAGGCCTGGCTGCTGGACGGCTTTGCGCCCGCCAAAAACCCGGATATGTGGACCACGCAGCTATTCGCGCAGATGGCGCGTCTTTCCAAACCGGAAAGCACAACTCTGGCCACTTTCACCAGTGCAGGTCAGGTGCGGCGCGGCTTGCAAGCTGCCGGTTTTGAGGTGCGCAAGGTGTCGGGCTTTGGCAGAAAGCGCGAGATGACTTGCGGCGTGTTCAAAGGGCTGGCATGAGTTCAGAAATTATGACCACAGCCATCGTCATCGGTGGCGGCATTGCCGGGTGCAGCACGGCGCACGCATTAGCCAAGCGCGGCATATCCGTCACACTTATCGAGCGCCAGCCGGATGTCGCGCAAGCCGGTTCCGGCAACCCGGTGGCCATGCTCTACCCCAAGCTCTCCGCCAAGCCGGATGCCGCGTGTTTGCTGGGGATAGCGGCATTTCGCCACACGCTGGATTTACTGCAAGCGCTGGATGCAGAAGGCCGTTTTCACGCCCGTTGCGGCCAATTGCAACTGGCTTTCGATGCCAAAAGCCAAACCCAGCACAACACCATGGCGCAGCAGCCTTATTTTCAGGAGTTGCCTTTTGCCGCCCGCTTTGTAGGCGCCGAGGAAGCCAGCCAGATTGCGGGCATACCAATTGCGCACGGCGGTTTGTATCTGCCGGATGGCGGCTGGGTAAAGCCGCACGGTTGGTGCAAAACGCTGCTTGCGCAGCCCAATATACGCGCCCTTACCGACACCGCCGCCCTGCGCATTGAGCAAACCGAAAGCGGCTGGCGCGTGCATGGCGCGACGCAGACTTTTGCCGCGCAGCATGTGATTTTGTGCAATGCGTTTGATGCGGCCACGCTGCTGCCAGCGCTTACGCCGCATTTAACCCCAGTGCGCGGCCAAATCAATTTCGCCCCGCCCACAGCGGCCAGCCAACATATCCGCGCGGTCGTCTGCGCGCAGCATTTCATCAGCCCGGCTATCAATGGATTGCACACGCTGGGCACGACTTACGCCAACCACGACATGACACCGGATTGCACCGCGCAGGATACCGCCGCCACCTTACGCGGCTTGCGCCAAATCAGTGCCGATTTGCCGGAATCGTTAACTGTGAACCCGCAGCAGGGTCGCGTGGGCTGGCGTTGCGCTACAGAGGATTATTTGCCTTTGCTTGGGACAATGCTGGATTTGGCCGCGCTGCAAGCCAAGCCGCCGCGTCCTTACGCCAAGCCCGACACCCTGCCTTGGCTGCACGGCCTGCACGTGAATATCGGGCATGGCTCCAAAGGCATGATTACCGCGCCTTTGTGCGCGGATTGGCTGGCAGACACGATAAGCGGCAATACGCCCGCAAGCCCCTTGTTTAGCCGCTTGCAGCCTAACCGTTTTACCATGCGCAATTTAGGCTTAAAGCACTTGGCCGCGCACATTTACGGATAAAATCTCGGCATGGCAAACGACCTGAACCAAACCCTGCAACTTGCCCAAGCCGCCCAAAACGCGGGCAACCCAGCCGAGGCGCTGGCGCTGTACCAACAAGTGCTGGCGGCGGTGCCGGATCATATCGAGCTGCAAATCGCATGCGGCAATTTATGCGTGGAAACCGGCCAGTTTGCGCAGGCGGCAAGCCATTTCCGCAATGTATTTACGCGCCTGCAACAGCAGCGCGATGCGCGCGCCAGCCATGCGCAGGAAGCCTTATGCTACGCGCTTTCCGCGCAAGGCAATGCCGCACACGCGCTGGGCGATTTTAAGGCTGCCGCCACTTGCCACGCCGAGGCGACGCGGCTTAACCCGCAGAACGCCGCCTATTGGTACAACCTGGGCAATGCGCAGCGCGAGCTGGGCGAAAGCGAAACCGCTTTGCGCAGCTACCAAACCGCGCTTAAGCTAGACCCAAGCGACGCGGACACGCACAACAACCTGGGCAACGTACTACGTGAATTAGGTCGGCTGGATGAGGCGATTGCCGCCTACGAAACGGCGCTAAAATTAAAGCCGGATTTGCATCATGCGCTGGCGCATTTGATCCACCAGAAGCAGCACATTTGCGATTGGCGCGGGCTGGATGCGCAAATCGCCACGCTGCGTGACGCAGTAAAAAACACATCCGCACACGTCTCGCCATTTGCCTTTCTGGCCATGCCTGGCACTACCGCAGCCGAGCAATTGCAATGCGCCAACCAGTGGAACGCGCATTTTGCATCGGCCTGCGAGCCAGTATCCATGCGGCTTCCAGAGCATGCCCAAAAACGCATTCACGTGGCTTACCTATCCGCCGATTTTCGCCAGCACCCGCTAGCTTACCTGGTGACCGATTTGCTGGCGGTGCACGATCGCGCGCATTTCACCGTCAGCGCCTATGTTGCCAACTGGCCAGATGGCAGCGCGGCAGAGGCCGCATTCAAGCAAGCCGTGGATGATTGGGTAGATATTTCGCAGATGAGCGACGCGCAAGCCGCGCAAAAAATGGCCGATAAGTGCGTGGATATTTTGGTGGATTTGACCGGATTCACGCAAAACAGCCGCAGCATGATTGCCGCACACCGCCCGGCCAAAGCGCACATCAACTGGCTGGGCTACCCCGGCAGCATGGGCATGTGCCAAGGTAAACCACTGTTCGATTACCTGATTGCCGATGATGTATTGATTGCACAGGAAGAAGAAAAACACTACGCGGAGAAAATCATCCGCCTGCCCTGCTACCAGCCCAACAACCGCGCCCGCCCTGTGGCCAAGGCCGAAAGCCGCGCCGCACATGGCTTGCCGGAAGATTCCTTCGTGTTCTGCAGCTTTAACCAGACATTCAAAATCACTCCCGACGTGTTTGCCACATGGATGCAATTGCTGAAAAGCGTGCCCAAAAGCGTGCTGTGGCTGATGGATTGCAACCGCTGGGCGCGCACCAACCTGCAAGCCGCAGCCCAAGCCGCCGGAGTGGATGCCGCGCGGCTGATATTCGCCCCCAGAGCCAATATAGACGCGCACCTTAGCCGCCACGCGCATGCGGATTTGTTTCTGGACACCCTGCCCTACAACGCCCACACCACCGCCAGCGATGCGCTCTACATGGGCTTGCCCATCGTCACCTGCAAAGGCGACACCTTCCCGGCGCGCGTGGCTGCCAGCCTGCTGCGCCAAATGGGGCTACACGAACTCATCACCGATACGCTAGAAAGTTACGCACAATACGCCATAGAATTAGCGACGTATCCTTTGCAATTGCGTAAGGTGAAGGAAAAACTGGCTTTACAGATACAATCATCCGATCTTTACAAGCCGGAAGCGTTTGTCCGCCAGTTAGAAGTGGAATATCGGCGTATCATGCAAGAATAGCCACTTTATGGCTTGCTTGTGATACAGTTTTGCGAAATCAGAACAAGGATACATAATGGCTGCGATTGATATTTCCCCCATACTTAAATTCATGGTCGAAAAAGGCGGCTCCGACCTCTTTTTCAGCACCGGCGCAGCTATCCACATGGAAATCGAAGGCGAAACCATCCCTATCAACGCGCAGGTGATGGCACCAGGTATGATCAAAGAAATTGCCTACGCCATCATGAGCCCGGCACAGACCAAGGAGTTTGAATCGACGTTGGAATGCAATTTCGCCATCAGCCAATCCGGCTTGGGCCGCTTTCGTGTCAACGTGTTCCGCCAGCGCGGTGAAGTCGGCTTGGTGATTCGCCATATTAAAACCGACATCCCTGAAATTGAGGTGCTGGGGCTGCCGCCAATTTTGAACGAAATCATTATGCGCAAGCGCGGCTTGGTTTTGGTGGTGGGAGCAACCGGCTCGGGGAAATCCACAACGCTAGCTTCAATGATCGATTACCGAAATGCCAACGAACACGGCCACATCGTGACTATTGAAGACCCGATCGAATTTGTCTACCAGCACAAAAAATCTGTAGTGGATCAGCGCGAAGTCGGCATTGATACGCTGAGTTTTGAAAACGCCTTGAAAAACGCCATGCGCCAGGCGCCGGATGTGATCCTGATCGGTGAGGTACGTGATATGGAAGGCATGAAACAGGCGTTGGCCTACGCCGAAACCGGCCATTTGTGCCTGGCCACGCTACACGCCAACAACGCCAACCAAGCGCTAGAACGCATTGTGTCCTTCTTCCCGCCCGAAGCCAAGCACGGCCTATTGCTCGGTCTATCCATGAACCTGGTAGGAATCATTTCCCAGCGCTTGATTCCCGGCAAGGTGCAAAAGCGCGTTGTCGCATGTGAGGTAATGATCAATACGCCTTATATCGCCGAACTGATCCAGAAACAGAAACTGGGCGAGATCAAGGAAATCATGGCCGACAATAATGACATTGGCATGAACACTTTCGACCAGTCACTATTCCGCCTGTTTGCCAACGGCAAGATCGATGAGGACAACGCATTGTCTTATGCCGATTCGCGTAACGACTTGTCGCTAAAAATCCGCTTCGCCGCACAGGGCGGCACCGGCGAGGTACCGACCTTCTAAAGCAACGCTAATGCGGCAATAAGGCGGCCATAATGGCCGCCGCCACAATCAGCGCGCCGCCCAGCCATTCATTCCAGCTCATCATCTCGTGCGCCAGATAATATGAGGCAACGGCGGCCACCACCAGCTCAAACAAGAATAGTACAGAGGCGCGTACCGCTGCGATTTGCGTAACCCCATATTGCACAAACAGCGTCGCAGTCAGCAGCAGCAATGCGATCAGTGTCATCAAACCCCAATCCTTCACCACAAAATGATCAGGCGCGGGAAAGGGTTTGCCAGCAAACGGCAACATCAGCATAGCCAGGCAGGTGACACCCGCCCACACCACCATGGATTTGGCCGCAATACTCAAATGCGCCGATTTTCGCGTGATGACGTTGGTGAGAGAAAAACCCACGCCGGAGCTTAAAGCCAGCCATTCGGCGGAGGTTTGCGGCAACGGCCATTGCCAGCCGGCGCGGGAAAAATCGTGCAACATGACAAACGCACCCAGCAGCGAAATGGCGATCGTCAGCAAGCCGCCTTTATGTATCGGCTCCTTCAGCCAAAAGCGCGCCAGCAACAGCGTCCAGAGTGGCGAAAGGTAAAACAGCAGCATCACGCGCATCACTTCGCCGTTAATCACGGCCATCACGTAGCTCAGGTTGGTCCAGCCCGCCACCAAGGCAAGCCAGACAACGCTTCCAGGCAGCAGGTGTGCGCGGTTCCAGCGCTTGCAAAACAGCACAGCACCTATCAACAAGGCGATAGCATAGGTATAAAAGCTGGAGGCCACGCCAGAAACACCCGCCGCATCCATCAGGCGATATGGATACCAGATCAAGCCCCAGCACAAGGCGCCATAAAGCAGGCCAAATACAGCAAAAAGGTTTTTATTCTGCGCCCCGACCACTATAATATGCCCTTATGAATCCCAATCTGCATAAACTTCAACCTTATCCATTTCAGCGCCTGCGCGATTTGTTCGCAGGCATTACGCCCCATCCGGATTTCAGCCCGATCAACCTGTCGATTGGCGAACCCAAGCACGCGACACCGCAATTGATTAAAGACGCCCTCAGCAACAGTCTGGGCGGATTAGCCAATTATCCCACAACCGTAGGCAGCCTGGAGCTGCGGCAAGCCATCGCCAATTGGATCGCACGCCGCTACCTGATTGCTGCACCCAACCCCGAAAAAGCAATTTTACCCGTCAACGGCAGCCGCGAGGCCTTATTTGCATTCGCCCAAGTGATAATCGACCACGGAAAACTCAGCCCCATCGTGATCTCGCCCAACCCGTTCTACCAGATTTATGAAGGCGCGGCGTTTCTGGCCGGTGCTACGCCCTACTTTTTGAATACATTGCCGGAGAATGACTATGCAATGGACTTCAGTAGCGTACCCGAAGATGTGCTGAACCGCACGCAGCTGGTTTACGTGTGCAGCCCCGGCAACCCGTCCGGCAAAGTGATGTCGCTGGAGCAATGGAAAAACCTGTTTGAACTGGCAGAGCAACATGGTTTCGTCATCGCCTCGGATGAGTGCTATTCCGAAATCTATTTTGATGAAAAAAATCCGCCGCTAGGTGCCCTGCAAGCCGCATCCCTATTGGGTCGCAGCCATGCCAATCTGGTCGTGTTCAGCTCGCTCTCCAAGCGCTCCAATGTGCCGGGCATGCGTTCCGGATTTGTTGCCGGTGACGAAGCTATCATCGAAAAATTCGCGCTGTACCGCACCTATCATGGCTGCGCGATGAACCCTGCCGTGCAAGCCGCCAGCGTGGCCGCGTGGAACGACGACGCACATGTGGTAGAAAACCGGAAACTGTATGCGGAAAAATTCGCGGCAGTCACGCCGATTCTGCAACAAAAGCTGGATGTAAAATTGCCCGATGCGGCATTCTACCTGTGGGCGAGAAGTGCAGAAAGCGATACCGATTTGGCGATCAAACTCTACCGCGATTTGAATATCACCGTACTGCCCGGCAGCTTCCTCGCCCGCGAGGCGCATTGCATCAACCCCGGCAAAAACTTCATCCGCATGGCGCTGGTGGCCACACCAGCAGAATGCCTAGAAGCGGCGAACCGCATTAAAGCGTTCGGGGGAATCTAGGCCGTTCTCAACGACCGGGCTGCAGGCCTGCTGTCAGTGCGGCCTGCATATCTTGCGGCAAGCTGGCAACCCCTTTCACCACGCCCGGCCCGCCGTGCTGCCAATGTATCGAAAACTTTCTTGGCATCGAACCGCTCGCTGTCGAATCAGGCAGCTTGTATTCCGCAACATCCAGCACCACCTCTGTGCCGCCTTCCACCAGCGCTACAGATGACCCTATTTTGAGAATGGGGCCTAACTCGCGCACCGTCAACACCAACAGCCTATCGTAAAGCGCATCGGCGCCGGTGACAGTCGTCTCAACACCGGCTGGCAATGGCTGGGTGGCGTGCTGAACCTGCACGGAGGCAAAGCAACCGGATTGGGCAAAGAACTGCGTGATACCGTCCGAAGCTGCGGCTTCCCTTGCAGGGACATCTTTCTGGTTCGCCCGCCAATCCGTCGCCCATAGCACCATCGCAGTCGCGGAGTGCTGACAAACAGGCAGCTGAGGTGAGGGTGTAAGCTGCGTTGTCGTGGAAGCACACCCCGTAAGCAAGCCGATAGTGCAAAGTTTCAGCAGGCCGGATTGCAGAGACTGTCTTAACATAGATATGGTTATCGTCATTCTGCAATATATTCTCAGCCAAGCCACGTATTTTTTACAGAGTGAACTACTAATAAGTCTTTCAGGCTAACTATCGCCTCTTCACCAATATCTTTTCCACCCATCCCTCACCTTTATTGGCGGTTGCCACAGAATAAAATCCATTCGCTTCTGTGCCCGTGTAAATCATCTCATCCGATTTAGTTAAACTACCCGCGCTATCAGCTTTTTTAGACGGCTCCTTGAATAACTTGATATTGCCAATCTTGCCTACCAGAATATCGCCTTCATTGATCCCAGATGCAGCTGCGTTGCTTTTTGCTACACTCTGCTCGGGTGCCTCTCCACCACCGGTGAGGCTGTTTAACTCTTTGCCGGTTTTTGCGGTTTCCGAGATCGTGTTACGTAGCTGACGCAAATCACCGGCTAAATCCGCATGTACTACCTGAGTCCACAACATCGTCATAAGAAAAAAAGCTGGTTGTTTCATGCTTACCTCCATCACTTTTCAGCGTTATATTTGCTTAGCATTTCCCAGCTTTTTTGAGCAAAGCATTGCATGTAGTGCCTTTTCCATCAGAAGCGCCAGTCGACTTGCCTATTTCGCTACACACAGCATCAGAAGCATCCGAATCGGGTGTTACGATAGACGTGAATCCTGCGGCCACGTAACAGTTAAACTTTTTGCCTGATTTGGTGGTAACCAAATAATAAACTTCTGAGCTTTTATTAGGTTCTTGCCTGTTTGAAATACTGAATTCATTTTTATCTAGACCAAGTGCAAACCCTGTTCTCTGAGCTAAAACATCATCAGAAACTTTGTTTGTTTGCACCAATGCACAGCCAGACACAGCAACCGTCAAAGAAACCAACAGTAATATCCCATTTTTATTCATCTTTTTTCCATTTAATAATTTAGTTATTTTGAGTGTTTTTACGGCGTTTTTTAGCTGCAGCTATCAAACCTGCTCCAGACAAAAATAATGGTATTGCACCTGGCGTTGGCACTTGGGAAGGCGCTTGCGTGTAGGTCAGGTTATCAATTGCAAAGCCTTCGCCTCCACCCCTAAAGAATATTTTATCCACCAGACCGGTATAGCCAGAAGCAACCCACAACAAGCCCAAAGGCGCGCGCGGGTCCAGCAGGCTATGCACAAGGGTGCCATGATAAAACAGTTCAATACCTGTAATTGGCGGTGCATCTGGGTCAGTCGCATACGCTTTGTAATAGGTTCCCTGGAATATCACTGGCGCATTGTCGAAACGAATCTCACCATCCATGCCATAAAACAAGTAGTCTCCTACACCTTCACCTGTGCCAGACTGTATACTCCCAGCGGCATTCCAGCCAGAAATTCCACCATACCCATCAACCAGACTGGCCGGATCAATATCCTCAAAAGTTACTACCGTTGCATAACTTGGCAAGGTAAACACAAGTGCCAACAATGCGCTGCCAACCAATTGGCTGTATTTTTTACTGAATGAACTCATGTTATCCCTCATTTGATTTATGATGGCCGAATTATGTAAGAATGTATCCACGCAGAGAACCCTACCTTGGTAGGGTGCATTGCAGGACTGCACTTTGATATATTCTTACAGAATAAAAATCATATGAAAATTGAAGTGGATACCACCAAAACTGCAGTTGTAATAGACGATCACCCACTGGTAGCGCGGGGAATCGCTGATTTCTTAAAGTCGCATTGCAGTTTTACCTATGTGCATGCTATATCCAGCACTGCTGATTTTTGGATAGTGATGAGTAGCGCTGATCCTCCTGCGATGATCGTGCTGGATTTCTGGCTATCTGATGGTGCAGCCCTAGCTCTACTGGATCGGTTAAAAACTGAGCATCCGTCTACCCCGGTACTTGTTATGAGCGCCGATGACAACTTGACTATACAAAGTGAAGTGCAAGCTGCTGGGGCACACGGCTTCATTAACAAACAAGAGCCGCCGGAGATTTTTGTGCAAGCGGTGATGACCTTATTGAACAATCAACCTTGGTTTAAAAAAACAACATTTCCTCATGCAGTAAAAGAACTGACCATCACGGCTGCGGAGTTGGGCCTTACTGCTCGACAAGGCGAGATATTGGCAATGATCACGCAAGGCCTGCCTAACAAGCGCATTGCGCAAGCTCTTGGTGTTTCTGAGCAAACGGTTAAAGAACATGTCAGCGGCATTCTTGAGCGATTGGATGTGCACAATCGCATAGAGGCTATTACCAAATTACGTGGCAGGAAATTGGTGAGCAGCTGATGACTCAATCCGGACCAAAAGATTTCAGTCACCTCACCATTGACGATATAAGTATTGCCGGGCAGATGCGGCTGCTGGAGATGGCTTATTCCAGGCTACGCTTTGGTCTGATTGCCATGCCGGTCATTACTATCATTTTTTGTTTTTACTACCGGCAATATAGCAATGATTACAATGTGCTCATCTGGTCTGCCCTGGATTGGCTTCTATTTCTAGCCTCGCTAGGTTTTCATCACTATTACAAGTTGGACAGAGAAACGCTATCCGATGAAGCCATGTTAAAGCGATGGCTTCCACGTATCCACGCACTAGTTATTGTGCATGGGCTTATCATCGCCTCACTCCTCCCCATAGTACGCAACATTACACCGGTCGAATTCAAACTCGTTTACGCTACTACAATCATGGCCATGGTTGCTGGCAACGCCACTCACCAATCTCCTGTCATTAGCGTTTTCCACCGGTTTTTAGCTACTAGCTGGCATCTGACTGTTTTACTAATGCCCTGGACGATGGGACAAGACTGGGTATTTATCACGTTACTTGCCGTTCTTTACAGCATTGGCATGTACTATTACTCATTGGCCTCGCATAGGTTCTTTTTGCAGCTGATCTGGCTGGAGGAAGAAGGCGCGCGACTTGCCGAGCGCTATAAGGCAGCAAAAGAAGAAGCAGAAGCAGCGCTTAAAGCTAAAAACCAATTCCTCACTACCGCCAGTCACGACCTTAGGCAGCCGGTACACGCCATGGGATTCCTGGTGGAATCCATCTCCAGAAAAAACCGTGATAGCTCATTAAATCAGGCGCTGAACGACTTGAAACAAAGCCTGCGTTCTGTCACTCAGATGTTTAACTCACTGCTGGATCTATCCAAAATCGAATCCGGTGTTGTGCAATTACGCACCGGAACTATTTTTCTCGACGAATTGATAAAAGATGTTGCAACGGTTTATGCTGAAGAAGCGAACGCAAGAGGTTTAAAGCTGCGCATACATACCAGCAGCGGAAGAGCCGTTGTAAAAACGGACGGCTTGTTGCTAAGGCAGTCGCTCATGAATCTGGTGCATAACGCTTTGCGCTATACCAAACATGGCGGCGTGCTGATCGCTTGCCGACGACGCGGTGATGATTGGCAACTGGAAGTGTGGGATACCGGTGTTGGTGTTGCCATCGAGGATCAGGACAAGATATTTTCTCCTTTTTTCCGTAACGAATATGCCTGGAAAATTGATAGTGCTGGTCACGGCCTTGGGCTTGCTGTAGTCTCCCGTTGCTGCAACCTGATGGGGAGCCAGTATGGCCTGACTTCGAAACTGGGTAGAGGATCCCGTTTCTGGCTAAGAGTTCCCGCCATTACAAGTCAGATGCAATCCATTCGCATTATCAATGTCACCGGAAATACGGCATTTTCCGGCATGGGTGAAAGTTTATCAGGAACCTGTTTGATCGTGGATGACGACCCTCAGGTCAGCTCGGCATGGGAGCTACTGCTAAACACCTGGGGTCTACAAGCCCGTTGCGCATCCTCTGCTACAGAAGCTTTTGCCTGGATTGACAGCGGGCTCCAACCTCAAGCCATCCTTTGCGACCAGCGCTTACGTGCGGGAGAAAGCGGTTTTGATGTGTTGCGCGCATTGCTGGAACGCTGCCCGGATGCGCACGGCGCGATGATTAGCGGTGAATTCAATTCGCCGGAACTAATAGAGGCCGAACAGGAAGGGTATCTTGTGCTGCACAAGCCTTTGGAGCCTGAGACGCTTTACACCTTATTGACGCGCTGGCTACCCATAAAAAATCAATAAAATACATTAAATATATATTTTAACTATTTGATTTAATATATTTATTGTTCAACATTACAGCCAGCGCACTCATGCCAATCAAGGCAACGCCTATCACTACCAGCGCAATCGGCCAACCTAAAGTGTTGGCAAAATGCTTGGCGGTAAAATAGCCGATATACAGCAGCATGGCCAACGTGCCCACCAGTAGCAATGTACGGCTGCGCACATAAGTGCTCAGGAAGATGATGCTGGCAGTCACGCCAAGATAAGCCAACTCCAGCGGGGTGTTTTTGACTGCGTCGAATACCGCCCACAGCAACAGAACCGACCCGACGAAATACCAGAACGGCGCAATCGCCATGTGTCTGGAGCGTTGCAAGGCATACGCGATGCAAATGAGCGAAATGCCAATCACCGCACCGATCAAGTCCTCGCCAAACCCCATAATATCGAGCAAGTAAGCGAAAAAAACCATGCCAAACAGGATGGCGCCAAAGCCCAGCACCGTGCGCTGCTTGGCCCAAAATGTCGCACCCTGCTGAATGAGCATATAACCCGCCATCATCAGTACGCCATAACGCGGATCGCCGCCCGATGCGTACTCTTGCAGCATGACCATGATGCCGGTTGGCTGCAAAATTGCCGCTATCAGAAACAAGGGCATGGCAGCGCGCTCATAGCGCTTGTCATGCAGACATGCCAGCGCCATGAAAAAAGCTGCGACGCCGCTGCCCAAGGTCACGATTACGCGCGCCGCAGAGCCGAAATCGTCCCAATACATGGAAATGAACACGCAAATACCGGCAAACACGAAAATACCGCCGATATAGCCAAACAGTTTGGAAAGCACGCCGGATGATTGCTGCTTCACCTGCTCCGCTTGCGGCGTATCCAACGCTTGAGTGATTTCCGCCACCGAGATGTGATGTAGCCTCGCCAGCGAGACTATATCCTGCAAGGCCTCTTCTTTTTGCGACATGGCAGGCTCCTATTTTTTAATCACCCAGCCCACAAACTGCGGCTGGCTGTAATAGTAATTCGGCTGGGCGTTTGGCACTTTGTAGCCAATGCTGCCCTTTTTCAGACGGAAAGTATTGTAATCATTAAAGCCGAACAAGCCGCCCACCAAGCCGCCGCTGTGGTAATTCGGGCCTTCCAGCATATAGCCATCCGGTGAGATGGTAGCGTTATCCACCACCCAGGTCTTGGTCTCATCCAGCAGCACGGGCTGGCCGGATGTGCCATTGGCGCTTTTGGAAATATCTACCGCAATCTCGCGCACGGTTTCCGTTTTGCCATCGTAAATGAATAGGGATTTGCTGTTATAAACCGGATTCTTTTCATCACCCTTTTTGGCCGTCACAAGCAATTGCTGGTTCTTGACGGTGAAATCCAGCGCGTATTCCGGCTGCCTCTGGTAATCATAACGCATGCTGGAAAACAGCATCTCGTACTGCGGCGGCGTGCCCAGCGCCTTGGGAATCACAGTCGCCACGAAGAACAACAGAATCAGCAACAACGGCAAGGTCAAGCCCGCCACCAGCACCAAATTCTCTTTTATCCAGTTTTTCATGCAGCCTCCTGTAAGAAATCCGTGATACAGCGCAATACTAGCGCATTCAAGTCAGGTCGCAAACAATCCATTTCCACCACGCCCTCCATGCCACGCAGCCAAGTCAGCTGACGCTTTGCAAGCTGGCGTGTGGCGTAGATGCCGCGATTCAGCAGCTCATCCGCATCATACTCGCCGCGCAGATGTTCCCACGCCTGACGGTAGCCCACGCAGCGCATAGCCGTGCTCTCCGGCGTCAGGACAGGATATTTCGCCAGCAACGCTTTCACTTCTTCCACCAAACCCGCTTTTAGCATTTGCGCAAAGCGCTCGGCGATGTGCGCGTGCAGCACCTTACGATCACTCGGCAGCAAAGCAATCTTCAGCACATCGTAAGGCAAGGCCTCGGTATGCTGCTTGGCCAGCAAAGCCGACATCGGCTGACCGGTGATTTGGTAAATCTCCAACGCACGCTGGATACGCTGCGCATCGTTCTCTTTCAGGCGGGATGCGGTTTCCGGGTCGATTTGCGCAAGTTTTTTGTGCATGCCCGGCCAGCCGATTTGCGCGGCTTCGGCATCCAGTTGCGCGCGAATTTGCGCATCCGCCTGCGGCAAATCGCTCAAGCCATCCTCCAGCGCTTTGAAATACAACATCGTACCGCCGACAAGCAATGGGATTTTGCCCCGCGCGGTAATCTCCGCCATCAAGCGCAAAGCATCCGCGCGAAACTGCGCGGCAGAATAAGGCTCCAGAGGCGAAGTCACATCAATCAAATGATGCGGCGCAGCGGCCAATGTCGCCGCATCCGGCTTGGCGGTGCCGATGTCCATATCCTTGAACACCAGCGCAGAATCCACACTGATGATTTCAACGGGAAGTTTGAAATAAAGCTCAACCGCCGCACCGGTTTTACCACTAGCTGTAGGGCCCATCAGGAAAATAGCGAGTGGGAGTTGCTTGTTTTGCATGTGGTCTAACTATCTCGCATTTAGCCATGTCAAAACATGGGTGGCATTTTCAGTGGGCGGGAAAACAGGATAAAACACCTTACGTATCACACCGTCCTTAACAATCAACGTGAGCCGTTTAATGAGCTGCAATCCATTGTATTCAAAAGTCGGCAATACCAAGGCCTTGGCAAGTTGCAGGCCAGCATCACTTAGCAGCTCAAATGGCAAATGCAGTCGCCCAACCGCCTCTTGCTGATCTTCCGGGGATTGTGCGCTAACCCCATATACTTTAGCCCCTAAAGCTCGCAAATCGGCATGCGCGTCACGAAATGCGCAGGATTGCGGCGTACAGCCACGTGCGCCAGGAATCTCGTTCCAACCTACCATTGGCGGCGAATCTGGCCTGCCGATCATGGGAAAGAAATAAACAACGACTGTACCCTGTTCCAAGCTCAAATCTACCTCACGTCCTGAAGTGGCTGGAAGCGCGACAGCAGGCAGACGACCTCCTTCCAAGTGTACGCAGGCACCATCGTCAACAGGCACGGGGAGATTCGGCGGTAATTCGAGCAGGTTTTTCATAGCACGATTTCCGGCGACTCACTTGCCTCGCATAAACATCTTATCCAAGTCGGACATCGTCACTTGAAACCACGTCGGGCGACCATGGTTGCATTGACCGCTGCGTTCAGTCGCCTCCATATCGCGCAATAGTGCGTTCATTTCGGGGATAGTGAGTTGGCGGTTGGCGCGCACTGCAGCATGGCAGGCCATAGTGCCGAGCATTTCGTTGCGCCGTTCTGTCAGCACGCGGCTACCGCCGAATTCGCGCACATCGCGCAGCACGGCACGCGCAAGCTCGACGACATCGGCGTTTTGCAGCATCATCGGCACGGCGCGCACGGCTAGCGTGGTGGGCGAAAGAATAGCGAACTCGAAACCTAGCTGCGCAAGCACGGTATCTTTGGATTCGTTGACAGTCGCGACCTCCAGCTTGTCCGCCTGAAAGCTCACCGGAATCAGCAAAGGCTGTGTGGGGATACGCTCTGTATCCAGCGCATTCTTTAGCCGCTCGTACATGATACGCTCGTGCGCGGCGTGCATATCCACAACCACCAGCCCGTGCGCGTTTTGCGCCAGAATATAGATGCCGTGAAGCTGCGCAACGGCAAAACCCAAAGGAAATTCTTGCGGTTTTTCGCCTGCTTTTTCTTCAAAACCCGCATCGCCATAAGCCGCATGGATATTGGCTCCCAGGCCGACTGTTTTCGCTTCTGAGAACAGCGTTTCATAAAAATTAGGCGTTTGTTGCGCGCTTAAATTGATTTGCGATTGGTGTTTTGGATATTGTCCATCAGCAAAACTCACCCGTCCTTCGACAGGCTCAGGCCGAACGGAAACACCAGTCGGCGTGCTCAGCGTCTTGTGCAGTGCGTGAAAAATGAAACGATGCACCGCCTGACCGTCTCTGAATCTGACTTCAGTCTTGCTGGGATGTACATTCACATCCACCAGTCCTGGGTTGCACTCGAAAAACAGCACGTAGGCCGGATGACGCTCGTGATGCAGCACGTCCTGATAAGCCTGCCGGATTGCATGCGCAATTAGCTTATCACGCACGAAACGGCCGTTGACATACACATACTGCGTATCGCGCGCGCTGCGGTTGTAAGTGGGCTTGGCCGCCCTGCCCCATAGCCGCAAGCCACTTGCGGACTCGTCCAGCGCGATGCTTTCTGCCTGGAACTCCGCACCCAGCAGACCTGCAATACGCTTATCCGCATCGCCGGCAATTAAACGATGTTGTGCTTTGCCATTATGCAATAAAGTAAATGTGACTTCCGGCCGCGAAAGTGCGATACGGGTAAAGGCTTCCTCGCAATGGCCGAACTCGGTCGCCTCTGACTTCAAAAACTTGCGGCGCGCTGGGGTATTAAAGTACAAATCATGCACTTCAACCACCGTGCCTGCATCCAGTGCGGCAGGCTCCAAAGGCGCAATCTGGTTACCTTCCGAAGCGATGCGCCATGCATGAGAGTCAATAGGGACCTTGCTGGTAAGCACGGTGCGTGAAACAGATGCAATGCTTGCCAGCGCCTCGCCACGAAAACCAAGGCTGGCGACATTTTCCAAATCTTCGAGTGTGGAAATCTTGCTGGTAGCGTGACGTGACAGCGCAAGCAGCAAATCATCCTGTGCGATACCGCTGCCGTTATCTGAAATACGAATCTGCTTGATGCCGCCATTAAGCAACTGCACCTGAATATCGCTGGAACCCGCATCCAGACTGTTCTCCAGCAGCTCCTTTAGCGCGGAGGCAGGCCGCTCGACCACCTCACCCGCGGCTATCTGGTTGATTAGCTGATCGGGAAGAAGATGGATGTGCATCAGTCTTGCAGCAAGGTTTCAATGCGGTTGCGCCCCGCATTCTTGGCCTTGAACAAGGCTTTGTCCGCGCGATCTATCATTTGCTCGGCATTGTCATGCGGCGCCATTACGGTCAACCCGAATGAGGCCGTAATGGAAATCAGCTCATTTTCAAACATGAACTTCTGATTTTCGATCAATTGACGCAAACGCTCCACTAAATATTGGGCTGCGTGAATATCGGTCATAGGTAGCAGGATCAGGAACTCCTCACCCCCGTAGCGCGCCACGATGTCGTCTTGACGCAGCTCACTCTTGACCACGAAAGCAACCGTACGCAGTACATCGTCGCCTGCCGCATGACCATAAGTGTCATTCACCTTCTTGAAATAATCCACATCCATGACGACGATGCAACAACTGAGATGGTGCCTTTTGGCACCCGGCAACATGCTCTTGATACGCTGGATGATGTAGCGGCGAGTATATAGCCCCGTCAGTTCATCGTGCATCGCCAGCTCTTTGAACTTGGTCTGCAGATCCAGCAGTTCCTGATTTCTCATCACCAAATTGAAATTCGTTTCCTCAATCCGTTTATTCAGCGCCTCAAGCTCTTTGGTGTAGTCAATGTTCAAATAACGGTTTTCAATCTGCCCCAAAATGTAGCGATGTGTCATCCAGGCGAAATAAATGCAGGAGCCCACTAGACCTATTAGGCCGAAGGCCCACCATGCGTATTTGTCAAAGTTGGCGATGAAATACGCTAAGGTCAGGATACTGGCAGGAATAATGAAACAGAGCAAACCGTTCAAGGATGCCGACATGGTAGAGGATGAAAATGCCATCACAATGGCAATGCATACCGCCACGCGATAATCATCTGCTGTTGGCATGCGCGCATCCAGCAACAAAGTAAACGATAAACCCCAAGCCACGCCAACCAGCATGTGCAACAATTGCTGGCGGTTCTTGAAGAAATCCACCTCCTTGGGCTCCATATCGGGTCTGAACTGGTACGAGGTATAGACGATATAGGCATCTATCAGCAACACCATCAGCATCCAGATCACAATGCGGTATAGGCTGACATTCCCGTAAAAGCTCAGCGCCAGGTAAGGCACCAAGGCCGAAGCACAGAACACGCCGACCCGGGACTGGCTTAGATACGTCCCGACTAGTTCGGCGCGCACTCGCTCTTGTACGGTATGAAGTTGCATTGTCTTCCTATCAGGGTTTTGCTGCTAAAGCCGGATTGCCGGCAAAGTATTGTTTGATGCCCGTGACAATCGCATCTACCAGTTTATCCTGATACGCATCGTCATTCAGGTTGCGCTCTTCTTCTGGATTGCTGATAAAAGCCGTTTCCACCAGAATAGATGGAATATCGGGAGATTTGAGCACGGCAAATCCCGCCTGTTCCACACGGGTTTTATGCAGCTTATTCACTTGTCCGATATGCTTTAGCACTGCCTTGCCCAATTTCAGGCTGTCATTGATGGTAGCTGTCTGCGACAAATCGAGCAAGGTTTTAGCCAACAAAGGATCCTTATCATCCAAACTCACCCCGCCAATCAGGTCAGACTCGTTTTCCTTTTTTGCCAGGTAACGCGCACTGGCACTGGTGGCACCACGTTCCGAGAGCGCAAATACCGAAGATCCACGCGCAGAAGTATTGGTAAATGCGTCCGCATGAATCGAAACAAACAAATCAGCCTTCAATTTGCGCGCTTTCACGACACGGCCGTGTAAAGGAATAAAATAGTCGCCATCGCGGGTTAATATCGCACGATATTGCGATTCTGCATCCAGTTTCGCTTTAAGTTTTTTTGCCACCATGAGCGTAATATCCTTTTCATGGCTACCATTGGCGCCCCTGGCACCCGGATCTTCCCCGCCATGTCCGGCATCCACCGCAATCGTAATAAATCGCCCTTCCTTGTTTGCCATCCCTTCATCAATAACTGACTGCTGCTCCGTAACAGCAGGTAGCGCAGGCTTTACCGGCGTTTCCTCTGTAGACTTGGACTCCGGCTTATTCACAGCCTCTGCGGCCGTTTCGGCTTCGCCGGTAGTAGGCGGCAAAGGCTCTACGATTGGTTTAGGCTGATCAGTATCCGCTTTATTGCCATCCGGGACTTCCAAACGTTTATCCAGCATTGCCATCAGTGGATCCTGTAGCGGATAAATGTCCAACACCAAGCGGTATTTATAATCCCCCGCCGGTGGCAGAGCAAAAATATTGGACTTTACCTCCGCCTTCAAATCCACTACCATCCGCACGACGTCGGCCTTGTACCTGGCCACCCGCACTTGCTGTATGTATGGATCGCTAGACAAAATTTTGTCGGAAAGCGATTTGACAACGTTATTGAGTTCAACGCCCTCCAGATCAAGCACTAACCTGTCCGGGTTCTTAAGTACCAACATCTGATAGCGAATTGGCCCAGAGGCCTCCAGTGCTATACGGGTGTAATCCTGTGCTGGCCAGACGCGGGCTGCCGAGATAGTATTGGCCGCCAATGCCCCGCAGGACAACAAAAACAAAACCGTAGCCGAAAAAAGCCTAAAGAAAAATGTACTTCTATTGCGCATCCGTTTATATTCGTTTAGCGAGCACTAGGTGCCCATTATCAGATTTATACATGATTCTGCCGCAGCCGTCCTTGCCAACAACTGCAAATGACGCCCTGCCCCTGTTGTCGTCAGTGCTATTTTAATCTCAAAATCCGGCTCCGGTAACATGTGTGGTGCCCTTTCCGGCCACTCCACCACACACACGCTGGTGTCGTTGAAATAATCGCGAAAGCCTGCCGCTTCCCATTCATTCTCATCTAAAAATCTATATAAATCAAAATGATAAATAATAAATCTAGAAAATACATAAGGTTCAACCAAAGTATAGGTCGGGCTTTTTACCTTACCCTGCAACCCTAAGCCTTGCAACATGCCGCGCACCATGGTGGTTTTACCCGCACCCAAATCGCCGTGCATGAACACCACATTTCCCGGCTGTAAGCAAGATGCGATTTTGCGCCCGGCTTCCAGTGTGGCGGCTTCATCTGCCAAATCCTGTGTTACATTACGCGCCATGACTGCTTCCAACAACGATCTGGCCCAGCTGGCCGCCGACATTAAACAATGGGGGAAAGCGCTGGGCTTTGCGGAAATCGGCATTGCCGGTACGGATTTGCAGCAGGCGGAAATCGAACATCAGAACTGGCTGAAAAAAGGTTTTCATGGTGACATGGATTATATGGCAAAACATGGTACCAAGCGCACCCGCCCGGCAGAATTAGTACCCGGCACACTGCGTGTGATTACCGCACGGCTGGATTACCTGCCGCCGCAGGCGCGCGACAGCTGGCAGGTGATGCAAGATGGCGACAAAGCGTTTATTTCCAGATACGCGCTTGGCCGCGATTACCACAAAGTGCTGCGCGCCATGCTGCAAGCGCTTTGCGACAAGATTGCCGCGTCCGTTCCCGCCTTTGAATACCGCGTATTCACCGACAGCGCGCCGGTGCTGGAAGTCGCGCTGGCGGAGAAATCCGGCCAAGGCTGGCGCGGCAAGCATACGCTGCTGATTAACAAGCAGCATGGCTCGTGGTTTTTCCTAGGGGAAATCTACACCAACCTGTCGCTGCCTGCAGATGCGTCCGCCAGCAACCATTGCGGGACATGTTCAGCATGTATAGACATTTGCCCGACCAAAGCCATTGTTGCGCCGTATGAAGTGGATGCGCGACGCTGTATTTCCTACCTGACAATTGAACTGAAAGGCGCGATTCCATTGGAGTTCCGTCCACTCATCGGCAACCGCATCTATGGCTGCGATGACTGTCAGCTGGCATGCCCGTGGAACAAGTTTGCGCAAGTCACCCAAACGCCGGACTTCCATGTGCGGCAGGGTTTAGATGACATTCACCTGATTGAATGTTTTGGTTGGAGTGAAGAAGACTTCAAGCAAAAAATGGCCGGCAGCGCGATTTACCGCATTGGCTATGCGCAATGGCTGCGCAATATCGCGGTCGGATTAGGCAATGCGCCTACAAGCATTGCGATTATCGAAACCTTGAAAAGCCGGAAAGACGACCCTAGTCCATTGGTCAGGGAGCACGTTGCATGGGCGCTCAGCCAACATCAGGCTAGAGCGAGCAAAGCCGCGCCCAGCATACCGGCCTGATCGCCGCATCGGGAAATCTCCACACGCACCTTACCACGCAACACGGGCATCAAATCCGCATCCAGCTTGGCATCAAAACTCGGCTTCATTAAAGCCCAAGCCTGCGCCATGCCGCCGCCAACCACCACGTTGGGAATATCCACCACTTTTAGCACATGCGCCAGACCGGTGGCGAGCGCCTCTGCCGCCATGTGATAAGCCCCCACGGCGGCTTGATCGCCGCCACGCGCCAAATCGGCAATTTGATGCGCAGTGCGCTTTTGTCCGGTTTGCTGAAAGTAAGTCTCTGCAACGCCACTGGCTGATGCGTATTGCTCAAGACAGCCCTGATTGCCGCATCCGCATTGCCTTCCAGCCGGCTGTGTGATGATATGCCCCACTTCCATCGCACAGCCATGCTGACCCACAAAAGGCTTGCCAGCCCACACCAGGCCGCTGCCTACGCCGGTGCCCAGACCGAAATAGATGAGCCCGGCTTCCGGTTTTCCAAGCAGACAATACTCGCCATAAGCGGCCGCATTGGCATCATTTTCTACAATCACCTTACGCTGCAATATCTGTCCCAAATCATGCGCCAGATTGACATTACGCAAACCGGGAAAATTGGGCGATTGTGCGATGATTTGCGTGTGTGGATCGATAAAACCGGGAAAGCCGATACCTATCGTCTGGATATCGGGATATTGCTTGAATACCGTATGGATCGCATGGGTAATCGTCTTGAGAATTAACCGCCACGCGGTTTCCGGTGGGTTTTGATGGCAAATGCCGGAGAAATCCGCATGGAAGCGCTGTTCATGCACCAGACTCAACCCGTCAAACACGCCAAGGCGCAGATTGGTGCCGCCGATGTCGATGCCAACAGTTTTCATCTGGCTACTTGCGCGCGGCCGCTGTAAATTACTGCCTGCTTGAACCACGTTTTACGCTCGTTACTCAACTGCGCCCAATTAAATTGCCAAGTCCAGTTGTTAGCAATAGTGCCGGGAGTGTTCATACGATGCGCGCCATCCAGCGCCAAAATGTCTTGCATTGGCACAATAGCAAGGTTCGCCCGGCTATCCAGCGCCACCTGAATTAGCACATCCGGCATTTTTGGTGTTTCGCTCCCGATGTACGCATGGAAATGCCGCCTCACATGATCCTCGGCATGCTGGTACCAGCCCAGCGTCGTATCGTTATCATGCGTGCCGGTATATACCACACTCTCCGGCTCAATATGGTGCGGCAAATAAACATTATCGTCCCCGCCACCAAACGCAAACTGCAAAATCCTCATGCCGGGCAAGTGATGCTTCTCGCGCAAGGCGTTCACCTCAGGCGTAATAATGCCCAAATCTTCGGCAACCAGGTACATCTTGGGGAAATGCTGGCGAATCGCTGTCAACAAGGCATCGCCTGGCGCCAACGCCCATTTGCCGTTGATGGCAGTATCCTCACTTGCGGGGATTTCCCAAGCCGCTTGTAGACCGCGGAAATGGTCTATCCGCACCATGTCGAACATCTCGTTCTGTGTGGCCATCCTGTCCAGCCACCATTTGAAACCATCCTGTTTCATGACGCGCCAGTTGTAATGGGGATTACCCCAGCGCTGCCCGGTAGCAGAGAAATAATCCGGCGGCACACCGGCTACTACTGTCATGTTGCAGCGTTTGTCCAGCTTGAACAAGTGCGGGCTCGCCCAGACATCGGCACTGTCATATGCCACAAAAATCGGCACGTCGCCAAACATCTGTACACCTCTTGCATTAGCATAGCGCTTCAACTCCAGCCACTGCTCAAAAAAGATGAACTGAATGAACCTGATCAACCCTAATTCACTCGCATGCTGCTTCCTGGCTAACGCCAATACCTTATTGTCGCGGTTTTTATATTCCTTGGGCCATTGATCCCAGCCTTGCTGGTCAAACACATTGCGCAGCACCAGAAACATGGCAAAATCATCCAGCCAGCCAGTGTGCTTGTGGCAAAACTTTTTAAACGCCGCATGCAGCGCCACATCACCCTCCTCATTGAAGGTATTGTAGGCCTTGACCAGTAATTTTTGCTTATGCGCAGGTGAGAAATTGGAGAAATAACTGACCAAGTCCGCCGGAGTAACCAAAGCCATCTCGGCCAGTTTCACGATACTGATAAAAGCAGGATTTCCAGCATGGGCGCTCAGGCACTGGTATGGTGAACCATCCCTATGCGGCATATTAAGTGGAAGCGTTTGCCATATTGATGCCCCAACTTCTGCTAGGAAATCGACAAACTGATAGGCATTCTGTCCAAGCACTCCAAGCGGCAGGGAACTGATATGCAACAAAACGCCCGCTTGGCGTGATTGTTTAACTTTCTTCATAAAACCCGCAATTATTAAACTTAGTATTCCTGCCCTCTGCGCATCGTACCGCTGTTTTCATCATTGGCTGCGTGACTACCCATACTGACAGGTGTGCTTAATGCTTCAGGAACAGGCAGCCTGAGTAACTGATAAAGGTTGGTCAGATTGCGCCTATAAAGCTGGTCGAAACTGCTAACACTCATCGCATTATTATAGTCCCCGAACCACCAGAACCAATCCGAACCTTCGCATACGGACAACTGCAATTCACATTGTTTCTTTTCTTCTGCATTCAAGGTGCCGGTTTTCATTACCCTGTCGTACGCCACTTTCGCGTCACAAAGCAAATCCCATCCCAGATTCTTATCCTCACTGCCTATCCAGGTACTGAAACTGCCATAGACCCAGCTTCCAGCAGACACTTCTGGTAAAGTCTCAGCTCGGACTTTATAGGGGCTTTTGTCTGGTGTTTTGACAGCTTTCACCACTTCGGATGGCGTCACCATCTCAATAAAGGGATGATTGGCCAAGGCCTGATACAACTCGGTCAGGAAATAGTACCCGTTATATGGGTAATACTCCCACGCATTCTCCCCGTCGAGAATCACACTCACCACAGGATTTTCTCCTCGCTGATAGGTATGATAAATATGTTCCAGATTCTGCACAAAGTCATTCACGGCATCGGTACTGTGCATTTTGGAATATTCAAACCCGATTTTGTCCGATAATCTGTCGTCGCGGAAAAAACAAAAAATCTGATCTTTTCCATCAGTGACCGCATGTGGCTTGTACAGGTAGTCATGGCGAGAAACCAATGCACGCCCCGGATTGGATTTGCGCAAGCTATTTGCCAGCACCCCTTCACCGGAAGCCGCCCATTGCACGCCTTCCTCCGCCATTAGCAACAGGCTTTCCTTTGATACCGCGCCCTCTGACGGCCACATCCCTACAGGCACTGCACCAAAGCGCCTCTTGTGGGAAAGCATCGCATCGCTCAAATGGTCGCGCGCGCGCGCTTTCCCATCAGGATACTGGACTGCCTTAGGTAGCTTGGCATTCGGCATTGCATCGCGCGTCGTATGAAAATCAATCAGCAATGGCAATATCGGGTGATAATGCGGTGTTGCCGTGATTTCTATCTGACCTTTGTGTTGCAAAGCCTTATACCGTGAGATGAGGTCAGCCATGATTTCACCAATCAAGTTGAACAAATCACGGCGGTTCTGGAATGTAAAATGGCTGCCTTTACCCATGAGAAATTGCACCAGCCTATTATTGCGCTTAATGCTTTCCCCCATCCAGGCCAGATGGTACCAAACCAGCAAATCTGCCTTATACTGCGCGGAAAAATATTCCAGGTTCTGGTTGCTGCTGGCCTGGCTCGCTGTCAGGTAAAGATTGTATAACCGTTGATACTCGGCAAAAGGTGCCAGCATTTTCTCATGATGGCTTTTAAAGCAGCTTTCGATAATCTGCTGACACTGTTCCTTGGTCGCACATTCGAGATTTTCTTCGCCCAACATAGCCAATAAAGGATCTTTGATCTCACCAGAAGCAAATTGCGCTACATAATCTTCGAGTTGATCCAGCAATACCGGTACATAATTGAAGCTAACACGCGCTTTAGGATTGGCTTCGAGATGATAGGCCATATCACTGTAATCTTTAATGGCATGCAGGTATGTCCACGGCAACACATACTCGCCGGTCATAGAGTCACGATAATCCGGCTGATGCATATGCCAATAGAGTGCAATCAATAGCTTAGGCGGTTGCATTTGATCTCACTGGCTCCCTGTTTTATTTATACTTTTATTGTTTTACGTTTGTTTAGACTAAAGGCCTTCCAGCATTTCTGCCGTGACAAGCACCGTACCTTTTTCCGACACATAAAAACGTTTCTTGTCTGCCTTCGCATCATAACCAATCTGCGTGCCTTCCGGAATCCTTACGCCTTTATCTACGACCAGGTTTCTGAGTTTACAATGACGGCCAACTACGACATTCGGAAGCAATACTGCACCATCCACCTCGGAGTAGCTGTGTACGCGCACATTGGAAAAAAGCACGGAACTGGTCACAGATGAGCCGCTAATAATGCACCCCCCGGAGACAATAGAATCCGTGGCCTTGCCTGTCCTGCCTTCATCCTGGAACACGAATTTCGCCGGTGGAAGCTGTTCCTGGTATGTCCATATAGGCCATTGATTATCATACATATTCAGCTCCGGCGTTACGCGAGTGAGCTCCATATTGGCCTCCCAATAAGCATCTATAGTCCCAACATCACGCCAGTAATAAAACCCATCCTTAGCCCCGACACAACTATCGGCAAAACGGTGCGCATATACTTTGGCGCGCGAAATTAAATATGGAATAATGTCGCCGCCAAAATCATTGGATGAATTCGGATCAGCGGCATCCCGCACGAGTTGCTCGTAAAGGAACTCCGCATTGAACACATAAATCCCCATGCTGGCCAGCGCCTGTGTCGTATCACCGGGCATATGCTTAGGATTAGTGGGCTTTTCTGCGAATTCGATGATACGATCATCGCCATCAACCGCCATCACGCCAAAACCTTTCGCGTCTTCCAGCGGCACATTCAAGCAGGCAACAGTCATATCCGCATTCTTCTTCACATGAGTTGCCAACATCTGACCATAATCCATTTTATAGATATGGTCGCCCGCCAAAATCACTACATATTCGGCATTGCTACCTTTTAAAATATCAATATTCTGGTACACCGCATCTGCAGTACCTTTATACCATTCCTCATTATCATTTTGCTGTGAGGCCGGTAAAAGCTCGACGTATTCGTTAAACTCGCCGCGCAAAAAACTCCAGCCGCGCTGGATATGCCGAATCAGGCTATGAGACTTGTATTGTGTTACAACACCGACGCGGCGAATACCTGAGTTAATACAATTGGATAGCGGGAAATCAATGATACGAAACTTGCCCCCGAATGGCACAGCTGGCTTGGCGCGTCGGTCAGTCAAGTTCTTCAATCTGCTACCTCGTCCGCCCGCCAGAATCAAGGCGACAGTATTTTTGGTGATTGCACTTATAAACCTGGGTGAATTGACATCTAGCGGCACGATATGCCCTCCTCGAAAATAATTTAAGCATTTATAATCACCATCGTCTGATACATACGGGCAAATATGTACCCAGACGAGTACCATTATAGGCGCGATACGAGGTATAATCCAGTACGTCAAACACTTTTTGAATGCGGCCATCTTGAAAACCTCTTTCACATGCACTACAGTTGATCATTGACGCTCGCCACCATGATCCGTTTGCGTTTTTGGGCTTGCATCAGGAAGGTAAAAATTACGTTTTCCGCACGTTTCAGCCACTCGCGACTCAGGTCAGCCTAAAGACAAAATCCGGCTGGACTGTACTCGAACGTACGCATCATCATGGTTTGTATGAATGGCGCGGTACTGAAGCTCTTATCTGTCCATGTCAGTTATTGATCGAGCATGAGAAGCATGCTATCGAAACATACGAAACCTACAGCTTCCAGCCATTGCTGTCAGATGTAGATTTACACCTGTTTGGCGAAGGACAACTCAACGAAGCCTACAATAGCTTTGGCGCGCGCATGATGGAACATCAGGGAATTAAAGGCGCCCGTTTCTGTGTATGGGCCCCCAACGCGGAGCGCGTCAGTGTCATCGGCGACTTCAACCAGTGGGACGGCCGTGTTAATCAGATGCGGATTCGCGGCTCATCCGGCGTATGGGAACTCTTTATCCCCAATCTCGGTGAAGGCGAACTCTATAAATTCGAGATCCGCAACCGCCATACAAGCGCTATCATGGTTAAAATCGACCCTTATGCCCAAGCCTATGAAACCAGACCTGGCAACGCGGCAAAAGTCATCTCTGCAAGCCGACATAAGTGGCAGGACGCGTCATGGTTGGAACAACGTGCCAGCCATGACTGGATGCATGCACCATTCAATTGTTACGAGATTCACCCCGGATCATGGAAACGTAACGCTCAAGGGGAGTTTCTCACCTATCGAGAACTTGCCGATCAGCTTGTGCCTTACCTGAGCGAAATGGGGTATACCCATATCGAACTTCTGCCAATTACCGAGCATCCGCTGAATGAATCCTGGGGTTACCAGACCACGGGTTACTTTGCGGCCACCAACCGGTTTGGCACACCGAATGATTTGCGATACTTTATTGACGCCTGCCACCAGGCCAACATCGGCGTCATCCTGGACTGGGTACCAGGGCACTTCCCCAAGGACGACTGGGCACTAGCACGTTTTGACGGTACGGCATTATATGAGCATGAAGATCCTCGCCTGGGTGAACATCAGGACTGGGGCACCTATATCTTCAATTATGGCCGCAATGAGGTACGCAACTTCCTGATTTCCAGCGCTTACTACTGGTTAAAGGAATTCCACATTGATGGTTTGCGCGTGGATGCAGTAGCTTCAATGCTGTCAGTGTCTCGTCCTATTTACCTCGGCGGACTTGGTTTCAGCATGAAGTGGAACATGGGGTGGATGAACGACACTTTAAGCTACATGCAAAACGACCCTGTGCACCGCCGCTATCACCACGACAAGCTGACTTTCGGGCAACTCTATGCCTACAGCGAGAACTTTGTGCTTCCGTTCTCACACGACGAAGTGGTGCATGGCAAAAAATCCTTATTGGACAAAATGCCTGGGGATGCCTGGCAGAAATTTGCCAACCTGCGCCTGTTGCTAACCCTGCAAATGACTCATCCGGGCAAAAAACTCAATTTTATGGGAAATGAGTTTGCCCAAGGCCGCGAGTGGAATGTCAACCAAAGCCTGGACTGGCATCTGCTGGAAAACGAATGGCACCGGGGCGTTCACCGCGCTACGCTGGATCTGAACAACCTATATAAAGCATCACCTGCCCTTTACGACCTGGATTTCGACCATTCCGGCTTCCAGTGGATTGACTGCCATGATAGCGAGCAATCCATAGTCAGCTATATTCGCCAGGCACGCGATGGGAAGTTTCTTGTGGTAGTGCTTAACTTTACGCCTGTACTGCGTACCGGCTATCGCGTAGGCGTACCACAAAGCGGCTTTTACCGCGAAATCTTCAACAGTGACGCTGCTTGCTACGGAGGAAGCAATCAAGGCAACGGTCAAGGTCTGCACTCAGACAATGTAGCGTGGATGAACCAACCTGATTCCTTGCTATTGACTATTCCGCCACTCGCAGGAGTAATTCTTAGCATTTAACATTAAAACTTAACCATAATAGATTGTTTTATAAATAAAATGGCACACCTCACTCAATACCCTGTATGGGAAAAACTGTGTAAACATGAGCAAAATATCGCCAATGTGCATATGCGAGACATGTTTGCAAACGACCCCAAGCGCTTCGAAAAATTCAGCCTGAAGTTTGCCGACATCCTGCTGGATTACTCCAAACACCGCATTACGGAAGAAACCTTGCCGCTGCTTTTCCAGATGGCGCGCGAAGCAAAAATCGAGGAATGGCGTGATCGCATGTTTGCTGGTGAGAAGATCAATATCACCGAAGACCGCGCCGTGTTACATACAGCCCTGCGCAACCGTGCCAACACCCCGGTGTTTGTGGATGGCAAGGATGTCATGCCTGAAGTCAATGCAGTGTTGGCACAAATGCGCGCTTTCAGCGATAAAGTAAGGGATGGCAGCTGGGTTGGTTATACAGGCAAACGCATTACGGATGTGATCAACATTGGTATCGGCGGCTCTGATCTGGGTCCGGTGATGGTATGCGACGCACTGACACCCTATGCTCGTCCTGATATCCACATGCATTTCGTTTCCAACATTGACGGTGCACATCTGATGCGCGCGCTAAACAAATGCAACCCTGAAACAACCTTGTTTATCGTCGCCTCCAAAACCTTTACCACGCAGGAAACTATGACCAATGCACGTTCTGCGCGTGACTGGTTCCTGCAAACCGCTAAAGACCAGGCGTATGTTGCCAAACATTTTGTAGCGCTTTCAACCAACACGAAGGCCGTGTCGGACTTCGGCATCGATACAGCAAACATGTTTGCATTCTGGGACTGGGTTGGCGGACGCTACTCCTTATGGTCTGCCATCGGCCTGAGCATTGCTATCAGTGTCGGCATGGACAATTTCGAGGCACTACTCACCGGTGGTCACGAGATGGACGTCCATTTCAGGACTGCACCGCTGGAACGTAACATGCCTGTCATCATGGCGATGATCGGCATCTGGTATAACAACTTCTTCCATGTAGATACCCACGCCATCCTCCCCTACGACCAAGGCATGGCACGCTTCCCGGCCTACCTGCAGCAAGCGGATATGGAAAGCAACGGTAAGTTCATTTGCCGTGATGGCAACCGGGTCAAACACAAAACCGGACCAGTCGTGTGGGGTGAAGCCGGCACGAACGGTCAACATGCTTTCTACCAGCTTATTCATCAGGGAACACAAATGGTACCGGCTGATTTCCTGATGCCCGTGCATTCCCATTACCAGGTAGGCAGCCATGGCGACGAACACCACCATATCCTGTTTGCCAATTTCCTGGCGCAAACACAAGCTATGCTGTTGGGGAAAACCCGGGAAGAAGCACGCATTGAGCTGGAAAAACAAGGCATGTCAGGTGAGGCGCTTGAGCAGTTGCTCCCGCACAAAATATTTGAAGGCAATCGCCCAACCTCTTCCATCCTGTTCGACAAACTGACCCCAAACACACTGGGCAAGCTAATTGCCTTGTATGAACATAAAATCTTTATTCAGGGCATTATCTGGAACATTAACAGCTTTGATCAATGGGGCGTAGAGTATGGTAAGCAGATTGCACAGCAAATCTTGCCACAGTTACGCCAAGGCGATATGGTCAAAGGTTTTGATAGTTCGACAAACGGCTTGATCAACCACGCCAAGAAGCTACGGTAATCTCCAGCTGCTCACACAAAAAGGCCTAGCGTAATTGCAGGCCTTTTTTCATGGACTCCAACCCAAGCGACTGCGCCACGCCGGCACCTAAACGCTTGGCAAAACGGTCTGCGAACGATTCCTGATAAGTGAAATCGACAACATTTTCCTCTTTGATCACCTCGCGCGCCACGTAATCCGCGCTGCCAAATGCATCCGCCAAGCCCAGCTTTATACCCTCTTCGCCGCTCCAGAACAGGCCGCTGAACACTTCCGGCGTCTCCTTCAGACGGTTGCCGCGGCCTTTACGCACGGTATTCTTGAACTGCTCATGCACTTCATTCAACATGGTTTGTGCATAAGCTTCATGCTTGGGATTCACAGGCGAAAACGGATCCAGCATCGCTTTGTTTTCACCAGCCGTCATCAGGCGACGCTCCACGCCGAGTTTTTTCATCGCTTCGGTAAAGCCATAGCCATCCATCAGCACGCCAATAGAGCCGATAATGCTCGCTTTATCCACATAAATCTTGTCTGCCGCTACGGCGATGTAATAACCGCCGGAAGCGCAGATATCCTCCACCACTGCATACACCGGGATTTTCGGGTGCAGTTTTCTCAGACGGCCGATTTCATCGTTGATGATGCCCGCTTGCACCGGGCTGCCGCCGGGGCTGTTGATACGCAAAATGATACCTTGCGTGCCTTTGTCTTCGTAGGCATCGCGCAAGCTGCCCATTACGGAATCCGCATTCACCTCGCCGCCCGGCTCGATCACGCCGGAAATATCAATCAGCGCCGTGTGTTTCCCGGTGCGCCCCTTGCCATCGCCCATCCAGCCAAACATATAAAACAGCAGCATGAACAGGTACAGGAACATCAGTACTTTGAAAAAGATGTTCCAGCGACGCGCGGTTTTCTGCTCTTTCAGCCCGGCACTGGCAAGCCGCTCCAGCGCGTCCTGCGCCCAGCTGCTATCTTGTGATGATTTATTTTCTTCCGTCATGACTGCCTAATCCTTCCAAATGTATCGTAACCTGCTGGTTCATTTCCGTTACCGGAATCGCATGCAAGCGCCTGCCCTTGCATGGCCCGTAAACACAGTGCCCGGTATGCGGCTCGTATTGCGCGCCATGCGTTGCGCAAATCAAAAAATCCTTGCTCACCGTAAAAAACTCGCCCTCTTTCCAGTCCAGCTCTGTCGGCAAGTGTGCGCACTGGTTCACATAGGCGTACGCCTTGCCTTCATAGCGAATGACAAAGCCTGTTGCGTATTCACCAAGCTGCGGCAATTTGAAGCGCAAGCCCAAGCCCTTCTCCTCCAGCGCGTCACTATCAAACTGTAGCTGATGCGTGCTCATGTTCCAGTAACCATTGTTTTAATTCGCCAAACTGGTGAAATATCCGTAAAGGATTATAACTCAGTAATTTATCATGCGCGTGTGCGCCATAGGCCACTGCTACTGCAGGCACGCCTGCATTCTGCGCCATCTGCAGATCAAAGCCGGTGTCGCCGATCATCAGGGTGCGCTCTGGTTCCACCATGAACATCTCCATCAGCTCTTCCAGCATTTGCGGATGTGGCTTGGAAAAACATTCATCTACCGTGCGCGTGCCGTGAAAATAATTGGTCAGTCCACTGCGCTCCAGCGCCATATTCAAGCCACGACGGCCTTTGCCGGTAGCCACGGCCACTTTGGTGCCACGACGGTGTAGTTCGATGATGGTTTCCTTCGCGCCTTCAAACAAAGGAATGGCATGCTCCTCCGCATAGTAGTTGGCGTTGTAGTGCTTGGCCAATGCCTGCGCTTGTTCCATTGGCAAATCACCAAACAGCGCGTAAATGGATTCGCGCAGCCCCAGCCCGATGATGCTGGTCGCTTTTTCCGGCGCAATCAACAGCCCCACCTGCTCCGCCGCCTTCACCACCGCACGGGTAATCATGCCCGTGGAGTCTGCCAGTGTTCCATCCCAATCCCAAACGACTAAATCAAAATCTTTCATGCTTCTCGCTTTAATAATTCCAAGGTATTTAAAAAATTGGCCAGCTCCGTCGGCAACGCGGCCTCAAGATGCAGTTTCTCACCCGTGACAGGATGCCGCAGGTTTGTTTCGGCAGAATGTAAAAACATGCGTTTCAGCCCTCGTTTTTGCAACTGCTTGTTCAATGCAAAGTCGCCGTACTTGTCATCGCCGACAATCGGGAAACCCAAATGCGCCGACTGCACGCGCAGCTGATGCGTGCGCCCCGTCACCAGACGCGCCTCCAGCAGGCTAAAACCCTGAAAACTTTGCTTCAGGTAAAACATGGTTTCCGACACCTGCGCCTCGGCCTGCGCGGCTTGGGGTGCATCCTTGCCCACCACGTTCACGCGGCGCTCCCCGCTGGGCAGCACGTATTTCTGCAAATCCAGCACCACGCGCTTCTTGGCATCCTTCCATTCGCCCGCTACCAAAGCCAGGTAACGCTTGTCCGTCTGGTTGTTGCGTATCGCCTCGTGCAGATTAACCAGCGCCTGCCGCTTCTTGGCCAGCAGCAACACGCCCGAAGTCTCCCTGTCCAGCCGATGTACCAGCTCCAGAAATTTCGCCTTTGGTCTCTCCAGACGCAATTGCTCGATCACGCCGCGGCTGATGCCGCTGCCGCCGTGCACCGCAAGGCCTGCGGGCTTGTTAAGCACCAGCAAGGCATCGTCTTCAAAAATGATAAAAGGCTCCAGCTTCTTTTCTGCAGGCGGAGCAGGCACAGCGGCTTTTTCAGCCACCTTGACCGGCGGAATGCGCACCACATCCCCCGCCACCAGCTTGTAACTGGCATCGATGCGCCCTTTGTTCACGCGCACCTCACCGCTACGCAAGATACGGTAAATATGGCTCTTGGGCACCCCTTTCAGGATTTTCAGCAGGAAATTGTCGATACGCTGCCCAGTATGAGCTTCGTCGATCTCCTGAAAACTGACTGCCGGGCTGCTTGACGGCGATTGAGATATGGGTGACATGCGTTTGCTTAAAAATTATAGAGTTTTTTTGCTTAAATTCGTGATAACGCCTATACTGTGCAAGTTGTTGGTTTTTGTAGCCAAAGGCCGTGCCAACACACCCGAAAAGTGACAAAAAATACGTGGCTAACATTGCTCGCCATTACAAAGTAGCGATAATTAAAAAATAATGCGCTCTAGTTGCGGCAGACAAACAAGTTCCAGCACGACTAAAGTTGACTGAAGACTGAATTTTAACGAAATTTGTGCCCAAATTAACAAATCGGCATAAATTTTTTAGGGAGAAGTGCAAATCCGCCCGCACGGCAGATAATTGCCAGTGTATAGCTTTGCAGCTTCTATAACTTTTCCGGCGCCAATTCGACAGTTGTTTCTGGCACCGATGTTTTGCAGGCATTCCTGCATCCCTGACCAGCTCGCCCGGCCTGCCCGGCGACACCTTCGGTGCTTTACTCGTATGGCACGTCTGCCCGCCCAGGCGCGGGAGAAAAAATGAAACGCATGTTATTCAATGCGACGCAGGAAGAAGAACTGCGCGTCGCCATCGTCGATGGACAAAAACTGATAGACCTGGACATCGAACACGCCGGCAAGGAACAACGCAAGAGCAATATCTACAAAGGGGTCATCACCCGCATAGAGCCCTCGCTGGAAGCCGCGTTTGTGGACTACGGCACAGACCGACATGGCTTTTTGCCGTTCAAGGAAATCTCTCGCAGCTACTTTCAGGACTCATCCGAAGGTGGCCGCGGCAAAATTCAGGATCAGCTCAAGGAAGGCCAGGAGCTGATCGTTCAGGTGGATAAAGACGAACGCGGCAGCAAAGGTGCAGCACTCACCACCTACATTTCACTGGCAGGCCGCTATCTGGTGCTGATGCCCAACAACCCGCGTGGCGGTGGTGTCTCCCGTCGCGTGGAAGGTGAAGACCGTAACGAATTGCGCGACGTGATGGAACAGCTAGATGTGCCCAAAGGCATGAGCATCATCGCCCGCACTGCTGGTATCGGCCGCACAGCCGAAGAACTGCAATGGGACTTGAATTACCTGACCCAGTTGTGGACTGCGATTGAAGACGCCTCCACTATCCAGTCCGGCGCTTTCCTGATCTACCAGGAAGGCAGCTTGGTCATTCGCGCGATCCGTGACTACTTCAGCGCCGACATCGGCGAAATCCTGATTGACACGCCAGACATCTACGAACAAGCCGTGCAGTTCATGAACCACGTGATGCCAGGCAACGTGCCACGCGTGAAGCTGTATCAGGACGAAATCCCTCTTTTCTCCCGCTTCCAGATTGAGCACCAGATTGAAAGCGCGTTCTCGCGCGAAGTTCGTCTGCCATCCGGTGGTGCCGTTGTGATCGACCACACTGAAGCGCTAGTTTCTATCGATGTAAACTCTGGCCGCTCCATCAAAGGCGCAGACATTGAACAAACTGCATTTAATACCAACTTGGAAGCCGCAGAGGAAGTGGCTCGCCAATTGCGCTTGCGCGACTTGGGTGGCCTGGTCGTAATCGACTTTATCGACATGGAAAATCAGCGCAACCAGCGCGAAGTAGAAAATGCCCTGCGCGACGCGCTACATATCGACCGCGCCCGCATCCAAACCGGCAAGATCTCGCGCTTCGGTTTGCTGGAGCTTTCACGCCAGCGCCTGCGCCCGAGCCTGGGCGAAACGCATCACGAAACCTGCCCGCGCTGCAACGGCACTGGTCATATCCGCGGCATCGAATCCACCGCTTTGCATATTCTGCGCATTACGCAGGAAGAAGCGATGAAAGAGAACAGCGCGATGGTGCAAGTGCAGTTACCAGTGGAAGCCGCAACCTTCCTGCTGAACGAGAAGCGCGCCGACATCCATAAAATCGAACAACGTACCGGTTGCGAAGTCGTGCTGATCCCGAATATCCACATGGAAACGCCGAACTATCGCGTCACCCGCATCAAGGCAGACGACCTGAGCGAAGAAACCAACCGCGCCAGCTACAAACTGGTTGAGATTCCGCCGGAAACCGCCTATGAGCGCGCTTTGCAGCAGGAGGCGAAACCACAAACACCTGAAGCAGTAGTCAAAGGCATCACACCGGCAACTGCCGCGCCTATTGTGGAAGAAAAACCTGCCGAAGTTGCCAAAACCTCGTTCTTCAGCAAAATCAAGAAATGGCTTGGCGGTGTGGGTGCAGTGGAAGCCAGTGAAAAATCTGAAACCAAAGCCGCGCCGCAACGCGAAGGCCAGCGTGACCGTCGTGGTCGCGAGCGTGATCGCGATCGTGACAGAAACCGCAACCGTAGCCGCGACCGTGACCGTCAGGCCAACCGCCAGGAAACACAGGCTGACAAACTAACGCACGAGCGTCCGGCACAAGCCAAACAGCAAGCCGCGCCACGCAGCGAGCAACCTGAGCAAGCACGCCCAGAAACGCCAGCAGAAGGTGCCTCTCCGGAACGCAACGGACGCCGCCGCCGCCGTGGTGGACGCAATCGCAACCGTACTGAGCGCGGCGAACGCAACAACGACAACCAGTTGCAGAAGTCAGTGGAAACACCAGTAGAAGTTGCGCAACAGTCTGCAGTAGCCGCCCCGGCAGCGCCAGTTACAGCCGAAACAGCAGCACCACAGCCAACCAGCGCAACGCCTGCTGAAAACTTGGAAAAACCAGCCGCACCTAAAGGCAAAGGCCGTGCGCCACGCAAGCCCAAAGCTGCGGAAACAGAAGCTCCGGCTACAGAAACACCTACTGCCGAGGCTGCCGTACAAAGCGCTGAAATCAAACCAGAGAAAAAAGCCAAACCGGCGCGCAAGCCAAAAGCGTCTAAACCTGTAAATTTGGCCGACAGTGGCCTGCAACTTGTAGAAACCAAAGCAGAAACCAAGCCTGTTAAAACACCCGAGCCACCCAAACCACGCGGCCCGCGCAAAGCAGCCACCTGGCAGAAAAAATCGGAGCAATCCGGCGGTGACGAGCCTATGGTGATGATTGAAACGCAGAAGTAAGCTGCGTTCTGCAAAAAAGCCCGCGTATGCGGGCTTTTGTATTTTAAAGGTCTAGTGCCGTAAGACTTGCATCAGCGCAAACCCCAAAGCGGCCATTGCAAGCGCGCCCAGCACATGGCTTAAGGTATGCGCACTCGCCAGCCAGTATTGGCCGCGTTGCAGCATCAATAAACTTTCAGCCGAGAATGCGGAGAAGGTGGTAAAGCCACCGAGAAAGCCGGTCATGACGAATAATCTGGAGGTATCTTGCGGGCCTATTGCGGCAAAATAAGCCACGGCCATACCCATGAGCAGGCCACCCAGCAGGTTGGCACACAATGTCCCAAACGGGAAAGTAGCCGTATTAAACAGCAAGGCCAAGCCCCAGCGCAACCATGCGCCCAACACCGCACCTGTGGCCACTGCCGTTAGCTGCATCAACACGTGCTTCTCCCTGCCAAAAGCGCATCAAAACTACTATAATGGTGGTAATTATTATAATGATTAAGGCTGGTCATCTTGAATATCCTGTTCGTCACATCCGAGGCTTTTCCTTTAATCAAAACCGGCGGCCTGGCGGATGTCAGTGGCGCCCTCCCCAAAGCCATTCAATCTTGCCCGCAATTCAGCGGCTCTATCCGCATCCTAATTCCTGGCTACAGTGCCGTCATATCAAAATTAAGAGATACTCAAACGGTTGCCCATATTACGGCACTTGGCCAGCATTGTACCTTAGTCGCCGGCAAAATGCCTGACAGTGATTTGGAAGTCATCGTCATACAGAACGCCTTTTTATATGAAAGAAATGGTGGCCCTTATAATGACAGCCTCGGAAATGACTGGCTGGATAACCTGATAAGATTTGGCGTCTTGTCGCGTGTCGCCAGCCTCCTTGCCAGCACACATAGTCCACTGCCAGACTGGAAGGTGGACTTGGTACATTGCAATGACTGGCAAACCGGGCTTACCCCCGCCTATATGAAGTTGGTAGACCATTCCAAGGCCAAATCTGTTTTGAGCATCCATAATCTTGCCTTCCAGGGCAATTTCCACCCAAGCTGGCTGTCCACACTTGGTTTGCCCGAAAGCAGCCTGCACATCAATGGGCTAGAGTACTATGGCCAGATTTCATTCTTAAAGGCTGGTGTGTATTATGCGGACAAGCTAAGCACCGTTAGTCCGACTTATGCTGCCGAAATCCAAACCGAGTCTTACGGCTTTGGCATGCAAGGTTTGCTTAAATCCCGTGCGGGTGATCTAGCTGGCATTCTGAATGGCATTGATACCAACGAGTGGAAAGCCCGAAAAAGATGTACACCTGACTAAACATTACAGTCATAGCCGTCTGGCAAATAAAGCCTTAATTAAGCGAGCCTGCAGGAACAACTTGGACTCCAAATTGATGCAAACGCACCAGTTTTGGGCGTCGTTAGCCGCATGACCCACCAAAAAGGACTGGATATACTACCTCCTATCATGCCGGAGCTGGTGGAATCCGGCTGCCAATTTGCTATTTTAGGAAGTGGTGAAAAAGAGTTGGAAACAGCGTTCAACGACATGGCAGCACGCTATCCGTCATGTGTCAGCGTCACTAATGGCTATCACGAGCACTTGTCGCACAACATCATGGCGGGTGCGGATATGTTCATCATGCCTTCGCGCTTCGAGCCTTGTGGCCTGAACCAGCTTTACGGCCTGGCTTACGGTACGCCGCCTGTCGTTACGCGCACCGGCGGGCTGGCCGATTCGGTGTGCGACACTAACGAACTAAGCTTGCAGAACCACAAAGCGACCGGATTTGTGCTGGAAAATGTCAGCAGTCTGTCACTCTTGGTCACCATTCAACGCGCATTATCGGTTTGGCATGACCAGAAGACCTGGAAAAATATCCAAATAAATGGCATGAAACAGGATTTAAGCTGGGAATCCCGCGCAATTAGCTATTTGGCACTGTACAACAAGACTCTTGGTAGAGTTGGCACGGTTGATGCTTATATAAAATCAGCTTCTCCAAAGCTAACTTCTCCTCCCTGAGGGCGTAATCGCGAAATGCGTTACGCCCTTTTTTATTGCGCTTTATTTTCCTCTCGCGCGCGCACGCGTTCATTGCAAAAACAATGGCTCTGAAAGCCGCATCTAGAGCGGCTTGCAGAGCCATGCTTATACCAATGAAAACTATTTGACGATGAAATGCTCGCGGTAGTATTTCAGCTCGTCGATGGATTCGTAAATATCGGCCAGCGCCTCGTGCCTGCTGGTCTTTTTAAAGCCGTTGTAAATCTCCGGTTTCCAGCGGCGCGCTAGCTCCTTGAACACGCTGACATCCAGATTGCGGTAATGGAAATACGCTTCCAGTTCCGGCATGTAGCGCGCCATAAAACGCCTGTCCTGACAGATGGAGTTGCCGCACATGGGCGATTTCCCAGCAGAAACATATTGCTTGAGGAAATCCAGCATTTGCGCGCTTGCCGCGGCTTCGTCCAGCGTGGAGGCTTTTACCTTGTCAATCAGGCCGCTTCTGCCATGTGTGCCCTTGTTCCACGCGTCCATGCCATCCAGCACGGCATCGCTTTGATGCACCACCAGCACCGGCGATTCGGCCAGCACGTTCAATTCCGCGTCCGTCACCACGGCTGCAAGCTCCAGAATGCGGTCGCTACCGGGTAGCAAGCCGCTCATTTCCATATCCAACCAAATCAAATTATTGTCGTTTTTGCTTTCTGCCATCATGATTTCCATTAAAATAACATTTGTACGCTAGGCAAGATGAACCAAAGCCTTGCGAACGATTCTGAATGTTCGAGAGTTTAACTTTTTAAGCGCAAGATGGCACACACTTTTACACTTATTTTCGTCGTTCTTTTAACCGGCACCAGCCTGATCCGCCTGTGGCTAGGCCGCCGCCAGATTATCCATGTACAAGCCGAGCGCGGCCAGGTGCCAGAAGCCTTCGCCGAAAAGATCAGCTTGGAAGCACACCAAAAGGCTGCGGATTATTCCACCGCAAAAACCCGCTTGGCGCTTAAGGAAATCGGCGTAAATGCCCTGCTGTTGCTGGCTTTCACGTTGGGGGGCGGCTTGCAATGGCTGGATACTGCCTGGGCGAATCTGTTGCCTGACCAGGAAATTCTGCGCGGTGCATGCGTGATTGCCAGCGCCCTGTTCATCAGCGCAATCGTGGACATCCCGTTCGAGTATTACCACACGTTCAGGATAGACGAAAAATTCGGTTTCAATAAAATGACGCCCAACATGTTCTGGCAAGATCTGATCAAACACACCCTCGTGGCGATTGCCTTGGGCGCGCCCATCTTGTTTGCCGCCCTGTGGCTGATGCACAGCGCAGGCGAATACTGGTGGTTGTACCTGTGGCTGGTCTGGAGCGTTTTCAACCTGCTGGTGCTGGCGATTTATCCGACGTTCATCGCGCCGCTGTTCAACAAGTTCACCCCGCTCACTGACAATGCCTTGAAAACGCGCATCGAAGCGCTATTGCAGAAATGCGGCTTTAAATCGCAAGGTTTGTTCGTGATGGATGGCTCGAAACGTTCCGGCCACGGCAACGCCTATTTCACCGGCTTTGGCAACAGCAAGCGCGTCGTATTTTTTGATACGCTACTGGAGCGGCTGGATACCGATGAAATCGAAGCGGTGCTGGCGCACGAGCTTGGGCATTTCAAGCACAATCACGTCATCAAGCGCATCGTGCTAATGTTCGTTATCAGCTTTCTGGGCTTGGCCTTGCTGGGCTGGCTGGTGGAGCAACCCTGGTTCTATCAGGGGCTGGGCGTGGCGGAAAAGAGCAACCACATGGCTTTGCTGCTGTTCATGCTGGTTTCGCCGTTGTTTCTGTTCGTGTTGCGTCCACTGTTGGCGAGCTACTCGCGCAAGAACGAATTTGAGGCGGACGACTATGCGGCCAAGCATGCCAGCGCGCAGCATCTGGTGCATGCACTGGTGAAACTGTACCGCGACAACGCCTCCACGCTGACACCGGATCCGGTGCATTCGGGATTTTATGATTCGCACCCGCCGGCCAGCATCCGCATTGCCAAGCTCGCGCCGTACCTGAGCACATAAGGAGCCAACCATGAAAACCCTGCTACTGTTGCTGACCTTGTGCTGGAGCCTGACAGGCCACACGCAAGATATGTTCGCCAATGCCGACGTGAAAGCCGGTAAAGCCCTGCTGGAAAAGCACTGCATCAGCTGCCACGCCAGCAATTTTGGTGGTGACGGTTCCGGCATTTACACGCGCGAAGACCGCAAGGTGAAAAGCGCTAAAGGACTGGTGGCGCAAGTACGCAACTGCAACACCATGCTGGGGCTGAAGTGGTTTGACGAAGACGAACTGAATGTGGCTGCTTACCTGAACCAAACCTATTACAAGCTCCAGTAAGCATGGCCATGCAAGGCTTGGTGGTTGCGGCTTATGGCAAGCGTTATCTGGTTGAACTGCCTGACAGCACGCGCCTGAGCTGCGTCACGCGCGGCAAAAAAACCGATCTGGCTTGCGGCGATATTGTAGAAGTCACGCTCACCGCTACGGATGAAGGCGTGGTGGAAAAGCATCTCTCCCGCAAAAGCCTGCTCTATCGCAGCAGCGCCTTTAAAAGCAAGATGCTGGCCGCGAATGTGACACAAGCCGTGATTGTGCTGGCCACGCAACCCAGCTTTTATGAAGCCCTGCTCAACCGTTGCCTGGTCGCGGCTGAAGCCGCCGGTATCCGCCCCGTGATTGTCCTGAACAAATGCGACCTGCCAGATGAGCAGGACGCACAAAGCAAGCTAGAAGCCTATCGACAGCTGGGTTACACCGTGGTGAAACTGGCCGCGACGCAGGACATCGACCCGCTGATGCCCTATCTACACGGGCAAAGCAGCGTGCTGGTCGGGCAATCCGGCATGGGCAAATCCACCATCATCAACGCGCTCGTGCCACAGGCCGCCGCGCGGACACAAGCCATCAGCGATGTACTAGATAGTGGCAAACACACCACAACCGCCGCGCAGCTTTATCATTTAGACGCACACAGCAGCTTGATAGATTCACCCGGCCTGCAGGAATTTGGCGTACATCATCTGGATCAAACCGGGCTGGAACTGGCTTTCCCCGAGTTCAAGCCTTATCTTGGGCATTGCCGCTTCAACAACTGCCGTCATTTGCACGAGCCGGATTGCGCCATCCTGAGCGCCGCCCAGGCCGACAAGATAGGTACGCAGCGCTTGCAGATATACCAACAACTGACGCAGGAGATTGGGGACTGACATGAGTCGCACCGCATTCATCACGCATCCGGACACCCTGCTCCACGTGATGGACGGCCAGCATCCTGAGTCTCCTGCCCGCATCACCGCCATCCGTAATGCTATTGCCAAATCGGACATTCACGACAACCTGGATTACTACGAAGCGCCCGCCGCCAATCAGGAGCAGTTGAAACGCGCGCACAGCGCGGCTTATGTAGATTACATTTTCAAGGTTGCACCAAAAGCAGGTATAGTGCGGCTGGATGGCGACACCGCAATGGGACCGATGAGCCTTTCTGCCGTGCTGCACGCTAGTGGCGCGGCGGTTTTAGCCACAGATTTGGTGATGCAAGGCAAGGTGCGCACCGTGTTCAACTGCGTACGTCCACCCGGCCACCACGCGGGGCATGCCAATAGCGCAGGGTTCTGCATCTTCAACAATGTCGCCGTGGGCGTAGCGCATGCCATCGCGCAATATGGCGTGAAACGCGTTGCGATTATTGATTTCGATGTGCATCACGGTGACGGCACCGAAGATATTTTCAAAGCAAACCCGAAAGTGATGCTGTGTTCCACCTTTCAGCACCCGTTCTACCCGCATCGTGGCGCAGACACACGCAGCGACCGCATGGTCAACATACCATTGGCCGCCAAAAGCAATGGCGAAACCATGCGCAAGGCTTTCGAAGAAGAGTTCAAGCCCGCCATTGACGCCTTCAAACCGGAGCTGTTCTTCATCTCGGCCGGGTTCGATGCGCACGTGCAAGACCCGCTAGCCGATTTGGCATTGGAAACTGGCGACTATCGCTGGATGACGGAGATGATTTGCGCCTGGTCAACAAAACATCAATCGTATGGCGTTATCTCTTCACTTGAAGGCGGTTATCATCTATCATCATTAGCGGAAAGCGCGTTAACACACATCACAACTTTAACTCAATGTAGCGCTAACTAAATAAAACGCATGATGGATATCAAACACGAAAAAATTAGTGTAAGCCAGCTTGCACCCGGCATGTATGTGGCCGAGCTGGATAGACCTTGGGAAGGCACACCATTCATGCTACAGGGGTTTGTGCTAGAAGATGAAGCGGATATTGAAGCCCTGAAGTCTCTTTGCCAATTTGTCTACATCGACAGGACAAAATCCATCGGCACCCATTTTGCCACCGGCCCTAAAATTGACGTCGCCATCAAGCGTGAAGGCAGTATTGTCCGCGCCAAGGCACCAACCAGCATCGCCTCTACAAAGGGCTTGGCAACATCTAAAACACTCGGTGCCGACAAACAGAAGATATCCTTTCTGGATATCCTTAAAGACCTGAAAGGCTCGAGCAGCGAGACTGCAGGAAAGCATGTTGCTGTGCCACAAAATCCGCAAGAAGGAGTGGTATATAACATGCGCCACACCGCTGATGGGGCATTTGCACCTCCATCAGCTGCCAAGGCTACCCAGCCTCCGTTGCCACAACCGCAAACACAGTCATTTTTCGGAGGAGTAGGCAAACTCTTAGACGGACTCTTCCGCCGGGACAAAATCAAAAGTGCGATGAATAGCGCCCCCGACCACGAGAAAACCAGATCAAGAGGTGACACGGACGCAGCTTATAAACTTACAGTTTACGAAGAAGAGTTCCCGGTAGAACAAGAGATTGCGCAAATATATCCAATCTATGAACAATCCCAGATTGCTACCCGCAACATCTTTGAAACTGTCGCCCAGGAGCGGGAACTTGATTTAAGTGCGGTCAGCGATATTCTGGACAATATGGTAGATAGTATCGGACGCTCTCCGGACGCATTGCTGTGGCTAGCAAAACTCAAACAGACCGACAATCACGCCTATAACCATGCCTTAAATGTCTCCATTACCATGATGGCTTTTGGCAATTTTCTTGCACTCTCCAAACCGCAAGTCAAAGAGCTGGGGCTGGCTGGATTATTGCAGGATGTAGGGAAAGCCAAATTGGCTCCGGATATCCTGTTGAAAGAAGGGAAGCTTACTCGAGAAGAATATGAGTACGCCAAGAAACATGTGGATGAAGGACTAAAGATTCTTGAGAAAACGCCGGATATTCCCATGACCACGACACTAATCGTTGCGCAGCACCATGAACGTGCTGACGGCAGCGGCTATCCTAAAGGCTTAAATGAGAATGAGATATCCTTGCCTGCACAGATAGCCGGGCTAATAGACGTATATTGCGCTATTACCAGTAACAAAAGCTACGCCAAAGCGATATATCACCAAAAAGCACTGGATGAGATCTACAAGTTAGGTGGCAGCCAATTCCGTAAAGAGCTGATCGACCAACTCGTGCAATTCATGGGCATTTATCCAGTTAGTTCACTAGTGGAGCTGAACACTGGTGAGATTGCGCTGGTAGTGCAGCAAAATCAGGTGCGACGTCTGCTACCCAGGCTGATGGTCCTGCTGGCGCCGGACAAAACCCGTTATCAGGCGCCCATCATGCTCAACCTGCTGCTACAGCCCAGCACGCCTTCGGGAGAGCCATATAAAATCGTCAAAGGTATCCCTCCTGACAGTTATGGCCTGAATCCTGAGGATTTCTACATTTAATTGCGGCGACCACCTGAATGCAATATGAAGCAGTAACAAACATCCAAGCACAGGAAATTGACTTCAGCTATCTGCCAGACCAACTTGCAGAAAGAATATTGCAACACGGACTCACTCCAGCAGCGCTTTGCAGGAAAATAAAAATTGATCCGCTCAAACTGCAAAGGGTATACGAGCAATTGCCCCAAGCACAAAAAGCAGCAGCAAATGCAGTGTTTCAGGAACTGCATAACTGGCCTCGCAGCCTCACGCTAGAAGCATTCACTGACAACATCAACCGCCTGATCTATCACTGGCTGAATGCTATTCAGCATGACGCGTCACTGCTGACCATTGAAAAGTTGCTAAGCGCACTCCGCCTGAGCGGATGGTTTAATGCCAATATTACACAGCTGCGCCTTTTCCTATTTAGTCTCCTTTACGAGACAAATCTTGCTCTCCAACGCAGCCAACTGGATTGGGCAACCAACTTTGACACAAACACGCAACTGCCCCGCTCCGCCCAACTTTCTGCCATTTTGGTTACTAAAGCCGCCGATCCGGCATCAACAGGCCAACTGGCAGTTTTGTCAGTCCAATTCCATCCGTTCAAGCACAACTTGGTATTCTCCAACCAAGAGCATGTTCGGCTTAACCAAAGCATAAAGGAAACTCTGCTAAAACACTTGCCTGACAATTCGCAACTCTTCTATGCTGCCAACCTGCAATTCGAAATCTTACTGACAGGGGTAGAAAATACATTAAAAATCAACCTATTAGCTGCAAAACTGTTTCGCGCCTTCGAAGAAATGATGCAAGGCGAACACCAATCCGTACTCGTGGTACCTTTTATCGGCGCCGCACAAAGCGATCACCAGACGCAAATTGCAACGCTGCTGGAAAACGCCAAGCTGGCTTTGGAAAGCGCTGTTCAAACCACACAATATCTGGTCGTCTACACAGAAAACCTACGTCAACAGATTTCAGAAAAAATCCATCTGGAAAACGAAGTGCTAAATGCATTCTCGTCCGATTCGCTTGAGTTGTACCTACAGCCGATTGTAGACAGCAAAACCCGCAAATGCAAAGGTGCCGAACTGCTTCTACGCTGCCCAAAACTGGCGCAATACCATATCTACCCAAGTCATACGATTGATATACTTAACAAAGTTGGCAAGGGAAAATTGTTTACGCGATGGCTGGTTAACTCCGCATGCAGAATGGCTAGCGAACTAACACAAAACTACGCACATGATATCTACCTGACATTTAACCTACGCGCCGAGGATTTGTATGATGCCGAATTGCCACATTTACTCAGCCAGGCACTAAACCTGTGGAAACTCGATAGCAAAAATATCGTACTGGAAATTACCGAAGAAGGTATTCTTGAGCTGAATGACACCTCGAATGGCGTGATTAACAACCTCAATCAGCTAGGCTTCAAGCTAGCCCTGGATGATTTTGGTACCGGATTTTCTTCGTTATCTAGGTTAAGAACCATGCCGATAGATCTTATTAAAATTGACCAGTCATTTATCAGAAACATCGCGCACTCCGAGGATGACCTTAAAATCGTCGAATCCATCGCATCGCTCGCCCATAGTTTGGGAAAAGAAGTATTGGCCGAAGGTATCGAAGATGAAGAAAGCTTTGCATTAATCCAGAAAATCAGTGTCCAAAAATGCCAAGGCTATCTATTTGCTAAACCCATGGCATACAATGACTTCACCAACTGGCTACAATCACAAGTATAAGCCTACTGTATAATAGCGTTATGCAAATCACTACTCGACTGGAATTCGATGCCGGACATCGCATTCCGCACCACAAAAGTCAATGCCGTAACCTGCATGGGCACCGTTACGCAATGGAAATCACGCTTAGCGGCGACATCATCGCACTTGAATCCGCCTCAGAGAACGGCATGGTGATGGACTTTGCCGATGTGAAGCGTATTGCCCGTGAAAGCGTGGTGGATGTGTGGGATCACGCCTTTCTGGTTTACGAAAAAGATACTGAAGTCCTGAATTTTCTGAACAGCCTGCCCAATCATAAAACCGTGATTTTCCCGACCGTGCCGACTGCGGAGAACATGGCGGCTGAAGCGTTTCGTATCCTGAAAAACGAATACCACGACACGTTTGGCAACCACCTCATGCTGGAACGCGTGCGGCTGTACGAAACGCCCAATAGCTGGGCGGATGCAATCGGCTAAAACCGACTAAGGCAATTGGCGCATCACCTGCCGCAGTGCGTCGCGCCAATCCGGCAAGGCAATATCGAAGGTATTGTTGAGTTTGCTGTTATCCAGTCTGGAGTTCGCCGGGCGAGCGGCAGGCGTCGGATAATCCGCCGTGCCAATCGCTTGAATATCCGTTGGTTTGGCCTTTAATGCAGGCCAATTTTTCTCGCCCTGCAGCGCCTCGTATTCCGCCACGATGGCTGTTGCAAAGCCATGCCAAGTCGTCTCGCCTGCGTTGGTGAAATGATAAACGCCGGTTTGCGCCGCGTTCTCAATATCCCATATATCGATCAGCCTGATCACCGCATCGGCAATGCTTTCGCTGCTAGTTGGCGCGCCCCACTGGTCTGCCACGATACGCAAACTGTCGCGCTCTGCAGCTAATCGCAGAATGGTTTTCAGAAAATTCTTGCCATACGCGCCATACACCCAACTGGTACGCAAAATCAGGTGCGGCAGCCCGACTTGGCGTATCGCCTCCTCGCCCGCCAGCTTGCTTTTGCCATACACGCTGATAGGATTAACGGCATCACTTTCCACATACTTGCCCTGTTTGCTGCCATCATAGACATAGTCAGTCGAAAAATGGATCAGCGCCGCACCAATGCGCGCCGCCTCTTCCGCGAGCACCTGTGGCGCGGTCGCGTTGATAGCATAAGCCAGCTCCGGCTCGCTTTCGGCCTTATCCACCGCGGTATAAGCCGCCGGATTGATTATTAACTCTGGCTTAATTTCACGTACCACGCGACGAATCGCATCTGCATTGCTCAAATCCAGCTCGGCACGCGACAAGGCAATCACATCACGCAAAACAACCGGCCTGCGAGCCGTATCCAGATTGGCTTCCAGGGCATGCCCTACTTGACCGTTCACGCCTGTGAGTAAAATTTTCATCGGGGATTGTTTTCTAAACTAAGCAAACTTCTTGGCGTCAGCAAAACTCAAGCCAGCCTGATCCTTGGCGGACAGCAGCGGCGCGCCCTGCAACGGCCATTCGATGCCGATGGCCGCGTCATCCCAGCGGATGCAGCACTCATGCTGCGGCGCATAGAAATCGGTCGTTTTGTACAGAAATTCCGCGGATTCGCTGAGCACCAAAAATCCATGTGCGAAACCGGGCGGAATCCATAACTGACGCTTGTTATCCGCCGAAAGGTGCACCCCCACCCACTGCCCAAAAGTCGGCGAGCTTTGCCGCACGTCCACCGCCACGTCAAACACCTCGCCAGCCGCTACGCGCACCAGTTTACCCTGCGCCTGTTCGATCTGGTAATGCAAGCCGCGAAGCACACCCTGCGCGGACTTTGAATGGTTATCCTGAACGAACTCAAGATTCAACCTGGTGGTTTCCTGAAACACCTTGGCATTGAAGCTCTCGAAAAAAAATCCCCGTGCATCCCCGAACACCTTGGGCTCGAAGATCAATACTTCCGGAATCTTTGTTTTGATGGCATTCATTTAAAAAATCTTTTCGTTCAGAATCTGTTTCAGATATTGTCCGTAGCCGTTCTTGGCATACTTTCCAGCCATGACTTCCACTTGTGCCGCATCAATAAAACCCATGCGATAGGCGATCTCTTCCGGACAAGCGACTTTGAGTCCCTGACGCTTTTCAATAGTCTCGATAAAAGTACCTGCCTCAAGCAATGATTCGTGTGTACCGGTATCCAGCCAGGCCATGCCGCGACCCATCACTTCGACATGCAAATCATCCCAGGCCAGATATTGTTTGTTGACATCGGTAATTTCCAGTTCACCACGTGCAGAGGGTTTCATGTTTTTGGCAACCTCTACCACACGATTGTCATAAAAATACAAACCGGTTACCGCGTAGCGAGATTTTGGCGATTTGGGTTTTTCCTCCAGACTGACGGCTTGTCCTTTCGCATCGAACTCTACCACGCCGTATCGTTCTGGATCATGCACTGGATAAGCAAACACAGTAGCGCCTTTGTCGCGTTTCGCGGCTTTCTGCGCCATTTCGCTCAGTTCGTGGCCATAAAAGATATTATCACCCAGCACCAAAGCGCATGGATCCTTACCGATAAACTGTTCGCCAATTATAAACGCTTGCGCCAAACCATCCGGGGAAGGTTGTACAGCGTACTGAATGTTCATACCCCACTGGCTACCGTCTTGCAGCAACTCGGCAAAACGTGGCGTGTCTTGCGGGGTAGAAATCACCAGCACATCGCGAATTCCGCCCAGCATCAATGCTGACAGCGGATAATAAATCATCGGCTTGTCATATACCGGTAACAACTGTTTGGAAACGACTTGCGTCACCGGATACAAGCGCGTGCCTGATCCGCCTGCCAGCACGATGCCTTTCATGGATGTTTTGTTGGGGTTCATCAGGCCATCTCCTCACCACGATCCGCATAGTTCTTGCTGACCCAGTTTTTGTACTCGCCACTGGTCACATGCTGCACCCACTCCTGATTGGCAAGATACCAATCCACGGTTTTCTGAATACCGGTTTCAAAGCTTTCCGCAGGCTTCCAGCCAAGTTCACGCTCAACCTTAGTCGCGTCAATCGCATACCGCTGGTCGTGTCCCGGCCTGTCTTGAACAAATGTAATTTGGTCACGATAGCTGCCTTGTGGTTTCGGCGCTTTCTTGTCGAGAATGTCGCACAAGGTATGCACGACTTCGAGATTGGTTTTCTCGTTCCAGCCACCGATGTTATACGTTTCGCCCAGCTTGCCCGCCTCCAGCACACGGCGAATCGCGCTGCAATGGTCGCCCACATACAGCCAGTCACGCACATTGCTGCCATTGCCATAAATCGGCAAGGGCTTGCCGGCCAAAGCATTGTGTATCACCAAAGGAATCAGCTTTTCCGGAAAATGGTATGGACCGTAGTTGTTGGAGCAGTTCGTCGTAAGTACCGGCAAGCCGTAAGTATGATGGTACGCGCGCACCAAATGGTCGGAAGCCGCTTTGGACGCAGAATATGGACTATTTGGCTCGTAGCGATTCGTCTCCTTGAACGCCGGATCATTCGACCCCAGCGAACCATAAACCTCATCAGTAGAAACATGCAGAAAGCGGAAGCTGGCTTTATCTGTCTCTCCCAGTTCACCCCAGTAGGCACGCACCTCCTCCAGCAAGTTAAAGGTACCAACCACATTGGTTTGAATGAATTCTCCAGGAGCGTGAATAGAGCGATCCACGTGGCTTTCCGCGGCAAAATTGACCACAGCACGCGGCTGGTGTGTGCGCAGCAACTCACGCACAACTTCGCGGTCGCCAATATCTGCATGCACAAACACATGTGCAGAATCATGCTCGATCTCAGACAGATTCTCCATATTGCCGGCATACGTCAGCTTGTCGAGATTGATAGCTTTACCTAAGCCCAGTTTCACCCAAGCGTTTACAAAGTTACTACCGATAAACCCGGCGCCGCCTGTCACAACAATACAATTATTCATATCTTCTTTCTTCGAATTCTTGCCTAAATATTACCAAAGTTTCGCGCCGGATTTCGCCAGCGACTGTATATAAGCCTCATGCGCCATCAATTCCTCGCTATCCGCATGCAGGATTTTCACCTTGCCAACCGCATCCATCTGCAACTCCACGCCTTGTGCATGTTCTTGTTGTACCAAGTCCATCACCAGACTCTCCTGGCCGCGCGTCATGGCGAAATACACTTCCGCCAGCAACTCCGCGTCCAGCAAGGCGCCGTGCAAGGTACGCTTGGCATTATCGATGCCAAAATGCTTGCATAGCGCATCCAGATTGTTGCGCTGTCCGGGGCGCGCGTCTTTTGCCATCTTCAGCGTATCGGTAATTTTAGCCGAAATCTTGTTCACTGACTGTAGCCCGATTCGGCCAAGCTCGGCGTTTAAAAAGCCGACATCGAACGGCGCGTTATGAATAATCAGCTCGGCATCCTGAATAAAACCGCAAAAATCCTCTGCTTTTTCAGCGAACAAGGGCTTGTCCTGCAAGAACTCCAGCGTGATACCGTGCACTTCCTGTGCGGCAATGTCGATCTCGCGCTCAGGATTCAAATAAACGTGAAAATTCTGACCGGTCAGCCGACGATTGACGGATTCCACCGCGCCAATCTCGATGACGCGATGCCCTTGATCTGGGTAAAGCCCCGTTGTTTCAGTGTCCAGAAAAATCTGCCGCATGCTTAACCCACCGCTCCTAAAATCTGCGCCACACCTTGATTCGCAAGGTCATCGGCACGCTCGTTTCCATCGTTTCCTGCATGGCCGCGTACCCAAATCCACTCGATTTGATGCTGCTGCGCCAGCTTATCGAGCTGTGTCCACAAATCCGCGTTCTTCACCGGTTTTTTGTCTGCCGTGCGCCAGCCTTTGGCCTTCCAGCCTGCCAGCCATTCGGTCATGCCTTTTTGCACATAAGAGGAATCAGTGTACAGGCGCACGCTGCTTGGCCTGTTCAGCGTTTCCAGAGCACGGATCACCGCCGTCAGCTCCATGCGATTATTGGTCGTATCCATCTCGCCGCCACAGATTGCCTTTTCTTTGTCCTGATATTGCAGTAACGCTCCCCAGCCTCCTGTACCGGGGTTGCCCTTGCAGGCACCATCTGCATAAATTTCTACCCATTTTTGCATATCGTTCATTGCTGCTTGGCTTTCTGGCTTGGCTTGGTTTTCTTGTGGCTGCCGACTACCAACCCGGATTTTATAGCAGACTTTTTCCAACTAGGTTTCAAGAGTGTCATGTTAACGACGCGTTTTTTTGCCACGATGCAATACACGCCGCCCAGCATCGGGTAGCAACGCTGCCCAGCCTTTTCCATGCAAGTCAGCCGATCAAACCAGCGCTCGCTGCTCACAGGCGGCATATAACCGAATATGCGGCTGTCCACCACCTCCAGCCCCAATAGTGCCAGCCAGTCACGAATACGCGCCTGGCCGAAAAACGAGCTCTGCCAGGGATATTCCTGCTTGCCAGAAAGCGCCTTGCGCAATCCCCACAAGCTCATCGGATTGAACCCGGTCAGTACCAAGTGCCCTTCCGGTACCAGCACCCGTTCTGCCTCACGCAAAGCCCGGTGTGGATTCTCACTCACTTCAAGCGTATGTGGCATACAAATCAAATCTATCGTGCTTTCAGCAAATGGTAAATAGCCGCTATCACAGCACATGTGGCTCTGTTCTCCATTTACCTGCAACACGTGAGGAATGCGGGAACTCTTCAAGGCCTGCAACGGTGCCATGCCCAATTGTATGGCGTAAAAACCGAAGATATCGCCCACGAGGGCATCAAACACCTGCTGCTCCTGTTGCAGCAAATATTGTCCCAGCGTTGTTTCCAGCCAAAAATCCTGAAGTGTCTTTTGCATTGAGCGATATATAAAACTGGTGTTTAATTGCACAACCTTAACTTTGCAAAGTTCCGCATGTTGCAGATTGTGCCCATTCCTGCGTTCCGCGACAATTATATCTGGCTTTTGCACAATGCGCGGTATGCAATCGTCGTTGACCCCGGTGATGCCTCACCGGTACAGAAAATGCTGGATAGTCTGAATCTACAATTAACCGACATCCTGATTACCCATTATCATGACGACCATATCGGCGGCGTAGACGCTTTGATACAACGCCACCAAGCGAATGTCTATGCTCCAAGATATGGTCGTTACACATTTCAACACCACACGGTGGGTGAAGGCGATAAAGTAACTATCCCGTTGATTGGGCTGGACTTCCAGGTGATGTGGCTGCCGGGACACACACAAGATCACATTACCTATTTGAGCGACAAGCTGCTGTTTTGTGGCGATGTGCTGTTTGGTGCTGGCTGTGGGCGACTACTTGATGGCACACCGGCGCAAATGCTGCAATCATTGAACCGGCTGAAAAATTTGCCCCCCGAAACCGCTGTTTTTTGCGCTCATGAATACACTTTGCAAAATATCGACTTTGCATTAACGCTGGAGCCAAACAATGCTGGTTTGATTGAGCGACAGCGCGAAGCCAGACACTTGCGCGAGCAAAATCTGCCCACTCTGCCCAGCACAATAGACCTTGAATTAAAAACCAATCCTTTCCTGCGTTGTCAACAAGCCAATGTGATTAAGCACGCACAAGCCAAAAATCCGGATGAGCTTTCGGTTTTCACTGTAATTAGAGACCTAAAAAACAATTACTAATCATATGGATATTGTAGAATGTTAAACCAAACTTTACTTGACACATCGCCTTGTCACCGTATAAGATGCGCTGTCCTTAGAACACATCGGAACCGCAAGTGATTTTCTCCAGGCTCGCCAAATCAGATGCCCTCTTCAAACATTCCGTACGATGGACGGAAGTTTTGCTTGCCTTGCTGGTTTTGACTGCCACCCCCTATTTTGCCAATGCGGAAACCAATGCCGCAGGAATCGCCATTGAAATACTGGATGACCCGAAAACCAGCGAACTGGCAGCAGATCCCTTGCAGGGCCTGGTCGAAAACCTGAATGCCGATGAGTCCGAAAGCGCCGAAGAAGATTTGTGGGCACGTATCAAAGGCGGTTACGCTATGCCTGACATTGAGTCGGAATACACGTCCAACCATGAATCGTGGTACGCCTCGCGCCCGGATTATGTGAAGCGCATGATGGAGCGCAGCCAGAAATATCTGTTTTACATCGTGCAGGAAGTCGAAAAGCGCGGCATGCCCAGTGAAATTGCCCTGCTGCCGATGATTGAAAGCGCTTACAACCCGCAAGCCTACTCCCGTAGCCGTGCATCCGGCATCTGGCAGTTTGTGCCCGCTACCGGCAAAGATTTCGGCCTGAAACAAAACTGGTGGGTAGACAACCGCCGTGATGTGACCGCAGCCACCAATGCCGCCCTCACCTATTTGCAAAAACTGCATGGCATGTTCGGGGCGTGGGATCTGGCCCTCGCTGCATATAATGCCGGCGAGGGTACTGTGCAGCGCGCAATCGAGCGTAACCGTCGCAAAGGCTTGCCCACAGACTACCAAAGCCTGGACTTGCCTGCCGAGACCAAGAACTACGTACCCAAGCTCCAGGCTATCAAGAATATCGTGACTGAACCGGCGAAATACGGCCTTGAGCTGCAAGGCATTCCAAACCGCCCCTATTTTACCCGCGTCAATGCGCCAGATCAGATTGATGCCAAGCTGGCGGCCAAACTGGCCGAGATCTCCTATGATGAATTCATCGCACTTAATCCCGGCTATAACCGTCCGGTCCTTACTGCCAGCGGCACTGTGCACCATCTGCTACTGCCGACTTGGGCCGCCGATCGCTTTGCCGAAAACCTGGCGAATTACGATAAACCCTTGACCAACTGGCAAACCTATTATGCCAAGCGGGGCGAACGCATGGACAACATCGCCAAAAAATTCGGGATTCAGGTTTCACAACTGCGCAACATCAACGACTTACCTGTGCGCAACAAATTCCGCTACCCGCAAACTCTACTTGTTCCAGCTAAACGTGGGTTAGCCTCCAATGCCCTGCTGCACGAAGAATTTGTGGCGCAATCCAAAGCGGAAGAAGACTCTCCTATCATTAAAACCAGCTCCAAAAAACGCTTCTCCGCAAAATCATCACGCCATGCCCGTGCTAGCGCAAAAAGCATTCGGACAAAATCCAGACATTCCGTTCATAAAGCGAAAAAATCTTCGAGTTACCGTGTTAAAGCACATCTTCGCAAAGAAATAAGATAACTTTGGTATTTAGGCAATGCAGCCTGGCAGGATAAATCTCCATTACGCTCTGCTGACGGGCATACTGTTACTACTGACTTCATGCCAGAAAGAACCTGCTGAAGAAGTTACAGTAAGCTATGAAAAAAAATATCCTCCTGTTGAAGGTGGCATCTTAATCTCTAGTATGTCTTCCGACCCAAGCAGCCTGATTTACATGATTGCAGGCGAGTCTGCCTCGGCAGCCATCGCATCCAACATCTTCAACAGCTTGCTGAAATATGACAAGAACCTGGATCTGGAAAGCGATCTGGCAGAACACTGGGAAATATCCGCAGATAAAAAAACCATCACTTTCACGCTTAAACCCAACCTAAAATGGGCAGATGGCAAGCCACTGACCAGCACCGATGTGCTGTTTACCTGGCAAGCAGTCATTGACCCGAAGAACGCAAGCCCTTATGCCTCCGACTTCGGACTGGTAAAGCAGGCAGAAGCTGCTGACGAGCGAACTTTTCGTATTAGCTATGACCAGGCTTACGCCCCGGCATTGGATAGCTGGGCAGGACTACAAATTCTTCCTAAACATCTGCTCGAAGGCCAGGATTTACATACAACAGCGTTTGCCAGAAAACCAGTAGGCAGCCACTATTATCAGCTAGCCAACTGGAAACACGGCCAGAATCTCACCCTTACCCGCAACCCGAACTCCGTGCTTGGCCAGGCCAGAATCGAAAAGCTCGTGACGCGCATCATCCCGGATAACTCCGCACAATTTCTGGAGCTGATGGCGGACAATATCGACAGCATGGGGCTGGATCCCATCAAATACTCGCGCATCATTCCCGCGCGGCCGGAGTTGCAGAAAAAACTTAATCTTTACAAAGAGTTAGGTAATAGTTACACCTACCTCGGCTTTAACCTGAAGCACAAACCGTTTGACGATGTGCGCGTCCGCAAAGCTATCAATTACGCCATCGATAAGCAGGAAATCATCGACGGCGTGTATCTTGGCTTGGGCATCAATATCGCCTCCCCTTACAAGCCAGGCACGCGCTGGAGCAACCCCGACCTGAAGCCCTACCCTTACGACCCGGCAAAAGCGCGACAACTGCTTAAGGAAGCCGGCTTTACGGACAGTAATGGCGATGGCATTCTGGAGCGCGATGGCAAGCCTTTCGCATTCGAAATCATCACCAACAATGGCAACAAAGAACGAGAGAAAACCGCGGTTTTCATCCAGCGCAGGTTAAAAGAGATTGGTATAGATGTCAGTATCCGCGAATACGAATGGGCGACCTTCCTGACAAACTTCATCAAACCCGGTAATTTCGATGTCGTGATTCTGGGCTGGGGGCTGGGACTGGATCCAGATCAGTTCAGCATGTGGCATTCCAGCCAGCAAGCGCCCGGACAGTTCAATTTCATCGGCTACAATAACCCCACGGTGGATAAACTGCTGGAACAAGGCCGAACAGAACTTGATCCGGAAAAGCGCATGAAAATTTACCACGAATTCGCAAAAGTGTTGCTGGACGACAGCCCGATTGTCTATCTTTCGGCCGGTTATGGTTTGTCAGCAATACACAAGCGCGTACAAGGCATCATCGACCCCATCCCACCCGCAGGCGTGGGCCATGACTCGCACAAATGGTATATTCCAGAACCATTGCGCAGAAACGAGATCGCGAAAAACTGATGCTGAAATACCTGATAAAACGCGTGTTATGGATGATTCCGATGCTGATCGGGATTAGCCTGATTTCGTTCTTTATCATGCACCTGGCGCCGGGCGACATCACCAGCAACGAAGCGGCTTTCAACCCAAAAGCCAGCGAGGAATCACGCCAGAAATTGCGCGAAATGTACAACCTGGACAAACCTGTCATCGTGCAATACAGCTTATGGCTCAAACGCATGGCGACACTGGATTTCGGCAACTCCTTCGCCAGTAATCAAACACCAGTGTTCTGGGAAAAGGCCGACAAGTACGGCAATGTCTGGCTTTCGCTGCTGCTGATGTATTGGCTGGGCGTAGTCAATAACTGGCTGCCCATTTCCGGCATTCATAGCCTGAATTACGAAACCCTCAGCACTTGGGGAAGAATCAAGGACACCCTGAGCCACTTGATGATGCCCGTTATCATTCCCTCCGTCACCGGCCTGGCGGGCATCACACTATTCATTAAAAACGGTATGCTGGACGTGCTGCAACAGGATTACATCACCACGGCGCGCGCCAAGGGGCTGAACGAGCACCGCGTAATTTATACGCATGCGCTGCGCAACGCCCTGCTGCCGCTTATCACCATCGTCGGCCTATCCATTCCCGGCTTGATTGGTGGCTCAGTCATCGCCGAAACCATTTTCGCCATCCCCGGCATGGGTAAACTATTCTATGACGCCGTGCTGATGCGCGACTTCCCCGTGGTGATGGGTGTACTCACCATCGGCGCGGCGCTGACCCTGATCGGCAACCTGCTGGCGGACATCGCCTATGCCTGGGCAGATCCGCGTGTACGGAGAGGCGTAGCGCGCTAATGAACGGCCTGCTCAAAAAAACACTCTCCAACCCGCTCTCGCTCGCGGGCTTTGTCATTATCCTTGTAGTACTTATGCTCGCACTGTTGGCGCCTGCTATCGCCCCGTACGACCCGAACGAAATAAATGTGAAATCCATTCTGCTTGGCCCGTCTGGTGCGCACTGGATGGGCACGGATGGCCTGGGGCGCGATGTATTGAGCCGCATGCTCTACGGCGGCCGTGTTTCCTTGCTGGTAGGCCTAGTCGCCGTCGGCATCTCCACCGCGATAGGCATCGTGCTGGGCGCTTTGGCGGGATATTATCGCGGATGGGTGGATACCTCCATCATGCGGCTGGTGGACATCATGCTGTCGATTCCCAGCTTTTTCCTGATACTGGCTGTCATCGCGTTCTTGACCCCCTCCATCATCAACATCATGATCGTGATTGGCCTTACCTCATGGATGGGCGTGACGCGGCTTGTGCGAGCGGAATTCCTGAGCCTGAGCGAGCGCGAATTCGTGCTCGCCTCCCGCACGCTGGGTGCCAGGGATTTCCGCCTGATATTCACCCATTTGCTACCAAACAGCCTGACGCCTATCATCGTCAGTTCAGTACTTGGCGTTGCCAGTGCGGTATTGCTGGAATCTGGCCTGAGTTTCCTAGGCCTTGGCGTACAGCCGCCACAAGCTTCCTGGGGTAACATCCTGACCGATGGTAAAGAATACATCCAGTTCGCCTGGTGGCTATCGCTCTTCCCAGGACTAGCCATTCTCGTTACC
>JBGAVM010000005.1:0-112814 GCA_044228125.1 Methylophilus sp.
TTCCAGCGTACGTCATGCGGTGATCGGGACGCTGCACCCGCTTGAGGTGCTTGCCAATGCGCCCAGCAACTGGGTGCGTGACACCAAAAGATATTTCACGGGACACCACCAGCTGGTCCAAGAAAATTATTTGCTCAAACAACAGGCTTTCGAGCATCGTGTGATGTTGCAACGGTTGAGTACCATTCAAGCTGAGAATGTACATTTACGCAGCTTGTTGAATGGCAATATCCCGATACAGCCTAAGGCAGTTCTGGGTGAGATATCCCATACGGGACGTAATCCGTTCAGCAATGTGGTTATTGTTAATCGGGGTACCAAGCATGGGATCAAGGCCGGGCAGGCAGTGGTGGATGCCAAGGGGGTGATTGGGCAGGTGACGCGTGTTTACCCGTTTAGCAGTGAAGTTACTTTAATTACTGACAAAGAGCTGACTATCCCTATCCAGATTGAGCGAAACCAGTTACGCGCTATTGCATTTGGTGCTGGTAACAACACACTGGATATTCCCTATTTGCCTGCCAATGTGGATATCCGGGTAGGCGACAAACTGGTGACGTCTGGCATTGACGGAATTTATCCGGCTGGCTTGGCGGTTGCAACAGTAACCAGTATTTTGCAGAATCCAGAGTCGCCTTTTGCCAAAATCGTTAGCACCCCGGTGGCAGAAGTGACCAATCACTTACAGCTGCTGCTGCTGGCGCTGCCTGAAGCGCAAGAGACCGAGATTAGGCCTGCGCAGCCAGAGTCTAAGTTTACTGAAGGCAAGCCGGATACCAAACCGGTAGAGAAATCCAAGGATAAGAAGCCGCATGCAGCCCGCTAGCAGATGGATCATATACTTGACCTTGCTGGTGGCTTTGTTGTGCCACCTGTTTCCATGGGAGGGCCGTGGCATTATTCTGCGTCCGGTGTTTATGTTTGTTGTGTTGTTGTATTGGCTGCTACGCGCACCGCATCTGTGCAACGTCGGGACGGCTTGGTTCACCGGGTTGTTGGTAGATCTGGCGACAGGGAGTCTGCTAGGGCAGCATGCGTTAAGTTTTACGCTGGCGGCATTTGCCGGTGTGACTTACCAGCGTAGATTAGTGTTGTTCAATGCATGGCATTTGACCGGATATGTTTTTTTACTCATTCTTCTGGAAAGAGTTATTTTGCTGTTGCTGAAGCTGTTCGCCGGCAACGGGAACCCAGGCTGGCATTACTTTTGGCCGGTCGTGACAGGCATGCTTTTGTGGCAAGCCATGATATTTGTATTTGGCACGATTACGAAGCCCAAGACCAGATAACTCCAATGTATCCGTTTCATGATGCGATCTAGCACCGAGCTTAAAAATTACCAATACGAGCAATACGATTTCAGGCTGCGGCTGGCGGTATTGGGTTTGGGCGTTTTGCTGGGTTTTTTGCTTCTGGCAGTCCGGTTCTACTATCTGCAGGTATATCGTTATGATTATTATCAAACGCTGGCCGAAAGCAACCGCATCTCTGTTGTGCCCATCACACCAAACCGTGGCTTGATCTCGGACAAGAATAGTGTGGTACTTGCGCACAATTTCTTCGTCTACACGTTGGAAATCACGCCTGCCAAGGTTGAGCATTTGGAAACGACCATCGCGGACCTATCCAAATTAGTTGAAGTCTCCAGCTTGGATCTGAAACGCTTTAAAAAACTGAAAGCGCAAAGCCACGAGTTTGAAAGTATTCCTTTGCGCACTCATTTGAATGAAGTGGAAGCAGCCAGGTTTGCCGTTAACCGTTTTCGCTTCCCGGGAGTCGAACTCAAGTCCAGGCTGTTCAGACACTATCCGCAAGGTAAGCTGGGGGCGCACATGATAGGCTATATCGGGCGCATCAATGATAAAGACTTGGCAAATCTGGAGAAAGCCAATGTGCTTTCCAATTACAAAGGTACCGACCATATTGGCAAAAGCGGTATCGAGCAGTCTTATGAAGCGCAGCTGCATGGCATTACCGGATTCCAACAAGTGGAAATTGATGCGGATGGCAAGGCGGTACGTGTGCTTTCCAGTACGGCACCAATTTCCGGCAACAATCTTACATTGTCAGTGGACAGCAAGCTGCAGGAAATTGCCGAGACGGCTTTTGGGGAAAGGCGTGGTGCAATGGTGGCGATACAGCCTACCACAGGTGAGGTGCTGGCTTATGTCAGCATGCCCACTTTCGACCCCAACCTGTTTGTGGATGGTATAGATACGGAAAACTGGAAATTGCTGAACGAGTCGCTGGATAAACCATTGATCAATCGGCCACTACGCGGCGTTTACCCACCAGGTTCCACATTCAAGCCTTTTGCCGCATTAGCGGGGATGGAAGCCGGTAAACGCTTGCCACCCTATAGTATCTCGGATGGGGGCTACTTTACTCTGCCTAACAGTAGGCATCGTTACCGTGACTGGAAGCCGGGTGGGCATGGCCAAGTGGATATGCGTCGTGCCATTACCGTTTCATGCGATACCTTCTTTTACGGGCTTGCAATGGAACTGGGTATAGAGAGGTTGACGGATTTTGTGCGGCATTTTGGTTTTGGACAAAAGAGCGGCATTGATATTGAAGGAGAAATGCAAGGTTTGTTGCCTACTCCGGAGTGGAAGAAAAAACGCTATAAACAGCCCTGGTACATGGGGGAGACCGTCATTGTGGGGATCGGCCAGGGCTATACCTTGGTGACGCCGATGCAGTTGGCACAGGCGACGGCAATTCTCGCTAATAAAGGGCAAGCTATACGTCCGCGAATTGTCAGTGGTACCGTAGATGCGAAAACTGGCATTGCCACACCAACTCCAAAAGTGTTGGTGGATAAAGTTCAGTTGAATGAGAAAAATCTAGAAGTCGTTAAACTCGGCATGATGGATGTGACCCAGCCGGGGGGCACAGCTGCGAGCGTTGGCGCCAACGCCGGGTATACGATTGCGGCCAAAACCGGAACCGCTCAAGTGATTGGCATCAAGCAGAACGAAAAATACAACGAAAAGAACATTGATGAAAGGCATCGAGACCATGCTTTGTTTATTGCCTATGCCCCTGCCGATGATCCCAAAATCGCCTTGGCTGTAATTGTCGAGAATGGCGGTCATGGAGGCTCCGCTGCAGGGCCGATCGCGCGCAAGGTAATGGATTATTATTTGCTGGGCAAGCTGCCTCAACCCGAACTGCCGCCTGCTTCCATAGGAGCTGCAGTAGAGGCAGGGTCTTCAGCGCCGATAGAGCCAGTCAACCAGCAGGCTCAGGAAGAGGTATATCATGATTAATCAGTTCTTGCAGAGTGTTTTCAAGCATATTGATTCTTTCCTGTTAGCTTGTTTGCTGTTCACTATGCTGGTGGGGCTGCTTGTTCTATATAGCGCTTCCGGCCAAAGTTTTGTGCGCGTCAATGCCCAGTTGGTTAACATCATGGTCGCATTCGTTGTGCTGTGGCTGGTGAGCAATATCCCGCCGCAGCATCTGGAGCGTATTGCGGTACCGCTTTATGTGGTTGGCGTACTGCTGCTTGTCGGCGTCGCGTTGTTTGGGGAAATTAGCCATGGTGCCCGGCGCTGGCTGCATTTAGGGGTGACTAGAATCCAGCCATCGGAGATTATGCGTATTGCAGTACCCATGATGTTGGCATGGTATTTTGCTAAGCGAGAGGCAAGGCCACGTGCTGCGGATTTTATTTTTGCTGCCATATTGCTGTTGATTCCGTTAGTATTAATTGCTAAGCAACCTGATTTGGGTACAGCGCTGCTTGTGGCTTCTTCGGGGTTTTATGTGATTTTTCTGGCTGGATTAAGCTGGAAATTCCTGTTGGGCGGTGTGGTGGCACTAGGGGCGATGATGCCTATTTTTTGGTCTATGTTGCATGACTACCAGCGTAGACGGATCGAGATACTGATTGATCCATCACAAGATCCGCTGGGTGCGGGCTATCATACCATCCAGGCAACAATTGCTTTGGGATCAGGCGGAGCGACTGGCAAAGGATGGCTTAATGGTACGCAATCACAATTGGATTTTCTGCCGGAACGTACAACAGATTTTATTTTTGCGGTGTTTGGCGAGGAGTTCGGCTTGGTTGGCTGCCTGTTGCTGCTGGTACTTTTTATATTGATTATCGGTCGCGGCCTAGTGATCGCAGCGCAAGCCAAGAGTACGTTCTCACGTTTGCTGGCAGGCAGTATTACGCTGAATTTTTTTACCTATGCATTTGTGAATGTTGGCATGGTAAGCGGAGTTTTGCCGGTCGTAGGTGTGCCATTACCTTTGATTAGCTATGGTGGTACTTCCATGCTAAGCTTGCTCTTGGGGTTTGGGGTGTTGATGAGCATCCAGACTCATAAAAAATTGGTGGCCTCGGGGTAATGCGATATGAAAAGAATGCATTTAGTTTACCTGTTGTGTGGCATGCTGCTGGTAAGTTGTGGTGGCAACAAGACGATAAAACCAGCACCCAAGCCATCGGCAGCCAGTACATCCACAGTGCCGCCTGCACAATCAGCTCCCTCCGCAACCGACACAGGCATTGTTTCGGAAAAACCGGAGGGCGCTAACAAGCCCGGCGGGTATTATCTGGACGATGGCCCGGGTGAGAACCCGCCAGCTAATCTGGATAGTATCCCGGATGCCGTGCCTAAAGAAGAGCCGGTAATACCGCGCCTGAACAAACCTTATGTCGCGCTGGGACAGGCCTATCGTCCAATGCCAACTGTGCAAAGTTACAAAATGCGCGGTATTGCATCCTGGTACGGCAAACGCTTCCATGGCAAGAAAACTTCCAGCGGCGAGCCATACGATATGTACGCGATGACGGCAGCACACACAGTATTGCCACTGCCTAGCTATGCTAAAGTGACCAATCTGGCGAATGGGCGTTCAGTCGTTGTGCGTATCAATGATCGCGGCCCGTTCAAGAAAGACAGAATCATTGATTTATCTTATGCGGCTGCTTATAAGCTGGGTTTAGTCGCACGCGGCAGCGGATTGGTGGAAGTCGAGGCGGTAGACAAGCATTATTCGCCCAAGCGTGAACCTGTCGTAGGTGTGACAGAAAAGGCACTGGAGATTAAACAGGCCGCGTTGACCACAACAAATCCAGATTTAATGGCAAAAGATACTCCTGTCGAGGCGACTACATCATCCGTAGCAACTGCGCTGCCTTCGACTAGTGCTGAACAGGTTAACGTAACGCCTGCTCCAGTAGCAGCCGTTGAACCATCTTCTATCCAAAGTTATTACGTACAGGCAGGTGCGTTTAAAAATGAGGATAACGCAGATAATCTCATGAAACGTATCCAGGCTTTGGAAATCGCACCGAATATCGGCATCAGCCGCGTGTATAATAACACCCTGCATCGTCTTCGGCTTGGCCCTTTCAGCGCCAAGCGGGAGGCAGAACTGCTTGTATCGCAACTTCGAAAACAACTTAATGTACCAGCTATTATTCTGAATCAATAATCTATGCGTTTTTCTCTATCAGTTTTTGTTTTATTTTCAATTACTTACCATTCCGCATTTGCTCAGGTGCCACCGCCACCACCGTTGGCCGTCAGAGCTTATCTGTTACAGGATTTCAATAGTAGTAGTGATATGGTTTCTTACGAAAAAGCGATGCGTGTGGAGCCAGCCTCGCTTACCAAGATCATGACAGCTTATATTGTGTTCGATGCCTTGCAGAAAGGGCATCTTAAGCTGAACCAGACGATTCCAGTCAGCGAAAAGGCCTGGAAAACCGAAGGTTCAAAAATGTTTATCGAGCCTAACAAACCGGTAACGGTGGATGAGTTGCTGCATGGCATGATTGTGCAATCGGGTAACGATGCCACGATAGCACTGGCAGAAGCGATAGGGGGTGACGAAAGCCAATTCGCCACATTGATGAACAAGCAGGCAGCAAAGCTGGGCATGACACAGACACATTTCATGAATGCAACGGGTTTGCCTGACCCGGAGCATTTCACCACAGCGGCTGATTTGGCCAAGCTTGCCACTGCGCTTATCCGTGATTTTCCGCTGGAGTATCGCCGTTTGTATTCCGTCAAAGAATATACCTACAACAATATCAAACAGCCTAATCGCAATCGCCTGCTATGGCTGGATGCCAATGTGGATGGGATGAAAACCGGTCATACCGAAGCGGCAGGCTATTGTCTGATTGCGTCGTCCAAACGCGATTCCACGCGGCTGGTCTCCGTCATATTGGGGGCGGCTAATGAAGCGATGCGTGCCAGCGAGAGCCAAAAGCTGCTGAACTACGGCTTCCAGTTTTACGAATCCACACTGGTATACAAAGGCAACCAGACCGTGCATACCCTGCGCGTCTACAAAGGGCAAGAACGCACAGTGCCCGCCGCGTTAGCCAAGGATTTCTACCTCTCTCTGCCTAAAGGTGATTACGCACGCGTCAAGGCGACATCCACCACGCAACAACCGCTGATTGCGCCGGTAAAGGCGGGTCAACCCGTAGGCAAAATCATCTTCATGCTGGATGGCAAAGCGATAGCCGAACAAACGTTGGTGGCTGCACGTCCGGTGGAACAAGGCGGATTTTTCAGCCGCATTGCGGACAGTATCCGCTTGATGTTGCAATAAGCATGGCAGAAGACGCGCAAAATCAGGAAACCCTTATCGAGTTTCCGTGTGACTTTCCCATCAAGGTGATGGGCGAGACGCATGTGGATTTTGCCAGCGAGATCGTGGCTACCATCCAGCGGCTGATGCCCGAGTTTGATGCTAATCGCGTGGAAATGCGCGGTAGCTCTGGCGGCAAATATATCAGCCTGACATGTATGGTATATGTAACGTCCAAGCCGCAGTTGGACGAAATCTATCGAATGTTGACCTCACACCCTATGGTCAAAGTTGTGCTTTAAATCTGGCGATGCAACTTATCAGCCGAACGCTCGGCCTGACCGATTACGAAACTACCCTGCAAGCCATGCAGGCCTTTACCCAAGCACGCACGCCAGATACGCCCGATGAGCTTTGGCTGACCGAGCATGATAGCGTCTATACGCTGGGGCTAAACCGCAAAGGCTTACGCCTGCCGCAGAACAATATTCCGCTGGTGCTGGTGGATAGGGGCGGAAAGATTACCTACCACGGCATCGGCCAAGTCGTTATTTACCTGCTGATAGACCTGAAGCGACGCGGTCTTAATATTCGCCAACTGGTGAGCATAATGGAAAACAGCATTGTCCGCCTGCTGGCGGATTCCGGCATTCAAGCCTATGCGGAAAAGGATGCGCCCGGTGTTTATGTGGAGGGCGCAAAAATCGCCTCGCTGGGTTTGCGGATTAAAAACCAGTGCAGCTACCACGGGCTTAGCCTGAATGTGGACATGGACATCAGCCCGTTTTCGGCCATCGATCCATGTGGCTACCAAGGCTTGCGCGTCACGCAGACCAAAGATTTGGGCATGCCACAAACGCCTGTACAATTAGGTCTGTCATTATTAAAACTGTTGGAAGAGCAATTGCATGAGTCAAACGCCCACCCCTAAGGTGCCCGGTGTCAAAGAGACGGATGCGGCTAAAACGTCGCGCATCCCCATCAAAATCGTGCCGCAGCCAGCCGAAGATAGATTGCGCAAGCCGGAATGGATACGCATGAAAGTGCCGGATTCTGCGCGCTTTCAGGAGATCAAACGCGTGCTGCGCGACAATAAACTGCACACCGTGTGCGAAGAAGCAAGCTGCCCCAATATAGGCGAATGCTTTAGCGGCGGCACTGCCACGTTCATGATTCTGGGCGATATTTGTACCCGCCGCTGTCCGTTTTGTGATGTTGCGCATGGCCGCCCTCTACCGCCAGATGCTAATGAGCCGGAGAATCTGGCGCGTACCATCGCGCAAATGAGCTTGAAGTACGTGGTCATCACCAGTGTTGACCGCGATGATTTGCCCGATGGCGGCGCTCAGCATTTTGTGGATTGCATTCAGGCTATTCGCGTCGCATCGCCACACATCAAGATTGAAATTTTAGTACCGGATTTTCGCGGGCGGTTGGACATTGCGCTGGAGATTCTGCGCAAAGCGCCACCGGATGTCATGAACCACAATCTGGAAACCGTGCCTCGACTTTACAAGGCGGCTCGCCCCGGCGCGGATTACCAGCATTCTCTGAATCTGCTTAAAGCATTTAAGGCACTTTATCCGCACATTCCTACCAAGTCTGGCCTCATGCTTGGGCTGGGTGAGACGGACGAGGAGATTTTGCAAGTGATGCAGGATTTGCGCACGCACGACGTGAACATGCTCACGCTAGGGCAATACTTGCAGCCCAGCGCCCACCACTTGCCGGTGATGCGTTATGTCACGCCGGAAATTTTTGAGGCTTTGCGACAAAAAGCGGATGCGATGGGCTTTGAAAACACCGCCAGCGCCCCCATGGTAAGAAGTAGTTATCATGCAGATATGCAAGCGCATGAAGTGATTGCAAAATAATACTTGAGAGACAGGTCAATAAATCATGGTTCCGCACCTTACCACCGCCCTTGCCGGCCCGTTGCATGAACTGGAGCGTCGCATGCTGGCTGCTATGCCGCAAATCGAACATTGGTTCCGCGCGCAATGGCTGGAGCATACTGCGCCGTTTTACGCTTCGGTGGATTTGCGTAACGCCGGTTTCAAGCTGGCACCGGTAGATACCAACCTGTTCCCCGGCGGCTTTAATAACCTGAATCGCGATTTTCTGCCGTTGAGTATCCAGGCGGCTACCGTCGCGGTGGAAAAACTCTGCCCGGAAATTCATCGCCTGTTGATTATTCCCGAGAACCACACCCGTAACACCTACTACCTGCGCAACGTAGCGGAACTCGCGCATGTCCTGCGCCAAGCTGGTTTAGATGTGCGCATTGGCAGCATCTCGCCGGAAATTACCGTGCCAACCACATTAGAAACGCATGATGGCCAAACCCTGCTGCTGGAGCCAGTGGTGCGGCGTGGCAACCGGCTGGTGCTAGAAAATGAGGCATTAGGCAACTTTGACAGCTGCGCTATTTTGCTGAATAACGACCTGTCCGCAGGCGTACCCAAAATCCTCGAAAATCTGGAACAAACACTCATTCCGCCGCTACATGCGGGCTGGACGACCCGGCGCAAATCGCAGCACTTTGCCGCATACAACCGCGTGGTGGAAGAGTTTGCCAAACTTATCAGCATCGATCCGTGGCTACTTAATCCGTATTTTGCCACTTGTGGCGAAATCGATTTCCACGCACGCACCGGCGAGGATTGTCTTGCCGCACAAGTGGCTGATTTGCTGGAGAACATCCGCGCCAAATATGCCGAATACGGCATCAAGCAAGACCCGTTCGTCATCGTCAAAGCCAACGCCGGCACCTACGGCATGGGCATCATGACCGTGAAATCGCCCGACGACGTGCGCGACTTGAACCGCAAAACCCGCAATAAAATGTCCGTGGTGAAAGAAGGCTTGCAAGTTACCGAGGTTATCATTCAGGAAGGCGTGTACACCTTCGAGAGCATTAACGACGCCGTGGCCGAGCCAGTGGTGTACATGATGGATCACTACGTCATCGGCGGCTTTTACCGCGTGCATACTGGTCGCGCCGTGGATGAAAACCTCAACGCACCCGGCATGCATTTTGTGCCGCTCGCGTTCGAGACTTCATGCTCCACGCCTGACCGCGCGGGTGCGCCGGATGCCGCGCCGAACCGCTTTTATGCGTATGGCGTTGTCGCCCGCCTGGCTTTGCTGGCAGCGGCAATCGAGCTGGAAGAAACCGACCCTTTGCGGTAAATTGTCGTTTGCTGTTTGGCTTTACGTTTTTTCTACAAAACAAATTGCGGAGCAACAAAATGAAAAAGAACCAACTCTGCCTTATTGCCGCATGTTTGCTGGGTTTGCAGGCACACGCCGCTCCCGATCTTGACCGTGCCATGGCTAACCCCGCCAACTGGGCGCATGCGCGCGGTGGCTACAATAACCAAGGCTACAGTGCGCTGAGCCAAATCAACACCCGCAACGTCAAAGATCTCAAGCTCGCCTGGACATTCTCGACCGGCGTCAATCGCGGCCACGAAGGCGCACCCTTGGTGATCGATGGCGTGATGTACGTGCATACCGCCTTTCCCAATAACATCTACGCACTGGATCTGAACAACGACCAGAAGATTCTGTGGAGTTACTTCCCCAAGCAAGACCCCAGTGTGCAAGCCGTGCTGTGTTGTGACAATGTGAATCGCGGCCTAGCCTTTGGCGATGGCAAGATTTACCTGCAGCAAAGCAATGGCATGCTAGTCGCGCTCAACGCCAAGACTGGCGAAGTCGTTTGGCAAACGCAGGTGACCGACCCCAAGAGTGGTGCCACCAACACCAACGCGCCCATGGTGGTGAAAGACAAAGTGCTCACCGGCTGTGCCGGGGGCGAGTTCGGCGTACGCTGCTTTATGGCGGCCTATGCCCTCAAGGACGGGCAACTCATCTGGAAAGCCTATTCCACCGGCCCGGATGCCGAAGTGCTGATCGGCAAGGACTTTAACCAAGCTAACCCGCAATACAATGCCTTGAGTGTGTATGAAGATGTGAACGGCGGCAACAAACAAGGTGGCTCGTTCAAACCCTTGCCGAATGAATTACTAAAGATCAACGAAACCGAGTTAGGCGTACGCACCTGGCTCAAGCCGCAACAAGAGAAAGACGGCTGGCAGAACGGTGGTGGTGCCGTCACCGGCTATTTCGCTTATGACCCCAAGACCAACCTCGTCTACTACGGCACCGGCAACCCCGGCGTATGGAACCCCGATGTGCGCCCCGGTGACAACAAATGGGCCAGCAGCGTGTTCGCGCGTGATGTCGACACTGGCCAGGCCAGATGGGCGATGCAAACCACCCCGCATGACGAATGGGATTACGACGCCACCAACGAAGTCATCCTGTTCGAACAAAAAGACAAACACAACAAACCGCAAACCTACGCCACCCAAATCAACAAGAACGGCTTCATCTACACCTGGCGAGCTGATAACGGCAGCCTGATTGCCGCCGAGAAAGTACACCCGTTCGTCAACTGGGCGACGAGTGTCGACCTCAAGACCGGTGTGCCGAACAAAGACCCAAAGTACAGCACACATCAGGATTACAATGCCAAGGGGATTTGCCCAAGTCAACTAGGTGCAAAAGGAGTGGCTCCTGGTGCATACTCACCGAAAACAAAACTGCTCTACGCTCCGCTTTTTCACATGTGCATGACTTTTGAACCTGTAGAGTCGAGGTTTAAAGCTGGTCAACCTTGGGTCGGAGCAACTTTGACGAGATTCCCTGGCCCAGAAGGCGTAAGTGGGGGACTTGCCGCATATGATGCGTTGAGTGGCAAAGTGGCTTGGTATAACAAAGAAAAATATTTAGTCACATCCGGGATTTTAGCTACGACTGGTAACTTGGTCTTTTATAGCGCTGGTGAGAGATGGTTTAAGGCAGTAAACGCCAATAACGGCAAAGAGTTGTGGAGATTTCAGGCCGGAACCCCAATCGTTGGTAATCCTATTAGTTACCACCACAAGGGTAAACAGTTTGTAGGTATTTATTCCGGGCCAGGTGGGATTTTTTACGATATGTCTTCCAACTTTTGGGGCAAATCAATCCATGTGGCATGCTCCCCAGGTGGATACCCCAGTGACCTAGAATCTGGATACTTTGGTTTTAGAGGTAATCATATGTGTGACTTCACTAGCACATGGATTGGCCCTAAAGGCGGCGCTCTTAATGTCTTCAGCCTGTAAACCCCACGCCGTCATGCTGAGCGTAGCGAAGCATCCAGTAATTTTTGGTTAAATGCTAAAAGCTGGTTTTTCGCTACGCTCAAAATGACGGCATCTACTTTAACTTGCTTTTACGCGCACATTCATTGTGAAAATGAATGCTCTGGAAGCCGCTCTGGATGCGGCTTCCAGGCCGATGGTTTTGATAATGAAGCGCGCGTGCACGTAAGCAGCTTCGTTTCCTTTTGCGCGCACAGCAGGTTAAAATGCCATGATGAAAATTCTCCTGATTCTTGACCCGTTGGGCAGCCTGAAAATCCATAAGGATTCCAGCGTTGCCATCATGCGCGAGGCGGCGGCCAGAGGGCATGCCTTGTTTGTGTGCGAGCCGCATGATGTGTTGATGCGGCAAGGCAAGGTAACGGCCAAGGCGACGGCGTTTGCATTTGCAAATGGTGCGAGCTGGTATGCCTTGGGCGAGCCTGCCGAGGCGGATTTGGCGAGTTTCGACGTGGTGCTGAACCGCAAGGACCCGCCGTTTGATGGCGAGTATCTGTACCTGACTTATTTGCTGGAACAGGCGGCGAATCAAGGCGCAAAGGTGCTTAACGCGCCAGCCGCCGTGCGCAGCTGGAACGAAAAATTATCGGTCGCGAGGTTTCCGCAGTTTGCCCCACCATTTCTGGTAACCAGTCGTTATGCGGAGATTCTGGATTTTATGGCCGTGCATCACGATATTGTGGTGAAGCCGCTAGATGGCATGGGCGGCAGTGGCGTGTTCCATTTAACCGAGGATAGCCCCAACAAGAGCGCGATTCTGGAGACCGTGACGCACCATGAGAAGCGTACTATCATGGCGCAGCGTTATCTGCCGGAAATCAAGGCGGGCGACAAGCGCATTCTGGTGATTGATGGCGAGCCTTTGCCTTATGCCTTGGCGCGCATTCCCAAGGCGGGCGAGCTGCGCGGCAACCTGGCTGCGGGCGGCACTGGCTTGGCGCAGCCCTTGAGCGCACGCGATTGGCAAATTGCCAAGGCGGTGGGTGAAGAACTCAAGGCGCATGGGTTATTTTTGGTGGGGCTGGATGTGATAGGCGATTACCTGACCGAGATTAACGTGACCAGCCCGACCTGCATGGTGGAGATTGCCGCGCAAACCGACTGTAAACCCGCCGCGCGATTTATGGATGTGCTAGAAGGAATTGGCAACTAGCGTTATAGTAGCGTTTATGCGGGGGCTGATTTTAATTTTCTTCGGATTTCTTCTGGCAAGTTGTAGCCGGGAAGAGCCTGTCTACCATATGCAAAGCTTTGTGTTTGGTACCATGGTGGACATTACCATTTATGGCGAGCCGGAAGAAGAAGCGCAAGCCATTTCCAACGATGTCATGCGAAATTTCCAGGAGCTGCATAATCGTTTGCATGCCTGGCGCCCCAGCGAGATTACCGCGCTTAACCATGCTTTCAAGCAAAGCAAGGTGCCGGTCAAAATTGCACCGGACATTGCCGAAATGATTGCGGATGCGACCGAGCTGTCAGTCAAATCCAAAGGTTCATTTAATCCGGCAATCGGCGCGTTGGTGGACGAGTGGGGCTTTCATCGGGATGAATTCAAGCCGGTTACAATCAACCCGCAACGTATCGCCAAGCTAGTGCAGGCCAATCCGCAAATGGTGGATATTGTGGTGGAAAACGGCAAGGCATATAGCACCAATGCTAGCGTCAAGCTGGATTTTGGCGGCTACGCAAAAGGCTATGCGCTTGATCAGGCTTTGTTGCTATTACGCAAACAAGGGGTCAGAAACGCTCTCGTCAATATTGGTGGCAATATCATCGCACTCGGTCAACATGGTGATCAGCCGTGGCGTGTTGGTATCCAGCATCCACGTAAACCCAATGCCATTGCTACGCTGGATTTGCCTAGCGGCTGGGCGATTGGCACATCGGGCGATTATCAGCGCTATTTTGATCTGAAAGGTAAGCGTTACTGTCACATTATTAACCCGGCAACAGGTTATCCGGTTGAAGGTGTGCAATCTGTGACAGTGCTGATTCCGCCGCAAACGAATGCAGGCGTGCTCTCGGATGTAACTTCCAAGCCGATTTTCATTGCCCAGCCAGAAGCGCGTGCAGCAGCTGCAAGACAAATGGAAGTGGATGATTTTCTGGTGATTGAGTCTGACAGCAAGATACTTGCTAGTGCCAGTATGGCCAAGCGCCTGATTTGGCTGGATAAAGATGCCAGGAGTCATGTGGTTGAATTACAGTAAGTCGCCATATCCTAAACCGTTAGCAGGTGATTGGTGTGTCATTTTGGCGGGATGTGTTGCTGTTTTTTTGTCATTCAAGATTTTATGGAGCCATGCGCCTGCCAATCGGCTGGAAGTTCGTCAAGGCAACGAGGTGTTGGGCGTTTATGATCTCAACCAAACTAAAAGTTTGCATGTTCACGGGCCTTTGGGCGTTTCCGAAGTTGTGATTGAGAATGGCAAGGTGCGCTTCAAGCAATCACCCTGCAACAACCAGTATTGTGTGCATCAGGGCTGGTTGCGTCATGCGGGACAAGCTGCAATTTGCCTGCCGAATCAGGTGGCACTGGAATTGCTGGGAGCCGTAAAGCCATATGACTCGCTCAATTACTAGCATCAAAACCACGCCCAGAGATCATCAAATCGCCAGGCTTACCGCTCTGGCCATTGGGCTGCATATGGTAGAAGCCATATTCCCTTCGCCGTTACCGGGCGTCAAGCCGGGTATTGCGAACATCATTACCTTGTTTGTGCTCATCGAATTTGATTTTGTTACCGCAGCTTGGGTAAGTTTGCTGCGGGTGTTTGCCAGTAGCTTATTGTTAGGGCACTTCTTGTCGCCTACTTTCGTATTGAGTTTGTCCGGGGCATTGGCAAGTCTGGCGGTATTGTTCGCTGCACAGCATTTACCCGGGCGCTATTTCAGTGCTATCACGCTAAGCGTTCTTGCCGCATTCGGACATATCGCCGGTCAGCTTGTGGTGGTCAGGTTCTGGCTGATTCCGCAAGCCGGGGTTTTATACTTGGTGCCCATATTTGCCTTGGCAGCATTGTTTTTTGGCTGCATCAACGGTTTGATTGTCGCAAGACTTTTGAATGAACGGTAATAAAAAAGCCACAGCAGTGCTGTGGCTTTTAGTTTGATGCGCTTCAGGGCCTAATCGTTATCATCAATCAACTCACGCCAGATCACACGGTGATTTGTGAACCCTGAGGCATTGCCACCGGAGAAGTCCGGTTGCACTGGCGGGAATGTCGGTGTCGGGTTATCTGCCGTTACGATATTCACCACAGGCTCGCCTTTGACATAGATTACGTTGATGCCCACGATAGGCGCATTGGTTTTGGTCGCTACCACATTACCAGCGATTGATGCTCCTGTTTTGTAATCCAGGAAGTTTAACCAGCCATAGCCGCCGGGTGAACACACGGTATTGGTAGGTACCGTAGTCGGCAGCAATAATGTGCCAAAAATCATTTGCGCAGGTACATTCTGACGCTCGCCAGAATCCGGGAAATCAATGAACCAACCACGGCCGCTGGCAAAATTAACCGTGTTCACGGGCGGCGCCATGGAGCGTGTCGCTGTACCTGTGTCATTTTGCAGGGTTTGCTGAACCATCAACGGGCTGGTGCGCGGGTTGTCCAGTGTGGCAGGTGTTCCAGCAGTCTCGTCCGAAATTGCGTAGATGGATTGTTGCTGTGTATCAGTCAAGTCACTGGTACCCAGGTATCTGCCGGTGCCAACATACACTACACGCTTGCCACTAATTTCTGCTAGTTCCGGACGGACGGTAATCGGCTGCACGTTTCCGCTTGGATCCTTCAAGATAGCCATCTTGAACGGATTGGTAGCAGACGCGGCGCTATTGATGTCAAAGCGCCATAGATTGCCTAGCAAATCGCCGCCATAGATATAAAGGGCCGCATTATTGATGCTGGCATCGTAAATGTAGGCGTTGATTTTAGCCAGCCCACTAGGGATGGTGGCATCACCGGTATCTGTGCTGTATTTACTAATAACGGCACCCGTTCCAGCGTTCAACACATACAGGAAGCCTTTACCTCTGTTGGCAGAGACACCAGTCACATTGTTGTAGCCTGAGGTGAATGCAACTACCCAGGTACCATCAGATTTTTTGGTAATAATGGGGTTGCCATATGAATATCCAAGGTCACTGTCATCCGAAGTGTCAAATTCCCACAGCAGAATAGGCGAGTTCGGATTGGTAATATCCAGGGCAAAGTAACCTTTTCCACCGCCGTTCAGCCCGGCAACCAGAACGGTTTTCCAGGTGGCGCTGTCTGTGGTGCAATTGGCGGTACAGATGTCATTTACCACGATGTCGCCATTGACATAATAATTATGGTTCTGGCTGTAATCTTTTCTTGCCAGTTTCCATAAGTTGTCTATTACCATGCTTGGTATGTAAGCCCAGCGCTCTTCACCGTTGGCGGCGTTGATCGCATGCAACATGCCGTCATTGGCACCAATATAGATGGTGCCCGGGCGGTCTTTATAGATATACTTGAATGTGCCGGGTGTTGTGTCAGAGCCATAACCAGCGTCACTAAAGTTGGCTTTCGGGCCACCCACAAATACAGGTGTGGAGTCTACCAGGTCGCCTGTCGTAGCTTCGCGTAGGCGATAGATACGATTGTCGGTTAGCCCGGAAATATTGCTGGCACGGTTCTCAAAACCGGTTTGGCCGCGCAGGAAGCTAACTAGACTATCTCCTGTCATCAGCGCTTTGCGGTCTGCAGGCATTGCATTGCCCAAGTCATCAAAGTCATTGGTGACTTGCGGCAAATTGGCAACCAGAAAACCATTGTCAAATGTGCCTGCCTTGCTTGTAGCAACCAGGTTGCTGTAGCTAAAATCACCCAATATGCCGTTGACATTTATATAGATAGTACGGGTGTCAGAGGCGCTAGCCACCTTGGCTGGCATAGTGCCGGTACAGGCGGTGGCAATTTCTACCAGACAGTCCGTTCCAGACAGTACGCCAGGTGCAGGGCAGGTGTCTGCAGTAGCACCGCCAGTCTTACAGTAATATTGTGTACTAGAGCCGGAAGTCAGGGCTTCGACTACGCCGGGTGCCTTACAGGTATCTGCGGCTACATTCTCAAAGCACCAAGTAGCATCTTCGCTCACTTTGCCGGTATCCACATTAATACTGCGTGCCTCCAGGTTCCCCAGCCATTTAACTGTAGAGTAACTGGCAACGTAGCTATAGTTATCATTTTCGACAGGGTTTAGTGTACTGGTAGCCGCTGCAGCACCTGCCCCTACTTTAGAATCGATAGATTTTAAGGCATCACTCAGTGACTTGCTTAGCTGCGTTGGGTTTTTTGCACTGAAATAAGTGCCTTGGCCATTTACAGCGGCATGCCATAGGTCATCTACTGTGGTTTGTTGCCCCTCTACCGGCACGGGCCAATTCTTGGTTCCTTGGGTTAATTCATAAAAGTCACCGGAAGTTTCAGTTTTGTATTCTGTGGTATATGTTAAGCTCGCATCCACACCCAGCCCTAAGGTGAATGTAGTCATGTGTTGTTTGAGGTTGTTGTCGGTAGTTGAAACAAATACATTGTTTTCGCAGACATCAAACCCTGCACCCAGTGCGCCGGTACAATTGCCTAGTGCAGAAGTGCGTAGGTCAGTATCATAGTAGTATTTTGCTACGTCTGCCAAAGTGTTGTTAGTAGCAGTCGGTCCTTCAAACATCGGTCTGGATGTACCGGCACCATCTAGATCACCTACAGAACTGCCAGACAAATTCTGGACGGAAGAATCCGTGTCAGTGTTCCAGTAGCCGTCGGTGGTCAGGATAGAAAAGTTTTGCTGACATGAATATTGTATGGGGTCCGATGCGTTGCTTATGACGCTTGATCCTTGCCCGGCGAAGATCCTACCAACTTTGCTCAGTGCGGATCTCAAAGGGGTACTACTACTACCACCCGCATTGAACAATTTTGTATACCAGCTGTTTTTCTGTGTTTGGTCATACATGCTTACAGGCAGGTAGTTGCTGCTCATATTGTTGATCGTTACAAAGCCAACACGATAGCGGCTGTCAATGGCTTTGAAAGCATGGCTCGTTGAAGTTTTCATCATTTGCATGCGGGTATGGTAATACGCATACCAGTTGGCAAAGTTGGTCATCTCTTCGGCATAGGTGCAAGTGGTTTCGCCGGCACAGTCGCTACGTCCTTTTGCTTTGGGGTAGCTGTCGTTGCTGGGCACAATATCTACCCGGGCGAAGGAGTTGACAGAAGTGCTACCACCCGTGAAGTTGGTGATGGTGTTTGGCAGTGTGTAGGTTTGTGGGCCTGTGCCGTCTGTACCATTGGTAAAGCCGGTAGAGGTGTAGCGAATATCACCGCTAGTTACATTAGCGCCGCCGCGGTTACTGGATACAGCACCATTACCGGCAGTGCCCACCGTGGTGGCGGTGATGGTAATGGTAGCCGAGGTGCAGGTAGTGCCCCCCGGGCAAGTAGCAGTGTAATCCACGGGGGTCGAGACATAGGCGTTGATGTTGTTCTTGATTTGGGTCGCCAGGTTATTCGGGTTGTCTGATGCTGGCGCTGTGGCATCGGTGTTCATAATGGTGGTTGTGCCGATTTTGATCGGGTTAATCACCGCACCATTACGTGCTCTGGTAATCGTAATGGAACCAGTTGTTGCTGTGCCAGCGGTCGCGGCGGCAGTATGGGTGGTGGTTGTCACATTGATGGTGCCAGTAAATGCACCGGGGACCACCGCTGTGACAGTTACCTCGCCGCCGCTTGCAGTCGCGCTAAATTCTGGCGTGGAAGCATATGCATTGATTGCAGCCGCGATGTTGGTTGCCAATGTGTTGCGTTGGGTTGCATTAGTGGTGTCGGTAATCGTCAACGCAGGTGCGGGTGTGGTTGGAATGATACGCACACCATCTACCTCGATATTGGATACTGTAAGTGCAACGGGAGATGCAGCAGGCGTGTTAGCCGGGGATTGTGCGTTAATTTTGATTTTTCCGGTCGCCAATGTGCCTGGGGATACACCACTCCATTTTGCATAGGTATGCCCGGTTACCTCGCTATATTTGCCTTGGCAGCCTGCGCCGGAGGTAACATTAGCCGCGCTGGTGCACCAGCGTAGATAGGCGGGGACAGTGTAGCCGGTCGAGGGTGCCGTTTGCGTCAGGCACGTGGTCAGGAGCTTATTAGTACAGTATTCGCCTGCTGCAATTGTGTAATAGAATGGGTAGTCACGTTTGGTCCAAGCCTGATTGTATGAGGTAATCTGGGTTCCGGTGTTGTTTGGATAGGTGTACTGGGAATTTGCCTTACATACGGCCGGATTCTGCAAATCCACCGTGGTAACGCCGCTGGTTTTGTTACACCAGACTTTATCCGCGTAGCCCTTGGTGTTGTCCCAGATGGCATTTGGTACCAGACTGGTTTGGGACGTGCTGTAAACGCCAAACGCATCTATCGGAACCTGTGTCCAGCCGGTGGTGTTGGCGCTGGTCATGGAGATTTTGCTGGTGCCATCTGCATTGGCAGGCGGTAGATATACTACCTCCGGGTTGTAGTAAATACTGTTGAACTGGCTGGCCATATAGGGCGGGTCACCGTAGCCGCAAGCAGCACTGAAAGCACCGGAGGTGCCTGTAGTCTTACATTTATTGTTGTCGTTTACATAATCAGGCATATAGTCCCAGGACATACTGCCGGAGTTATCCAGGATATACATCACGTTGGGTAACACGACCGCGGAGGTCGTGGTTTTGGCCAACGGTTGTGTGCCTAGGTCGGTCAAGGCTGCATATGAATGCAGGGGAAATAGCGCAATCGTGGCAACAAAATAGCGCAGGTATTGGCCGAAGTATTTAGAAAGTTGTTTGATTGGGGATGTCATGATGAGACTCCTGATTCGTGCATTGTTCTTCGTTAGTATAAAAATGCTTGTAAGTAGCTGACGGTATTTTTAGGTCCGGTTACCCGCACGGTGACGCGGTATACAGGGGTGTTTTTACCCCCGCCAGGGCCGCCAAATGCGCCGCATCCTGAGCCACCACCTTCGCATAAGGCCCCTTTGGATTTCGGGCGCGCCGCGCCGGTGCCCACCATGCATTTGCCAGGCATTTCGTCATCTGTCATGGTTGCGACAGTGCACATGCGCTGGATAATGTACTTGGCTTCATTGCCGGTTTTGTCATCCAGTGAGGCGGGGACATCGCGGGCGGTAGACCAGGTACTACTACTTTTCAAATCAATACCATCGTTAAAGGTGGAGTAATAGCCATTGGCGCCTGTGCCTGTGCTGAGTGAGCTGGAGTTTTCGTTGATGTACTTGTAGGCCTGTGCAATGCCGGATTCTGCTGACATGAGCGCAGACTGCTTGAATGCCAGGTTCCCCGCCACCAGCACGCCACTATCTACCGAGCGCACCAAAGCTGCTGCGGCCAGGGACATGGCGACCAGGGCAATCAATGCGACGAACAACACCAAGCCGCGCTGTTTTGCAATCTCGATGTGTCGTGCAGTGTGTCGTCTTTTCATTATGAATCTATTCATGACAAATTCTCCTGGCCTTACAGTTGCGGGCTGGCTGTCAGTACATTTTTGAGCGGCACAATTAGCTCATAAACGCGATAACGGTAGTGGTTCCAATCTGCACCCAAAGTAGCAGATAGGCCAGCATTACCACTCCATATACATACTTTGGCTGGTCCTGAGGCTGCGCCGTTGCATTCCTGGCTGACGATGTCTTTTTCGTACAGGTTATTGCGTGCGATCAAGGCCAGACGTATTGCTTTAATGCGGTTACGGTTGGTAACTGTCAGTGGCGTTGCCCAAACGCCGGTGGCGTCTACCCAGCTGGCGGGATTTTTAATGTCCACGATTTCGCTGTTGGCACTAGCGGAAATACCATATTGCGCCTGCAATCCTACGATTTCATCTACGATTGCCTGTGGGCCGGTTCCGTTTATATCTTTTGTGAGCTGGTTACCATTTACCGTAAACACGCTGCGTTGTACTCTGCCGACACAGGCCAGTCTATCTCCGGGCGCTACCGTGCCATAATTGATGGTGGTGGGATCCACTTCGACAGTTAGGGTGTCAGCATCCAAGTTTGAATTCAGGTATCCGTCCGCTGAGGATTTTAAACGAATAGCCTGGCATTGATTGGCAATGCCTTTGTTAATGTCTTTGAGTATCAGGGCTACATTATCCTGGCGACAACTGATGTTGTTGTCCACCTTGAGTTTGTTGGTGGCGCTTTCCACGCTGGATATTCTGGTCGGGATAGAGCCGCGGCTTGTGTCGCCGTAGATGATGGTGATGCTGTCACGGGCGCCATTCTCGGTGATGAATGCTGGTGTGGTGACATCTACACTGATAGGGGCAGTCCCCGCATCATCATCCAGGTCAAGATACAAATTAGGTGCAGGGTCGCAACGTAGTGCCGAGTAATTCTCGCCTAGTTGTACTTGGGCAGTATTAAGCGCAATCTGTGCTTCATAGGCGGATTTTGCAGCAGCGAGCGCGGCATCCATCTCAGCTTCGAGATCTGCCGGTGTGCTAGCAGAGAAGCTTTGGAATTTGTTACTTTTATAGGGCATGTTTTCGTCTTTAATCGTCGGTAGCGTGCCGCTGGCTACCGGGATGCCATAACCAGCGAACTGCAGTTCGCGCTGCACCATATACAAGCCGATGTTGCCGCTAGTCTGAGCATCGGAAATACCGGTAGTGCTGCGTTTATTGCCTTCAAAGGCACTGAAGGTTTGCATGATCACTAGCGTAGCAATCAGGCCAATGACTAGCCCCACCATGAGTTCGACCAGCGTAAAGCCTTGTTGCAGGTTGCTGTTAAGACGTGAACGCATGGTTAAATCCCCGCTGAAATGATATTGGTAACTGCTTCATAACGGTGTGTGGTGGCCGGGAAAGGCTCGTCATTACAGTTATGATCTGTCTCGCCCCAAGTGACGCGATATAGCAGGCGGCCTTCGGAGATATTGAATACACACAATTTGCCATTTGGTAGCGTGGTAATAGGGTCATTTGCATAGCTGCCCAGTGCGATGGGTTGAGCTTGCGCTTCACCAATTTTTTGCTGCACGATATAGCTGGCTTCGGCGCGAAAAGTGGCATCGGCGGTGTTCTTCATCATGGCGCCCTGCAGGCCGGAAATGGCCAGAATGCCAAACGAGAAAATCAGAACCGCGATCAGCGCCTCCAGCATCACGGCGCCTTGCTGGGTTTTTTTAGCGTGGATTTGAGTAGTGTTCACGAGATTTCTCCATTAGCATTTGCGCGGGTCGCTCGCACTCGCACTCGGGTCACACATGCGCACTACACCATTGCTACCAATATCAATTTGCAGGTCGCGCGAGTCTTCAGAATGAATGGCAAAGGAATCCACCACAAGCTGTGTGAGGTCGCCGCCGGATTTGATGCCCAGATTGTTGAAGATGACGGTTGTACCTCCACCGGCGTCGGTGACACTGATGCTGTCTGCGCTACCTTCTGCGCTGGAACGCGTTTCCCCGGGCCAGCCGGGGCATTTGGCCGCGTCCACGCACTCGATGTGCCAAGAAGAGCTATTGTCATCCAGCACAAACTGGACACGAGTGTTGCGTAACAGCGCTTCGGAGCGGGCTTTTTGCAAACCGTTTAAGATGGATTCTGCAGCTGTGCGGATTTTTGTGTTTTGAATCCAATTCCGATAGCTGGGCGCGGCGACGGCCGCCAATAGCACGATGATAGCTACTGCGACCATCAGTTCGATGAGGGAAAAACCTGTACTGTATCGTTTTGGGAGCATGATTTATTAGCAAGCACCGGATTTATTGGTAGACCAGCAGCCCGCATTTAATGTGGAGCTTTTGGTGTTGTCTTGGGTAACAGACCAGTTGAAACCAGCCATCTGACCGGCACCAGTAGCGGTTAATGTATAAGTGGTAGCCGTTGGCCCTGCTGAGCAGGCGAAACCAAAGTAAGTTGCATCGGTACCTGCAGGAGCCGCACATGGGCCGCCTACATAAGTGCGGTTATCCTGGAAGTATTGTTCCATGCGGATACGCATATCTGCCAATGCGCTGGTAGCAATGTTGGCGCGAGCCTTGAAAATATAGTTCTGATAAGCTGGAAGCGCGATGCTGGCCAAAATGCCGATAATCGCCACGGCGACCATGAGCTCAATCAGTGAGAAGCCTTGGTTTGTGCGTTTGAAATTGTTCATACACCATTACCCCTTTTTAACTTGGGTGCATGGTGCCAAACACTTTGGAAAGCTGTCCAGCGTTATCCGATAATCGGTATTTTTGAGCGAATGAGCGGTAAAAATGCTTCTGTTCTTCGAATTGAGGTAATCGGTGATAAAATGTGGCGTCTTGGATTTTGGCATTTGGGTTGACCATGCAGAAACTGTTATACGTATGGCTTTGTTTGGTTTATTTTGCGCTTACAGCGTGTGGCACCAAGGGGCCTTTATATATTCCAGAGCAGCGATATCCGCAAAAAACGCAGGCGCCCGTTGCGCCTGATTATCAGCCAGAAGTTCCCACAAATAAAAAGTAAATTTTAAGAGTTTTGACGTGAATTTTTTTGAATCCAAACACGGTGAATTACACGCCGAGAATGTTCCATTAAGCCAGCTTGCTGCAAAGTTTGGCACACCTTGTTATGTGTATTCCAAAGCGGCATTGCAGCATGCGTTTGGTAGTTTCAAGGCGGCACTGAATGGTGTGGATCATCTGATTTGCTATGCGGTGAAGGCCAACCCGAATCTTGCAATTCTCAATCTATTCGCCAAGCTGGGAGCGGGGTTCGACATTGTCTCCGGCGGTGAGCTGGCGCGTGTGCTGGCGGCTGGCGGCGATGCGAGAAAAGTGGTGTTCTCCGGTGTGGGTAAAACTGCGGCTGAAATGCGTGCGGCTTTAGAGGCCGGCATTTTCTGTTTTAATGTGGAATCGCGCGCAGAGCTGATACGCTTGAACGAAGTAGCCGGACAAATGGGCAAGATTTCGCCGGTGTCACTGCGTGTGAACCCGAATGTGGATGCCAAAACCCATCCTTACATTTCTACCGGGCTGAAGAACAACAAATTCGGCGTGGCGTTTGAGGATGCGCTGGATACCTACGTGTTGGCGCATGAATTACCTAATATCGCCGTGCATGGTGTGGATTGCCACATTGGCTCGCAAATCACTGAAATTGCGCCTTTTGTGGATTCGCTGGAAAAAGTGTTGGGACTGGTAGACAAGATGCAGGCCAAAGGTATCCATATCACGCATATTGATGTGGGCGGCGGCATTGGCATTACCTACAGCGACGAGACACCGCCTGCTTTTGCGGATTACGCGCAGGCTTTGCTTCACAAGTTGGCTGCGCGCAAAGTTAAGATCCTGTTCGAGCCAGGGCGTGCGCTGGTGGGCAATGCGGGGATTTTGCTGACCAAAGTAGAATACCTGAAACCAAGCGAAGCCAAGAACTTTGCCATTGTGGATGCCGCGATGAACGACCTGATGCGTCCGGCTTTGTATGATGCGTATCACGAGATTGTGCCTGTAAAGTCGCATAGTGGCGATGTGCGTAATTATGAAATCGTGGGTCCGGTATGCGAAAGTGGAGATTTTCTTGGGCACGACCGCCAGTTGAATCTGGAGCAAGGCGACCTGCTGGCTGTCAAATCCGCTGGCGCTTATGGCATGAGCATGGCCAGCAATTACAACACCCGTCCGCGGGCGGCAGAAGTGATGATAGATGGCGACAAGATGCATCTGGTGCGGCAACGCGAAACCGTGCAGGCACTTTTCTCGGGTGAGTGCATTTTGCCGGAATAAGTCCTTAAACCTATTGCGGTTTTTGCCACATAGGCGTAAATTCTCCTTGAGAGTTAAACTCTTAATTTTAATAAAGCTCAGGGGGAGAATCTAATGAATAAGTTTTTACTTGCTTTAGTTGCTGTAATGATGCTTTTTTTGGCGGGTTGCGCTTCATCCGGTAGTGCCAGTAGCGCACCAGCAGCCAGTTCTGGCGATGCTTTGCCGGAAATCGCGGCTTATGATGACGAGCCGTTCGATCCGTTGCCGGACAATGTTCCTGCAGAGTGATTCTTCTGTAGTAAAAAAGCGAGGGAATCCCTCGCTTTTTTTATTCCCGTTTTTCGGGTTAATCAAAAATCACCGTCTTGTTGGCGTACAGCAAAATGCGGTTTTCAATATGCCAGCGCACCGCGCGTGATAGCACCACGCGCTCCAGGTCGCGCCCTTTCTGGATCAGATCTTCCACTTGGTCACGGTGCGAAACCCGCGCAATATCCTGTTCGATAATCGGGCCTTCGTCCAAATCTTCCGTCACGTAATGGCTGGTGGCACCAATCAGCTTCACGCCGCGCTCAAAAGCGCGGTGATACGGCCTTGCGCCAATAAATGCTGGCAAGAATGAATGATGGATGTTAATGATGCGTTGTGGATAACGTGCAACGAAGTCGGACGATAGAATTTGCATGTAGCGCGCCAGCACGATCAAATCAATCTTGTACTCATCAAACAACTTGAACTGCGCGGCTTCTGCCTGTGCCTTGTTATCTTTGCTGACAACGATATGGTGGAAATCGATGCCATAGAATTTGGCCAAGCCTTCCGTATCGCGGTGATTGCTGATAATCAGCGGAATCTCGCAATCCAGCTCGCCATTTTTGTAACGGTGCAGCAAATCTGCCAAGCAGTGATCGTACTGCGAAACCATGATAGCCACGCGTGCGCGCTGTTGCGACAATTTGAGCTGCCATTGCATGGAAAATTTCTGGGCAATCGGGCTGAAAGCCGCATCAAACTGGGCTTGAGATAAATCGAAGCCTGCCAGATCCCATTCCACGCGCATCAAAAACAAGTTGTTTTCCGCATCCTGATGCTGGTCTGCGTGTAGAATATTGGCATTATGCTGATACAAAAAATCGGCGATAGCTGCCACGATGCCACGCGCATCCGGGCAGGTAATCAATAACGTTGCAGTGTTTTTCATAATCGGGCTGATTTAAAATTTGCGCCATTATACCCGAAGCGCCATCAATTAAGCGTTAAGTATTTGAATATGAGCCATAAACCGGAAATCAAACTGGCCAACCCGCGCGGATTCTGCGCCGGGGTGGATCGCGCCATTATCATCGTCGAGCAGGCGCTGGAAAAATTTGGCGCACCCATCTACGTCCGCAACGAGGTCGTGCATAACAAGTTCGTGGTGGATCAGCTGCGGCAAAAAGGTGCGATTTTTGTGAACGAGCTGGATAAAATCCCGCCCGGAAGCACGGTCATTTTCAGCGCGCATGGCGTCTCCAAGGCGGTGCGCGAAGAGGCGGAAGCACGTGGTTTGACGGCCTATGATGCGACATGTCCGCTGGTGACCAAGGTACATATGGAAGTGGCCAAGATGCGCAAGGCTGGCCTGGAAATCATCATGATTGGCCATAAAAGCCATCCCGAAGTGGAAGGTACCATGGGTCAGTCCGAAGGCGGCATGTATCTGGTGGAGACGCCGGAGGATGTGCAGCAGTTGAAAGTGCGCGACCCGGAAAAACTGGCCTACGTCACGCAAACGACGCTTTCGATGGATGATGCAGCGATGGTGATGAATGCGCTGAAAGCACGCTTTCCCAATATCCATGCGCCCAAGAGCGATGATATTTGCTATGCCACGCAAAATCGTCAGGATGCCGTCAAGGTGATGGCAAAAGATTGCGATCTGGTCATCGTTGTTGGTTCGCCTAATAGTTCCAATTCCAACCGGCTGAGAGAGGTCGCGCAGAACCAGGGAGTGGAAGCTTACATGGTGGATAATGCCAGCCATCTTAAGCTGGAATGGCTGCAAGGCAAGCAAAATATCGGTGTTTCCGCGGGTGCATCAGCACCGGAAGTGTTGGTAAAGGAAGTAATCACCACTTTGCAAAACATGGGTGCAGGTAATGTGCAGGAATTGCAAGGCGTGGTAGAAAGTGTAGTATTTCAATTGCCTAAGAATTTGACGCAGGCGCCTGGCAAAGTCTCAGCTTAGCGCTCATTATGCCGGTGTAGCTCAGTTGGTAGAGCGGTTCATTCGTAATGAAAAGGTCGGGGGTTCGATTCCCTTCTCCGGCACCACCTCAATCAATTAAAACCAATGGATCATTTTAAGCTCCCTGCCGATCACTCGATTATCCGCTTGCAAGACTTAAATATGCCAGAGCAGGAGAGGCTGCTGCCCATGATTTTTGCGCTGGCGCAAGAGCAATACCCGGAATGGCCTGCCGAACATGATGACAATTGGCTAAAGGCCTTGCATGGCGGCAATGAGAACGGCACCAAAATGGCGGCTTCCGTTGTACTCAATCCGCATGGGAAGCCGGAAGGCTTGAGCGCGCTGGAGCTTTACCCAAATGGCACGGCCATCATCAACTACAGCGTGGCCAGCAAATCTTCCCCGCATTACATGGCCTTGATTTACGCCGCCACCAAGGACATGATGGCGGGTATCCGCGCATTGCAGATACAGGGTGAAGTCATTGATTTTGTAGCAAAAGAGCATCATCTCAATAGCGACCGCGCGATAGCGGGTTATTATGCGGTCGGACAGGTGCCGATTGACGGGTCGACTTCCCTGTTGCGCGCGAAAATCAAATATTACGAAGTCGCATACGGCGACCCGAAGGATGTCGGGAGCCAGGCCGAAGTTGACCATGCCATGATGCTGGCAGACCCGAAAGCGGGTTACAGCCAAGACGAAAACGTATACCTGTGGCTGGTTCAGGACTTTACCCCCAGCCATCCCGACAAACCGCTGGCTGGCCTGCTGCGGCATTTTGCGGAGAGTTATGCCAAGGAGCACAGCATTTACCGTGCGCAGGATTATCGCCTTGACCCCGGATACATTTCATTGTATCAGCTTGCTGACAATCTGCCTGTTGATGCTACTTATCAACAGGCGGTACAGGCTTCCGCACGCGGAGCGGCGGAGCTTATGGGGTTGGGTACCTAATCATCCTTCGCTTAGAAGGTGTACATGCCCGTCACCCAAACAATCTCTTTATCGCCTTTTCTGGCCGCATTTTGCAGGGTTGTGCCGTATACATCACTTTCCCGATAGTTAGCGTACTCAATTTTTCCGAGTAGTTTGTCGGTAAATGGATAAGCCACGCTGGCATCAAATTCTGTGCCGTATTTATCGCCCAGTTTGCTGTTTAAGGATTGAAAATCTTTATCTGATTTGAACACGTGGTATTCGGCATACAGCTTGGCTTTCATGATGCTGCCAGCGAGGGTGATGAACGTGTCTTCCATGCCTTGTCTTGGCGTCACCAAAAACACGTCTGCCCAGCCCTGAAACAGGTGATTGGTGCCCAAAGGCGTCTGGAATGCGTATTTGCCATTATTGCTGGAGAGTTTTTCGTGATCGATACGCAACGACCAGTTGCCGTAGCCAGCGCCGCCGCCCAGTTTGAAGTAATGTGCGTCTATCAACGAATTTCCGCCGCGATAATCGTCCTGTTTGGCGTATTCTGCGGTGTAAAGGGCTTTCCAGTTATCGTTGATTTTATGTGCGCCATCTAACCGCACGCCAAAGGTTTTGCTGCTGGCATCGGTTTGCGATGGCTTGATATTGGTGGCGGAAGCAGGAATATCGCTGCTGCCGCCCAAGCCGTTGCCACCTTGTGCTGCTGTGCCGATTTTGCTCGGGTCGCCGCCGTTTTGTCCTAGATTTTCGACATCGATGAAATAACCGTAGCCAATCAATGACTCGGTCGGCGAAATTTTATATTTGGCATTGATGATGTCGATATTGCCATCACGCAGCTTGGTGGTGATTTGGCGCACTTTGCCAAAGTGCGCGGCAAAGATTTCAGTATTGGGGATACTTTTGTTCAGGATGGAGATGCCATCGAACACCTGCATGTTTTGCCTAAAACCAATGTCGCCGATAAAGCGCACGTTATCCAGATTGAGTTGCTGACGGCCCAAGCGCACACGGGTGTTGCTAAGGCCTGTCCAATCCACATAAAGCTGATTGATGTCGGTATAGCCGGGATCTACGATATTGGGATATTGACGCTTATCCAAGCTGGCGCTGCCGGTACCGTTATTGTGCTCTGGCTGGTTGTCGCGCCTGTCGTTGAAATCATCGTTAAATTCATGCACATCGGTAAGTTGCACGCCAAAGCTGAAATTCTTGAATGGCGCGGTCTGCCAGCCTACCAGGCTGCGCAAAGTGAACGCATGTGCCGTATCCAGCTTTTTTGCTGTCGCCGTGGTGCCCTGATAGCCTTCTTGATCTACCGATTCATAACGCAGGCGAAAATTGGTCATAGGCTTGCCTTGCTGAATAGCCTCCAGCAATGTGCTTGGCGCAGTGGGTGTCGCAGCACCGTCAGCTGCAAGCGTCACTCCCGCATACAAAGTGCCAAGCACCATTAAAACGGCCGATTTTATTGAGGTTCTCATCTCATTCCCCTTAAAAAGTTTTTCAATCTGTTATTGCAATCCAGTTGGAACCAAACTTCGTTATGCATCACCCGGGCGCTCTCCACCACAAGTGCGCTGTACTCTTGCCAATTTCTTGCCCGGCAACGAGCGGCTGAAATTCTCCAGATTCCGACTCATATTGCAGCAACTCACCCTTGAGCATGTCGAAATACCAGCCGAACAACGTCAATTTGCCTGCGGCAACGCGGTTACATATCCACGGATACGACATCAGATTTCCCAACGAGACCAGAATCGAAGCTTGCTCGCAAGCTTGCGCTTGTATCTCTATCGGCTTGTCAGGCAACCGCTTTAACACTTGATGGCGCGCATCTTCCGCAATACTCAACCATTTACCGATAAGCTCATCTTCGTTACAGGATGGCGCATTGTGTGCCATTAGCGCGCGTATGCCGCCACATTGGGCATGCCCCATCACGATGATGTGTTCTACTTCCAGATTACGCACGGCAAATGCGATCGCCGAAGTCGTACCGGCGAATGACCCTGCCTGTGTGTGGGGTGGCACGAGATTCGCCACGTTGCGCACCACAAACATGTCACCGGGGTCGCAATCCATCAGCAGCGCTGGGTCGCAGCGCGAATCACAGCACGCCAGCACCAATGCCCGCGGGTGCTGGCCTTCCTTAATCAAGCGATCAAAATGCGAGCGTCTTGCGCCAAGATAGTTATGTTGGAAACGCTTGAACCCGGACAGGAATTTCGAAACGTCGCGCATGTCACCACACCAAGCTAATGAAAGCGCTTGCTACGCACAACCTGATAAGGCCGTCCTACATAACCGAACGGTGCGCTCCAGATATGCACCAGGCGAGTAAACGGAAATACCAGGAACACGGTCATGCCAAAGAACAGATGCACTTTGAACACGGTATCCACATTCTCCAGCAAAGCCGGGTTAGGACGCAGGTAAACAATGCTTTGCACCCACTCTGCCAGTGCAATCATGACGCCGGGGTTTTCGTGGCTGGCATGCCCGATAGACACCGGTATCGTCGAAATCCCAAGCAGCAAGGTAACCAACAGCCAGCTCAGCACGAATTTGTCCGAGCCACGGCTGGCGCTGGATACGCGGCGATTGAACATGCGGCGTAGCCATAATATCGCCCCGCCAATCAGGCACATTGCGCCGAAAATGGAACCCGCCCAAATCGCAATCATCTGGTGCGCCATGTCAGAAACGCCCATCGTTTTAAACCAATTGTGTGGCGTAAGCAAGCCGACAAAATGCCCGCAGAAAATGGCGATGATACCGATGTGGAACAGGTTGCTCCCCAGGCGCAGATTGGCTTTGGAAAGCAATTGGCTGGAATCGCTTTTCCATGTGTACTGCTCACGGTCGAAACGTAGCCAACTGCCGACTAGAAATATGGTCAAGGCAATGTAGGGGTAAACGCCATAGAGAAAGTTATGTAATGACATGATTATCTCCTTCAAGCCGCCAGTTTGGTGAGCGTTGCACGCCCGTCAATAATAGAAAGTAAGGCTGCATACGGACTACTCGCCTTGCTGAGATTCTCAGCCAGAACGCTGAAAACTTTTTTGGCATCAGATAAAAACACCGTAGCTTCGGCATCGTCCAGATACGCTGTGAACTCCAGTACCAGCGGCAGATAATCCGGCAATTCGTTGGTAACTACCTCTACGCCATAATCCTTGTAGAGTTCGCCTAAATCAATCAAGGCCGGTCCACGATTCTTGTCATCGCCGAATAAATGATGCGTCAAGTGCAGACTATGCTCCGCCGTCATATCAAAGGTTTTCACATAATCGGCTTGCAGTTCTGTCAAAGGCTGGCTTTGCAGATGCTGCATAAACTTCAGCAAAGCGTCACGTTCTGATTCGTCTATGTCAGAATTGCCGTCCACGAATGTTTGCAATTCAGGCAAATGCTGCATCAATTCCTGATTCGGATATTCCAGCAATGCGGATAATAATTTGTAAACTTGCATGTTATTTCTCCTATCCTTTTTCACCGCTAGGCGCGAGGTCTTTGGGTTCTACCGTCTCTTTGCGGCGACGCGGGAACAGTGTGATTTTGCTGACACCGGAAGAAGAATCATTGCCGAAACTGAAGCCGTTTTGCCCTTGGAATCCATACGCGTCATTCAATGTTTCTTCGGTATGCCCTGTTGGAATCACGAAACGGTCTTCGTAGTTGGCTATCGCCAGATAACGGTACATCTCTTTTGCCTGAGCTTCCGACATCCCTACCACATCCAGCGCGCGGGTATCGGCTTGGCCTTCCACATGCACCGAGCGTTGATAGCTGCGCATTGCGATCAAGCGGTTCAAAGCACTTTCAATCGGTGCGGTTTTACCGGCAGTCAGCAAATTGGCCAGATATTGCACTGGCAAGCGCATAGTGTCTGCAATGGGAATCGCGCCATCAGGTCCGACGGGCAAATTGCCTTGGTCGATCTGCGATTGCACTGGAGATAATGGTGGCACATACCACACCATCGGCAATGTGCGGAACTCAGGGTGCATCGGGAAAGCAATCTTCCAGTCCATCGCCATCTTCCAGATGGGCGATTTGCGTGCTGCCTCAATCCAATCATCGTTGATGCCTTCAGCACGTGCAGCGGCAATCACAGCCGGATTATTCGGGTCGAGGAATATGCGGCATTGCGCTTCGTACAAATCCTGCTCGTTCTGGACACTGGCGAGTTCTTCGATGCGATCTGCATCGTAGAGCATGATGCCGTTGTAGCGGATACGGCCAACACAAGATTCGGAGCATACCGTTGGCATACCAGACTCCACGCGTGGGTAACAGCCGATACATTTTTCCGCTTTGCCGGATTCCCAGTTGTAAAAGACCTTTTTATACGGGCAGGAGCTGATACACATGCGCCAGCCGCGACATTTATCCTGATCTACCAGCACGATGCCATCTTCCTCGCGCTTGTAGATGGAACCGGAAGGACAAGCCGCGACACAGGACGCATTCAGGCAATGGTTACAAATGCGCGGCAAATACATATGGAAGGTGTGCTCGAACTGCGAGTAAATTTCCTTCTGTATCTTGTCCATGTTTTTATCTTTGGCGCGCTTGTGAAACTCACCGGCTAGATCATCTTCCCAGTTTGGCCCCCATTTGATTTTCTCCATGGTCTCACCAGTCACTTGTGACATGGGGCGTGCAGTCGGCGTGGCTTCTGATAGCTTCGCGTTCTGCAAATGCGCATAATTATAGGTAAATGGTTCGTAGTAATCGTCGATTTCCGGCAGGTCAGGATTGGCAAAGATGTTAAGTAGCTTATTCATGCGGCTACCGGATTTCAATTCCAGCTTGCCGTTTTTTAGCTCCCAGCCGCCTTTCCAGATTTCCTGGTTCTCCCATTGTTTTGGATACCCGATGCCTGGCTTGGATTCCACGTTGTTGAACCAGGCATATTCCACACCTTTGCGATTCGTCCACACGTTTTTACAGGTCACCGAGCAGGTATGGCAGCCGATGCATTTATCCAGATTAAAAACAAAGGCGAATTGTGCGCGTACTTTCATGTCTGTTCTCCCTTATTTTGCGCCGATGCCGACCGGATTTAACTGCGCTTCGCGTTCTGGCGTGAGCGGCCTTTCCAGCCAATCCACATCCTTATCCGCAATCTTGTGCAAGGCTACCATGGTGTCGCGCTGGCAGCCCACAGTGCCGTAGTAGTTAAACCCATAAGCCAACTGGGCATAACCGCCAATCATATTGGTGGGCTTGATGATGACGCGCGTCACTGCGTTCAAAATGCCACCGCGCTTGCCTGTGGAAGGCGAACCAGGCACGTTCACGTTTTTCTCCTGTGCGTGGTACATCATCGCCATGCCACGTGGGATACGTTGCGAAACAACTGCCCGCGCAACCGTTGCACCGTTATGGTTCACGGCTTCGACCCAGTCATTGTCCTCGATGCCCACAGTTTTGGCGTCATCTTCGGAAACCCATACATAAGGCCCGCCGCGGAACAGTGTCAGCATGCGCAGGTTATCCTGATAGCTTGAGTGGATGCCCCATTTGGAGTGAGGCGTAATCCAGTTTAGCTCCAAGTGCGGTTTGCTCTTTACCGCTGCAGGCAAGGCGTTCAGTTCGCCTAAATCCACCATTGGCTTATAAGTACAGAAGCCTTCGCCGAAATCCAGCATCCATTCATGATCTTGGTAAAAATGCGCGCGACCAGTCAGCGTGCGGAACGGGATATGCTCATGCACATTGGTGTAACCTGCGGTGTAGGAGACTTTTTCTGACTCGATACCTGACCAAGTCGGTGCAGTGATGATTTTGCGCGGTTGCGCCTGAATATCCTTGAAGGTGAATTTATCTTCATGGCGTCCGGCATAGAGATGGTGGTGATCAATGCCAGTTTTGTGGGAGAGTGCCGCCCAGGATTTATGCGCCACTTCACCATTGGTTTCCGGTGCCATGCGCATCACGGCATCGCATACCGAAATATCTTCTTCCAGCGATGGCATCCCGAACGAAACGCCGGACTCACGCACTGTGCCGTTATGCCGTTTCAGTTCATCGTATTCCTGGTCGGTGTTCCAGTCGATGCCTTTGATATTGTTGCCAAGCTTGGTCATCAACGGGCCTAAACCAATGAACTTGCGATAGGTATCACCATAATTGCGTTCCACCAGCTTGATGATCGCCATGGTTTTGCCTGGAATCGGATCACAATCACCGTCTTTCCAGTTCTTGACCTCACCAAACGGCTGTGCCAATTCGGCGGCGGAGTCATGCTGCATAGGCAATGCCACCACTTCTTTTTTCACGCCCAGATGCTTCTCAGCCAACGGCGCAAACACTTTGGCAATGGTTTTGAAAATCTGCCAGTCAGATTTGGATTCCCAACCTGGATTCACGGCTTCGGACAGTGGATGGATGAACGGATGCATGTCCGTGGTGTTGAGGTCGTTTTTCTCATACCAGGTCGCAGTTGGCAAAATAATGTCCGAATAAGCCCCGGTGGAATTCAGGCGGAAGTTGATGTCCACCATCAAATCCAGCTTGCCAATCGGTGCATTCTCATGCCATTTCACTTCCTTGTTATTTCGGCCCGCACCGGACTCCTGTAACACGCCATTTTGCGCACCGAGCAAATGCTTCAGGAAATATTCATGCCCCTTGGCAGAAGTGCCGATAAGGTTGGCGCGCCAGACAAACAGGTTGCGCGGCCAGTTCACCGGGTTATCCGGATCGGCATAAGCCACATCCAGCTCACCCGTTTTTAATTGCGCTGCTACGTATTTGGCAACCCCAGCCTCATCTGTTGCGCCATTGGCAAGTGCTTCTTCTGCCAGTTCAATCGAGTTGCGGTTAAAGTTAGGCATAGAAGGCAGCCAGCCCATGCGTGTGGCTTTTACATTGTAATCAGCCAGTGAGTTGCCCTTGTTTTTACCTTTGCCTGCGGGGCTTAACAAAGTATCCGCATTCAATGTCTCGTAACGCCATTGATCGGTATGGAAATACCAGTATGAAGTCGAATTGGTGTGGCGTGGCGGACGATGCCAATCCAGCCCGAACGCAATCGGTGCCCAGCCAGCCTGTGGACGCAATTTTTCTTGCCCAACATAGTGCGCCCAACCACCGCCAGTTTGCCCCACACAGCCACACATATGCAGCAGGTTCATGATGGAGCGATAAGACAAATCGTTGTGATACCAGTGATTGATGGCAGCACCCATAATCACCATGGATTTGCCTTTGGTTTTGGATGCGTTATAGGCAAATTCACGGCCTGTGCGTTCAATATCCGCTGCTTTCACACCGGTGACTTTCTCAGCCCACGCCGGGGTATAGGCTACATTGGCATCCGAATAGTCTTTAGCGACATTCAACCCACCCAAACCACGGTCGATGCCATATTGTGCAACTTGCAAATCAAATACTGTGGCAATCAGAATTTTTTCACCATTACCCAGCTTGACTCTGCGTACAGGCACGCTGCGATAGAGCAGGTTGGGTTCATCATGATTAAAATGCGGGAATCCAACGGAAGCCACATCATCCGGATTGTCAATACAGGTCAGCTGCGCGGTGATTTCTTGTTGTTTGCTGCCTGCTTTTTCCAGCAGATTCCATTTACCATCCTCACCCCAGCGGAAACCGATGGAGCCATTTGGTGCGACGAACGATTGTGATTTTTCGTCGAAAACAATGGTTTTCCAATCCGGGTTGTTGCTTTCTCCTAATGCTTTATCGAAGTCAGAGGCGCGAAGGAAGCGATCAGTTACATATCCTGCTCCATGTTTGCGCAGAACGACTTGCATCGGCATGTCTGTATATTTACGGGCGTATTCCTGGAAGTAGGGGTCTTGTTGCTGGATGTAGAACTCCTTCAGCGCTACATGCCCCATAGCCATGAAAGCAGCTGAGTCAGTGCCTTGCTTGATGGGCATCCACAGGTCGGAGAACTTGACAAACTCAGCATAATCCGGCGCCATGGCCACGATTTTCGCGCCTTTGTAGCGCACTTCAGAAGCAAAGTGCGCATCTGGGGTGCGTGTCATTGGCAGATTGGCACCAGTAATGATGATGTACGTCGAGTTGTACCAGTCGGCCGCCTCCGGCACGTCGGTTTGTTCGCCCCAGGTTTGCGGACTCGCAGCAGGCAGGTCGCAATACCAATCATAAAAAGAGCCGCAAGCGCCGCCGATAAGGGAGAGATACCGGGAGCCTGCGGCGTATGAGATCATGGACATTGCCGGAATTGGGGAAAATCCGAAAATGCGGTCAGGACCCCATTTTTTAATGGTGTAGACATTGGCGGCAGCGATGATCTCATTCACCTCTTCCCAAGAGGTACGTACGAAACCGCCCAAGCCTCGTACAGCTGTATAACTTTTGCGTTTTTTTTCGTCAGCCTGAATAGCTTCCCAAGCTTCTACCGGGTCTTTACCTGTCTTGCGCTCCAGACGGTATAAATCCAGCAATCGCCCGCGAATCAGCGGATGCTTGATGCGGTGCGGGCTGTACAGGTACCAGGAGAACGAAGCGCCGCGCTGGCAGCCGCGTGGCTCATGGTCAGGCAGGTCATCGCGAGTGCGCGGGTAGTCAGTCTGTTGCATCTCGAACGATACCAGGCCGTTCTTGACGAAAATCTTCCAGCTACATCCGCCTGTGCAGTTCACACCGTGGGTAGAACGTACTACTTTGTCATGTTGCCAGCGGTGACGGTAAACATCTTCCCATTGGCGATCCTCGTTAGTGACAATGCCGTGATTGTCGGAAAAAGTTTCCTTGACCTTGTCAAAGAATTTCAGTCTATCCAGAAAGTGACTCATGACACAAACTCCTTTTTAATCTTTGCGAGTTGCCTTTTATGGGTTTTTGATTTCGCTGCCATTCCGCAGGTAAAACCACCAATTAAGGATCAGGCATAGGGCATAAAACACGGCGAATCCGTACATTGCCATTTCCGGCGTGCCTGCCTTAATCTGCTGCTTGATGACCTCTGGTGCGATAAAGGAGCCATACGCAGCAACTGCCGAAGTCCAGCCCAGCACCGGTCCGGCCTGGGTGCGGTCAAAAATCACACCGACTGTCCTGAAGGTGGAGCCATTGCCAATCCCGGTTGCGCCAAACAGGATGACGAACACGACCAGGAACTGGGTGAAATAAATCTCAGGTGTCGCGGAATGATAGGCTTGCATCATGATGTAGCCCGCGTAAGCCGAGGCCACCACCATGACAGCAGAAATTACCTGTGTGACGATTGATCCGCCAACCTTGTCGGAGATCCAGCCGCCGACTGGACGAATCAAGGCGCCTACGAACGGGCCGATCCAGGCATAGGTGAGTGCGGAAGGTGCTGCCGGATTTTTGAGGTGTGACCAAGCTTGTGTTGCCACATCAAACACGTGCTGATCGCCGAAAATAACGGTAATAGACAGCGGCAAAGCCATCGAAAAGCCAATGAATGAACCGAAAGTGACTACATACAATGCGGTCATGGACCAAGTATGTTTATTCTTGAAAATGGCAAATTGTTTGACGATGTTTTCTTTCATGTTGCCAAAGGCAGCCAGTTTCATCACCAGCAGGGTCGATACGATAATCAGCGGCAGGGCAACCCACATATTGAGTACACCCAATCCGGTAGGTGCAGGCAGATACAGATACAGGCCAATGATGGCCGGCAGAAATGCCAGGGTATAAAGCCAGGTTTCTTCGATGAACACCAGGAAGGTATGCTGGCTTTCCGAGGAAATAGGCAACAGATTGTTCATGCCAAACCATGCAGCAATCACGATGGGAACCAGAATCAGCACCCAGACAAAACCTGCGTTTTGAATGAAAGTTGGCGTGCCGGCAGCAATCTTGCCAAAAATCCAGCCGCTGTCCTTCACCAGTGTGGTCGGTTCGCCGCCTAGCGCGCCAAATACCCCGGCTGTCATAATGAGCGGGATTAGAATCTGCATGGTAGTTACACCAAAGTTGCCCAGGCCCGCATTGATGCCCAGTGCCGTGCCTTGCAGTTTTTTGGGGAAGAACGTGCTGATGTTGCTCATGGAGCTGGCAAAGTTGCCGCCGCCCACGCCAGAGAGCAAAGCCATGAGCTGGAACGCCCACAGCGGCCACTCAGGATGCTGCAGTGCGATGCCTGTACCAATGGCCGGGGTCAGCAGCATGGCTGTGGTGAGGAATATCGTGTTGCGTCCGCCGCCTAACCGAATAAAGAACGAGGACGGGATGCGCATGGTCGCCCCGGCTAGGCCGGAAATTGCTGTCAGCGTGAACAATTCTTCCTTGCTGAACGGGAAGCCCAGATTGCTCATTTGCACGGTGATGATGCCCCACATCAGCCATACGGCAAAGCCGCACAGCAAGGCCGGCACGGAAATCCACAGATTGCGGTAGGCGACTTTCTTGCCGGTGGATGCCCAGAACTGCTCGTTCTCGACATCCCATTTTTCGATATTGGTTGTCATCTTGATCTCCCTTGCATATTGCTTAATAGGTAGGTATTGCTTTGCCAGCTTGACGATCCAGGTGGCGACCCACCTTGACCGGACGTACTTCGGTCCAATACATCCAAATCAGCGATACCCAGACGATGCCAAACATCAGCATGAAGCATGAGGTGCGTACACCAGTAAGATCCAGCAGCGCGCCAAACATGATGGGCAACAGGAAACCGCCCATGCCGCCGGCCAACCCAACCACGCCAGAAATCACGCCAATATTGTCTGGATACTCATCCGAGATATATTTGAAAGTCGATGCCTTACCAATCGCAAAGGCGATGCCCATGGTAAACATCACGATGGTAAAAGTCGTGGCACCCAAGCCGAGGTGGAAACTCTTGGCACCACTGACGGTGGTAATCGCAATCTCGGTTTGCGGATAAGACAGGAAGAACAGACACAGTAGCGACACCCACAATACCCACCAAGTCACCGTATGTGCGCCGTATTTGTCGGAGAAATAGCCGCCGATTGCACGCAACACACCACCGGGAATGCTGAATGCAGCAGCCAGCAATGCAGCCAGTTTCAGGTCAAAACCATATTCCCCCACATAGTATTTGGTCATCCACAAGGCCAAAGCGACATAACCGCCAAACACGATGGAATAATACTGGCTGTATTTCCATACTCTGGGGTCTTTCAGCACTGCCAGTTGCTCACGCATGCTGATGGTCTTACCCACTTTATGGCTAGGGTCAGAATAGGTAAAGAACCAGAACAGAATGGCGGTCACCGTCATCAGCACTGCATACACCTGTGGCACCATGGTCCAGCCGTAGGCCACTACGATCAGTGGTGCCACCAGCTTGGTAACGGCTGCCCCGGTATTGCCTGCGCCGAAAATCCCCATCGCCAAACCTTGGCGATTTTTTGGGAACCAGCGTGCGCAATAGGCAATGCCCACCGTAAAAGACCCGCCGGCAACACCAACAAACAAACCGGTTACCAGAAACTGCCAATACTCGGTGCAGCGGGAAATCATGTAAATAGGGATGACGGTGGAAAGCATCAGCACAAAAAACACCAGACGCCCACCGAGCTTGTCCGTCCACATGCCAAGCGGCAAGCGAATCAGCGAGCCGGTTAGCACCGGAGTGGCCACCAAGATGCCGAATTCGGTTTCGTTAAGACCCAGATTCTCCTTGATGGGAATACCGATCACGGCAAACATCATCCAGATCATGAAACATACGGTGAACGCCAGCGTACTGGCAATGACGACCGACCAGGCCTTGTATTGTTGTGTTGCCATTTAGCTTCTCCCATCGAATGACACGATAGAAGGATATGCCGATGAAACAGCGCCGCCTATTCTCCAGATGGCTAGGTCGCGTGAGGCAAAAGAACTAGTTCTTTAGTAGTAGTCTGGGTGATGGAAGGAACGATTCATTACCTGGAGGCATCGCCAGAAGGCGCATCCTGCTTGGCTTGCAGAGGCACGGTTTCGATAATGAATGTGCGCGTACGTATAAAATGTTTACGGTGTCAGCCCATGCTCTACCGCATAAACGGCAGCTTGTACCCGGCTGGCAAGGTGGAGTTTGCGCAGAATGCCCTGCACGTGAATTTTGACAGTGGATTCCGCCAAATCAAGTGTGCGGGCGATTTCCTTGTTACTGGCGCCTCCGGCCAGCATGGCGATGATTTCGCGTTCGCGTGGCGTGAGTTTGTCCGGGGTAGTCTCTGACTGTCCGCTGCCTTTTTGTCCCAGACGCATGGCATCAGCCAGTTTGCCTGCCATTTGCGATGACATGACGGATTCGCCATTGGCAGCGCGCCGGATGGAATCCAGCAGAAAATCGGTTTCGATGTTCTTGAGCAGATAGCCGCGCGCGCCGGCACGCAAGGCTTCCAGCAAATCCTCGGCATCTTCGGAAACCGTTAGCATGATGATTTGCGTTTGCGGCGCTTCCTCGCGTAGCAGGGGAATGGCCTCCAACCCGCTGGTGCCGGGCATGTGCAAATCCAGCAGCACCACATCCGGCTGCAGTTGTTTGGCACGTTTGACGCCTTCCAGCCCGTCACCCGCTTCGCCCACGACCTCAAAGCCTTCCTGTCGTTGCAGCAGCAGCTTGATGCCGCTGCGGAACAAGGTGTGGTCATCAATAATCAAGACGCGAATTACGCTCATGCGGTGCTATTTTCGTGTGAAGATTCCGGCAGTATAAGGCATATGTGCGTGCCTTGATTCGGTTTGGCGTCAAAACTCAGTTCCGCGCCGATGCGGTGTGCGCGTTCGCGCATGATGCGCAGCCCTACATGGCTATCTCCCGCATCCTGTCCGGCATCGAAACCAATGCCATTGTCGCTGATGTCCATGCGGCATTGCCCTTCACAGCCAAGCTTGACTTCCACACGGCTGGCTTTGGCATGTTTGCGCACATTGGAGAGCGATTCCTGCACGATATGCATCACTTGTAGCACTTGTTCCGGCTCCAGCGCGGGGGGCGTGCCGCTGGATTTGAACCTGGTTTTGATGCCGGTTTGCCCTTCGAATTTTTCCAGCGCGCTGCGGATCGCGGTTTCTAGATCCGTGGTGCCGATGCGGGTGCGGAAATGCACTAGCAGTTCGCGCACATCGTCATAACTTTCCTGTACGCCTTCGCGGATTTGCCCCAGTGTTTTTTGTGCGTTTGCAAGCTGCTGTTTTTGCAGGTCGTCCTGCAGCAGTTGCACCTGGATATTGAGGAAGGCCAGCGACTGCGCGATACTGTCGTGCAACTCCTGCGCCAGTAGGTTGCGTTCCTCAGAGACAGCTACTTCCTTGTCCAGCGCCGCCAATTCTCGATTCTTGGCCTCGATGCTGCGTGTTTTATCTTCCACACGTTGTTCAAGAGTGGAATATAAATCCTGCAGTTCATCCGCCATGCGGTTGAAGCCGCTCGCCAGTTCGCCCAGCTCGTCCTGGCTCGTTACCGGCAGGCGCACGTCAAAATCAGCCGCTGCCATACGCTGGATACCTTCTTTCAACTTGGTGACAGGGCGTATTACCATGTGCGAGAACAGGTTGACCAGCAGCACCGTGCCAATAAAAGCCAGACTAACCAGCGTCACTTGCAACGTGCGCAACAATATTGTGGCGCGCGCGTTGCTGTGTTCCACCATGGTCACCAGTTCGTTGATGCTGGCGACAAATTTCTCTAGCATTGGGCGGTATTGCGAGAGCAATTGCTGTTGTGTTTGCGCATCGGGTGCGTTAAGGATGGACAGGATATGCGGATGGATTTGATTTTGCCAACTCTCACGAATATAGGCCATACTATGCTTGATGGCGGTATCTTTTGGCAAAGCCAGCGGGCGTGAAGGGTTACCTTGCTCTAGCTCGGACAGCGTTTTTTCAAACAGGCCAATCTCCAGTTCAATATCCTGCTTTATTGTGGTGGTTGGCCGGCGGGCGTGTTGTTCCAGCAAAAAAGCAATCCGGTAGGAGCGCATACGCTCGCGTCCAGCATCGTTAATGGCTGCCGCACCGCCTTCCAGACGCCAGGATACCAACAGCGTGGAGCCAATCGCGATTAACGCAACCAGAAAGTAAAACACCAGCAAACTGGTGATCTTCTCGCGGATAGTTAGCTTATTTAAAAATTGCTGCAGCATGTAAAAGATTATAGGGCAAGATTCACTTATGCGAACGTATCCCTTAAGATGACGTCATGCAAAAGGCATTTAAAACACCCATTTCCGCATTAGTACTAATTTACACTAGTGACCTGCAAGTGCTTTTGCTTGAGCGCGCAGACAAAGCGGGTTTTTGGCAATCCGTGACCGGGAGTGTGGAAGGTGATGAAACGCCAACCCAAGCCGCGATGCGCGAGGTGCGTGAAGAAACCGGGCTGGATGTGACGCAATACGATTTGCAAGATTGGCAAGCCAGTAATGTGTATGAGATTTACCCGCACTGGCGGCACCGCTATGCGCCGGGCGTGACGGAGAACCGCGAGCATCTTTTTGGTTTATGCGTGCCGCGCGATGCGAAAATCAAACTGGCACCGCGCGAGCATGTGCGTTACGAATGGGTGGATTGGCGCGAGGCGGCTCAGCGCGTGTTTTCGTGGACTAACGTAGATGCGCTAAAGCGACTGGGTGAAAAGCACGGACTAAAGCTGTAGAATAAACCTTTTCGCAAGTAAAGCGTTCCAACCATTATGCAAACAGCCCTAATCAAATTCGAGAAATTCCAAGGCGCAGAAGATGCCGAATGCCAGCGCCGCATCATTGCCGCGCGTGAAAAGCTGGGCAAGCGTTTGGCGATTCTCGGCCATCATTACCAGCACGAAAGCGTGTACCGTCATGCGGATTTCACCGGCGATTCGCTGAAGCTTTCCCGATACGGCGACACGCTGGAGGCCGAATTTATCGTGTTTCTGGGCGTGCATTTCATGGCCGAGGTGGCAGATATTCTCAGCCGCCCTGAGCAAATCGTGATTCTGCCGGATTTATCCGCAGGCTGCAGCATGGCCGATATGGCGAACTTAGCCAAAGTAGAACGCAGTTACCGCGAGCTGAACAAAGTGCTCAATTTCGATGAGACGATTACGCCGATTACTTACATCAACTCTGCGGCGGATTTAAAAGCGTTCTGCGGCGCGCATGGTGGTATCGTATGCACCAGCACCAACGCGCCCAAGATACTGGAGTGGGGCTTTAAACAGCGTGAAAAAGTGCTGTTCTTCCCCGATCAGCACTTGGGTCGCTGGAGCGGCCACAAAATGGGCATTCCGCTGGAACAGATGCCGGTGTGGGATCCGGATTTACCGATGGGCGGCCTAACTGAGCAGCAAATCAAAGACGCGAAAATCCTGTTGTGGAAAGGCCATTGCTCGGTGCATCAAATGTTCCGCCCGCAAAATATCGCCGATTTCCGCAAACAGCATCCCGATGGCAAAGTGATTTCACATCCCGAATGCGCGTATGAGGTTTGCGTTAATTCCGATTATGTCGGCTCCACCGAATATATTCTCAAAACCGTGACAGAAGCCGCGCCCGGCACCAAATGGCTGGTCGGCACGGAGCTTAATTTGGTCACACGCTTGGCCGAACAGATGAAGCCGCAAGGCAAACTGGTGCAGTTCATGAGCCATATCGTGTGCGAATGCTCCACCATGGCGCGCATCGATCCACAGCATCTGGCTTGGTGTCTGGAGAACTTGGCGGAAGACAATATCGTGAACCAGATTAAAGTGCCAAAACACGAAGCGGAACTGGCCAAGCTGTCGCTAGACCGCATGTTATCTGCATCTTAAAAACTGTCATTCCCGCGAAGGCTGGAATTAACCAAGCTTTACTTCTAGCCACAGAGGTCGCAGAGAACACAGAGAGTGAGTTGAAAAAATATCCTCTGTGTTCTCTGTGACTAATTTGAATGTTTGCTAAATATTCAGACTGTCACGGCTTCACAGTCTCGTCATAACGAAATTGAGAAATTTTTCATGAACTCATGCCCACTTTGCCAACCCACCCCGCACGAGATTTTGTGGCAAGATGATTTCTGCCGCGTGGTGCTGCTGAATGATGCCAATTATCCCGCGTATTGCCGCGTCGAGCTGCTGGCGCACATCAAGGAAATGACTGACTTGGTACCGCCGGAGCGGGCGCGAATGATGAAAGTGGTGTTTGCGGTGGAAACGGCGTTGCGCGAAGTGATACAGCCTGACAAAATCAATCTCGCCAGCCTGGGCAACAAAACGCCGCATCTGCATTGGCATGTGATCCCGCGTTTTGAAAATGACAAACATTTTCCCAACAGTCATTGGGGCGCCGCCGAGCGGGCGGGAGTGTTGCATCAGCTCAGCGAATCGGAATTGGCGCAGCTGAAAGGTAAGATCAAGCTTTACGCTGAATGCGCGTTACACGCGGCTTAAACCACAAGCCGCTCGACCACTTTGCCGTTTTGCAGGTGGCTTTCAATAATTTCATCAATATCTTCGTTATCCACAAAGGCGTACCACACGGCCTGCGGATAAACCACCATCAGCGGGCCTTCGCCGCATCTGTCCAGGCAGCCGGCACGATTGACGCGCACTTTTCCTGCTCCGGCTAAGCCTAGTTTCTTCACCTTAGCCTTCATGTAATCAAAAGCAGCCTCTGCACCTTTGTTCATGCAGCAATCTTCACCGTTTTCGCGCTGGTTCAAGCAAAAAAATACGTGGTATTGATAATAATTTTCCATGCTTTAGTGGCTACTGCCTTCCGTTGCTAGATAGTCTTCCTGGGTGAATGTCCAGGTGCGGGTGATGCCCAGGATGTCGGTGTTTTTGCGCATTTCGTCGGAAAACGGTGAAAATGGCGCAGCCAACTGCACGATGTTCTTGGCGGCTTCGTCCAGAATCTTGGAGCCGGAGCTTTTGTCGACGGTGATGCTTTCTACAGAGCCGTCAGCACGGATTTCCACTGTCATGCGTAACGAACCATAGATTTTTTGCTCACGCGCGGCCTGCGGGTAGTTTAGGTTGCCGATGCGTTCCACTTTCTGGCGCCAGGCTTCCAGGTACATGGCGTCGCTGGCCTCTTTGGCGCGTGCGCCCAGATAGCGTCGCTTGGGACGTTTCTGATATTCCTCTTGCTGCTTGGCGATCTGTGCTTCCAGCCGGTCTATCTCGATGCTGGCCGCCAGCAGATCGGCGCGGTTGAGCGATTTCACCACAGCTTTCTGGTCGCCTTTTTCCGGCTCGGCTGCTGCAGCGTCCTGCGTCGGGTTGGACTCAACGGTTTTGGTCGCTTTGATCTGGGTCATCAGTTCCTGCGCCTGCTTCTCCAGCGCTTCCAGCTTTTTCTGCTCGCGCGCTTCCTGCGCCTGCAGCTTGGCGGCTTTAGCGGCGCTTTCCGCTTGTGCGGTTGGTTTTAGCTTGACCTCGGTGTTCTTTTGTTTGGGGGCAGGTAGTGCTGTTTTCATCTGCCGGTTCTTGTCGGTATTACCGCCGCGATCCAGATTGGCCTGCGCTAACACATCTGCTTTGTCGGGCGCCTCTTTTGTTTTGGCGTTCACCAGCACGACATCTAGACTAGGCAGTTTGTTGATAGCTTTTTTGATCTCCGGCTGGAACTTGATGCTGAGGATAGTGGTGTGAATCAGGATGGAGAGCCAGAGGGCAATTGCCATTACGCTGCGCGATTGCAGCCATGCTAGCGGCTCAGCCAGCAACGATGGGAAATTTACACTTGTACTGGTTGTTGCCAAATACTTATCCCATTAACTTATCCAGAATTTTTTGGTGTACGCCACCAAAACCGCCATTACTCATCACCAGAATATGGTCACCTGATTTTGCAGTTTTGGCAATGGCTTCCACCATCATATCCAGATTGTCGTATGTTTTTGCCTTGTCTTGTAGCGGTTCAAGCGCTTCTGCCGCATCCCAGCCCAGGTTGTTGGCGTAGCAGAACACGGTATCGGCATCTCGCAGGCTGCCGGGTAGCGCGGCCTTCATTGTGCCCAGCTTCATGGTGTTGCTGCGCGGTTCCAGCACCGTCAGGATGCGGGCTGGGCCTACCTTGTGGCGCAACCCGGCGATGGTGGTTTCGATTGCGGTGGGGTGGTGTGCGAAGTCGTCGTAAACAGTAATATCATTTACTTTCCCACGAACTTCCATACGGCGTTTCACATTCTTGAATTCCCCCAGCGCTTCAATGGCGATACAGGATGCGACGCCAACATGGCGCGCGGCGGCGATCACCGCCAGTGCATTCATGCGGTTGTGCTCACCCAGCAAAACCCAGGATACGCGCCCTTGGCGCTCGTTTCCCAGCCAGACGTCAAAACTGCCATCCGCGGTTACCTCTTGCATATGCCAGCCTGCGGTATCGCCAAAATATTCCACCGGTGTCCAGCAGCCTTTGGCAATCACGCGTTGCAGACTTTCCTGTCGGTTGGTAACCACCAAACCTTGCTGAGGAACGGTGCGCACCAAGTGGTGGAATTGCTTTTCAATCGCGGCCAAGTCTTCAAAGATATCGGCGTGATCGAACTCCAGATTGTTCAAAATGGCCGTGCGTGGCCGATAGTGGACGAATTTGGAGCGCTTGTCGAAAAAGGCGGTGTCGTATTCATCTGCCTCAATCACAAAGAAAGGTGATTTCGACTTGGTATCTTGCTTTGGTATTTGCGGCAATCGTGCTGAAACGCCGAAGTTTTCAGGTACGCCGCCAATCAGGAACCCTGGTGCTAATCCGGCATATTCCAGCACCCAGGCCAGCATGGAGCTGGTCGTTGTTTTTCCATGCGTCCCCGCTACCGCCAGCACCCATTTGCCTTGCAGCACGTTCTCCGCCAGCCACTGGGGTCCGGAAATGTAAGGTAGACCAAGGTTCAGGATTTCTTCCATCAATGGGTTGCCGCGCGTGACAACATTACCGATGACGTAAATGTCCGGATTCAGTTTGGTTTGTTCTGGCGAGTAGCCTTCAATGAGTTCGATTCCCTGCGCTTCCAGCTGCGTGCTCATGGGTGGGTAGACGTTCGCATCGCAGCCGGTGACCCGATGCCCGGCCTGTTTGGCCAGTACTGCAATGCCGCCCATGAATGTGCCGCAGATGCCTAAAATATGTATGTGCATGTGAGTGTTTCAGTGGTTAATTTTTTTGATGGTTTTTCTGGCGCAAGCACGGCAAAAAATGCCTAAACTTACTAAAGTTTGCCCTGACTTTACCGTTAACCTCATTGTGGCTGTTTCATAGCCATTATGAAGGTATAAAAATATAATGATAAGCCATTTGCGGGCTTAAAAATCAGTTTTGCGAGTGAAAAGAGTCAGGTAATTCTATGAACCAACCCGTTATTCCTACCGTCGTGCCAAATGCTGCCGAAATCTTCCTTGGTCGCCAGCCAATTTTGAATGCCAATCGTCAAACGATTGCCTACGAGTTGTTATACCGCTCTCGAGACGATGCTTCGGAAGCTGAGGTGGAGGATGATTTGTCAGCCACATCAGCTGTCATTGTGAATACTGTCAGTCAATTCGGCCTAGAACGGGTGATTGGAAAAAAAGATGGTTTCATCAATGTATCTGCTAGTTTTTTGATGTCTCAGACCGTGGAATTATTGCCACCAGAGCGTTTTGTACTGGAGATATTGGAAGATGTGCCCATCAATGCGCAAATTTTGCGGCGCTGTGAAGAGTTGAAGGACAAAGGGTTTAGGTTTGCGCTGGATGGATTTAATTATCATGCTGAGCATGATCCAATTTTACCGTTAGTGGATTATTTCAAGATTGACTTAACAGTGACGCCCATCGATGAAGTGCCGCAACTAATTGCATTTGTCCGCAAAACTACCAAGGCAAAAATTATTGCCGAAAAAGTGGAAGAGGAAGCCTTATTTACACAATGCAAGCAGCTGGGCTGTGATGCATTCCAAGGCTTCTTTTTTGCAAAGCCCAGCGTGCTGAAAGGTAAAAAGCCTCAGCCACACCAGATGAGCCTGATGCGCATCATGGGCCTGCTATTGGGTGATGCGGATTTGCAGGAACTGGAGCCTTTGTTCAAAAACAACCCCGGCCTGACCATCGGCCTGTTGCGCTTGGTTAATTCTGTGGGTGTTGCCGGTGGAAGGCAGCAAGTGGAGTCTATCCGTCAGGCGATGGTGGTGCTTGGGCAAAAACAATTGCTGCGCTGGGTACAATTGTTGCTGTATGCCACACCGGATGGCCAAGTAGACAACCCACTACTGATGCAGGTCGCAAGCCGTGCAAGGCTGATGGAGCTGCTGGCTAAGAAAATCGAGACCTACCAGCTTAATTTTAGTGACCAGGCCTTTATGGTCGGGATGCTTTCTTTGGCCGATGTGGTCATGCAAAGCTCACTGGAAGAGGTGTTTGCTGAAATTGGATTGGCAGAAGAATTGCAACAGGCGATTCTGAAACATGAAGGCATCTTTGGTCAATTGCTTCAATTAGCTGAAGTGATTGAACGCGGTGATTTTGAAGCAGCAGAGCGGCAAATCTCGGAGTTGAACATCAGTTCCGATGACTTGTTGGAAGTGCAATTGGAGACCATGAGCTGGTCGAATGATTTGGGTAAATAAGCGGATTATCCCAAATTTGGCGCCAGCCATCTTTCTAAATAGGTTTTGTCCAAACCGCGCCGTTTGGCTATACCTTCCAGTTGGTCGTTGCCGATTTTATCCACGCTAAAATATTTGGCTTCCGGGTGCGCAAGGTAGAAGCCGGAAACCGCCGCTGCTGGCTGCATGGCGAAGCTCTCGGTGAGTTGCATACCAATTTCATCGCAATTCAGCAGCTTGAACATATCAGCCTTTACCGTATGATCTGGGCAAGCTGGATAGCCGGGCGCGGGGCGAATGCCGAGGTATTTTTCCTTGATGAGCTCTTCATTGTCCAAGTGCTCATCTGCCGCGTAACCCCAAAAATCGGTGCGCACGCGTTGGTGCATATATTCGGCAAACGCTTCGGCAAGCCTGTCGGCGAGCGATTTAAACATAATGGCGTTATAGTCATCGTGATTTTTTTCAAACTCTGCCAGGCGTTTTTCTATACCCAAACCCGCAGTCACGGCGAACAATCCGATGTAGTCATTCGTTCCCTTAGGCGCAACAAAATCCGCTAGGCATTGATTGGGGCGCGGCACGCCGTCTATCACCGGCTTTTGCGTCTGTTGGCGCATGCCGTACCAAGTGAATGCCACTTGCTTGCGGCTTTCGTCGGTATAAATCTCAATGTCGTCATCATTTACCGTGTTGGCGGGCATCAGCGCAATGACGCCGTTTGCACTCAACCAACGACCATCGATGATTTTTTTCAGCATCGCTTGCGCTTCGTTAAAGACTTTGGTTGCAGCTTCGCCCACGACTTTATCCTGCAAAATGGCCGGATAGCTGCCTGCCAAATCCCAAGTCTGGAAGAACGGACTCCAATCGATATATTGCGTAATCAGGCTTAAATCGATGTTTTTGAACTCTCGACGGCCGATGAATTTAGGTTTTACCGGGGCAAAAGTCAGTTTCGCTTTGTTGGCGCGCGCTTCATTCAATGTGATGAGCGGCGTACCTTTTTTGTTGGCATGCTGTTGGCGTGCTTTTTCGTAATCCGCCTGAATCTCGGCCAGATACGCGCCGCGTGTCTCCGCCGACAGCAGGTTTTGCATGATCGTTACCGAGCGTGAAGCATCCGGCACGTAAATCACTGGGCCATCATAATTCGGTGCGATTTTTACCGCCGTATGCGCGCGCGAAGTCGTCGCGCCACCAATCAGCAAGGGCGTTTTCAGGCCGCTAAAATGCGGGTCGCGCTGCATTTCTTTGGCGACATACGCCATTTCTTCCAAGCTCGGCGTAATCAGGCCGCTTAGGCCGATAATGTCGGCATTCTCACGTTTTGCCATTTCCAGAATCTCGGCGGCAGGCACCATCACGCCCATATTCACCACTTCGAAATTATTGCACTGCAATACAACAGACACGATATTTTTGCCGATGTCGTGCACATCGCCCTTCACCGTGGCAATCACCACCTTGCCTTTGGGTTTGGTTTTTTGGCCGGTTCTGGCTTCTTCCTCGGCTTTTTCCTGCTCGATAAACGGAATCAGGTGCGCCACAGCAGCTTTCATCACGCGGGCGGATTTCACCACTTGCGGCAGGAACATCTTGCCTTGACCAAACAGGTCACCAACCACGTTCATGCCATCCATCAACGGACCTTCAATCACGTGTATCGGCCTGCCGCCCTTGTTCATGGCTTCCGCGCGGGCTTCTTCGGTATCTTCCACAATGAAGTCGGTGATGCCATGCACCAGCGCGTGTTCAAGGCGCTTGTTCACAGAAACCGGATTCTCCGGTGTGCCTCGCCAAGCAAGGCTGGTATCGGCTTTCTTGCCACCCGAGACCAAGGTAGCGGCAAATTCGATCATGCGCTCGGTGGCAGCTAATGGATTATTTGGGTCAACGCGGCGGTTGAGCACCACATCTTCCACGCGCTCTTTAAGTTCCGGCTCCAGGTCGTCATACACGCCTATCATGCCCGCGTTGACAATGCCCATGGTCATGCCGGCCTTGATGGCATGGTAGAGAAATACCGTGTGAATCGCCTCGCGCGCAGGCTCGTTACCGCGGAAGCTGAAGCTGACATTGGAAACGCCGCCGGAGATTTTCGCGTGCGGCAGATTTTGCTTGATCCAGCGCGTGGCTTCGATGAAATCTACCGCGTAGTTGTTATGCTCTTCAATGCCCGTGGCGATGGCGAAGATGTTGGGGTCGAAAATAATATCCTCAGGCGGGAAACCTTGCGCCACCAGCAAATCATAAGCGCGCTTGCAAATCTCGGTTTTGCGCGCAAAAGTATCCGCCTGACCTTTTTCGTCAAACGCCATCACAATCACCGCCGCGCCATAGCGGCGGCACAACTTGGCTTGGCGCAGAAATTCCGCTTCGCCTTCTTTCATCGAAATCGAGTTGACAATCGCCTTGCCTTGCACACACTTCAAACCAGCTTCAATCACGTTCCATTTGGAGGAATCAATCATCACCGGAACCCGCGCAATATCAGGCTCGGAGGCGATCAGGTTTAGGAAATGCGTCATGGCGGCAACGGCGTCCAGCATGCCTTCGTCCATGTTGATGTCGATCACCTGCGCGCCGTTTTCTACCTGCTGGCGCGCGACGGACAAAGCTTCTTCGAACTGTCCATTGATAATCATGCGTGCGAAGGCTTTGGAGCCGGTGACATTGGTGCGCTCACCCACATTCACGAACAGTGATTCATCGTTGATGATGAATGGCTCCAGGCCTGAGAGGCGCGTGGATATCGGCGTTTCAGGCACCTGCCTTGGTGCGACATTTTTCACTTGCTCGTAAATCGCGTTGATATGCGGCGGTGTCGTCCCGCAGCAGCCGCCGACGATATTCACAAAACCGCTTTCGGCGAACTCTTTCACCAGGTTCGAGGTGATGTCCGGTGTCTCATCAAATCCCGTGTCCGACATCGGGTTTGGCAAACCCGCGTTAGGATAAATGCAAACGAACGTATCGGCGATTTTGGAAATCTCTTCCACATATGGGCGCATCAGCGTCGCGCCCAACGCGCAATTCAAACCAATGGTAAGTGGCTTAGCGTGGCGTACCGAGTGCCAAAATGCCGTCACCGTTTGGCCGGATAAAATGCGCCCAGAAGCATCTGTCACCGTGCCGGAAATCATGATAGGCATGCGATAGCCGATTTCTTCAAAGAAGGTATCAATCGCAAACAGTGCGGCTTTGCAATTCAGAGTATCGAATATGGTTTCCACCAGCAGAATGTCTGCGCCACCACGCACCAGACCACGCACTTGCTGCAAGTAAGCGCTTGCTAACTCGTCAAACGTGATATTGCGCGCAGCGGGGTCATTCACATCCGGTGAGATGCTGGCGGTTTTGGGGGTTGGTCCCAACGCGCCCGCCACAAAGCGCGGCTTGTCCGGCGTGCTGTATTTGTCGCAGGCGGCGCGCGCCAATTTGGCGGCCTGTACGTTCATCTCATCCACCAGATGCGCCATGTGGTAATCGTCTTGCGCAACTGTTGTTGCACCAAATGTATTGGTTTCGATAATGTCCGCGCCCGCAGCCAGGTATTGCTCGTGAATCTCTTGAATCACTTGCGGCTGGGTGAGGCTTAACAGCTCGTTATTGCCTTTGACAAATAACTGGCGCGTGCCAGCCGGGCCTTGAAAATCCTTAAACCTGTCGCCACGATAATCCGCCTCGGTCAGCTTGTAACGCTGAATCATGGTGCCCATCGCGCCATCCAGAATCAGGATGCGCTGTTGCAGCAATTCACGCAGTTGTTGTTCTACATTAGAGCTTGACAGGGACATGGGGAAACGAAACCAGTTAAAAGACATGATTTTAACATGCTAATTTTTCGACCGCAGATGTTAAATGAATCCGAGTTCTCGCATCTGTCACCATGCTGGCATGGGCAAAATTTTACGCAATGCACAATAATTGTGCGCAATTGAGGGTTTTTAACCTAAAATAGCCACAGAACCCATTGTTTTATAGGCATATTTTTTGCTTTTTAATGCATGGGGGCCATGTCTTCTAATGCAATTGCGATTTGGGGCTTGTAATTGACGACGGTATGAAAAGCGCGATAAAAAATAGTTTTTTCCATCACTCAACAAACGATTTTGATGAGCAGGCAAGCCTATTGCAGGGATGGAACCAGGATTATGCGCAAATCTCCGCGGGGCATTTCAAGGGGTTTATTTCCGAGCTGCATCTGGGTGATGTCAGCCTGTTCTGGGAATACACCAGCCAATCCTTGTATCAAAGAGGGCATCTGGAAGAGGATGTCGTTGCGATAGGCGTCCCCTTAAGCAACATCGAGAACGGGATGTATTGCGGCGCGGCCTGCGAGCAATACACCTTGCATGTGTATTCGGGCAACAATGGCTTTGAATTCATCTCTCCGCAGAATCTGATGATCGGGTTAATCGTTATCAGCAAGCATAAGCTCATGCAGTGGTTATCGGCAGATGACCAGTATTACCTTAACTTGCAATGCAAACATGCACGCATCGCCCGGGTTCCGTTTCATATCTATTTCGGGCTGGGCAATTTCTTGAAATCAGTCTTCGAGATTTTGAAAAACCATCCCGATATGGCCGGGAATGCGGACTTTAGAGATGAGGTTGTGGCAAATGCAACTGAGCTTGTGATTGAGGGCTTGTTATGCAAGGAGCAATCAGCGCCTCAGATTCCGCTACACAAATCCTGGGAGCTGCTGGCGATGACGCGCGAAATTATCCAGTCGCGTCAAGACAACCCCATTACTGTCGCCGAGCTTTGCGCATCGTTATCGATCAGCCGCAGAAGTTTGCAATACCATTTCGAACATGCGCTGAATACCAGCCCGGTGGCTTACTTGCGCGCCGAACGGCTTAACCGGGTAAGGCATATGCTAAAAACGGCTAATTCGGTTACCGAAGCGGCGACCTACTGGGGTTTCTGGCATTTCGGGCATTTTTCGCATGAATATAAAAAAATGTTTGGTGAGCTGCCTTCCGTCACGTTCAAGCGGCTACACGCGATTAGCGATGAGTAAGTGACGGGGAAACCTCGATTTCCCGCGCATCGCTTTCGTCCTTCAGCGCCACGCCGGATTTCTGTATACGTAAAGCCTCTTTAGCCAGCCATATCAGTTTTTTTGCGGCTGGCTCATATGGCAAGCCTTCCGGCCGCACGTTGGATATGCAATTGCGATCCGCATCGCTGCAGCCCGCCCCGGGTGCGTAAGTCAAATATATACCCAGGCTGTCCGGCGAGCTTAATCCGGGACGTTCGCCTATCAGCATAGCCACCATGCGCGCACCCAAAATCTCGCCTATTTCATCGGCAATCGCCACGCGCGCCTGACTGGCAATCACGACCGGTGCCGATGACCATTCGGCAGGCAGCATACTATGGATTTCTTGAATCAGCGGGCTTGCGTGTGTGGCAACCGCCAATGAGGACAAGCCATCGCCAATGACAATCAAAAAATCAATCGGCTGCCGTGGCTTTATGGATTGCAATAGTGCGTAATTTTTCTCATCCAGCTTGCGCCCCCAGTCCGGCCTAAGCAAGTATGTCGCGCGGTCAGGCGCCTGACTGTGGACTTGCACCGTCTCAATGCCCTGCGCGGCCAGCTGCGCCGCCAACGCGCTGACATCCAGGCTTAAATGTACCGCATCTCTGGCCATGGCATGCGCCATGCCAAAATTCAGAATCTCGGTGGTCGGCAGGCTGCTGCCCACGCGCCCCAAGGCGATACGGGCGCGGGTGAATGTTTTTAGCTGTGCCCACGGGTCGGCGTGTAGTGAAGGTTTTTTGTCGGTACTCATGAGGCATTCAGCAGATTTTTTGGCATGTTTTGCAAAATATGGTGGCCTGAACCGACAGCTTGAACCACACCGTTTTCATCCATGATGCGCATCTTCTTCAGCCACTGTTCGAATTCTGGCGCAGGCTTCAGCCCCAGTACTTTGCGTAGATACAATGCGTCATGAAACGATGTTGTCTGGTAGTTGAGCATAATATCATCAGCCCCGGGAATGCCCATGATAAAGGTCAAGCCAGCGGTGGCCAGCAGTGTCATGAGCGTATCCATGTCATCCTGATCGGCCTCAGCATGGTTGGTATAACACACGTCGCAACCAAGCGGCACACCCAGCAACTTACCGCAGAAATGATCTTCCAGCCCGGCGCGGATGATTTGCTTGCCATCGTACAGGTATTCAGGCCCGATAAATCCGACGACGGTGTTGGTCAGCAAAGGGGAAAAATGCCGTGCAACCGCATAGGCACGCGCTTCGCAGGTTTGCTGATCCACGCCGTGGTTGGCATTTGCCGATAGCGCCGAGCCTTGGCCGGTCTCGAAATACATCACGTTGCTTTGCCCAGACGCGTTTTTAATGGAGCCACGATTCAACGAGCGCGCGGCTTGTTGGGCTTCCCTCAAAATATTCAGGTTAATCCCAAAGCTCTGGTTTGCTTTTTCCGTACCCGCAATCGACTGGAACACTAAATCTACCGGTGCGCCTCGCTCTATTAACTGAATCTGATTGGTGACGTGCGTCAGGATGCACGATTGGGTGGGGATTTCATATTGGTTGATGACTTCATCTACCAGATGATACAAGTCCATCAGTGCGGGGAGGCTATCCGTAGCCGGGTTGATGCCAATCACGGCATCGCCGGAGCCATACAGCAAACCATCCAGCATCGAGGCTGCGATTCCGCGCGCATCATCGGTGGGGTGATTGGGTTGCAGTCTGACGGATAAATGCCCCGGCAAGCCGATGGTATTGCGGAAAGTGGTGGTGACATGGCATTTTTTAGCCACCAGAATCAAATCCTGATTGCGCATCAGCTTGCTTACTGCAGCTGCCATCTCGGGCGTGATGCCCTTGGCGACACGTTGCAGAGTCGCTGAGTCTGCGGCATCTGATAACAGCCAGTCGCGGAAATCCGCAACCGTTAAATGGCTGATTTCCGCAAACGCTTGCTTGTCATGCGTATCGATGATGAGGCGCGTGACCTCGTCTGTTTCGTATGGAATAAGTACTTCTTGCAGGAATGTTTTAAGCGGGATTGTGGCAAGGCACATACGAGCAGCCATGCGTTCCGCGTAGGTTTCTGCCGCCACCCCGGCCAGGTAGTCACCAGAACGTGCCGGTGTAGCCTTGGCCATCACCTCTTTCAAGTCTTTGAACCGGTACTGCTGTACGCCTACGTTGTAAGTGTATGCCATAACAATCTCAAACGCTGGGGTGCAAAACCGCACCAGTGGTAGGCCGGTGCGGTTTGCCGATTAAGCAATTACCCTGTTGTCGATTGCTGCATCACGGTGATGCTGTGTCATATTGAAATATAAGAACGCAGCCGCCATCAAGCCAAAGAACACCAATGTAAGCTGCTGGTTATAGTAAATCATCGTTACCATGCTAATCACTGCCAGTACCAACGCAATCATCGGGAACAAAGGATACGCGATCGCTTTGAAAGGACGATCCAGGTTCGGTTCATTCTTGCGCAATGCAAACAGGCTCATCATCGACACAATATACATCACAATTGCGCCGAATACCGACATAGTAATCAGGTTTGCGGTCAGTGTCATCCCGTTGAACTGCAAGTCATCGCTCAGGATAGCAGCCACGCCCACTACAGCACCGGCAATAATCGCGCGATGCGGCGTTTTGAACTTGTCATTCACTTCGCCAAAAAACTTGGGCATGTAACCGGCGCGAGACAAGGCAAATATCTGGCGGGAATAACCCAGAATAATGCCGTGGAAAGAAGCAATCAAACCGAATAAGCCAATCCAGACCAGCATATGCAACCAGCCGCTGTTTGCGCCCACAATCATTTTCATGGCTTGTGGCAATGGGTCATTGATATTGGACAGCGCTTTCCAGTCCCCAGCGCCACCGGCGAATACCATCACGCCAATCGCCAGGAAAACCAGGGTCAGAATACCTGCAATATAGGCTTTCGGAATGGTTCTTTTCGGGTCTTTTGCTTCTTCCGCAGCCATGGCAACACCTTCAATTGCCAAGAAGAACCAGATGGCGAATGGGATGGCAGCGACAATACCAGGAATGGCTGCCGAGCTGAATTCATTTTGCCCAGCCCAACCATTTGCCACAAAGTTTGCCATGGAGAAGCCCGGTGAAACCACGCCCATAAATACCAGCAGTTCAACAATTGCCAGAATCGTCACAAATAACTCAAATGTGGCGGCAATATGGACACCGATAATGTTCAAAATCACAAAAATTGCATAGGCAATGATGGCAAAAGTTTTAGGGTCTCCGGCAGGAAACTGGACGTTCAGATAAGCACCAATGGCCATCGCAATGGCGGGCGGGGCGAATACGAACTCTATTAAAGTTGCAAACCCGGCCACAAATGCCATTTTGGGGCCAAATGCACGGCGCGCGTAGGCGAAAGGCCCGCCCGCGTGTGGGATGGAAGTGGTGAGTTCCGTAAAGCTGAATATAAAGGTGGTGTACATCACCGCAATCAGGATGGATGTCACCAGAAATCCTAACGTACCGGCTTTGTCCCAACCATAACTCCAGCCAAAATACTCACCGGAAATCACCAGGCCAACTGCCAAGCCCCATAAATGCCATCCGTTGAGTGTGGACTTCAAACTTGTGCTCATATCAATCTCCGTATTTAACGTTCGCGAGTTTATCTTGCGGTGTCATCCGTGATTGGGCTATCCCATTTTGGCAATTTAGGAATATTGTGTGGTTTGTACGTGAGTTTTGGCTTTTATAATCAAGCCTGAGTTTGCAGATAACCCCGCCAACCGCCAAATTGCGAGATGTCTGTGGCATCCAAGGTGGCGTAGTGCTCGCACAGAAACCCCTGTACTTCACTGCCATCTTGCAGCTTTAATGTGCCAAAACCAAGTGGCGCCGGTACACCGGCAACAAAGGCACCATAATTTTCTATAGGCAACTTCCAGACTTCCAGACTAATGGCACAGCCGCCTTCATGGACGCGCAGCAATCCGGGGCGGGGGGGCGTGAAACCATTGAGCTTGAACAGTTTGTAGTCAGAGGATGTTTGTGTGGCTTGTACCAATTGCCCGCCCAGCACGGTAAGCTGGGTATTCAATGGCAGGCCGCTCATATGCGCGCCGCAAACGGCGACCAGAACTTCTTTCTCATTTTTCATGGCAATGTGCTCCGTGTTCATCAGGTTAACTTTTTTGCTAAATCCAGCAACGCATCATCGCTAAACGCAGGCGCACAGAGCGTGATACCAAATCCCAAGCCGTTATTCTGAAAACCTGCCGGAATCGCAACGGCTGCCAGATCCAGCAAATTCATGAAGTTGGTGTAATAGCCCAAATTGGTGTTGGTTTGCACCGGGTCGGCTTCGACTTCCGCGATGGTGTAAATGGTGCCTGCCGTAGGGGTTACGATGACATCCACATCATGCCAAACTTTTTCTGATGCACGTTTGAGGGCTTTCAGCTTGTACAGCGCAGCGTAAGTATCTGCGGCACTGAATTTCTCTGCATTCCCGATGATTTTTCTGGTAACAGGGAAAATCGCCTGCAGTTTCGTATCAAAGAATTCACGAATGGCTGCGTATCTTTCCGCGACCCAAGGGCCTTCGTATAACAGTTTGGCCGCAGCCAGGAATGGGGCGAAATCGATTTCCACCGCGGTACCGCCGTAACTTTCCAGTTTTGCTATAGCTTCCCGGAACAACAAAGGCGTTTCCTGATTGCCAAAGAAAGCCAGTTGCTCCGCTTTCGGGATGCCAAACCGGAATTGCTCTTTGAACTTGGGCGGCAAGACGGGCGGGGCCGGACGTGAAAAAGCATCATCCGCGTCAAAGCCCTGGGCGCACTGCAACACGGTATCGGCATCTTCAGCGCTGTTGGCAAATATCGACACGCAATCCAGCGTGCGGCAGGCCGGCACCACGCCTTTCGTACTCAGTAGACCACAGGTCGGTTTGTGTCCGACTAAACCATTAAACGCCGCAGGCACACGCCCTGAACCCGCTGTATCTGTACCCAGGCTGAAGCTGGCCATGCCTAGCGCGACGACAACAGCCGACCCGGAGCTGGAGCCGCCCGAGATATATTCCGGATGAATACTGTTCTTACAGGCACCATAAGGCGAGCGCGTGCCAACCAGACCGGTCGCAAATTGATCCATATTGGTTTTACCTACCGGTATGGCACCTGCGTCGATCAGGCGTTGCACGACGGTGGCACTTTCGGCAGGCGTATAGGCGAATTCCGGGCAAGCGGCTGTGGTGGGAATGCCTGCCAAATCAATATTGTCCTTGATGGCGAAAGGGATGCCATAAAGTGGCAGGCTATCAGGGTTCTTGCCCTCCAGTGCCGCTGCGTAGGGCAACATTTCGGCCAATGAAAGACAGCGTATCCAGACAAGGTGTTCATCTTCCTGATGGATCAAGGCATCCAGCTGTTTCACCAGTTGTGTCGGCGTGAGCCTGCCAGCGCGATACTCGGTTTGCAGGTGTGTGATATTTAAATTCATGCTGGTTTATTCCTCAATCACAATCAGGTTTTGCCCAGCGGCAACCGGACTGCCTGCATTGCACAATACTTTTGTTACCTTGCCGGAACAGGGGCTTGTGACTGCAATCTCCATTTTCATGGATTCCACAATCACCACGACATCTCCCGCTTGCACTGTGTCACCTTCTTGCACTTGCACTTGCCACAAGTTGCCTGCCACATGAGAAGCGATGGCGCGACTTCCTTCTGCCAAAACCAAACTATCTGCTAGGTCGTTCGCCACTTCCGTTTCGTTGCTATAGTTGGCTTGACCATTGGCTATCCAACGTTCGCGTTCTGCCTCAAAAGCGGCTTGTTGCTGCGTTTTGAAGGCCTGAATAGAGGTGGTTTCGCGTTGCAAGAACGCGTTGTATTCTTTCAGGCTAAAAGTCTGCTCTTCGATGTTCAGCTTGAATTTGCCGTGCAGAAAATCGGCGCGGATTTTCAATAATTCTTCGGCGGAAACCGGATAGAAACGAATCTGGTCGAAGAAACGCAGCAACCAAGGCTTACCTGCTTCAAAATCAGTAGTCGCGTTCCAGCGGTTCCACATCTGCAGTGTGCGTCCCACAAACTGGTAACCGCCTGGTCCTTCCATGCCGTACACGCACATATAGGCGCCGCCAATGCCGACGGCATTTTCCGGCGTCCAGGTGCGCGCCGGGTTGTATTTGGTGGTGACCAGCCGATGGCGCGGATCGACCGGTGTGGCCACCGGTGCGCCCAAATAGACATCGCCCAAGCCCAGCGTGAGATAGCTCGCATTAAAGACGATGTCTTTGACTTGCTCGATACTCTCTAACCCATTGATGCGGCGGATGAACTCGATATTACTGGCGCAGCCATCCACCATTTCGCACCACGGCGCATCCTTGCGCACCGACTGCATGTATTTCTCAATCGCCAGTTGGGTCGCGGCGTCGTTCCAGGACAGTGGCAAGTGCACGATACGCGTAGGCACTTCCATGCTTTCAATCGCGGGCAATTCATGCTCGGCAGCCTGCAAAATGTCGATGAGTGATTGCACCGGCAGTTGCAGACTCTCAAAATGTACCTGTAGCGAGCGGATACCGGGTGTGAGATCTAGTATGCCTTGGATATTTTTCCGCTCCAGCCATTGCATCAAGGCATGCACGCGGAACCTTAAATTTAAATCCAGCACCAGTGGCCCGTATTCGACCAGCAGGTATTTGTCACCCGCTTGACGATAAACCACTTTAGTTTGGGAATCTGCCGAATTTGCAGCGAAAACAATCGGGCTGGAAGGCGCATGGATATTGGCTTCCAAGGCGGATGTTTTGATGGGGTTTTGTGCCAAATGTTGGATGGCTTCATTCTGCGCCAGCTCCAAAATGCGCGCTTCTTCCTGGCTAATGCGTTTGAAGCGGATTTTATCGCCCGCTTTCAGTTGTCCCATTTTCCAAAGCTCAGCCTGCACGATGGTTGCTGGGCACACAAAACCGCCCAGGCTGGGGCCATCGGGGCCGAGTATCACTGGCATGTCACCGGTAAAATCTACCGCACCAATCGCATACGCATTGTCATGGATATTGGAGGGATGCAGTCCCGCCTCGCCGCCATCTTTGCGCGCCCATTGCGGCTTGGGGCCAATCAGGCGAATACCGGTGGTATTAGAGTTGTAATGCACTTCCCAATCGGTGGAAAAGAACATCGCAATGTCGTCTTCTCTGAAAAAATCCGGTGCGCCATGCGGACCATAAAGCACACCGATTTCCCATTGATGGGTATAAGCAGGTTGCGCCGATTTGGCTAAAGTTTTTAACGGCACAGGTGATTGAAGTTTAAACAAACGCAGCACATCGCCTACCCGGATCGCCCGCCCGCCGTTCCCGCCGAACTGGCCGAGCGTAAAGGTGGATTTGCTGCCCAGATAATCCGGCACATCGAAACCGCCTTTTACCGCCAGATACGTCCGACAACCCGCATCCTTCATCTTGCCCATTTTCAGCACGCTGCCAGCTTTGATGTGGTGGGATTGCCACATGGCCAGTGGCTGCTCGTTTAAGCTTAACTCCATTTTCGGGCCGGTCACGGCAATCACCGCATCGGTATTGAATTTGAGCGTTGGGCCAATCAGGGTGACTTCGATAGCTGCAACGCCCTCATCGTTGCCTGCCAACTTGTTGGCATAACGGAAAGCCAAATGATCCATCGGGCCTGAAGGCGGCACACCGATATTCCAGTAGCCGATACGCCCGGGGTAATCCTGGATGGTCGTCATCACCCCACCATCTAGCACATCAATGGTGCATGGATGGTACGCAAAATTATTCAAATAACGGGTGGTCTGCTCGCCCGCAGGAAAGACATCGTGCGCCAACACTTGAGTAAGGTATGCAAGATTGGTTTCGATGCCATGGATACTGGTTTCGGTCAAGGCGTTGCGCATGGCTTGCACTGCCGTAGGGCGATCTGGCGCATGCACCAGCACTTTGGCAATCAAGGGGTCATAAAACGGGGAAACCTCGCTGCCTGTTTCCACCCAGGTATCGACGCGGGCTGATGGTGAAAACTTCACTTCCGTCAGCACGCCGCTGGATGGCTGGAAGTTTTTGTTGGGGTCTTCGGCATACACGCGCACTTGTATCGCATGGCCGACAGGCTGATGGCGGTATGTATCCAGTACTGTGGTTTCACCAGCGGCGATGCGTACCATCCATTCGACCAAATCAACACCGCTTACCAGTTCGGTAACGCCATGCTCTACTTGCAGACGGGTGTTGACCTCAAGAAAGTAAAACTCACCAGAGGATTTGTCATACACAAATTCCACTGTACCAGCGGAGCGATAGCTAATCGCACTTCCCAGTTTTACCGCTGTTGCCCATAAAGCCTGTCGAACTTCTTCTGAAATATTCGGTGCAGGCGTTTCTTCAATCACCTTCTGGTTACGGCGTTGCACCGAGCAATCACGTTCGCCCAGTGCAATCACTTTACCCAAACCGTTGCCGAATATCTGTACTTCAATATGGCGCGCAGCCTGTACGTATTTTTCCAGATAAATGCCAGTATCTTTGAAATTGGCTTTAGATAAACGTTGCACTGATTCAAACGCGTTCAGCAGTTCATCTTCTGCCCAAATCAACTGCATGCCAATGCCGCCGCCACCCGCCGTGCTTTTGAGCATGACCGGATAGCCGATTCTGGCGGCTTCTGTTTTGGCATGGTTGGTATCTTTCAATAAACCGGTACCGGGCAATAAAGGTACGCCGCTTTTTTCTGCCAATTCGCGCGCGGTGTGTTTCAGGCCAAAATCGCGCATCTGTTGTGGGGTTGGGCCAATAAATCCGATGCCAGCGGCTTCGCAGCTTTCGGCAAAAGCAGCGTTTTCTGAAAGAAAACCATAGCCGGGGTGAATCGCCTGTGTGCCGGTTTGTTTAGCGATTTCCAGAATCTTGGCGACGTTTAGGTAGCTCTCGGTCGCAGGCGCAGGGCCGACGCAATAGGCTTCATCGGCATCCAGTACATGACGCGCACCGGCATCCGCTTCAGAGTAAATTGCGACCGATTTTATCCCCATTTTTTTGAGGGTGCGAATGACCCGGCAGGAGATTTCGCCGCGATTGGCTATTAAAACTTTCTTGAACATTTGTGCCTCTTGCGCGGGTCGTCCCGCATCTTGTTTCACCAATCAGGTCGTCCTGCTGGCAAGCAAACCAAATTAGGGATTCCAGACTAATAGTTGTACCGGTGTTGGGTTATAGGCATTGCACGGATTATTCAACTGCGGGCAGTTGGAAATCAGCACCACGACATCCATTTCCGCGCGCATTTCCACGTATTTGCCAGCACCGGAAATCCCGTCATCGAACTTGAGATGTCCTTCTGGCGTTACAGGTACGTTCATGAAAAAGTTGATGTTGGCCGTGATGTCGCGTTTGCTCATGTGGCGATGCGTGGCGCAACCGCAGTGATTCAGCGCGTGCATAAAGCTATCGCGGCAACTGTGCATAGGTCGCTTATCTAGCGTGTAGCGCACGGTGTTGCTTTCGGCCGCGCAGGCGCCGCCTAGCGTGTCATGACGACCACAAGTGTCGGCGACGATAGTCAGCATCGGGTTGCCTTCGTTGGAATACAGTATCGAACCGGTAGTGAGGTATAGCTTGCCTTGGCGAGCAATGGTGTCGACTGCGCTGTAGCGTTCCACAGGGTCGGCTGCGCTATAAAACAACGTGTCTACGGCTTGGTTGCCTTCTAAATCGAGAATGCGAAAAATCTGGCCTTTTTTGACTTCCGCCATCCATGGGTCGCCTGCATTGCAGATTTCGCTCAACACGGCATTCTTGGGGTCGAGTTTGCTTTCGACAATCATAAATAGTACCTCTCGGTATTGATAAAGCCGCGACCATTTTGCGGACAGGCATTGCGACAAACGTCATCTGCACCGGCTAATCCGGCGTGCCAGGCAGACAATTTGACGGAAGCAGGTTTATACGTTCACTTTGCTGAAGAAATTTACATTCGCGACCAGATCGCGCTTGCCTAAGCCATATTTCGCCAGCTCGACCAATAAACCATCTTTACCGTTGCGGTACATCGCATTGCGGTGCGTCTGGTAAGTTGCCTTGCCATATTTGGTTTCAATCATTGCGGCATCGGTGACGCCGCAAAACGTGTCATGCCAACCGACCGTGTCGTGGATGATGGAACACATCACGCGCCCCATGTCGGAATAGCACACGTTTCCAGTAGTTAAGAACGCCGTATGCTGTGCCTTTAGGGTATCCGGCATGTTATAACGCTCCAACTTGTCTTCTGGGTTGTAAAACAGCGCGGAGAGATTGGCTCCACCTTCCGTATCAGTGAAGCGAATGGCCGTACCACGTCGTATCAAGCCCGACCAGTGTGTTCCACCGGGGATGGTCTCTTCCCAAAGAGTATCTGAAGGGTTAATCATCATTTGTTTTCCATATTGCATCTATAACTCGCCTCGTCATCAGCTTGCCTATTCAACATTGTCTTCAATATTCACAAAGCGGATCATGTGTGGTTTGATCGTGGCTTCTTCTTTTTCTTCCTTGGTTGGCTCAGGTGGATGAATCAGCGCTTCCAGTCTCGCTTTGGTTGCCAAGAATTCCGGACTAGTAAAGTCGCCTGCACTACGTGGGCGCGGCACGGGCACTTCTATCAGTTCTTGTACCTCACCGGGATGCGCCTTAAGCACCAGAATACGATCTGCCAGGAAAATGGCTTCATCCAAATCGTGCGTGATGAATAAAATGGTGACATCCACATTGCGCCAGATTTCCAGCAAATGCGCCTGCATTTTTGCGCGAGATTGTGCGTCCAGTGCGCCGAATGGTTCGTCCATCAGCAGAATACGTGGTTGATTCACCAAAGCGCGGGCAATGGCCACGCGCTGTTTCATGCCGCCCGACAGCTCATGCGGATACGCATTTACGAATTTTTCCAGACCGACCAGTTCCAGCCATAAATTGGCCTCACGCGAAGCCTCGGCAAAACCGATGTTGTTCATTTCCAAGCCAAACATCACGTTTTGTTTGACGGTGCGCCAAGGGAACAATGTGTAACCCTGAAACACCATGCCGCGATCACGACCCGGGCCATTCACAGGCTTGTTGTCCAATAAAACATCGCCCGAGGTGTGCGGTTCTAACCCGGCCAGAATGCGAATGAGGGTTGATTTGCCGCAGCCAGAGGGGCCAATCACGCAGACAAACTCACGCCGATGCGTTTTGAAGTTAATGTCATGCAGTGCGGTGACTTCGCCTTTGGCGGTTTTATAGACTTTCCCTAGCTGCTTGACCTCCAAGATGACTTCGCGCGCTTTCAGGCGATCGAAACGCTGTTTGACCGCGGCTGATTGAGTCAGGTAACTGGGCAAATTGTTTTTTGTAGCCATTGCGATTTCCTATTCTTTATTTGCCGGACGATCCCAAGGAAACAGGCGTTTACCCAACCATGCCAACAGTAAATCTCCGCCAACACCGATGATGCCGATGATGATGATGGCAGCATACACATTATCAAAATGTTGGTAGCGTGCTTGCTGTGTAATAAACCATGTGATTCCGGAAGATGTGCCAATAAGCTCCGCCACAATCAGGTATGTCCAGGCCCAGCCTAATAAAATCCGCTGATCGCGATACAGCTCCGGCAGAATACCGGGGATGATGACATGGGTAATGAGCTTGAGTTTGTTCGTGCCCAATGTCATGGCAGCTTCAAGCAATGAATAATCCAGTTTTCGCGTGGTGTTCGCGATAATCAGTATCTGCTGGAACAAGGTGCCGATGATGATGATGGCAATCTTGGGCCCATCGTATATGCCTAAAATCGCGACAGCCAGTGCGCCAAACGCCGGTGCGGGCAGATATCTGAAAAACTCGATAAATGGCTCGCTAAGGCGGGAAGCCGCGCTAAAGGTGCCGCATATAATGCCAAGGGGTATGCCAATTAAAGACGAAATCAGAAAGCCCCAGAATATGATCTGGATGCTGTGCCAGAGGCTTTCATGCAGCCATTTACCATCACGCTGCTCGGGTGCCGTGGTGAAAGCCGTATATAACGCTTTGGCAACTTCGTGTGGTGCAGGCAAGTAGATGGGGTTGGCTGGCACGCCTTCTGGAATATGCTTGCCAGCCGATTTCATATTGACCGCCTCATCCTGAAATGCGGATTTGTCTACCAGCATCTCCGTCTGGAAATAATCCACATCACCGGGGTTACTCACCTTGATCATAGGATGCCAGATAAACGGCACATAACTGACAGCGCACCAGATAAGCAACGGTAGCAAAAAAGCACCTATCCCTAATAGTTTCTGTCGTTGTGGCGACAATTCTCGGCGTACTGCAAACCATGAAGAAGATTTCATTATGTAACCCGGTGAATTTAAGGATTAGCTAAACCAAGTTATTTGGCAACGATGCTGGCATCAATGGCCTTGTCAATGTCCATCGGTTTCTTGTAAACGCCGTACTTCACGTTAAAGTCATCAGAGACTTTAGATGAGCCGTACAAGGATTTGAAGCCGTTGGCTTTGGCAAACACTTTTTTACCGTCCTCAAGACTCAACAATTTGGTGCCTTTTAACAGTGGAAGATAGGCCTCTGGTTTTACTCCGACGCGTGCCGCCATGATCTTGACTGCATCCGGTTGTGTTTTTGGGTTGTTGATATAGGCGACGACTTTATCCCATACCAGCGCTACTTTCTTCCAATCAGCTTTGCGACTCGATAAGCTGGTAGGCGTGACGGTAATCACGTCATAAATCAGCCCCGGCTCGTCAGCAGATGTATAGATAGGTTTCGCGCCAGGTACACGCTTAATCGCCTCGCCGGAGTTGGGCTGCCAGGCAGCAATCGCCGCCAAATCGCCTGATGCCAGGGCTTGAGGTGTTTCATTGGTTTTGGTATTCACAATCGTGACATCCGATTCTTTCATCCCGGCTTTTTCCAAACCTTTCAACAACAGAAGGTGCTCAACAAAGCCAGTTTCCAAACCGATCTTTTTGCCTTTTAAATCCTTCAGACTCTTGATTCCTGGTTTGGCCACTACCATATCGTTACCGTTCGAGTAATCCGTTAGTAAGATCATCACGTTTTTTGCGCCACTGGAGCCAGTGACCAACGCATCGCCATTGGTAACGGCCACACCATCCAGCTTACCTGCCGCAAAAGCATCCATAGAAGCAACGTAATCAAACCATTCGAATTGCACATCCACGCCAGCCTCTTTGAACCAGCCCTTGTCAATCGCAACTTGCCATGCCACCCAGCCTGGCCAGTCGCTATAACCGATTTTGAGCGGTTCAGCTGCTTGAGAGATGCCAGAAAATAATAGGGATGCGGATAACGCGGCAGCGGATAATGCAGTGCGTACAGAAAAGCGTTTGAAAATGCTAGAAGAAACAGCGTGCATGATTAACTCCTTGGTTGGTAAAAAGTCGAGAAGGCGGCATTAAAAAACGCTCCTCCCGGGCTTTTATCCCTCCGTGTAGCCAATCAAGAAATGGCCGATAACTCTCGGACCAGACATTCTTAAAGCATTTAAGAACCGGAACCCTAGTCATCTGTGTTGCAACTCAAATTAGCGCAACTAGCGATTCGCAAAAAATGAACAAACCGCTCTCTCGTCAATGTTAAATCAGCAAGTAGTATGCCAGCGAAGGAATTTATATTTTTATTATTTTAATCAATTGGTTAAGTCCAGTTTTCTAAATGATGTTGCGGCAGGGGTTGCACCAAAGCTGGTTTGCATATACGAATACCGCACCAACTGGGTGCGTTTACAATGGATTGCGTGTCAAAGGCTATGATTTATCGTTGCGGCGGTATTGTACGGCTTCGGCGATATGCGCTGCTGCTACATTATCGATGTCGGCTAAATCGGCAATGGTGCGTGCGACTTTCAGGATGCGGTGATAAGCACGTGCAGATAGGTTGAGCTGCGCAATGGCGGATTTGATTAGGCTCAAGCCTACGTTGTCCAGTTGGCAGAAGGTTTCGATCTCTTGCGTGCCTAATATGTTATTGGGCTTTTGCTGGCGCTGCAATTGGCGCTGTCGTGCAGCTTGTACGCGTGCTTGAATGGCGCTACTCGGTTCACCGCTTGCGGCACCGGTGAGTTCGCTATCCTTTAGCGCAGGTACTTCGATATGCAAATCAATGCGATCTAATAATGGGCCGGAGATTTTGGCTTTGTAGCGCGCAATCTGGTCGGGTGTACAGCGGCATTTGTTATTGAAATGTCCCAGATAACCGCATGGGCAGGGATTCATGGCGGCAATCAGCTGAAATTGTGCAGGGAAATCTGCCTGCCGTGCGGCGCGGCTGATGGTGATGTGCCCGCTTTCCAAAGGCTCACGTAGTACTTCCAGCACTTTACGGTCAAATTCTGGGAGTTCATCCAGAAACAGCACGCCATGATGCGCCAGGCTGACCTCACCCGGACGTGGAACTCCGCCACCGCCTACCAAAGCTACGCCAGAAGCTGTGTGGTGCGGTGCGCGGTATGGGCGTCGCATCCAGTTTTCCGTTTTGAAGCCGCTGTTGAGCGACTGGATCGCGGCACTTTCTAGGGCTTCTTGCGTGCTCATATCAGGCAGAATGCCCGCAAAGCGTTGCGCTAGCATCCTTTTGCCGGTACCTGGTGGGCCTGACATCAGTACGCTGTGACCGCCCGCTGCGGCAATTTCAAGCGCGCGCTTAGGCATAGCCTGGCCCTTAACTTCATTAAAATCCGGGTAACTGGGCTGATGTGTTGATTTCCTATGATCCAGCGGCTTAAGTTCGGTATGTCCAGCTAGGTGCGCGCAAACTTCCAGCAGATTATTCGCAGGCAACACTACGGCATCCTGTACCAGAGCAGATTCTGTTGCACTTTCTTGAGGCAGAATGAACGCGCGGCCATTTTGGTATGACTTATAAGTCATTGCCAGTGCGCCGCGAATCGGGCGCAGTTCGCCTGTAAGCGCTAGCTCGCCTGCAAATTCATAGCGCGATAGCAGCTCGGTGGGGAGTTGTCCGCTGGCTGCTAGAATGCCGATAGCAATGGGCAAATCATAACGGCCACTTTCTTTGGGCAAATCGGCAGGTGCGAGGTTGACTGTGATGCGACGTGCAGGAAACTCGAACTGTGCAGTTTGTAATGCCGCGCGTACGCGGCCTTTACTTTCTTTAACCTCGGCTTCCGGTAAACCGACTATTGTAAAACTTGGTAGGCCGTTAGCCAGGTGCACTTCTACAACCACTTCTGGCGCATCCATACCGCTAAGGGCGCGGCTATATAAAACAGCCAAACTCATAAATTAGTCAATAGTGTTGCTTTTACGCAACTGTGCTTCTAATTCGGTGATTTTTTGTTCCAAAGCATGCAATTTTGCACGAGTTTTGTGCAGAACAGCTGCCTGGGTATCTAAATCTTCACGAGAGACAAGCCCTATTTTGGTGAATGCGCCCTCAATCAGTGCATTCAGATTTTTGTTCAAATCTTCCGCCGGTGAGTTGATCACTAATTCTTTGATTTTTATTGATAAATCATTCAACATTGAGCTACGTAACATGTTAAATCCTCTCGATTTAGGGTGAAGTTTAGCAGGTTTTATTGGGTTTGAAACTATATGCATAAATACCTGTAATTACATTATGTCATTGAATACAAAGAACTATTATGTCTGGCATAAGGTTTGCTAGTGAGTGTAATGTTTCATTTTTATTTCAGTTGTAAATTTTGGAGATCAAGGGATTATGAAAAAATCATTATTATTAACTGCAGTTTTAACGGCTCTTGCAGCACCAATTGTTTCTTATGCTGATGAGGCGCCAGCAGCACCTGCTGCGGCAGCGCCAGCGCCTGACTGGACATTCCCATTGTCTGTCAGCTTGGTGAGTGATTATATTTTCCGCGGCCAATCCCAGACATGGGGTGGTCCTGCATTGCAATTCAGTGCTGAGGCAGATCACAAATCCGGTTTTTACGTGGGTTTCTTTGCTTCCAATGTGAGCGATAACTGGTTGCCAGGTGCCAAGGTTGAAACTGACCTGTATGCGGGTTTCCGTAACAAGATTGGTGAGACCGATTTTGGCTATGACGTGGGTGGCATTTATTATGGGTACCCTGGCGCAAACTGGAATGATTCCAATTGGGTTGGCTCCAACAAATCCAACAGCATTGATACTTTTGAATTGTATGCCGGCTTGAGCTACAAATGGCTGTCTTTCAAAACCGGTATCACAACAACGGATTACTGGGGTTGGAACAAAAATAACTCCGCGGTCCTGTAGGTGTGGATGATAACACAGCTGGCGTTGGCGACTTTAACGGCGATAAAAACGCTGGCGTGAAAGGTAGCACTAAGGGTTCTTATTTCACCGAATTTAATGCTGCACATATGAAGTGGCTCCAAGTTGGACAGTTAGCGGTCAATTGGGTCGCCAATTCATTAACAACTCCCATGGTTTGGATATCACTTACTGGAAAGCTGGTGTGAGCAAGAGCTTTGACGGCGGCTGGACGCTGGGTGCGTTCTACTCCGGTACCGATGAGCCAGATGCATACGAAGACTTCTAGTCTTTGGATAACACGCATACTGACTCTGATATTGCCAAGGACACAGTCTTTGTAACGTTGACGAAAGCGTTTTCATTCTAGTCAGAAGTTATGCGGCAAGGAATTGTTTTAGGTTGCTTGCCGCCAGAGCAATTTTATAATCCAGGAGAAATACATGAAATTTGTATCGGCAATTATCAAGCCGTTCAAGTTGGATGAGGTGCGTGAGGCCTTGTCTAACATCGGTGTGCAGGGCATCACCGTGACCGAGGTTAAAGGCTTTGGACGTCAGAAAGGCCATACCGAGCTTTATCGCGGGGCGGAATATGTGGTGGACTTTTTACCTAAAGTGAAGCTGGAGGTCGCAATTGACGACGATATGCTGGATCGCGTGGTAGAAGCCATTGAGAAATCTGCTGCGACCGGCAAAATCGGCGACGGCAAGATTTTTGTTTTTAATTTAGAACAGGTTACCCGTATTCGTACCGGTGAAACTGGTTCTGCGGCTCTGTAAGGGGATCAACATGAGAAAACTACTTTCAACACTGTCATTATTGACAGTTTTGGGTTTGGGCACCTTGGGTTTTGTGAGCTCCAGTCTGGCTGAAGATGCGCCAGCAGCGGAAGTAGCAACTGCGGTGGAAAACGCTGCGGTTGCAACTCAAGCTGTGGCGGAAGCCGTTCCAGCAGAAGCCGCGCCCGCTGTAGCACCTGCAGAAGCTGCTCCAGCAGCAGAGGCCGCACCTGCTGCTGCACCTGCGCCCGTACCAAACAAGGGCGATACTGCCTGGATGTTGGTAGCGACAGCTTTGGTAACATTGATGACTATTCCTGGCCTTGCTTTGTTCTATGGCGGCTTGGTGCGTCAGAAAAACATGCTATCCGTGCTGATGCAAACGTTCGTGATCTTCTCGCTGATGGGCGTGCTGTGGGCTGTTTATGGCTACAGCGTGGCTTTCACCGGTGGCAGTCCGTACTTTGGTGGTTTGAGCAAGGCATTCCTGAGTGGTATCACGCCTGAATCCATTGCAGCAACTTTCAGCAAAGGCGTATATATCCCTGAATATGTATTTGTAGCCTTCCAGCTGACGTTTGCAGCAATTACCCCTGCATTGATTATCGGTGCATTTGCCGAGCGTATGAAGTTCTCCGCAGTGCTGGCCTTTATGGTGCTGTGGTTCACTTTTGCTTACCTGCCAATGGCACATATGGTTTGGTACTGGGATGGTCCTGATGCGATTACAACCGCTGAATCCTTGAACACCGTATTAGCTAATGCTGGCTGGTTGTGGGCTAAAGGCGCGCTGGACTTCGCTGGCGGTACCGTAGTGCATATCAACGCGGGTGTTGCCGGCTTGGTAGCCTGTATCGTGTTGGGCAAACGTATCGGTTACGGTAAAGAAGCCATGGCACCTCATAGCCTGACCTTGACCATGGTAGGCGCTGCTTTGCTGTGGGTGGGCTGGTTCGGCTTCAACGCGGGTTCCAACTTGGAAGCTAACGGCTACGCAGCGCTGGCATTCGTCAACACCATGATTGCAACGGCTGCTGCTACAGTGTCTTGGATGTTTGTGGAATGGTTCGGTAAATCCAAGCCATCTATGCTGGGTGCAGCTTCCGGTGCAGTGGCTGGTTTGGTGGCAATTACTCCCGCTTGCGGCTTTGTTGGCCCGATGGGTGCCATCATCATCGGCTTGCTAGTGTCCCCGCTTTGCTACTTCTTTGTGACCAAAGTGAAATACATGTTCGGTTATGACGATGCGCTGGATGTATTTGGCGTGCATGCAGTCGGCGGTATCTTCGGTGCACTGGCAACTGGCGTGTTCGTGAACCCGGCTCTGGGTGGCGCAGGTGTGGTTGATTATGTGGCCAATGGCGTAGCAGCCTATGACTTTGGTGCACAAATGACTGCCCAGGTTTATGCAGTGGTAACGGCGATTGTGGTGTCTGCTGTTGTGGCATTCATTTCGCTGAAAGTGGTAGACATACTGATTGGTTTGCGTGTTTCTGAAGAATCCGAGCGTGAAGGCTTGGATACGACAGAACATGGTGAACGCGCGTATCACGCATAACAACAAGACCTGTTTTGCTCACGCTTAAACGGCTCGCAATGCGAGCCGTTTTTTTATTTCCCAAAATAAAGCTTGACACTCATAACTAAATAACTAATCATATAGTTATGATACGGATTGCTGAAATTCCAGACGAGTGGAAAAATATTTCCGATTTGTTTGTTGCGCTGGGCGACGCGCAGCGGCAGCGTATTTTGTTGGCCTTTGAAAAAGGTGAGCGCTTGAATATTATGCAAATCGTGGCAGCATCCAAGCTTAGTCGAACGGCAGTTACGCACCACCTTAAAGTGTTGTATCAAAGCGGGGCGCTGGAAAGTGAGAAAGTTGGGAAAGAAGTCTTTTTTTGGGTCAATAAATCGCACATAATCAGTGCAATACAAAATGTGTTGAATTACATTCAGCAAGAGATATAAAAGGGGGAGTGGTGATGATAGCCAATGTGTTGCGTTTGCTCTGTAAGTACTTGTTCCGAGTCAAGGTGAACGGGCTGGAGAATGTCCCGGCGGAAAATGGCCTGCTTATTGTTGCCAACCATGAGTCGTTCCTGGATGGGCTGCTATTGGGCTTGTTCTTGCCCAAAAAGGCAACATTCGTCGTTCATTCTACCGTGCTAAAGAATTTCTGGTTCAGGCAGTTTTTGCGCCTGACGCCGCATCTGGCAGTTGATCCAAATAGCCCGCATGCCATGAAAAAAGTCATCAGATTATTGGATGCGGATAAGAATATAGTGATTTTTCCTGAAGGCAGGATTACGCTGACCGGTGCGCTGATGAAGGTATATGATGGCCCAGGCTTCGTGGCCGGGAAGACGGGCGCGAAAATATTGCCAGTCCGCATTGATGGTGCGGCCGAATCCTATTTCGGGCGTTTATCCAGGCATCACCCCAAACGACTGCTGCCCAAGGTGGCGTTGACCGTGATGCCGACCACGAACATCGTGATGCCAAAAGCGACCCATCATGGCTTTCCTACGGGCAAGCAGCGCCGCCGCATTGCGGGTGAGGGGATGCGTAGTGTCATGCAGAAAATGCTGTTCCAGGCGCAAAAAAGCCGTACGCTGTTCGAAGCTTTTCTGGATGCGGTTGATAAGTTCGGGGAAAGCTACAAGCTGATCGAAGACCTGAATGAAGTCGAGGAAAGTTATCGTATCCTGCTGAAAAAGAGTCTGGCATTGGGGCGCATCGCCAATAAGGTGAGCGAGCGGGGCGAGACGGTAGGGGTGTTGATGCCGAATATCACGAATACGCTGGCGCTGGTTTTGGGGATGACGGCATTCAATCGTGTCCCAGCAATGCTGAACTACACCTCTGGTACAGCAGGCATGCAGAATGCCTGTATTGCGGCCAAAATTAAAACCGTTATTACCTCACATAAATTTATCGAAACCGCCAAGCTGGAAGATGTCGTGGCAGGTCTGAAGGGCTTGAATATCCTGTATCTGGAGGATTTAAGGGCTGACTTTGGGGTGGTGGATCGCGCTTGGCTTATTGGGTATGCCTTGCATTACCCGCGTGCTGCAATGGAGCCGAACCAGCCGGATGAGCCGGCAGTTGTATTGTTTACTTCTGGTTCGGAAGGTAAGCCAAAGGGTGTTGTACATTCGCATAAAAGCATTCTGGCCAATATCGCGCAAATCATGGCCATTCTTGATTTCAACTCTACAGACAAATTCATGATGGTACTACCGGTGTTTCATGCGTTTGGGTTTACTGGTTCTATGTTGCCGATATTGAACGGTATCAAGATTCACATTTTCCCATCTCCATTGCAATATAAGGTGATTCCGGAACTGATCTATGACCGTGGATGTACGGTATTTTTTGCGACCAGCACATTTTTGGCCAACTACGCCAAATATGCACACCCATATGATTTCTATAAGCTGAGAGTCGTTGTTGCAGGGGCGGAAAAACTCAATGAGGAGGTGCGCAGGATCTACAGCGAAAAATTCGGTATCCGTATTCTGGAAGGCTATGGTGCCACCGAATGTGCTCCTGTGCTTTCGGCCAACACGCCGATGGCAAATCTTAACGGCAGCGTCGGGCAGTTTGTTCCGGGTATAGATCATAAGTTGGAATCTGTTCCTGGCATCAACATAGGCGGTTTGCTACACGTGCGTGGTGAAAATATCATGATGGGTTATTATTTCTTCGATAACCCAGGGGTGCTGAATCCGCCTAAAGAGGGTTGGTATGACACGGGTGATATTGTCGAGGTGGATGCGCAGGGGTTTATCCACATCAAAGGGCGGGTAAAACGCTTTGCCAAAGTGGCAGGGGAAATGGTGTCGCTGGAAGTGGTGGAAAAAATCGCCAATATCGCTGCACCGGAGTATCAGCATGCCGCGAGTACACAAACAGACACCCAGCGTGGCGAGAATATCGTGCTATTCACGACAGATCCGGCACTTAAGCGTGAAGATTTGCAAATTGTGACCAAGAATCTCAATCATCCAGAAATCGCGATCGCACGCAAGATTATCCGACTGGAAGAATTGCCTGTACTGGGCACAGGCAAAACAGATTACGTTACGCTCAAACAGATGGCAGAGCGTGCATAATTCTGCATGAGTTCACAATTTAGATTACTTAAAGAACAGCGCTTCCGCCCGTTCTTTTTCACCCAGTTTCTGGGCGCATTTAATGACAATGTCTTTAAAACTGCGCTCATTACATTGGCGACATTCCAGACAGCGAGTTTAACGCAAATGAGTGGTGCCAAGCTGGCAACCATTCTGCCGGGCGTGTTCATTTTGCCGTTTTTTCTGTTTTCCGCCACCGCAGGGCAGATTGCCGACAAGTACGAGAAGTCGCAAATCATCCGGCTGGTGAAAGTGTTCGAGATTGGTGTCATGCTGTTTGCCAGCGCGGGATTTTTCCTGCATAACATCTGGCTGCTGGGCGCGGCCTTGTTCATGATGGGCATGCACTCGGCCTTGTTTGGCCCGGTCAAGTATTCCTACCTGCCGCAGCACCTGAAGGAAAACGAGTTGATTGGCGGCAACGGCATGCTGGAAATGGGCAGCTTTGTGGCGATTCTGCTGGGGCAGGTGCTGGGCGCGTGGCTGGCAAATGCCGGTAGCGCGTCGATTAGCCTGACAGTGATTGGTCTGGCGATACTGGGTTATCTCAACAGCCGTGGTGTCCCGTACTCACCGCCGTCCGACGCAAGCCTGAAGGTGAATTGGAACCCGGTTACAGAAACCTGGAATAACCTGAAGTTCGCCTGGAGCCATCAGGCGATATGGATTACCCTGATTGCGATTTCCTGGTTCTGGTTTTATGGCGCAGTACTGTTAACGCAGTTTCCCGTGCTTGCCAAAAACGTGCTGCATGGCGATGAAAGCGTATTCATTTTGCTGCTGAGTATTTTCTCTCTGGGCATCGGCATAGGCTCGCTTTTGTGCGAAAAACTGGCCAGAGGCAAGGTGGAGCTGGGCTTAATCATGTTTGGCGCGCTAGGCATGGCGATTTTCGGTTTCGATTTCGCGCGCAACAGCGCGGCGTTTTTCGCGCCTGCCGGTATGGCGTACGATTACCGTACTTTTCTGGACAGTTTTCTGCATTACAGGCTGCTGGCCGATATTGCCCTGATTGGCATCTTCGCCGGGTTCTATATCGTGCCGCTGTATACCTTTGTGCAAACCAGCGGGTTGAAAAGTCACCAGTCGCGCCTGATTGCCGCCAACAACATTCTAAACTCGCTGTTTATGGTGGTTTCGGCAGCGTTTTCTATCTGGATATTCAGTCTTGGCTTCAATATCCCGCAACTATTTATGGCAACCGCTTGTCTGCATCTGCTTGTGATTGCCTACCTGTGCTGGCGACAACCCCGTTTTTACCGGGATTTTGTATATTGGCTAAAGCGGCGATAAATTCAAAGCGGCTTTGCAGGTATAATCACGCCTTGTCATCGATATTTTTTAAGTGCGTATTACATTGTTTTTAAATAGATTATTCAAAAAACTCCAGTCAAACACCTTTAAGGTGGCCAATAAACTCGGCCCCTTCGCGCCTTTGGCGGTGATGTTTCTGCTTGGCCTGCTGATGCTATCCCTGTCACGCATCGGTTTAGTATTGTGGAAATTCGACCGGGTGAGTGCGACCGGTAAGTTGCTGCCCATCCTCCTGCAAGGCATACGTGTCGATGTGATCCAGCTTGGTTTGCTAATGCTGATTCCGCTGCTGCTTGCGCCGTTGCTAGTGAATGCAAGGCTGTTCAAGATATGGCAAAAACTCACCTATTGGTGGGTGGTGCTGGCTGTGGTGCTGCTGGTGTTCATGGAGGCATCCACACCCGGGTTCATCAACGAATACGATGTGCGCCCGAACCGCATCTTCATTGAATACCTGAAATACCCGAATGAAGTGTTCACCATGCTGTGGCGGGGCTTTAAGGCTGATATTTTTGCCGGTTTCGGCGCAACCATCCTGGCTATCTGGGGTCTGCGCCATTTCATGCGGCCTTGGCTGGATGCCAAGCTGGATTGGGCGCCAAAAAAGACTTGGCTGATTTACCCGCTGGTGCTGGTGCTTGCGCTGCTTGGCATCCGCTCGTCGCTTGGACACCGCCCTGCAAACCCCGCCCTATTCGCCATCACGCAAGATAGCATGGTCAACAGCCTGATACTGAACTCCAGCTACTCCGTATTCTATGCAGCCTATAGCCTGCAACACGAGGCTAAATCCAGCGCGATTTACGGCAAATTGCCCAAGGCGGATATATTCCGGCTCACCGGCGCGCAGGATAAAGAAATCCCGACATTGAAAATGCTGGAACCCAGTGCCAAGCGCGACAAACCGCTGAATCTGGTGATTATCCTGCAAGAGAGCCTGGGGGCGACTTTTATAGAATCGCTGGGCGGCGTGCCGGTGACGCCGAATCTGGAAAAACTCAAATCGCAGGGCATCTGGTTTACACACCTGTATGCCACGGGTACGCGCTCGGTGCGCGGCATCGAGGCCGTGGTGACCGGCTTCCAGCCTACACCTTCCGACAGCACGGTAAAGCTGGATTTGAGTCAGAAAGGCTTTTTCACGCTGGCAGATTTGTTGTCTAGAAAGGGCTACACCACCGAGTTTATTTACGGCGGCGAAACGCATTTCGACAACATGCAAGGCTTTTTCATGGGCAACGGCTTCAAGCAAGTGTTTGGCCAGAAGGACTACAAAAATCCGGTATTCGTCGGCAGTTGGGGCGCGTCGGATGAAGACTTGCTCAACAAAACGCACGAGCAACTGATGGCGCACCATGCCAGCGGCAAGCCGTTCTTTACATTGGCTTTCTCGTCCAGCAACCATGCGCCGTTCGAGTTTCCGGATGGCCGCATCGACTTGTACGAGCAGCCCAAGGCAACCGACAACAACGCGGTAAAATACGCGGATTACGCGATAGGCGAGTTCTTTAAAAAGGCACAGGCCTCACCTTACTGGAAAGACACCGTGTTCCTGATTGTGGCCGACCATGACATTCGCGTGCGTGGCGATTCGCTGGTGCCGGTGGAGCATTTCCATATCCCGGGCTTGATTCTGGGTGCGGATATTCAACCCAAAGTGGTGGATACCATTACCAGCCAGCTAGATTTGCCGGTGACGGTATTGTCGCTGATGGGCGTAAAAGCCGAAACGCCGATGACCGGCCGCGACATGACCATGCCGCATGAGAATGGCCGCGCCATGATGCAATACAACCAGAACTTTGGCTGGATGGAAGGCACGCCCGAAAACAATCATGTAGTTGTACTGCGCGAAGGCAAAGCCCCTGCACATGCGGTGTATGACGTGAAAAGCAAGCACCTGCAACCTTCTGCACCGCCTGCGGAGGCCAAAGCACTGGAACAACGCGCCTTGGCGAACGCCTTGCTGCCAGCCATGTTGTATCAAGAACAACGCTACCGTTTGCCCTGATGTCCTCGCAATCTTCCATGCTCACTCTGCAGGTCATCCGCGATGGCCTGCAGTATATTCTGGGCGGCGGCCTGCGCTTGCCGCATGGGCACGTGCCGCCAGAGCATCACACCGTGCCGGAGGATTTCTTCGGCGTGGGCGTCGCCAGCAATGCAGACCCGGCAACCGATGCTTACATCATCGCGCAATTGCGCAATCTCGGCATCAAACAAGTGCGGCTGGATTTGAGCTATGACGACTTGATAAGCCATCAGGGGCGCTTTTGCGATGCCTTGCTGGAAGCGGGGTTTGCCGTCACGCTGCGGCTGATTGCGCCGTTCGAATCCGCCAAGCTCATGCACACGGCAGAAGAGCAAGCGCATTGGCGCGCGTTCATCCATACCGTACTCACCCGATTCGGCGCGCGCGTCCGGCAGATCGAAATCGGCAACACGCTCAACCGCAAGCGCTGGGCAGGTTACACCTGGCCGGGCTACTATGCGGCCTGGCAAATTGCTTGTGAGGCCGCCAAGTCGCGCAATATTCCGCTACTGGCAGCCAACATTCAGGATTTTGAGCCTTTATACAACGTGCATTTGTTGAAAACTTTGCACAAGAACCAGCAACTGCCGGACGTGCAGTCGAACAATTTGTTTGTGGAGCGCGTGAGCGAGCCGGAGCGTTTCGATCACCGCATTCTGAAATACCGCTGGGCGGCCTTGTTCAAGTTCAATCTGGTCAAAAAAGCCCGGCTGCTGCAAAAGCTTGGCCGCGACTTCGATGTCAATAACACCGTGAGCACAGGCGCTTTCTGGGCGATTTACCGCATCGAGCGCAAATTGACGCACGGCGCGCAAAAACAGGCCGATTACCTGACGCGCTATTTCACCTTGTTGGCCGCCAGTGGCGCGCTGAAACAGGCGTTCTGGGGCACGCTCGTTTGCCATCGCGAAGGCTTGATTAACGATGGGCTGGACGATGCCGAATACCCCGCGCTGGAGCGCATCGCGCGTTATCAGCGTGCCGACGGCGACTTGGCAAACTATCAGCCGTACCCCAGCTTTGCGGCCATGCAAACCGTGGTGCAGAAGCTATCCGGCGCGCAGTACATTGGCGCGATTGCCACGGCGGGCGGCTTGGAGATTCACGATTTTCTGCAAGGCGGCCTGCATGTGCATGTGGCTTGGGCAATCAATGGCAAAGCCGTGCCTTTGAGTGATGTGTATGCCAAAGAAACTTTGGCGGCGGCCAGCTTTCAGCATCGCGACGGTGCTGATTTTCTGGACGAAACGCCCGACCTGATTTGCGAAACGCCGATGTACCTGACCTGGCCGCTGGGTTTTACGATAGAAATGGTAGAGAAACCGGCCTTGACGCTGCCCTTGTCCATTGATGCCCACATGCCGGAAACCCGCTATTTTTCTTGCTCTCAGGCTGGCTGGCGCGGGCTGGTGGCCGCAAAAAACCAGGCCGATGCCGAGCAACTGACGCAAGCGCTCAACCCGGAGCAACTCACTCCGCCGGACAAAGCCTCCAGCCTGCGTCATGCCCGAAACGTTATCTGGATGGCACCGCATCCGCTGAAGGCGGACACGCAAATCACCGTGAAAAAGCCGGTTAAAATGTACTGGCACAAAGTGCTGATGGACAGATACCGCCCCAGCAAGGCGCGCCGCAGCTGGAACGGCGCGATGGAGCTGCTGCTCCGTGGCATTGCATCACCGCGCCCTATCGCGTTCTTCGAGAAAGTCGGCGACAACAGCCTGAAACGCAACTATTACATCTGCGAATTTGCGCAAGTTGATTGCCACATCGGGCAAGTGTTTGGCGCTTTTACTGCGGGCGAAACCAGCTTTTTGGGGCTGGAGCGCGAAACCGTTTATGCCCAATTGGCGCGTTTCATCCACAAAATGCACCACAACGGCTGCTATTTCCGCGATCTTTCCGGCGGCAACATTCTGGTCAAAATCATCGACAAAACCCACTTGGAATTCAGCTTGATAGATACTGCCAGGGCGCGCTTCAGCGATTACGGTATCCCCATGTGCCAGCGCCTGGCCGATTTGACCCGCGCATGCCATAAGCTGGATTGGCTAGCCCGCGAGCGCTTTCTGGGGCATTATCTGGGCTTGTCCGGCAGGCAATTGCAGTGGTATCACAAAACACCGTTTTATCTGTACGACACCAAAGTGTGGCTCAAGCGCCGCGTGGGTCGCAAAGGCATTAAAAAGCTTGGTCAAAAGCTACGTAGTCTTTTCTCATGATTTTATTGATGAGGATTTAAGCAGTTTAGGCATCTTCCTTTTTCGTGACACCAGTAATATAGCAATCACGTTAATGCTTCATTAACGAATCTTAAGAAAAGGAGAAACTACTATGTGGACAAAACCAGCTGCTACTGAAATGCGTTTCGGTTTCGAAGTGACCATGTACGTAATGAACAAATAAGTTCAAACGCAATGTCACAAAGGGCACCCATCGTGGTGCCCTTTTTATTTGCAGGATGAAAGCATTTTCATTGTTGATATGGATGCTCTGGAAGCCGCATCCAGATTACCTCGTAGGGCAGGTGTTTACACAATGAATGCGCGCGTAAGGAATTTAAGCCCCTCGCCCTTGAGAGAAGAGGGGTTGGTGAGAGGGTGTCCAAGAAACTTTCTAGGGTTTATTGCGCTTTGTTTAGGGCTTCTTTAGCTGAGGTATTGAAAAAGCCCTTGGGCAGCAGCACCCATATTTTGCCTTTTTGTTTCATGGCACCGGCTTGTTGCCCGGCTTTATCTCCCGCGCCCCAAAAGAAATCCGCCCGCACGCCGCCTTTGATAGCACCGCCGGTATCTTGCGCCAACATCAGGCGTTTCAGGGGCTTGTCGGAGTTGGGTTGCGTGGTGGATAAGAACACCGGCGCGCCCAGCGGGATGAATTTCGGGTCGATCGCCACGCTGCGCTCTGCGCTGATAGGTACGCCCAGTGCGCCCAGCGGGCCGGGCAGATTGCCGGGAAGCTCTCTAAAGAACACATAGCTCGGGTTGTTGTTGAGCAACTCGCGCAGTTTGCCGGGGTTGTTGGCCGCCCATTGCTTGATACCCTGCATGGAGGCTTTGTCGGCGGTGAGTTCGCCGCGCTCGACCAGTACGCGGCCAATCGAGTTATACATATGACCATTCTGGTCGGCGTAACCGACGTGGATTTGTTCGCCATTATCCAGTTTCAGCAAGCCAGAACCCTGGATTTGCAGGAAGAACGCGTCTATCGAGTCGCTTACCCAAGCCAATTCTTTCCCGCCAAGCGGGGTTTGCGCGGATTCGATTTCGGCGCGCGTGAGGTAGGGAACCAGCTTGTTGCCTTGCAGTTTGCCGCGCAGGCGCTTGTATTTAAGTTCGGGATAAATCTCCGACAAATCCACCGTAATTAGGTCGTCCGGCTGACGGTACAAGGGGTGCTGATACGCACCTGTTCTGCTGCGGCTGGCTTTCAGCATCGGTTCGTAATAGCCGGTAATTAGGCCGGTATTGGTGTTGTCCGCATTATTGGCCTGATACACGTCGAATTGCTCGGTCAAAAAGGCCAGGATCTGCGCCTGCGTCGGGTTAGTCAAACTGCTTGCAGCGTCGCATGCAGCCTGCCATTGCGGCTTGTTTCTCAAGCCATTGCAACTGAATTTCCATGCGCCCCAAGCGGCGATCAGGTCGTCTTGTTGCAGACCGTCTATCTCCTCCCAACGGCTGGGTTTCAGCAAGCCGTAATCGGGAATCTTAGGTGTTTCTGCAGGTTTGCTTTCGCCGTTTTTTGGCGCTTCCGGTATGGGGATAGCAGGCACGGTAGATGTGGGCGGGCAAGTGTAAGCAGGCGCTCTGGGCGGTTCTGCCGGCTTGACGTTACGTTTGGCACAGCCATTGGCGATAAGCAGCAGCAAGAGCAGAAAAATGAACCGTTTCATCTAGTGCAATACCTGCGGAATTGACAAGATAAACTCGGGAATCTCGACATTGAACTTTTCACCATCTACCGCAACGCAGAAATAGCGGCCATGCATGCTGCCTGCCGAGGTGTGCAATACGCAACCACTGGTATATTCAAACTGCTGCTTTGGTTCCAGCAAAGGCTGCGCGCCTACTACACCCAAGCCTTTGATTTCCTTAATGTCACCATTCGCGTCGGTAATCACCCAGTGGCGGCTAATCAGTTGTGCAGCAATCAGGCCAATGTTTGTGATGGTAATCGTATAGGCAAAGGCATATTGTTGCTGTTCCGGACTAGATTGATCCGGCAAATACGCTGTGTCGACAGTGACTGAGAAGGCGTATTTTTGTGCAGAGGCCATTAATCTATACGTTCGATCATGTCGCTGGTGGGCGAGCTAGGGCTAGCGCTATACAGTTTTTTCGGCATTCTGCCGGCCAGATAGGCTTCCCGCCCAGCTTCCACAGCCTTTTTCATAGCCGATGCCATTAGCACCGGATTTTGCGCGCCTGCAATGGCCGTGTTCATTAAAATGCCCGCACAGCCCAGCTCCATCGCAATCGCTGCGTCACTGGCGGTACCCACGCCTGCGTCTACCAATACCGGCACTTTCACTGTGTCGATAATGATTTGCAGGTTCCAGGGGTTCAAAATACCCATGCCTGAGCCAATGAGCGAGGCGAGCGGCATGATGGCGCAGCAGCCAACATCTTCCAGCTGTTTGGCGATGATGGGGTCGTCTGAAGTGTAAACCATCACATCAAACCCTTCTTTTACCAGGGTTTTGGCGGCAGCAATGGTCTCGATCACGTTAGGATATAGCGTGTGCGGGTCGCCCAGCACTTCCAGCTTCACCAGTTTGTGTCCATCCAGCAGTTCGCGCGCAAGGCGCAAGGTGCGCACCGCATCATCGGCGGTGTAGCAGCCCGCGGTGTTGGGCAGGTAAGTGAATTCACTGGGCGGCAGGTAATCCAGCAAAGAAGGCTCACCTGCTTTTTGGCCAATGTTGGTGCGGCGTATCGCCACGGTGACGATTTCAGCGCCACTGGCATCTATCGCCGCACGCGTTTCGGTGAAATCCTTGTATTTTCCGGTACCCACCAAGAGGCGCGAGCCATAAGCTTTGCCCGCGACAATCAAATTATCAGTTGTCATATGTTTCTTTATCCGCCACCCACGGCGCCTACAATTTCCAATCTGTCACCATCTTCCAGCGTCGTTTCGGCATATAAGCCGCGTGGCACGATCTCGCCATTCTGCTCAATGGCGATGCGTTTGCCTGTTAGGTTAAGTGTATTTACCAAGTCCGCCATTGTCATGCTGACAGGCGCAAAGTCATTCAGTTTGCCGTTAATCCAGATTTGCATGTTTTTGGTGCTGTTTCCAATGGCGATATTTTACGAAAGTTTTACCTGCTGTGGGCCGACAGGCACGATTTTATTTTGTAAATTCTGGCGCAGATATTGCTTCGATTCTGTCGCAAGGTATTTTTTTGTCAAAAAAAGTGATTTTGTGTGTAATCCGCAACAATTTTGATGCGTTGATGACGAGAATTGTCATGCTAATGAAAAAAACTGGCAATTACGTGAATTAAATGAATCTTTTTGATAAATTGCTGCCCAACGCTACAGGAACAAAATTCCTGTAGATATTAATCCCAAAAGGAAGATAGTGATATGAAACTGCAACAAGCAAACGTAGTAAAAACCGATGTATTGCATGAAGAAATTTTTGTCCCATCCTTGGCCGAAAAATCTGATAAGGTCAAAGAGCAAGAGAAAAACCTGAAAGTACTAAACAACAAAAAGGATTTTAGCCGCTTTCTGGAATCAGTTAGCGACTGCGTTTAAGCAACGTCGACATTGGTAACATACAAGTTGCCGTAAGCCTGAGATAGGGTTGCCCGAGGCGGCAGCCAAAAAACTGGGGCAGCTTGCGCCGCCCCAAGGTCTTTTTCCCCAATCTGATTTCGATTTATTCGATCGCGATTTGCGGACGGCCTTTTTCTGGCCAATCCAGGTGAAAGAACTGTCCACGAGGCTGATCCACACGCTCGTAGGTGTGTGCGCCAAAGTAGTCGCGTTGTGCCTGCAGTAGGTTTGCCGGCAATACAGCGCTTCTGTAACCATCATAGTAGGCTAATGCAGCACTAAAGCCTTGCGCAGGCACGCCATTAGTTACAGCCATTGCAATCACTTTACGCCAGCCAGCCTGACCCTCGTTCAGCGCGGTGGTGAAGTATGGGTCGAGCATCAGGTTTTTCAGGCGTGAGTTGCGGCCGTAAGCGTCGGTGATCTTCTGCAAGAAGCGTGCGCGGATAATACAGCCGCCGCGCCAGATCTGCGCGATCTCGCCGAAGTTGAGTTTCCAGTTATATTGCACCTGCGCCTTGTCCATGAGCTGGAAGCCTTGTGCATAAGCACAGATTTTGGAGCAATACAGCGCGTTCTTGATAGCTTCGATGGTGGCAGCTTTGTCTTTTTCTTGAACAAGCGTTGGGCCTTTCAGGATTTTGCTGGCTTCCACACGGTCTTCTTTCACGCTGGAAAGCGCACGTGCGTACACGGCAGCGGCAATCGCATTGGCCGGAGCGCCCAGTTCAAGCGCATTGGCGGCTGTCCACTGGCCGGTACCTTTCTGGCCGGCAGCGTCCATCACCTTGTCTACTAGGAAGCCAGGGCCCATCGGGTCTTTCTGCTGCAGAATGTCTGCCGTAATCTCGATCAGGTAGCTGGAAAGCTCACCCTTGTTCCAATCGGCAAATACCTTACCGATCTCGTCGGCTTGCATGCCCAGCAGGTTTTTCATCAGCCAGTAAGCTTCGCAAATCAGCTGCATGTCGATATATTCGATGCCATTGTGCACCATTTTGACATAGTGACCGGCGCCATCTGGGCCGATATATTCGGTACAGGCAAAACCACCTTGTACAGGTTTGCCTGGTGTAGCACCTTCCAAAGGTTCGCCGGTCTCCGGGTTCACTTTGGCTGCAATGTCACGCCAGATAGGCTCCAGTGAAGACCATGCCTTGCGGTTGCCGGATGGCATCAGGCTTGGGCCGAAGCGTGCGCCGATCTCGCCACCGGATACGCCGGAGCCGATGAAATCGATGCCTTTGGCCGCGAGTTCTTTCTCGCGACGGATGGTATCTGTCCATAAGGAGTTGCCGCCATCAATGATGATGTCGCCTTGCTCAAGGAAAGGCAGCAGTGCATTGATGGTCAGGTCTGTCGCGCTGCCTGCTTTTACCAGCAAAACGATTTTGCGCGGACGTTTGATGCTTAATACGAAGGAAGCCAAGTCTGCATGGCCGACAACACGTTCGTGTGAAGGCTCGTTTTTTTTGCACTCTTCAACAAAGTTGAGCATTTTCTTGGGGTCGCGGTTGTATACAGCTATGGTATAGCCGTGATCCGCAATATTCAGGGCCAGGTTTTGCCCCATCACCGCCAAGCCAACTAGGCCAATATCAGCATTTTTTGTGGTCATGATTTATTTCTCTTAAATGGGTAATTTAAATTAAAAAAAGAGCTCTTGCTTGTGGCGCAAGCTCGGAACGTGTTGCAACGGAATCTCTACTATATACGACCTGAAATATGAAAAGTTTAGGTAGCGTCCGGCCAAACATCTGCGCAAGGTGAGCTGGTAACCGATCGCTTCCAGTTGCGCGTCGTAACGGTCGCCTTCGTCGCGCATGAAGGCATGCTGGCCGTTGAACTCATGCCAGGTAAAGTTCAGGTTGGCATCCAGCATTTTATGGTAGACCAGTACACGCCCGGGTGTCGGGATATGCGGATCCTGCTTGCCCCAAACCATCAGCATCTCGCCTTTGATTTCAGAGATGCGCTCCATGGAGTGCTGTCCAGGTCTGTTCGGGATGACGTTAGTGTGCAAATCTGTTGCGTAGAAGCATGCTGTGGCTTTTACTTCAGGTTGCAGGGCTGCACGGAACGCCAAATGTCCGCCGATACAGAAGCCGGCAGCGCCTAGGTTGCCGTTATACCAATCCTGTGTTTTCAGGAATTCAATCATTGCGCGGTTGTCACTATCATAGCCTTCTACATCTTTGGCCGCCTTGTCGGCATTGCCTTTATCGCGACCGGCGTCATCATAGCCCAGCACAGTACCAATCGGGTTCAGTTCATGGAACACTTCGGGCACCAGCACCGCATAACCATGACCTGCCAGAAAGCGCGCGGCACGTTCTATTGGCCCGGTTTGCTGGAAAATTTCGGAATAGAATAGGATCGCAGGTACTTTTTTATCGGTTTTTGGTCGATGAATATAGGTGCGCATCACTCCGGTTGGAGTATCAAGGTCTACGATGTGAGATTGAATAAGCATGATAGTGAACCGTTGTTGGTCGAAAGCTATATTCTACAAGGCTTTCTGTATAGTTTCACGCAAAATTTTTTGACAAACTGTGATCAAAAGCACACATTGATATAAACTTTTGCCATAGGCTGAAATCTCATAAACATTTTGCTAAAAAGGTGTTCATTATGGATAAATGCTTAAGTATTTTTTTAATGCTGTTCAGTTTGTCCGTATACGCAGAGCCAAATCATGAGCTGACCTACAAACTTAAGGCATCCGTGGTTAAAGTGCATGTCACGACTAAATCCGGTGGTCATGGGGTGGGGTCTGGCGTCGTGGTGGATAAAGATATTGTCGCAACCAATTGTCATGTGTTGGCTAATGCTACTGGGGTTAATATTACCAAGTTCGGCGAAAGCTTTGCCCCCGTGGCCTTGCGAGCGGACTGGAAACATGATATTTGCTTGCTGCGTTTCCAGTATCTGGATATGAAGCCTGTTGAATTGGGGGATGATGAGCGCCTACAGTATGAACAGGAAATATTTTCTATCGGCTTTCCGGGCGGCCCACCAAAACCCCAAGTCGTTTATGGCAATGTTAAAGCGCTTTACCCGTACGAAGATAGCATGATTATCCGTACGGATGCAGCGTTTGTGATGGGCGCCAGCGGCAGCCCTGTATTTGATGCCCAGGGTCGTTTGATAGCACTGAGCACGTTTAAAAGCCCCGGACGCTTGGCGTATTTCTATAATGTTCCTGTGAAGTGGGTAAGGGCGCTGATGAGTGTGCCAGAAACGACTTCATTAAAAACGGAGCAAACGCCCTTCTGGGATGCGCCAGAGGATGCGCGACCTTATTTTATGCAGGTGGTGGGGCCTTATCTAAATCAAGACTGGCAAGCGCTAGAAAAAATCTCCCAAGCATGGGTCAATCGTGAATCAGGTAATGCGGAGGCATATTACTATTTGGCATATGCAAAATATAATCTCAACCAGCAACCTGAAGCTATGACGCATTTTGACATGGCACTGAAGTTACATCCCAATCACCCAGCTACACGCAATGCACAAGCATTGATTGCAGTGGGAAAGGGGTCGGTGCTTGCGGCAAAAGACATGGAAGGATGCAGCGTAGAAAGCTACCCGCAGGGATGTTGATACCCCTTGTTTCTATGATAGGCTTGCGGTCAATTCTCTAAGAGACGGCTTTAGTAATCAGATGCGCGTCCGGTAGAGTAGCCATGCGGCACATCGTTTTGCCATTCGCCACAATCGTTGCAGCGATGGTCATGCATGCTTGGGCTGAACATCAAGTCTGAGCTATTGCAGTGCCTGCATGCTACCGCATGTAACGGCGCTGTTTTGTGGTGGGTATGGTGATGTTCAGTCGCTACTTTACTGCTGCCTAATCCGTATTTGTTGTTCATCGCGTTCCTCGCAACTTTTTACAACAGAGCTTTACGTTACTCCCATTTTGCGGGAATTACAAGCACGGAAAATTCAGCCCGCCGCGCGCGTCATCCTATCCAGAATAGCCGCCCATTCCGGCGCATCTGGCGGTGTTTCTACTAGCAACAGTTTTTTGCCCAGCGCGTCCATCTCATGCAGTGTGCTATAGAGTTGTTGCGCGACATCTGGCGCATGGCGGTTGAGCTGAAAATAACTGCAGTCTGGCAGTGCGCCTTCACCAATCAGCAAGGCCGCGGTGGACGCGTCTGCCTGCGCGATGAGCGCATCACGGCTGGGGACAAGCTGCATTCTGGTGCTGGGCGAATAATGTAATTTATGTTGTCCGGGTGCTTTAATGGCTTGTGCGAGCGTAGTTGCTGGCTTGCCTGCGACGGTTTGTACCTCTTTTTCCGAGACCATGCCTGGCCGCAACAATTGCCAATCATCGCCTTGCATGGCGACAATGGTAGATTCGATGCCTACGTCACAACTGCCGCCATCCAATACCGGCACGGCATCGCCCAGCCCGGCTTGCACATGCGCCGCTGTGGTGGGGCTGAGCTGGGTGAACTTGTTAGCCGATGGTGCCGCCAGCGCCAAACCGCTTTGCTGCAAAAGCTGTAGCGTCAGCGGGTGATTCGGTACGCGCAAGGCCACGGTTGGTTGGCCACCGCGCACAATGGAGGAAACATGCGCTTTGGCGGGCAGCACTAGCGTAAAAGGCCCCGGCCAGAATGCCTGCGCCAGCTTTTGCGCCAGCGGTGGAAATTCTGCTGCCCAATCATTTACCTGGTTAATATCGGCAATATGCACGATCAACGGGTTATCTGCCGGACGCTGCTTGATGGCATAGACCTGACGCAAAGCCGCGTCGTTGCTGGCGTCTGCGGCTAAGCCATACACGGTCTCGGTCGGTATCGCCACCACTTCGCCCGCTTTCAGTTTGGCAATCGCCTGTTGTAAATCTACGCGCATATTCAAGTTTTGAGAGAAAGCCGCATTTTACTACTTAAGTGCGCCATACGTTAAAATACAGGCCTCATTGCATAAGGAACATCATGAAACAAACACCCGTTAGCCAAATTACCGTTGAAAAATCTCCCGCACAAAGCCGCTTGGATACCCTGGGTGTAAGCAAATGGCCTACCTGGTCGAAAGAAGTTTCCACTTTCCCATGGATTTTCCATGAGCAGGAAATGGCTTATATTTTAGACGGGGAGTGTGTGATTACGCCCACAGGCGGAGCGCCAGTCAGTTTTGGCAAAGGTGATTTGGTTACTTTTCCGGCTGGGCTCACCGCAAGCTGGCAAGTCATCAAGCCGCTACATAAGCACTACCAGCTGGATGGTAATATCGTTACCCAAACGCTAAAGCGTATCAAAGCGGCGTTAAAACTTTAACTTAATAATCTGGCAAATTCATTCAACTAGAGATACCTTGGAAGCCGCATGGATACTGGATTGCAGGGCAGGTGTTTTAAGGCATTTTAATCAAGGCAACTTAATCATGGATGCACCACAACATCATGCGCAAGCCGAGCAGTTTTTAAGCAATCTGGATGCTGACTGGGCGCGTCTGGTAGAGGTAGTTGGGCCTTGCCAGCTAGAGCCAAAACCGCAGCGCGAGCCATATCAGGCCTTGGTGCGCGCCGTGGCTTATCAACAGCTACACCCCAAGGCGGGCGATGCGATTCTGGCGCGCTTGTTGGCGCTGTACCAAGGCGAATTTCCGCAGCCGCAACAACTGCTGGATACGCAATTTGACGCGCTCCGCGGATGCGGATTCTCGGCGCGCAAAATCGAGACTATTCAAGGCATTGCCCTGGGCGCCTTATCTGGCGCGGTTCCCAGCTATGCAGATGCAACCTCGATGTCCGATGATGCCTTGATTCAGCAACTTGTCCGGCTAAAAGGCATCGGCCGCTGGACAGTGGAAATGATGCTGATTTTTACGCTGGAACGCATGGACGTGCTGGCGGCAGATGACTATGGGCTGGCGCTAGGGTATCAACGATTAAAGAGTTTGGAAAAACCACCCAAGCCAAAAGAGTTGGCCAATATCGGCGCGGCATGGGCACCTTATCGTAGCATCGCCAGTTGGTACCTGTGGCGGGTGCCGAAATAAAAGCGAATCGTCGTAATTGCCAATCTTGGCGCGGCTTGTCAAAATAAGGAATAAAGCGTTTAATCTTCGTAAAATTGTTTAGCGCGATACTATGATGCTTTAAACGGATTTTGTTACGCACAAAATCTAAAAAGGTGATGGGTTGCCGTATGTGTTGACTATTGTTTATACGCCCCCTATTGTTTACCTAATCTAATGATATGACAAGAAAAATGAAAAATAACACGCTCGTTTACATGCCATCATTGGGATGGCTACTTAATAGTTAGGCAGCATATGTTCAGAGTCACCGTTAAATGCGAGCGTATTCCTGCCGCCACATGGCCAGATGCAGTGGAGGATGTTCGCACCGAATTCAAGGAGCGATCATGGCACTCCGTTGTAGATGTGCATTGGTCTGGAGACACACTATTCCTAACCACAGTCAATAACTACGATAATGACGGCGAAGCTTTGGCTGACGAGTTCTCCGATACCGTTGCAGCGTATGCGCCGGGAACTCCAGGCTACCGAGTCAGCTTAGTATCAGTTGAGGTCGTAAATGGCAATGCTGCCTAACAATTCAGTCAAGCGGGACGCGCCTGAAGTGGCTCCTGCAATCTTTGTTCAACAACGGTGCTCCAGCCAACATTGCCGGCGCGCGCCTTACTTTCAACGTTAGCCCTTATGAAGCTCATCGCCATTTTCACATCTTTTTTACTTTTGCTTTCAAGCAGCATAGGCTCTGCCGCCGAAGCAATTGAGGGTGACTATGAACACACTATTTACACTGCCTGCTGGCCCACATATGAAAACTACACTTCAAAAGGTTGTAAGGTCAAAGAAGGGTTAAAAATTAAGCGCCGTAATAAATCAAGCTATTATTTATGGGTGCACACCGAAGCAGATTGGGGGCATTTTTGTTCATTTAGCGGTATAGCTCATCAAGAAAATGATGTTCTCATTTCAAAAAATAATGACTGCACAGTTTCTGTTAAATTGGTTGGCAATGCTGCAAGTGTCCGAGGTATTGGTGACGGTTGCTCTCTAAATTTTTGTGGTGCAAATAGCTATTTAATCGCTTCTGGCTTAAAGAAAAAAGGCGGGCTAACCCATCATTCAAGCGGGACGCCTAACGGCGCCCCTTAATTCAAACGTTCGCATGGCGCTTTGCGCCATGCGAACGTGTGCGCGAGTTGATGAACGAATGTTTCTCGGCGCAAAGCGCCTTCGAACATCTCGTTCGAGCGAACACCGCTCCGCGGCTCCGCCCCACTTCCTTCGCACCGCTGCTTACGCGCGGGCTCGGTGCGGGGGTGTCGCTCAACTCGCGCACACGTTAGGCGTCACGTTCACCCTGAGCACATCAACTAACCATCGGAGGTTCCATGTCTGCCTTTGTCATCTTCGACGTCGATATCCGCAATCCTGAGCGGTACCAAGATTTCATCCGCGAGGTCAAGCCTGCGATTGAGTCCGCAGGTGCTCGCTACCTCGCCCGTGGCGGTCCGCACAAGGTCCACGAAGGTGATTGGTCTCCACGCCGTATCGTGCTGATCGAGTTCCCGTCTGTTCAAGCATGGGAGTCCTTCTACAACGGTCCCGTGTATCAAGGGCTCAAAGCGGTGCGTGACGAATGCAGCTCTGCCCGCCTCGTGTGTGTGGAAGGTCTGACCCAGTGACGCCTAACCTTTCGTTGCACCTGACTGGCCAGTGGGCTTCGCCCGCTTCCGCCAGCAGGTGAACTTCAACGTCCGCATGGCGCTTTGCGCCATGCGAACGTGTGCGCGAGTTGATGAACGAATGTTTCTCGGCGCAAAGCGCCTTCGAACATCTCGTTCGAGCGAACACCGCTCCGCGGCTCCGCCCCACTTCCTTCGCACCGCTGCTTACGCGCGGGCTCGGTGCGGGGGTGTCGCTCAACTCGCGCACACGTTAGGTCTAAAAACGCCAAATGATGAAAAAGGGAATAACCCAGCTTATTGTTTCAACAGTCTTCTTTCTTGCATCATGGTGGTGTTTGTTATGGATGTTTTCTTCTGCTGATATGGCGTTTGTTTATTGTCATGGTAAATATTCACTATTCCATGAGCAATTTAGATGTCGACAACCCAATATCGCTCTAATTTTGTGGGTGATTTTCGGTATAGCGTGCATTGCATTTCTTTACTTGGGTGTCAAAAATTTAAGAGGGATTAGGCAGCATCATGATAACGAAAATACCTAACCCATCATTCAAGCGGGACGCCTAACGGCGCCCCTTAATTCAAACGTTAGCCGTCTTCCATATGCTGTTTCTTCGCGCATTGATCTTCATCGCAACTGCTACGGTGGCATCCTCTGCCACTGCTGCCGAATGCACGCGCCAAGAGGCAATTTCCGCAGAAGAAACTGCTTCGACTTTGCGCTCCTGGTCAGACGTGCATTCCGCCTTTACTCGTTTCCGCTATTGCGATGATGGCGCCATTGGAGAAGGGTTTTCTGAATCAATCTCAGTTCTTGTAGCCGAGCATTGGGATCAACTTGGCACACTTACCAAACTAACTGCTAACAACCATTCTTTCCGCCAGTTTGTTCTTCGCCATCTCGACGAAACGGTTCCCGCTGATCGTTGGTCTGTTATAGAAGAAAACGCAACGAAGCATTGCCCTACAAATGCGCGCTCTTTTTGCAAAGCAATTCTTTCCCGCAGCCCGCGTAGGGCGGATTAGTTTACGTAATCCGCCGAATGGAATTTTTCAAAAAATCACTTCCGGTGGATAACGCCACGCTAACGCGCCCCGCGCCCCAAGCGCCGCGCGGCTGATGCGGTATAATCCCGGGATGTCTTTCCCGCAAACCATCACCCAGATTCTGACTTTTAATCGCCATGCCTATGCCAAGCTGCTGGGTTACCGTATCCAGATGGTGCTGGCGTACCAGATCATGGCGGTTGCGGTGGGCTGGCATATCTATGAAATCACGCACGATACTTTGTCGCTGGGTCTGATAGGGCTGGCGGAAGTGATCCCTTACTTCGCCAGCGCGCTTTTTGCGGGGTATGCCATCGATCATTATTCGCGGCGCTGGTTTGCCGTGCTGGCGGCGGTAATGCTGTTTGCCAACGGGCTGACGCTTACGGCAATCGCTGCGGGTTACCTGCAGGCCAACAGCGTGTTCTGGATTTATGCCAGCATCGCGTTTACCGGCTTGGCGCGGGCTTTTATCGCACCAAGCTACAGCGCGCTCATGGCTATCATTCTGCCGCGGGAATCTTATGCGCGCGCGGCTGGGGTGGGTACGTCGATGTTCCAGATTGGCCTGGTGGCGGGGCCTGCGCTGGGCGGCTTGCTGGTGGGCTTTGCGGGCAAGACAGTGGCTTATGCGGTGGCAGCGGCTTTGTGTTTAAGCGCGGCGGTTACGCTCACCACATTGCGTGTTAAAGAGCCGCCACCGACGGAAACCGCGCCGGTGTTTGCCAGTATTGCGCAAGGCTTGCGTTTTGTGTGGAACAACCAGATTCTGTTTGGCGCACAGATGCTCGATATGTTTGCCGTGCTGCTGGGTGGCGCGGTGGCCATGTTGCCTGCTTTCATTCACGATGTATATCACCGCGGGCCGGAGATATTGGGCTTGATGCGGGCAATGCCAGCCATTGGCGCGATGCTGATGGCGTTGTATCTGGCCAGAAACCCCATCAATCTGCATGCCGGACGTTATTTGCTATGGGCCGTGGCGGGATTTGGTATGTGTATCATCTGCTTTGGGCTGACCCAACAGTATTGGCTGGCAAGCTTGTTCTTGCTTTTCTCCGGCGCGTTCGATGGGGTTTCAGTGGTGTTACGCTCTACCATTATGCAGCTCGCGACCCCAGATGACATGCGTGGCCGTGTATCCGCCATCAATGGCGTGTTCATCGGCTCATCGAATGAGCTGGGTGCGTTTGAGTCAGGGGTTGCTGCCAGATTATTAGGTTTGGTTCCTTCCGTGGTGTTTGGTGGAGTCATGACCTTGTGCGTGGTGGCTATTACCGCGCGCTTTGCGCCCAAGCTCAGAAACCTCGAACTGCATCAATTGCATTAGGCGGCAACCATGCGCGATTTGGATGATTTGTTTGCAGCGCTCGCCCAATCGCCGTTTCGCAGAAAATTTCGCCTGCAAGGCAAGGATTCAGCCTATCTGCAAGAAAAAGGGCTGCCACTGGTGCTGACGCACGCTGCCGATTTCATCGCCACGCGGTTGGCGCCTGCGCATATCCCCAATGACGGCAAGCAGACGCCCATGCGCGGCCATCCGGTGTTTGTGGCGCAACATGCGACAGCGACTTGCTGCCGTGCTTGCCTGGAGAAATGGCATAAGATACACAAAGGCTATGCCTTAAACGAAGCCGAGCAAGCCTATGTGCTACGCGTGTTGGCGCATTGGCTGGCACAGGCGCAGGCCAATGCAAAATCGGTTGAGCCAGCCGAATCACCGCCCCGTTCCGGGCAACTCGATATTTTTCAGTAATCTTTCCGCAAATCTGTCGCGCATCCGTCTTTTGGCGGATGTTTTTTTGCGCCTGCATCTTTAATATCTCTACCGTCTGACCAAACAAAAGGCGGTGGTGTGAGTGATAGTGAAGTGGATGGGATGGATGCTGGGTTGTGTCTTGATGATGGGTGTTTTGGCGGGACAGGTGGCGCAGGCAGCACCTGCGGTATCGGCAGATACTCATGAAGACAATGTAAGCAGCAATGCCCAGCTGAGTTTGCGGCAAGTGCTGGACAAGACTTTCGAACGAAATCCGCAGCAACATTTGCTGAATGCGATGGCGGGTATTGCACAGGCGCGTGATACGCACGCCAAGGGGCTTTTCCCCACCGCGCCAGCCATGACGTTCCGGCATCAGAACGATGCGTTGGGGAGCGGCCGTGGAGAGCGCGAATGGGAAGCGGAAATGGAAATGCCGGTATGGCTGCCGGGGCAGCGTGCGGCTAGGGAAACTTTGGCAAAAGATTCTGTTTCTGGCGTAGGCGCCAGTCGTAAAAGCCTGATGTTGCAAGTGGCAGGCGCCTTGCGTGATGCGCTGTGGGATATCCGCATGAATCAGGATAATGAAGCTTTACAGGAGGCGCGCCTGCAAACCGCACAAAAGCTGGAGCAGGATGTGGCTGTGCGTTATCGTGCTGGCGAGCTTGCCAAGACAGACCTGATGCTGGCGCAAAACGAGACCTTGCAGGCAGAGGCGGCGTTTGTGCGCGCGCAGGCGGAGGTCAAGCATGCCAAGCATCGATATATCGCGTTAACTGGCTTGAACGAGATTCCCGTAAATTTCGAAGAGGTGTTGTCCGAGCTGGATGCGTTAACGGATCAGCACCCGTTGCTGGAAGAGGCCAACGCCAAGATTGAGGTCGCCAAGGACGAGCGGCAAGTAGTGGGCGTAGAACGCCGCGATACGCCACAATTCATTTTATCTGCGCGTAGCCAGCGCGGCCCGACAGACAATTTTTATAACGATGGCATTGGTTTCAAGGTGCGCATCCCTTTTGCCAGCGATACGCGCAATGCACCTTTGATTGCCAATGCAGAATCGAACATTGCCACTGTAATGACAGAGCGCGACAAATTACGTTTGGGCATGGAAACCGCTTTGCATGAGGCTGAACATAATCTACTGGTGACTAGAAAGGAACTGGAACTGGTGACCAAGCAAAGCCAGATTACACAGGAAAATGTGCAGCTGGCGAGAAAGGCGTTTAAGCTGGGTGAAACCGATTTGGTGAGTTTGTTAAGGAGCGAGACTCAAGCATTCGAAGCCGAGCGTGCGCTTTCAAGTAAAAAGATTCAGCTACAGTGGGATATTGCCCGCTATAACCAGGCTGTGGGGGTATTGCCATGAAGTTAGTCAAATTATCTATTTTACTGTGGGCGATTGTTAGCTCAGCCAGTATTTATGCTGCAGACAGCACGATTGCCATTACCCCAAAGCAGCAGCAAACTATGGGAATAGTCGTGGCGCCCATCAGTACAACCAGTGCGGAAAGCACCTTGCGTTTGCCGGGAGAAATCGTGATTCCCGCTAGCCAGGAACGTATCGTGAGCGCTGCGCAGGGTGGTTTGATCGATGTGTTGAATGTTGCGGCGGGGATGGAAGTCAAAAAAGGTCAGGTGCTAGGCCATATCACGAGTACAGAGCTGGTGAGTCAGCAGCGTGATTACTTGCAGGCGGCGACACGTTATCGGCTTGCCAAGAATAGTCTGGATCGTGATGCCGAGCTATTCAAGGACGGTATTATCGCTGAACGACGTTATCTCGCTACTAAAAGTGACTTTGAAGAAGCGAGCGCTAACTTAGCCCAGTCCAAACAGGCGCTCCGGCTGGGTGGTATGTCGGATGCCGGGATCGTACAGCTGGAACAAAGCGGCAATTACACCAGTGGCGTGAATTTTGTTGCGCCAATGGATGGCCAGGTGCTGGAGCAGATGGTCAATATCGGACAGCGAATAGATATGGCTGCACCCCTGCTGCGCATTGGGCGCTTGTCACCTTTATGGCTGGAAATCCATGCGCCGGTGGAGCATCTTGCGATCTTGCGTAAGGGCACATTGGTGCGGATTCTCGGCCAGGAGGCTGAAGGTAAAATCATCACGATTATTCGCGCAATCAACAAGAACGACCAGACCGTACATGTGCGTGCTGAGATTACGCAGAATGCTGAGAAACTGTCCCCAGGCCAGTTTGTTGAAGCAGATGTGGTAACGCAGGGTATTGCAGCGCCAACTTCAAAACATTTTGCCTTGCCTAAACAGGCGATTACACGCCAGGGTAAAGATAGCTATGTCTTTGTGCAAAATCCTAAAGGCTTTACACCCGTTAAAGTAACAGTCATTTCAGAACAAACGGAGAAGGCGATTGTGGCAGGCGATTTTCCTGAAAGTGCGCGTGTAGCCATTTCAGGTACGGTGGCCATCAAGGCCGCCTGGAATGCGGGTGGAGAATAAGTATGGGGCGCTTGATTCAATTCGCGCTGACGCAGCGTCTGCTGGTGCTGGTTTTTACTGCATTATTGTTGGGCGCAGGCTTTCTAGCTTACAAGAATCTGCCAATTGACGCCTTCCCGGATGTGTCCTCCACGCAGGTCAAAATCATCATCAAAGCACCTGGCATGACGCCTGAGGAAGTCGAGGCGCGTATCACCTCACCCGTCGAAGTTGAGATGCTTGGCTTGCCGAATCAGGCCATGCTTCGCTCGGTGGCAAAGTATGCACTCACTGACATCACGGTGGATTTTGCGGACGGTACCGATATTTACTGGGCGCGCCAGCAGGTTGCCGAGCGCCTGAATGGTATCTGGAGCAATTTGCCAGAAGGGGTTTCCGGCGGTATCGCACCCATGACCACTCCATTGGGTGAAATGTTCATGTTTACTATTGAGAGCGGGGATTTGAGCCTGCAAGAACGACGTAGTTTGCTGGATTGGGTCATTCGCCCACAGTTGCGTACGGTGCCGGGTGTGGCGGATGTCAATGCATTGGGCGGCATGGTGCGTAGTTTCGAGATTGTGCCTGATAATGCCAGAATGTATGCCCGTGGGGTGTCGCTGGATGCGCTAGAACAGACATTACTGGTAAACAACAAGAACGACGGGGCCGGCCGCTTGGGTGATGGTGAAGAATCCTTGCTGGTACGTGCAGAAGGCCGTTTTAAAACAGAAGAGGATGTACGCAGTACTGTCATCAAATCCGAGCAAGGTATGCCGGTGCGCGTGGGTGATGTTGCCAATGTGAAAATCGGTGCATTGACGCGCTACGGTGCAGTGACCAAAAATGGTAAAAGCGAGGCAGTGGAAGGTTTGGTGCTGAGCTTGCGTGGTGCCAATGCGCAGCAGGTGGTGCACGGGATAGAAGCCAAGCTCAATGAAATAACACCTGCTTTGCCTAAAGGTGTGAAAGTGGAAGTGTTCTACAACCGTGGCGATTTGGTGGAGCGCGCGGTGGGAACTGTCACGCATGCTCTCATGGAAGCTATCGTGCTGGTGATTATTCTGCTGATTCTGTTCCTCGGAGATTTACGCGCCGCGTTGACAGTGGCGCTGGCCTTGCCCTTGGCTGTATTGATTACGTTTATCCTGATGCGCCAGTTCGGCATGTCAGCCAACCTAATGAGTCTGGGCGGGCTTTCCATCGCGATTGGCATGCTGGTGGATGCGGCGGTGGTGGTGGTCGAGAACATCGTTTCGCATCTGGCGCATGAGGAGTCTTCTAAGCTGCCGCGTCTGCACCTGATCTACCGTGCCGTGAAAGAGGTTAGCGTGCCGGTGACATCTGGTATTCTGATTATCATTACCGTGTTCCTGCCCCTACTGACTTTGCAGGGACTGGAAGGCAAGCTGTTCAGCCCGGTAGCGCTCACGATCGTATTTGCGCTTTCGGGGTCATTGCTGTTATCAATGTCGATTATCCCAGTGCTGGCTTCGCTTCTGCTGCGTAAGGTGAGTCATGAAGAGCCATGGGTGGTGCGCAAGGTGTTGTCCATTTACATTCCTTCGCTGAAGTGGGCGCTTGCACACAGCAAACTGGTTGTGATTGCTGCATTAGCGGCGCTGGCAGTTACCGTGGTAGTGTATTTGCAAATAGGCAAGACATTCATGCCAACTATGGATGAAGGCGACTTGATCATGCAAATCGAGAAGGCGCCATCCATCAACCTGGATAAAACCGTGGAACTGGATCTGGCTGTGCAGCGCGCCGTACTGGCCAAAGTACCTGAGGTCAAAGGCATGATTTCGCGCGCTGGTTCGGATGAGCTGGGACTTGACCCGATGGGCTTGAACCAGACAGATAATTTTCTGGTGCTGAAACCACGTGACCAATGGCGGTCGCCGGACAAAGCTAAATTGATCGATGAGCTACGTAAAGTAGCCGAGGATATGCCGGGTTTTGCCTATGCATTTACCCAGCCGATTGAAATGCGTGTGAACGAGATGATTCTGGGGGTGCGTGGTGACTTGGCGATCAAGATATTCGGTAACGATCTGATGCAACTCGATCAGGCTGCACAAAAAACGGTGGAAGTCATCAAATCTATTCCGGGGGCGGAGGATGTTTACACGCCGCAGAACAGCGGTGTGCAGTATCTTAAAATCGAGATTGATCGCCTGGCGGCAGGCCGTCTGGGCTTTGATGTCAGCCAGATAGAGTCGATACTGCGGGCGCAGCTGGAGGGCAAGCAGGTGGGTATCGTCCAGGAAGGGCAGAAGCGTACGCCGATTATCTTGCGTGGCGCAGAGGTGCTGCGCAAATCACCTGCGGATTTTGCCAACTTGATGTTGACTTTGCCGAATGGCACCAACGTGCCAATTTCCAGCGTCGCCAAGCTGGAACGTGTGGAAGGTCCAGTCAAAGTGGATAGGGAACGGGGTGCGCGCATGGTGGTGGTGATTGCCAATGTGCGTGGGCGTGACCTAGTGGGTTTTGTGGATGAAGCCAAGGCTAAGGTGGCTAGTCAGCTGAAACTGCCAGAAGGCTACAGCATGCAGTGGGGCGGGCAGTTCGAGAACCAGCAGCGCGCCGCTGCACGTTTGGGCATTGTTGTGCCGGTGGCAATCGGGCTTATTTTCCTGTTGTTGTTTGCCACTTTCAAGTCAGTCAGGCAGTCAGTGTTGATTCTTTCCAATATCCCGTTTGCGATGATTGGCGGGGTGTTCGCCTTGTGGATTTCCGGCGAATATCTGTCTGTGCCGGCATCGGTCGGGTTTATCGCTTTGTTAGGCATCGCGGTGCTGAATGGTGTGGTGATGTTGAGCTATTTTAATCAGCTGGCTGAGCATGGCATGCGCCTTGAAGAGGTTGTGGTTGAAGGCGCTAAACGTAGACTGCGCCCTGTGCTGATGACCGCCAATATCGCCGCTTTCGGTTTGCTGCCTTTGCTGTTCGCCACAGGGCCAGGTTCCGAGATTCAACGGCCGCTGGCGATAGTCGTGATTGGCGGGCTTGTCAGCTCCACTACGCTGACGCTGGTGTTGCTGCCTATCCTTTATCAAAAATATGGCCGTTCAAATAACGGGGACATTGCATGATCAACGCTTGTTTGCTCACCTTGATTTCAGCGCCCAGTATGGAAGAAACGCTAATTGACTGGCTGCTGACGCAGGAAGAAATCAGCGGATTCAGCTCGATGGAAATCTATGGGCATGGTTCAAGGAGCACGAATCTTAGCTTGCTGGAGCAAGTGACTGGGCGGCAGAAGCGTATTCAGATAACGATACACACCGAGAAAGAAATCGCTGAGCGATTGGTTGCCGAGCTTAAAAGCAAATACCCGCATACAGGCTTGCATTATTTGATAACGCCCATCGTGGAGGCCGGGCAGATTTAAGCATTCTGTTGGCGTATGATAACCATTTGATTGTTATTCAACCGGAGTCTGCATGAACGACCGTATCCGCGAGCTGCTAAATGAAATTAATCACTTGGAAGATGAACTGCGCACTGCACTAAATCAGCAGCAATCCAGTATTTATTTTCAAATCAAGGGTAAACGGGTCGAGTTCGAGCGGTCTGTCAGGCAAGCGCACCGCAGATTCAAAACCAATTTTTTTCGCTGGCTGGTAACGTATCGGCCACAGAATCTGATTACCGGGCCAATCATCTATTCCATGATTATTCCGCTTGTGATTGCCGATGTGTTTGTCAGCTTTTATCAATTCACCTGCTTTCCCATTTATGGCATCCGCAAAGTGCGGCGTAGCGATTACCTGGTGTTTGACAGGCACCATTTGAGCTACCTGAATTTTATGGAAAAGTTTCACTGTGATTACTGTGCTTATGCTAATGGAATCATGGCATATATTACCGAAATCATTGCCCGTACCGAACAATACTTTTGTCCGATTAAACACGCCAGAAAGATTGTCGGCACGCATCGGCATTATGCGCAGTTTCTGGAATATGGCGAGCCGGTGAATTTTGCGCAGAAGCAGGAAGAGTTCCGGCAAATGATGGACAAGGAAAGCGATTAAAACAAAACCCCACAACTGTATATGGTGCGGGGTTTGGGGTAAATCTGTTTTTTATTTAGTGATTTTTGCGAAAAACACCAGCACTGCTGCAATAACTACGGCAACTCCCACAAATGTAAAGATACCTTGATAGCCTAAGAACATGATTTTCTCCTCCACATGGAGCGTCAATGATAATTCTGACGACGGGCAGAATATCTTGATATAAATCAAACACCTGTGTTTTCTCGAAAAATCGCTTTCCGGGCTTGTCGCGATTATTGACGGCAAAGCGCATATAATAATGGCATGACAGATTATCTGACCCCGCAAGACCACAACCGCGACGTGACCGGCATGCGTTATGTTTATCCGGTCGTTTCGCGCCGTGCGGGCGGTGTTTCCATCGGCATCAACCTCAACACCAACAATGCTTGTAACTGGCGTTGCATCTATTGCCAGGTGCCAGATTTGAAACGCGGCTCACCGGAACCAATCGATTTGCAATTGCTGGAATCCGAACTGCGGGCGTTTCTTGGGCAAATTACGCAGGGCGATTTCATGACACGCTATGTGCCGGAAGGTGCGCGCCAATTACAGGATATCGCGTTCTCCGGCAATGGCGAGCCAACGGCAGCGCTTGAATTTCCGCAAGCGGTGGCACTGGTGGAGCAAGTCATGCGCGATTTTGGCCTGCTGGGCAAAATCAAGCTGCGCGTCATCACCAATGGCAGCCAGATGGATAAAACCAAGGTGCTGGAGGCGGTTTCGCATTTGAGTGGATGCAACGGCGAAGTGTGGTTCAAGCTGGATGCGGGTACGGAAGCTGGTTTCGAGCGCATCAATTCCATTCATATGCGGCCTTCAGCGGTGATCAAGCGTTTGCGCACCTGCGCAGGCCGTTGTGATACCTGGGTGCAAACCTGCGTATTTGCGCTGGATGGCGTGCCGCCAGACCAGCGGGAAGTGCAGGCCTACCTTGGCCTGCTCGAGCAGGTGGCCGATGTGGCCAAAGGCGTGCTGGTGTATGGCGTGGTGCGCCAATCCTATCAGCCTGAGGCGCCGCGCATCAGCGCCGTACCACAAGCGTGGCTGGATAATCTGGTGCAAGGTATTCGTGCACTGGGCTTGCCGGTGCGCGTCAATCCATAGCCAATCGCCGTATTTCGCATCATTTAGCTTGCCCGCAGCACCGCCTATGGCTGTTGCCATTTACACACATCTGTTGGAAATAGCACACTTTTCCTGATTCACTTCCCCTCAAGATTCCCTGGCTCGTGTCGATGTAAAACTTAAAGTGGCGCCAAATGGCGCGTCAAGCCTAGCGTTTTCGCCTGATGCGGCATTTTGTCGATGTCGCTTGGGTGTCGGCATCCTTTTTGCAGAAATGGAAACAAGCAGCTACGAGGCAAAGCATATGAAACTGATCAACGCACTTTTAACACACGCATGGCTGGCATTCAGCCTGAGGCATCATGGCGACGGCCTGCCCAGCAAGCTGCCGGCGGCGTTTTTACTTGCCAGCTTGTATGTCTGCCTGACGCTTGCCAACAAACAGCTGGCTGGCGGCGTGGATATTCAAACTATTGCCGGATTGCTTTTTGTGACGCTGTGTTACTTGTTCGGATTGAGGAATCATTTCATCGGGCTGATTTTGCTGATCAGCGTGGTGCATAACGCGCTTGCGCTGGCACTTGTCACGCTGGGCGGTATTCCGCCGGTGTATCTCCAGCCGCTGGTGTTGATGGAATACATCATGATCTCGGCCGCGGTTATCAATGTGGTCAGGCATGGTGCCGGCGTAACTGAGCCTTAAGGAAAGTACGCGCAGCCCTATGCGTTTTCATTAGGCGGATGCATGCCTGGAAGCCGCATCCAGACCGAATTCCAAGACATGCGCTTTAGCAATGAACGTGCGCGCGCGGGCTTGATTGCGTGAGATAGGGCAGAAACTGCCCGCTGTTTTGCTGTTTGCTTTCGGGTTCCAGATGGAATACTGCCAGACGGAATACCGAAAGTACCGTTGGTTGATGAAAGGAGCAAATGATGCCGATTTATCAAGTGTTGGACGAAGAGAACTACCCGGTAGGCGAATATAGCGACCTGGATTATGCTTTGCACCATGCCGAAGATTTGACGTTCTGGCATGCCGAGCATTATTACTACGTCAAAGAATTGCATCCGGAAGAGGAAGGCTAAGTCGCGCGCTGTCTATGTCATCCTTGTACGTGATTTGTCCGGAAAGGGATGGCGTAGGAAATCTTAACGCAGCTTGATGTCGCTGCCGCGCCCGCCAACGGTTGCATCGGCCTCGTAACGGCGTGATTGCGAGGCCAGGCTGGCGCTGAAGTTGCCACTGATTTCCCCGTCAGCAGCAATCGTCATATTTCCCCTGGCGCTCAATTGTTTGGAGCTGAGTGCCAGGTTTCTCAGCTGATATTGCTGTTGGCTAATCTGCAGCATTCCTTGTAGGTTGTCAAATCGGGTGGAGTCACCCGCCAGCGATTGTCCTCTTTTTGCCAGCACTAGCCGTGACATATCCAGCCTGTCAATTTCACCGTGGCTGATATTGAAGTCTGCGGACATGTCGGTATTGGCGGCTAGCTTGGCTGCCTCGGCCGCGTGACTGTTCAGGGCGGCTTGTCCGTCCAGCTGACCGCTTAGCTTGATTGGGCTGCCAAAGGCTTGTGCGATTTCCGACGCACTGGCGTTTTTCAGCCGCAGATTGCCGGTCAAATCCCATTGGCTCGATCTGCCCAGCGTGAGTTGCCCTTCCAGTTCGCCGTCGTACAGCTCCGCTTTAATCTGGCTGAATTGCAATTTATCGGGGCTAGCAATGCCGTTAGCTGTCAATTTGCGGAACTTGATACTGTTTTGTAATGGCAACACCCAATGGTCTGCGTCCAGTGTAATCTCAGCATTGCCATCGCGCGGCGTGATTTGCACCAGCAATTTTTGATCTGTGCTATGTAGCTGTAAATGTTGCACCCGATGGGCAGGAGATAACACTACATCGCCGTCAAATTCGCCTATGGGCAGGTCATGCATGGAAAGCGTCACTTTGCTCACACGCATCGCTTCGATTTTTAGCTTGGGCGAATCTCCCAGCGCGTTCAGCCAATCCAGTGCCTGGCCGAAACTCTCGTGGGTGATATTGGCGTCATGGATTTCCAGCACTTTCATGACTTTCTGGTCGTCGTTCAGGCTGCTAATCGCAGGCCAGACATTCACTTGCCCGATATGTTGTCCCTGCGTGCCGATTTCCACGCCTTTTAACATCAGGTAAGGCCTTGGCACCAGCGCAGCGCTGACTTTCTGGATTCTCACCTCGGTTCCCAGTTGCTCACGCGCCAATTGTTCGGCTGGCTCCACCAGTGCATTCAATGGCACATAAGGCAGCATGCCCAGCGCCACAAATAGCAGCAGAAGCACTAGCAGTGATGCGGTCATGAGCGTGGATTTGATCATCTTTGCCGGTCGCGTCAGCCGCTGTTTCAGTTTGCGCAACAACGCCTGATTTCTTTCCAGCAAGGTGAGCTTCTGCCTTTGCTCCAGCTCGGCCGCTGCTGCCCGTTTTAATGCCTGCAGTCTTTGTTGCTCGTCGTTTTCGGGTGATTCGGGCGGTAGTTCGTCCGCTTCGTCCATGCCGGTGGGCACGAACCCATCATCTTCCACCATTTCCTGCATGACGCTGTCCACTGCTGCAGGCTCGTCGTCTTCATCATAATCATCGTCATCGTAGACAGCATCCAGTACGATGACTTCTTCCTTCAGCGCGTTTCTTTCGGCGCGCTCCAGGTCCATTTTTCTCAGGTGAGCGGCTTCCTGTCTTTGTTCCGCGCGAATCAAGGCTTGCAGTTTTTCCGCCTGCAGCGCTTTTTCTTCCGCTTGCCGTTTCTTCTCGGCTTCTTCAGCCTCGCGGGCTGCTTTTTCTTCTGCCAGCCGGGTTTTCTCTGCCTCAGCTTTTGCCTTGGCTTCGGCTTTTTCATGGGCTTTTTGTTCTGCGGCCAAGCGTTTTGCTTCTTCCTTGGCTTTTTTGTCAGCCTCTTTTTTGGCTTTTTTGTCGGACTCTACCTTTTGCTTGGCTGCTTCCAGCTCTTGCGCCATGCGTTCTACTTCGCGGCGCGCCATTTCCTCGGCTTCGGCACGGGCCCGTTCTTCGGCATTCATACGAGCCATTGCTTCTTCCAGCCGTGCCTTTTCTTCCGCCTCTTCTTTGGCTTTCTGTTCTGCGGCAATGCGTTCTGCTTCTTCCCTGGCTTTTTGTTCCGCTTCCTTGCGCTGTCTGGTTTCTTCTGCCTCGCGTGCCAGCCGTTCTGCTTCCTGCAGCGCTTGCTCTTCGGCATCAGCCTTCGCTTTGGCTTCCGCCTCTTGTCGGGCTTTTAGTTCAGCTTCCTCTTTGGCTTTCTGCGCTGCCGCCAGGCGTTCTGCTTCTTGCTTCGCTTTTTTCTCGGCCTCTTCCCGCTTTCTGGCTTCTTTCGCCTCGCGGGTAATGCGTTCTATTTCCAGCCGGGCTTTTTCTTCTGCGGCCTCTTTTGTCTTGGCGTCGGCTTCCTCTTTAGCTTTTTTCCTGGCTTCTTCTGCTTCGTGCGCTTGCCGCTTAGCTTCTTCCCTAGCTTTCTGTTCGGCTTCTGCTTTCAGGCGCGCTTCTTCGGCCTCACGGGCAATGCGTTCAGCCTCAAGCCGGGCTTGTGCCTCAGCTTCCGCTTTTGCTTTTTGCTCGGCAGCTATGCGCTCTGCCTCTTCCTTCGCTTTTTGTTCGGCAGCTACGCGCTCTGCTTCTTCCTTGGCGCGTTTTTCTGCTTCCAGTCGTTCGGCTTCCAGGCGTGCTTTTTCTTCCGCCTCGGCTTTGGCTTTCCTTTCGGCTTCTTCACGCTGTTTAGCTTCTTCCGCCTCGCGTGCCAGCCGTTCTGCCTCCTGCCGGGCTTTTTCTTCTGCAGCCGCTTTCGCCTTGGCTTCGGCCTCCAGTTTCGCTTTTAACTCGGCTTCTTCTTTGGCTTTGCGTTCCGCCGCTGCCTGCTTGGCCTTTTGTTCGGCGGCAATGCGTTCTGCTTCGGCCTTGGCACGTTGTTCCGCCTCGATGCGTGCTTTCTGCTCTGCGGCTTCTTTGGCTTTGCGTTCCGTTTCTTGTTTCTTGTGCGCCTCTTCTGCTTCACGGGCCTTGCGCTCGGCGTCCAGTTCGGCTTTCACCTTGGCCTCGGCGCGTGCCCGCGCAGCTTCTGCTTTTTGATCGCTTTCTTTTTGCTTGGATTGCTGTTCCTTGGCGGCGACTTCATCCAGACTGCTAAACTCCTCGATAATCATTGGCGTGAAGTTAGCGGTGGGCAGCCATTCGGCCGGATCCACTTTCGTTGTTTCGATGTAGCCGTTTTGCTGCAGCGTGTTGATCACCCGTTCAAAATCGTCAATGTTGACATTATCGAGCTTGTTCAGCACCATTTTGATGGTAGCTTTGCCATCAATCAGCGCTAGTACTTTGGATTGCACGGGCGAAAGCAGGCTCCCCAGCATGGAATTGCGTTTGCGGATACCTTTAGGTGTTTTGCTGTAGATGGCAAACAGATCCATGGCGGGGGAATCGGGCTAAAAAGTAATGGCGCGCCAAACAATGCTTGGCGCGGGGCGACGACAGGTATTTCTCCTGAAAGGATTGTTATTTTGCAATTTTAATTCTCCAATCAAGTGCAAAAAGCATGCACCTGCACATGCGGCAAGCGAGAGAAATCGAGACAATTCTGGTTTAGTCTACGCCTGAAAAAATAAAGTATCAATACAACAATGAGTTAAGCGTGTTATTTAAGTTATAACGTGATCATTTTTTACAACAAAAAAGCGCACTTCGGGTGCGCTTGTTTGATTTAGAGGTGATTTAGTCCTCTTCGTCCGAGGTGTCCAGCTCCGACCGGGCTTTGGCGCCACCTGTTTCAAAACCGGCCTTTTCCAGCGCAATACGGTACTCGCAGTCTGGCAAATGCCCTTCCAGGCGACCGTTGATCCGGGTAGTTTCCTCTTTGCAGAACGCGCAGCGGTAACGGTGCGCCTGTCCCTCAAAATGCTCCTGCGGGTAATCAATGTAAAACAATCGTTTCATGGTGTACCTCCTGCCTGTTAAAAGCATGCTACACCCGGCGCGCCGCACAGGCAACCTTGTTAAGAATCGCCGTTTAATACGACTAAGCCAATAGCATGCACAAAATCGGGAGGACGTCATGGCCATTATTGCAAAAATCAATATCATTCAGCAGCTTAAAACCAATCTGGTGGCGATTATCAGCTTGCTGACCGCGCTCAGCGGCCTGAGTTACAACACCTGGCGCGATCATCGCAACGAGGTTAACGAAAACATGCGCAATGCCGCGTTTGAGGTGTTAAAGAACCTGGGCGAACTGCAAACCGTGGTGAACTATGCGCACTACCAGGCCGATCAGGAGCGTGGCAGTCCCATAGAAGGCTGGAAATACGTGCTGCTGGTGCGCGATTTAAGCCACCTGCTGCCCCAAAGTAATATGCAGCAAAGCGAGACGCTTTTTACCGTGTGGCAGCAGGATTGGGAGCAGCTTGCCAACAGCCCGCAAAGCGAGCAACGCATCAGTGTGCATATCGCCAACACCCGCGCCGACGTATTGAGCACGCTTCAAGCGCTGCAATGACGCTTCATTAGTCAAATCATCAGCCTGCAGGCCGCATCAGGATTGGCTCCCAGGGCATCGTTTGGCCTAATGAACGCGCACGCGAGGCAAATTTTATTGTCATACATCAAGCCATCGCCCGGCACGTTTGTTATAGTAAAAGCTTGTGGAAGGAGAACGCTATGGCCAAAGATTTAAAAGATTCCAAACTGGACGAGCACCTTGACGCGTTGGAGCAGCACAAACAACTGCTGGAGAAACTGCATCTGGATACCGATACGCACCTGGACGAAGTTGGCAACTCGCTTGAGCGGCTCACCCTCACGTTGGAAGAATACCTCAAGGTGCTGGGTATTCCCTGATTGAACACGGTCTAAAGGCCATCGTGCTTGAAGGGCACAATCACCTCGCGCGAAGCCAGCACGATTTCGCGCAAAAAGCACAGTAGCGCCACAATCAGCGACAGCATCGAAGAGATAAAAGTAATTGCCACCATATGTGGCGTTTTAAAGCCGGTTTCTACCGAAATAAACAAGGTGGCGATAGAAATGCACACACTTAGTGCAGCCAGTGTGGCAAATGCAATGGCGCGGCGCAGCCATTTGGTGCGCCGCACGATAATGTATAACTCATCATTAAAATGCGCGCGCCGCTCCTGCGGCATCTCGTTCAATAGCCGCGCCCGGTCTATGGAACGGCCCAGGCGGCCAATCAGTACGCCAAGCATCGAGCCTATGCCCGTGAGCAAAAACACAGGCGCCACCGCATCGCGTATCGCCTCCGAAACTGCATGAATATCACTAATCGAACTTATCATACCCCATGATTAGCAAGCGCTGTGCCAAAGCCGGCACCGCAGGCGGTGAAAAGGTTCTTGAGTATTCAACTACTTTCCAGCAACTGATTATTCAGCGCAGTCATCAATCTGTCTTAAAAACATGACACAATCCCTTTATCTTTCAGGATGCTCCGTCATGCGGCTCACTACACTTGCACTGATGTTTTTGCTGGCAGCTTGCGCAACAGCCAGCGAACATAAAGCTGAACAAATCCAGCACATCATTGTGATTTATCTGGAAAATCACAGCTTTGACAATCTCTACGGACAATTTCCCGGCGCCAACGGTCTGGCACAGGCCGGGCAGGCCGCACCGCAAACCGATTTTGAGGGCAACCCCTTTACCATGCTGCCACAGGTGATGGACGCAGAACACAATAAGCCCGATACGCGCTTCCCCAAAGATTTGCCCAACCAGCCGTTTGCCATTAATCAATATGTGCCGCCAGACCAAAAAACCGGCGATCTAGTGCACCGTTTTTATCAAAACCAGGCGCAGATCAATGGCGGGCTCAATGATCGCTTCGCCGCTGTTTCGGACGCAGGCGGGCTGGTGATGGGTTATTACGAAGGTCACAACCTGCCGCTGTGGAAATACGCGCAAAAATACACGCTGGCAGATAATTTTTTCCAGGCCGCGTTTGGTGGCTCCTTTCTCAACCATTTCTGGCTTGTTTGCGCATGTACGCCGCGCTATGAAAATGCGCCGGATAAAGTCACTATCAAGCTGGATGCCAACGGAAAACTGCAGGAAGACGCGCAGGTAATAGACGGATATGCCGTTAACACGCTGCAGCCCAGCACGCCACCATTTAAGCGCGGTACGTCATCCCGTAACCAATTGCCATTGCAGACCATGCCCACGATAGGCGATAGTCTTTCGGAAAAAAACATCAGCTGGGCGTGGTATGCCGGTGGCTGGAATGACGCGCTGGCCGGCAAGCCTGCCAAAAATTTTCAATATCATCATCAGCCATTTGGCTACTTTAGCCGCTATGCTGCCGGCACAGCCGCACGCGCCAAGCATCTAAAGGACGAAGCAGATTTTATTCAGGACATCGATAACGGCACGTTGCCAGCAGTGGCGTTTTATAAGCCCATCGGCGATTTGAACGAGCATCCCGGCTATGCCGATTTGATTTCGGGCGAACAGCATATCGCAGATTTGCTGGCGCGTATCGAAGCCAGCCCGCAGTGGAAAAACACCGCGGTGATTGTCACTTACGATGAAAACGGTGGCTTTTGGGATCATGTTGCCCCGCCGGTAAAAGACCGCTGGGGGCTGGGCAGCCGCGTGCCGGCTTTGGTTATTTCGCCTTTTGCCAAGCGCGGCTTTGTAGACCACACCGAATACGATACGACATCAATACTCAAATTTATCGAAAAGCGTTTCAACCTCAAGCCGCTTGCGGAGCGCGATGCCAACGCAAACGACTTAAGTAATGCCTTTGATTTGAAATAGCCTGCTTGATTGGTTCAAGCTTTTTCACCTCAAAATTTCTTTTCCCCTGCAAACTGGACATCTCAAATTTATAGGTGTACGCTGTCAACTAAATGGGATATTTTCCCGTTAATGTAAACGTGCAGAGTACGATACATCATCGTTCTGCCAGTGAATGGGTGATCATCACGTTTTAAAAAAGGAGAAACCAGCATGAGAGCAGATTTATACAAATCAATCACATATAAGCAAATTACCAGCGCAGTTATCTTGGTTGCAGCGGTCGCGCTTGGCGGCTGCAGTAGCATGTCTACCCGCGATAAAAACACCGCCATAGGTGCAGGCGTAGGCGCCGTAGCAGGCTCTGTGCTTACCGGTGGCAGCACCATGGGCACAGTAGGTGGCGCTGTGGTGGGTGGCGTGATTGGTAATCAAATAGGCAAGGATAAAAAATAACCAGCAGCCCATTTCATTAGTATTGAACATGCCCTGTAAGCCGCATCCTGTTTGGCTTCCAGGGCATGTGTTTGCACAATGAACGCACGCGAGGCAAGTTGAGCATCAAGGTAAGACACTATACAATCCGCACATGGAAATGACCAAAATCAGCGCGGGCAAACTGCGCGCCATCGGCCATGACGCCAAAACCCGCACTTTACGTGTGGAACTGGATGATGGCAGCGCGCTGGAATACCCCGGCATAAGCGAGGATTTATGGCGGCGCTTTAAAGCATCTGGCGCGCAATGGAGCTTTTATCGCGACAATATCGAGGAAGAATTTGTGCCCAAGCGCGTTTCCGCCAAGCCAGCGGGTGGCGGCAAGAACCCGCTCGACGACTTATTCAAATCGTGATTTGTTTAAATAATATGCCCTGAAACCCGCATGGATATTGGCTTGCAGGGCAGGTATTTCGCTAATGAATGCGCGTGTGGTGGATAGGGTATGCGTTAGCTCTGTTGTTCACTCAATGGCGTATCAGCCCATTGGTTCTAAAATAGCGAAAATTACCGCATAATTAAGCTCGCTTATTTGACTATCCGTAAAAGACGAGAGCAACCACCCATGAGCCATCAACCGCCACCAAGCGCACCCAACCCGCAAAGCACCTTTCCTGTCATCCGCCACGTTAAACCAAGTCACATTCTTGGCTGGCTAAAAGCTGGCATCCGGGACACACGCCAAGCTGGTTTATCTAGCCTGTTTTATGGGGCAGTTTTTGCGGCGGCTGGTTGGGTGATGAAATTTGTATTCGATGAAGCCTACGGATTGTTTACGGGCCTGGTGACCGGGTTTCTGCTGGTGGGGCCATTTCTTGCCATGGGGCTTTATGATCTCAGCCGGCAAATAGAATCCGGGCAACAGCCCACGCTTGTGCCCAGCCTTACCGCTTGGCGCGCAAACATCCTCAATGTGGGCATCTTTGCAGGTGTGCTCACCGTTATCCTGCTCATCTGGGCGCGTGCCTCAATGATTACTTTCGCCCTCTATTTTCAAGACAGCGCATTCCCAACCCTTACCGAGGTTATAGAGAGTGTATTCACCTTAAAACAGCCTATGTTCGCCATGGTGTATTTTGCGGTTGGCGGCATCTTTGCCGGCCTTGTGTTTGCCATTAGTGTTGTGGCCATCCCCCTAATGGCCGAGCGGAAAACAGATGCCATCACCGCTGCCATCGCCAGTATCATCACCTGCGCAAAAAACCCACTCACTATGCTACTTTGGGGGTTCTGCATTGTTGTGTTGGTGGTGTTTGGGTTTGCCACCTATTTTGTCGGGCTTATCATCACCATGCCTATCGTTGGTCATGCCACTTGGCACGTGTATCGAGACATTGTAGAAGCCGAAAAGCCGCCAATAAGCTGAAGAATAAGCTCCTTAAAACCCGCATGGATATTGAGCTGCAGGGCAGGCGTTTTGCTAATGAATGCGTGCGGGCATGAGGAGTTTAGAATGTAGGGCGAATGAGCGTAGCGTTATCCGCCGGAGGAAAGATTTACATTCGGCGAAATACATTTTGCTTGCTACTTTTTAAAATTTGAATCATCAAACCTAACAGCCAAAGCTTTCCATAACATTGGGTGTATGTAAATTATTGAATTGGGTTTTATCTGGCCTTCGGTAGGAGGCAATTCCTCATGATGACCCCATAACTCCCCTACATGACTATCTGGTTTAATGCCGACTGCACCAATAATAAATAAAGTTCTGAAAAGAGAAATGTTGAAACTATTAATGTTGCTATTGCTTGACTGAAAGTATTGTATAGCAGATCTTTTTACAGGATCATTCAGACAGTCATCTTCTTCAACAAGCGTCGTTATTAAGTTCTCAATTTCTGTTTGTAGTAATGCCCCCATTTTAAACTTTGAAGGCTTATGGTCTAACAAATGCACATATTTAATAAAGCAAGGGAATCTATTTTTCCATTCATATTCAAGTGCTTCAAGTCTATTATGGGAGTATTTTGTTTCAGCCTCATTGATTGTTTGTACTATAACTTTGTTTTTATCTTCAGATCTTCTCAAGCATTCATTAACAAATGCAATAGCATCTCGAGGGCGATATAATGTTCTTGTAAGTAGATAATCCATAAAAGTTAAATTACCAATTTTTTCTGGAAATATCTCTTTATATCCAATACGCCGTTTAGTGTATTGTTCTCGAATAAGCTTGGACACTCTATTGTCAATAAGCTCTTCTAACTGGCGCTTAGACCACCTAACTCGCAGCATCAAAGAATCGTATTTTTCGGCTTGAAAGCCAGCATCTCTTGTTTTGTCAAAAACAGTCTGTAGCAAGTCAACTCTTAAGGCTATGACAATTTTTACATTACTAATTTTCTGGAATGCTCTTATTGATTCAATTAAGGCTCTAATCAACTTGTAACGCAAACTATCATCAACCCATGATTCGTCCAAGCTGTCGATGACAATAAAGTATTTGTTTTGCGGGTCATCAAACACATCTTCATCTAGATATCGGATTACATCCGACAGTTCTTTAAGCTGAATTGAATTAATTACTTCCTGCGCCTTATGAATTAGCTCTTGCTTCTCCTCTTCAGTGACTTTAACTCCGCCAGCTCCGACTACTCTCGAATTTAATAACCTAAGGTCAACCTTACCTGAAATATCTTGCTCTAATTTAGTAGTAAATTCTTTAATCCTGTATTCAGTTTCATTCCAAAACTTGTCACCCCATTCTTTTAAATAGCTAAGGGCTTTTTCCTTGTTATGACTGTTTTTTCTAAAATATGAAAGAATTTGGGTAATCCATTGTTTAGTCGAATCTTCGCTTGTTAGGTGATATCTTTTTTTAATTAGCTCAATAGCAAAAACATGCTTCCATAAAAGTCCGAAAAAAGGGTCTAATTTAAC
>JBGAVM010000006.1:0-111705 GCA_044228125.1 Methylophilus sp.
CAAGGCAGATAACCGGAGTTTGCGATTTCAAGTCTTGCATGGCTTCCAGCACGGCGCTACCGGCACCACCCTGCACGGCGTTTTCCTCAATGGTGACGAGTAGGTCATGGGATTGCGCCAAGGATTGGATTAATTCAATATCGAGTGGTTTGACAAAGCGCATGTCTGCCACGCTGGCATCCAGACTGGATGCGGCTTCCAGTGCGGGAGTCACCATGCTGCCAAAGGCCAGCAGGGCTACTTTCTTACGTGCGCCAGCACCGGCGCTGCGTCGCAGAACGCCTTTGCCGATCTCGATTGCATTCAGCTCGGGCTGGATAGTGGCGCCGCAGCCGCTGCCACGCGGGTAGCGCACGGCGGCAGGCCCGACATGGAGGTAGCCGGTGGTCAGCATTAACCGGCATTCGTTTTCGTCACTGGGCGCCATCACTACCATGTTGGGGATGCAGCGCAGATAGCTTATGTCAAAGCTGCCGGCATGCGTCGGGCCGTCGGCACCCACCAGGCCGGCGCGATCAATCGCCAGCAGCACATCCAGATCCTGCAGGGCGATGTCGTGAATGAGTTGATCGTAGGCACGTTGCAGGAAAGTGCTGTATATCGCGACAACGGGCTTCAACCCATCGCAGGCCAGGCCAGCGGCGAAGGTCAGCGCATGCTGCTCGGCAATGCCTACATCGAAATAGCGCCTCGGGAACTGCTCGGCAAAGGCATTCAGCCCGCTACCATCGCACATGGCTGGCGTGATGCCGATCAGCTTTTGATCTGCGGTTGCCATGTCCACCAGCCACTCGCCAAACACTTCCGTATAGGTTTTGCTGCCTGAAGCGGCCAGCGATTCGCCATTGCAAGGGTCAAACTTGCTGACACCGTGGTATTTGCTCGGGTTGTCTTCCGCAGGCTCGTAGCCTTTGCCCTTTTGTGTCACGACATGCAGGAACTGCATGCCTTGCAAATGGCGGATGTTGGTTAACGTGTCCAGCAGCACCGGCAGGTCGTGCCCGTCAATCGGGCCGATGTAATTGAAGCCGAACTCCTCGAAAAGCGTGCCGGGCGTGACCATGCCTTTGGCGTGCTCTTCTGCACGCTTGGCGAACTCTTTCACATGGGGCACGATTTCGAGCACTTTTTTCCCGCTTTGGCGTACGCGATCATAAAGACGCCCTGAAAGCAGTCTTGCCAGATAATTATTAAGCGCGCCGACGTTGTTGGAGATACTCATGTCGTTGTCGTTAAGAATGACCAGCAGGTTGGCGTCCATGTCGCCTGCGTTGTTCAGCGCCTCGAACGCCATGCCCGCGGTCATGGCGCCATCCCCAATGATGGCGACACTGCGTCGTTCGGAACCAGTCTGCTTGGCGGCGATGGCCATGCCCAGCGCAGCAGAGATGGAGGTGCTGGAATGGCCTGTGCCGAAGGTGTCGTATTCGCTTTCATGGCGGCGGGGGAAGCCGGAAATTCCCTCTGCCTTGCGCAGGTTGGCCATGGCTTGGCGGCGTCCGGTCAAAATCTTGTGCGGATAGGTCTGGTGGCCGACATCCCATACCAGCCGGTCATCCGGTGTGTTGAAAACATAATGCAAGGCAATGGTCAGTTCCACTACGCCCAGGTTGGATGCAAGGTGGCCACCGGTTTTTGCGACACTTTGGATGAGGAAGGTGCGCAACTCTTCCGCCAAGGCCGGCAGTTGGTGCCGCTCAAGCTGGCGCAGGTCAAGCGGGGACTGTATGGTATCGAGCAGGCTGGTCATGGTATTGCAAAAGCCTAGAAGCTACGTTGCGTGATGAAGTTGGCCAGGTGCCTCAGCAAGTCTGCCTCGCGACCATAAAAAGATAGCGCTGCCATGGCATTGGCATGCAGCTCGTTGGCCAGCTCTTTGGCCGCATTCAAACCGAGCGTTGTGACGTATGTGGATTTGTTGTCCTTGGCGTCTTTGCCAGCGGTTTTGCCCAGTGTTGCAGTGTCGGCTTCTGTGTCCAGAATGTCATCTACTACCTGGAATGCCAGTCCGATGGCTTTGGCAAAATGATCCACTGCCTTGATCTTGTCCTGATTTGGCGTGTCTGTCGCATAGGCACCCATCAATGCGGCAGCACGGATCAACGCGCCGGTCTTGTGGATGTGCATCTGTTCCAGCTCTTCACGGCTGAGCGGGATACCCATGCTTTCTAAGTCTATCGCCTGACCGCCTGCCATGCCGCGTGAACCGCTGGCCAATGCCAGTACATGCAGCATCTTGATTTTTTGACCGTTTTTCAGCGCCTTGTCTTGCGAAATCAGTTGGAAAGCCAGGCTTTGCAGCGCGTCGCCTACCAATAGCGCCAGTGCGTCACCGTATTGTTTGTGGGTGGAAGGCTTGCCGCGACGCAGGTCGTCATCGTCCATGCAAGGCATATCGTCGTGCACGAGTGAAAAGGCGTGAATCAGCTCTACCGCGGCGGCCGGGGTATCCATTTTTTCCAGTTTGGCCTGACAGAATTCGCCAGCGGCATAAGTCAACAATGCCCGTACACGTTTCCCACCGCCAAGTGTTGAGTAGCGCATGGCCCCATGCAGTCGCGTAGGGACTACGGTTTCGGCAGGCAAGTGCTGATCCAGCACATATTCGGTATGCGCCTGCATCTTGCTTACCCAGGCGTTAAATTGCGCGGTTTGCTCCTGAATCAGTTCAGGCATCGGCTTATTCATTATCCACCTCAAAAGGTGTCAGCGTTTGGTTGTTGTTGAGTATTTGAATTTGCTGTTCGGCTGCAGAAAGTGACTGCTGGCAGTGTTTGATTAGTGCCGCACCACGAGTGTATGCCTGTAGTGATTGTTCCAGCGTCAGATTACCGGATTCCATTTGCGCGACAATCGTTTCCAGCTCAGCCGTTGCGGCCTCAAAGCTGAGATTTTCTACTGGTGATGAAGTGTTGTTTTGTGTGGACATGGCGCGAGTTTTTAGTAGACGCCATTTTAGCAAAACATTATGCTTTTGCGTGTTTTATTCCGGCAGTATGCGCAGCAAAAAGGCGCGAATATCGGCGATTTCATTTGCGCACACGCTGTGTGCCATCGGGTATTCGCACCAGTCAAGTGAATAACCTGCCGCTTGCAGCTTTTGGGCGGATGTCCAGCCCATGTCGAGGCTGATCACCTCGTCATAACGTCCATGCGCCATGTAGATGGGTGTTTGCAAGCTGGCAGCAGTCTTTTCGGCTTCCAGCAGGCTACTGAGCGGCAGATAAGTAGACAACGCAAGAACGCCCGCCAGATGCGCCTGCAGGCGCGTAGTCGTATGCAACACAATCGCGCCGCCTTGCGAAAAGCCGGCCAGCGCGATGCGTGAAGCTGAGATGCCGCGTTCATGCTCGTGTGCGATGAGTTGTTCAACGTAATTTTGTGATGCGCGAATACCGGCTTCATCCTGCTGGCTACCGGATGTTCGCCCCAGGATGTCATACCAGCCACGCATGGTGTAACCGTTATTGATAGTAATGCTACGATAAGGCGCATGTGGTAGCACGAAGCGGATATGCGGCAAATCCAGCATTTCCACGATGGGAACGAAATCATTACCATCTGCGCCCAGCCCATGCAGCCAGATGATGCTTGCTGACGGGGTTGGCGAAGCGCATATTTCAACAGGGGATTCGTCGTTCATTTCTGCGTTTGGTAAGGCGATGTTTACGTTACAATGCCCAAAGGACAAATAAGCACAATATTACGATAAAAACCTTGGACATGTCTTTTGTCAAATCTTTTTTATCCGCACCCCTCGGACAGCATGCGGTGCGGACGCTGCTTGGCGTGTGTGTCATTGCGCTAACGCTGTTGCATGTGAGCGGCTTGTGGCCATTGGGCTTCCTGAACCGGCTGGAAAATTTCAGTTACGATTTGCGTCTTAACATGCTCATGCCACGTGGTGTGGATACTCGCATCGTCATTGTCGACATTGATGAAAAAAGCCTGAATGAGCAGGGGCGTTGGCCATGGGGGCGGGATAAGCTTGCCGGCATGGTGATAACATTGTTCGACCATTATCATGTGGATACCTTGGGTTTTGACGTGGTGTTTGCGGAGCGTGATGAAAGCTCTGGCCTGAAAAAACTGCAACAGATTCAGCAGGCATATCTGCACGATAATACAATGCTGGCTCAGGCGATTGAGAAATTGAAGCCGCAGCTGGATTACGACCGGATTTTTGCCAATAGCCTAACGGGCCGCAAGGTGGTGCTGGGTTATTACTTCGCACAAGGACAGGACGCCGGGCAAGTGGGTCAGCTTCCACTGCCGGTGTTGTCTCAAGCGGATTTTGGCAACAAGGCAGTTCCGGCAGAAAGCGCGCAAGGTTATGGTGCGAACCTGCCTGGCTTGCAGCAGCAAGCGCTTACGGCCGGACATTTCAATCCGCAGCCGGACAATGACGGGATTACCCGCCGCGTGGCTGTGCTGACACGTCATCAGGACGGTTATTACGATGCGTTATCGGTAGCCGTAGCCAGGACGCATCTGGGGCAAGCGGCATTACAGCCCAGGTTCGCCAAAATCGGGGTCAGTCGCCGTTATTCCGGCCTGGAGTCATTTGGCTTGACTGGAAAAACCATTCCGGTAGACGGGCGGTTGTCTGCGCTGATCCCATATCGCGGCGGCCAGGGTAGTTTTCCCTATGTGTCAGCCAGCGATGTACTCAATCAGAAAGTCTCCCCGGAGATGTTGCGGGGCAAGATCGTGCTGGTGGGAACGACGGCGCCGGGGCTGATGGATTTGCGTGCGACGCCGGTGCAAAGCGCTTATCCGGGGGTGGAGGTGCATGCCAATCTGATTGCGGGTATTCTGGATAACAATATCAAAACGCGCCCCGCGTATATGATGGGCGGGGAGTTCCTTGTTGTGCTGTTGGCCGGAATATTGCTACTGGTTTTATTGCATCAGCTTAACCCGATGCAGGCAACGATGACTGTATTGGGGATGCTCGCAGGGTTGCTGGGCTTGAGTGTGTTGCTGTGGAAATTTGCTAATCTGGTGTTGCCGCTGGCTGCCAGTATGGTCATGATAGGGTTACTGTATCTGTTGAATATGAGTTACGGTTTTTTTGTGGAATCTCGCGGGAAGCGCCAATTGGCGCGGGTTTTCGGGCAATATGTCCCGCCGGAGATTGTGCGGGAGATGGCTGGCGAGGCCGAGTCGGTCAATATGGTCGGCGAAAGCCGCGAGATGACGGTATTATTCTGCGATATCCGCGGATTCACTACAATCTCCGAGCAAATGGAACCTGCGCAACTGGGAAAAATGATGGGTGAGTTTCTTACACCGCTCACGCAGATCATTCATCAGAACCGTGGAACTATCGACAAGTACATCGGGGATGCCATTATGGCATTCTGGGGTGCGCCGCTGGCCGATCCGCAGCATGCCCGGCATGCTTTGCAGGCCGCGATGGAGATGCATGCGGCGTTGCAACATATCAGCGATGGCTTTGCCATGAAGGGTTGGCCGGCGCTGGAGATGGGATTTGGTCTGAGCACTGGCGCCATGGTGGTGGGGAATATGGGCTCCAATTTCCGCGTGGCGTATACCGTAATGGGTGATGCGGTCAATCTGGGCGCCAGGCTGGAGGGGTTGACCAAATTGTATGGGGTCAATATTGTGGTCAGCGAGTCGTTAAAGCAGCAGGTGCCGGAGTTTGCGTATCGTTATCTGGATACTGTACGTGTTAAGGGCAAAGGTCAGCCAGTGGCGATTTATGAACCGTTGGACGAGATAAAAGCCAGGCAATTGCGCGATGAGCTGGCGTTATTCAATGAGGTGATACGGTATTATCGGAACCGGAATTGGGATCTGGCAGAGGTACAGTTGCTCAATTTGCAGAAGATGTCGCCACATCCTTTGTATGGCATGTATCTGCAGCGGATTGCCGGGTATCGCCTCAATCCGCCTGGTACGGAATGGGATGGCGTTTTTAATCTGGAATTCAAATAATCATGACAATGCAAGTCAAAGTGCTGGGCTGTAGCGGTGGAATGGGGGGCGATTTACGCACCACATCGTTGCTGGTGGGCGAGCATGTGCTGATAGACGCAGGTACCGGCGTTTGCGATTTGCCGCTGGAGGCACTGCTGAAAATAGACCATGTATTCCTCACGCACGCTCATCTTGATCATATTGCGGCGCTGCCTTTGCTGCTGGATAGTGCGCTGGGTCTGCGTGAGCAGCCGATTATCGTGCATGCGCATCTTGGCACGATAGAGGCGCTGAAAACCCATATTTTTAACTGGGAGATCTGGCCGGATTTTAATCAGATCCCCAACCGGGAACAGCCATTTTTGCAGTATGCCACATTGGAGTGTGGGCAATCGGTAACTTTGCCCGGCGTTGTTGTCACAGTCTTGCCGGCAAATCATGTGGTGCCTGCTTTGGGTTATCAAATCGATGGCGGTGAAAGAAGCTTGGTGTTTACCGGCGATACGACGGGGAGTGTTGATTTCTGGCGACGAGTGAACCAGATTTCCAATCTGGAATACCTGATTATCGAAACTGCGTTCAGCAATGCCGACGCCGAACTGGCCAAAGTATCCAAACACCTATGCCCGCAAACCCTGGTAGCCGAACTGGCACAAAGTACAAGACAGTTGCAGACTTATATTACGCACCTGAAGCCAGGAGAGGGCAAGGTCATCATGCAGGAAATAGTTGCTCATCCACTTACGCATCACTGCAAGGCCTTACAACATAACCAACTATTTGAATTATCTTGAAACCATGAATAACAAACCGACTCAAGCAGAACTCGTAGATAAAAACCGTCTGGCTCAACTGGAACCCATCGCCAGGTTGTCACCCAATCGTCTGAACGAGCTGGCGGATGTTTGCATCATTGAGCAAATTAGCAAAGATCTGGATCCGACGCGCATGAGCGATGCCCAGACCCAGGCCATTTATCTGCTTAAGGGAGATTTGGGCATTCGCTACGACAATGGCAACAAGCTAATATTGCGCGCCGGTACGGCTGCTGCCAAGTATCCGGTAGATACAGGACGTTTGAGAATCAAGGATACCATTGCGCTGACTCCGCTGGAGGTCACACGGATCGACCTCGATTTGATCGACATTATGCTCACCTGGGATCAGATCTCGGGTTATTCCAAGTCAGTCGGGGGGATGGCTACCGGATTGGCCTCTGTGGATGCCAAAACCCAAGACTTCAAGCTTGACGTTGCCAGCTTTAATGCGTTCAAACTGCAAAACGGTGTTTTCAGCAAGCTGCCGCCAGCCAATATCGAGGCTTTACTGTCACGCTTGACCCCAATGCAGGTACAGGCGGGGCAAACGATTATCACGCAAGGGCAAGAAGGGGATTATTACTATCTGGTTCAGCAAGGTGTTGCCGTTGTTAGTCGTATTAAGGACCCTGCTCAGCCGCCGATTATCCTTGCGGAAATCTCACATGGCGCCGCTTTTGGCGAAGAAGCGCTAGCATCTGGTACCAAGCGTAATGCGACTGTCACGATGAAAACCGATGGTGAGCTGCTAAGATTGAAAAAACAGGATTTTGTCGAGCTGCTGAAAGCCCCGATAGTGCATTATGTGGACATGGCTACTGCGAAAGAAAAAATCGCGCAAGGCGCACAGTTGCTGGATGTTCGCTTTGCTTCGGAGTATCAATACCAGCATCTGGAAAGCGCTGTAAATGCTCCGCTCCATGAACTGCGTAACATCGTGCCAAATCTGGATAAAACCAAAGAGTATATTGTGTATTGCCAAACCGGCCGTCGCAGCAGTGCTGCAGCGTTTATCTTGGCGCAGTTTGGGTTAACGGCATTTGTGGTACAAGTTACTTCTTAGTTATTAAATTGCTGCTATTCTTGCTCTTTTCGTCTCTGTTGCATCCAGATACGGGGGTTTATTGTGTCGGCTGCCATGGAAAAAGCCCTCTCGTTACCAGATAGTATTCTGTTATAACTTTTTAGACCACGTTCCAGTTCTGGAAAGGTGGATAAGATCATAAATATTAATACGATGGGTGCAAAAATTGGCCTGAATCTTAGCTTGTTTTTTATAGGATGTTTTGCTGCTGCTGTTGAAAGCCATGTATTCTCTGTATATTGGCCAATCATTAAGCCAATTACAGTAAACATTAACACTTGGCTTATAGGCATAATAATTACACCTTCCACTAATGAGTACGCGCCGTTTGCGACAACTGTAAAAAACAAGATGACCGCCAAACTATTGCTATTGTTATGGTGTGTGGTTGTTTGCCATTGAGTTACACTTAATTTCCTCCGCCATTGATGGAAACAATAGGCTGTAATTGTTAGCATGATTAAAGTGGCTGGAATTCCAAATTCAGCACCGAGTTGCAATACGCTATTGTGCGGGTGTGTTCCAAAAGGGGTATAAAAATAAAATTGCATAGGCCCGACACCTAGGAAAGGGAAGTTTTTCATCATGAGAATAGCTGCTTTCCATAGGTCTGTGCGATCTGTGACAGTATCTCTAAATACTGTACTAGTTACAACTGCGGTAGGCGATACCTGAGTGGGAATTAGTTTGAATAATATTACGTATAGACAAAGGCCAGCAGCGGCACTAATCAGTTGAATACGTAAAAAAGGCAATGACATTTTTTTGTAGATAGTAGCTGTGATTATCATTGCTAACAGCCATCCTAATATTACACCACGTGACGCTGCGTAAAATAACAATACCCACCAGAATGCAAGTGCAAAATAGAGTAGAAAGCATGTGTTCTTTTTCAGCTTAAACGTAATTAATGGTAAGCAAATCAGCCCTAGCGCCCAAAGCTGATATTGTTGAAACAACCGTATATTGCTAAAACCGTAAAATGGATATGGCCATTCCAGCGGTTTTTTGGCAATCATGGCGGTGATGTAGCCTGTGTAAAAAGAGACCAGGTAGAGTGCAATGCTGATCCATAAGGCATAGATAAGTTGTTGAACGAGCTTCTCTTTAAACTCCCCATAAAGTCGTGCAACAAACAAGGCAAGGTAACAGAGGGCAGTAAAAATAGTAATTTCGATAACGGCATATCTTGGTACAGTTGAGTAAGCTACTGAAGCAACAGCGAGAGTAAGTAATGTGAAGAATCCAAATTTTATGTTGTTGCTGATGGGCATCATGTTGTACTTTTTGTAGCCAATAAATACGGCATCAAGTAAAACCAATCCAAGTAGCAACAGTTGAATCACGCGCTGACAGTCATGAAACTCTATGTACTTGATAAAATGTACGCTTGGCGAAAAAACAATTAATGCAATGTATGCAAAGATAACTAGCGCTGGCATGATGGTAGAGATAGCAATACGCTGCATGATGTTTTCCTGTTTTATTGATTTGCTGGTTTGCTTGGAATCTAGGTTAATCAATTCGACAAGAGTCTAGCATATAAAGCAAAAGTAGCTGGATAATGGGTAAAAAAAAGAGGCCGTAGGCCTCTTTTTTAAACTAAAAATCTATTAGGAGCACTTACCTGTATCCCAGGAGCAAACCCAAGTTTTGCCAGTACCTCTAGCGGCGTTGCTAAAGCTTGCTGTAGCGCCATCTGCGCCGATAGTTGTCGGGAGTGTGCCGGTATCGCATGCAGAAAGTGCACTGGTTGACAGCAGGCTAGTGTCGTTGTTGGATTTTGCCGCAGCCATGCCGTGTGCGATACCGGTAGCTTCAGCGCCACAAGCAGCATCAGCAGATTTCTGTGTATAGCTCTTATATTGTGGCAGTGCAACCGCTGCCAGGATACCGATAATCGCAACAACGATCATCAACTCGATCAAGGTAAAACCTTTTTGAACTTGTTTCATCATTTTCATTTCCTTTAACTAGTTAAGGGTTAAAACAATTAACGTGGTATTAGCTTTGCCACATTTCCCACACTGCCAATACCAGTGCTTGGTAAGCTATAAGCAACCGACGTGCCAACTTTATTCAGTTTGGTTATATTGTTCTATATACTTCATATAAAACAATGGGATGAGTCGATGTGTGGTGAGTGGAAGGCCATCTGTTTTGAGGCTAAGGAGCAATAATGGTTGGCCCCAATTGACAATTAACGGCAGGCGCTGACATATTTTGACGGTAGTTGATGCGATAAAAAAAGCGGGTTTTACCCCGCTTTTCTTTTTTTGCTACTGAATTAACGCTTACCAGAGCTTCCACCAAGGTTTTTTGGTGCCGGAGGTGCTGGTGGCGTTATTGCTTGCGCCGGAGCCGGCGCTCGTTACTTTGAGCCTTCAGCGACCTTTTTCAAGCTAGCCAAGCCGCTGTCATATACACCAGTTACAAATTTCACGGCGGTTTCGTCATCCTGACCAGCTGGGATAGGTGGATTGAGTTTGTATGTACGGTAGAAACGGCCTACCCAGGTTACAGTGCTCTCGCCAGCACCAGGACCTGCAGTTACAGTCATGGTCGAATTGTAGTCTGCAACTGGAGCTACGCCACTCACGATTTCATATTTGAGCTTCATATCAGCATCATCAGCGCTACGCAGTTTTTCGTTGATTTCACCACCGTCTTTCAGTGTCAGGGTGCGGAAGGTCTCGTCACCTTTTTTGTCCAGCTTGGTTTTTGCAATGGCTGGGTGCCATGCATGCATGTTGCCGAAATCTTTTACGATGGCCCAAACTTTGGCCGGGGCGGCTTTGATGGTGATGGCTTTTTCCACTTTTTGCGGGCTGGGGCCGTGTGCAGCTGCGTTAAACGACAAGGCTGCTAATGCCAATACTGCGAACAACTTTTTCATGCAAGGTCTCCGAATAAACAAGTTAAATAAGATTAACACTAGGATAGCCCGATATTATAAATGACTTGGGGCATAAAGCCTACGCCCGAATAACGTCCGGCACAGGCTGAGGTTGACTATTGCAGGATAAATTGCCCAAAAGCGCGACTTTTATCTCCTGTTTTAACGGTGTGAGTGACTTTGTTATTATGCATGTCAATGATGCTGACATTGTTTTCACCCCAGCTAGCGACGATGATTTGCTGGCTGGCAATATCATATGCCAAGCCTTCTGGCGTCATGCCGACATCAATCGTGGCGATTTGCTGGAGGGTTGTCAGATCATGCACAGACACGGTATCGTCTTGCGTGTTGGAGACGAATAGGCGCCGGGAGTCGGCACTGATAGCTGCACAGTAAGGGTGATCGCCCACTTTGATTGTTTGCTGTGACCAGTCGCGCGTACTGATGACGCTGACGCTGTTGTCATAGACATTGACGCTGAATAGCTTGCTGCCATCCTGGTTTAATGCAAGGCCAAACGGATGTTTGCCTACAGCGACACGCTTGATGACGCGAAACTGCATAGTGTCTATCACGGCGACATCATTGCTGTCGCGCGCAGCCACATAAAGGGATCTACTGTCAGGGCTGACAATCAGCCCGGCGGGCGCTTCTTTAACGATGAGCTCGCGCTGTTGCTTGAAGTTCTGCGTGTTGATAGCCACGACGCGGTGGCTATACCAATCGGCCACGTAAAGCGTTTTGGCATCCGGCGCAATGGCAATGCCCACCGGCGAGCCGCCCACTTTAATCGTATCAACGACTTTTTGCGTGGTCGTGTCAATTACGCTCACGTCCTGGCTATCCACATTGGTGATAAACACGCGCTTTAATTTTGCCGAGCTTGCCACTCCCACTGGCGCTTTTCCCACCGGGATGGCGGCGATGGTTTTCGCTTGCGCCAAGTCTATTACGGAAACCGTATGCTCGCCTTGATTGGTGATGTAGGCATAATGCGGGCTGGCAGGGCTGGCCTGGCAGCCGCATAGAATAAGGCTTGCAGCGATGCCGCAAAAAAGTTTTACGAAAGCTTTCATTGTGGTTGAGGCAGTTAAAAATGTAAGCCTACTATCAAAGAGAGTCAAAATGTGAAAAAATCGCGTTAGTTAATAATATTATGGTGTTGCAAAATGTTGGATCGAGACGGATACCGCCCGAATGTTGGCATTATCCTCTGCAACGCGCAAAACAAGGTTTTTTGGGGAAAGCGTATTCGGGAACATGCCTGGCAGTTTCCGCAAGGTGGTATTAAATACGGCGAAAGCCCCGAGCAGGCCATGTATCGCGAGTTGATGGAGGAGGTTGGGCTAAAACCAGAGCATGTCAGGATTCTTGGCCGTACGCGCGATTGGCTGCGCTACGAAGTGCCCTCTACCTGGATCAAGCGCGAATGGCGCGGCAGTTATCGTGGCCAAAAACAAATCTGGTACTTGCTGCGCTTGGTTGGCCGTGACAGCGACGTGTCATTGCGTGCAACCAATACCCCCGAGTTCGATGCCTGGCGCTGGAGCGATTACTGGGTGCCGCTGGAGGATGTGATTGAATTCAAGCGTGATGTGTACAAGAGCGCCTTGAATGAACTGGCTATTCACTTGCGGGAAAAACCGCGAGTTCGGCGTGCGGCCAAGATACAGGTTTCCAATTAAACAAGCCCGCAATTGCGGGCTTGTTTCTTTAGTGGCTGGATCTTTAGTGGTCGGATATAGCTTCGCCCAGTTGGATGGGTTTTCCTGCGCCCCAGGCTGGGTTGAAAGCAAAGCGCTCGTTCTCGAACAGCATGACAACGGTTGAACCAAGCAGGAACTTGCCCATTTCCTCGCCCTGTTTGAGATGGATGTTCTGCCCTTCGTAACCCCAGGTTTGGATGCGCCCGATACGCGGCGGATTCACCACGCCATGCCAAGTGGTAGCCATGCTGCCTACGATAGTCGCGCCCACCAGTACTAACACAAACGTACCATGCTTTTCCGAGGTGAATTCGCAAACCACGCGCTCGTTGCGGGCAAACAAATTGGGAATGTTTTGCGCGGTAAGTGGGTTGACCGAGAACAAGTCGCCCGGCACATAAGTCATGCTTTTCAGCGTACCATTGCAAGGCATGTGGATGCGGTGATAATCCTTGGGGCTGAGATACAGGCAGGCGAACAGGCCATGTTGAAAGACAGTAGCTAGTGCAGGGTGCCCGGCCAGCAAAGCCAACGTGGAATATTCGTGCCCTTTTGCCTGAAAAATCTGGCCACTCTGTATTGTGCCAAACTGGCTGATGGCACCATCCACCGGGCAGACGAAATCCGCAGCCGCCAATGGCCTTATACCCTGTTTCAGTGGACGGGTAAAAAAGGCATTGAACGTGGCGTAGCTGGCAATGTCCGGGTTCTCCGCCTCGGCCATGTTCACCTGATAACGTTTCACGAACCAGCGGATGACGGCGGTGGTTAGTCTGCCGCCTTTCAGGTTGGCAAGTTTTCCCGCCAGTGCAGTAAGCGCTTGTTTGGGCAAACAATATTGTAAGAAAATTTTTGGGTGCATAAGTGTAAAGAACCGCTTGCAATAAAAAAGGGCAAGAAAGCCTTGCCCTTTTAGTATAAATGCTTAAATTAGTTTTTGCTTTGATCGACCAATTTGTTTTTTGCGATCCAAGGCATCATGGCGCGCAACTGGCCACCCACTTGCTCGATTGGGTGCGTGGCAGTCAAACGACGACGTGCGGTCATTTCCGGATAGTTGGTGCGGCCTTCCAGAATGAAACGTTTTGCGTATTCGCCATTCTGGATGTTGTTCAAGCATTCTTTCATCGCAGCACGGGCTTGGTCTGAAATTACGCGTGGGCCAGTCACGTACTCACCATACTCCGCGTTGTTGGAGATGGAGTAGTTCATGTTGGCAATGCCGCCTTCGTACATCAGGTCAACAATCAGTTTCAGTTCGTGCAGACATTCGAAGTAGGCCATTTCCGGTGCGTAGCCAGCCTCGGTCAATGTTTCGAAGCCGGCTTTCACTAATTCGACAGCACCACCACACAATACCGCTTGCTCGCCGAACAGGTCGGTTTCGGTCTCTTCACGGAATGTGGTTTCGATTACGCCGCCTTTGGTGCCGCCGTTAGCAGCTGCGTAGGAGAGGGCGATGTCTCTGGCTTTGCCGGATTTGTCCTGATAAACAGCGATCAGTGAAGGTACGCCGCCGCCTTTCAGGTATTCGGAGCGCACGGTGTGGCCTGGGCCTTTCGGAGCCACCATGAGGACGTCCAAATCCTCGCGTGGCACGATTTGGTTGTAATGGATGTTAAAACCGTGTGCAAAAGCCAACGCAGCGCCTTTTTTCAGGTTGGGGGCGATGTCTGCATTGAAAATACCAGCCATAGTTTCGTCTGGCAGCAGTACCATCACGACGTCGGCTTCTTTCACTGCATCGGCAATTTCCATGGTTTTGTGACCAGCGCCCTCAGCTTTTGCCCAAGAGCTGCCGCCTTTGCGCAGACCAATGGTAACGTTTGCACCGGAGTCTCTCAGGTTGGCGGCATGCGCATGGCCTTGGGAGCCGTAGCCAACGATGGTTACTTTTTTGCCTTTGATGATGCTTAAATCAGCGTCTTTGTCGTAATACACTTTCATGTTTGGATTCCTAGTAAGGGGTTCTTAGTTGGGTGTAAATAATTAGAAAATTATACTTTCAGGATGCGGTCGCCACGGCCGATACCGGACGCGCCGGTGCGTACTGTTTCCAGAATAGCAGTGCGGTCAATCGCTTCTAGAAACGCATCCAGCTTGCTGCATGAGCCGGTCAGCTCAATGGTATAGCTGTTGTCTGCCACATCAATGATGCGGCCACGAAAGATGTCGCACATGCGCTTCATTTCGTCTTTGAACTGCGCTGTGGCTTTGACTTTTACCAGCATCAATTCACGTTCGATATGCTTACCATCGTTCAAGTCCAACACTTTTACGACATCTACCAGCTTGTTTAACTGTTTGATAATCTGCTCGATGACCTCATCGGAACCGGAGGTCACGATGGTCATGCGGGACAAAGTGGCGTCCTCGGTGGGGGCTACAGTCAGGGATTCGATATTGTAGCCACGCGCCGAGAACAGACCGGCCACGCGGGATAGTGCGCCCGCTTCGTTTTCCATCAGTAGTGAAATGATATGACGCATTACAGATTCTCCGCCAAGATCATTTCAGACAAGCCTTTACCATTTTCCACCATTGGGAATACGTTCTCTTTCTGGTCGGTCACGAAATCCATGAATACAAAGCGATCCTTCATATCAAACGCTTCTTTCAATGCGCCTTCCACGTCATTCGGGTTTTCAATGCGCATGCCGACATGGCCATAGGATTCCGCCAGTTTGACGAAATCCGGCAGGCTATCCATATAGGATTCGGAATAGCGGTTCTCGTAAAAGAACTCCTGCCACTGGCGTACCATGCCCAAATAACGGTTATTCAGCAGGATTACCTTGATCGGCAAATGATATTGCTTACAGGTGGAAAGCTCCTGAATGTTCATCTGGATGCTGCCCTCGCCGGTTACACAGGCGACTTGCGCTTTCGGGTCTGCGAACTGGCAGCCCATGGCATATGGCAGCCCGACGCCCATTGTGCCCAAGCCGCCAGAGTTGATCCAGCGGCGCGGTTTGTCGAATTTGTAGTATTGCGCTGCCCACATCTGGTGCTGGCCAACGTCGGATGTCACATAGGCGTCGCCTTTGGTGACTTCCCACAGCTTTTCAATCACGTATTGAGGCTTAATCAGCTCGTTAGTTTTGTAGCTCAAACACTTCCGGCCACGCCAGGTTTCAATTTGTGTCCACCAAGCCTTGAGTGCTGCGCTAGGTTGTGTTGGCTCAGATGCGATTAGCTCGTTCATTTCCGCCAGCACCGATTTCACGTCACCCACGATTGGTACATCGACTTTTACCCGCTTGGAAATCGAGGACGGGTCAATGTCCACGTGGATGATCGTGCGCGGGTTGCTGAAGAAATGCTTGGGGTTGCCAATCACGCGGTCATCAAAGCGCGCGCCGACAGCCAGCAGCACATCGCATTCCTGCATGGCCATGTTGGCTTCGTAAGTGCCGTGCATGCCCAGCATGCCGACGAACTGTTTGTCCGTGGCAGGATAGCCGCCCAACCCCATCAGGGTATTGGTCACGGGCATCTGTAGCGCTTTGACTAGTTTTGTCAATGCTTCGGCTGCATCGCCTAGCACTACGCCGCCGCCGGTGTAGATCATCGGACGTTTGGCTTCCAGCAGCAATTTCACGGCTTTCTTGATTTGCCCACTATGTCCTTTGATGATGGGGTTGTATGACCGCATCTCGATGGTTTTCGGGTAATGGAATATCGCTTTGTGTGCGGTAATGTCCTTAGGAATGTCCACAACCACCGGGCCTGGGCGGCCGGTGCGCGCGATATGAAACGCTTTCTTGATGGTTGCGGCGATATCTTTGACATCTTTCACCAGAAAGTTGTGCTTCACGCAAGGACGTGTAACGCCCACCATATCGACTTCCTGGAAAGCGTCCAGGCCAATGGCAGGTACAGGTACCTGGCCGCTGATCACGACTAGCGGGATAGAGTCCATATAAGCCGTGGCGATACCGGTTACGGCATTAGTCGCGCCCGGGCCGGAGGTGACCAGCGCTACGCCGACCTCGCCGGTGGCGCGTGAAAAGGCGTCTGCCGCATGCACGGCAGCTTGTTCATGGCGTACCAGGATGTGCTTGAAATGGTTTTGCTTGTAAATTGCATCATAGATATGCAGCACCGCGCCGCCAGGATAGCCAAACACGAATTTGACTTTTTCTTCTTCCAAGCAGCGGATGACAATGTCAGCCCCGGTGATGGGCTGCGTGTCGGTGCGAGTGATGTGATGCGCGTCTGAATCCATAAAACCTTGATTTGTCCGTGATTTTTTATAATTTAATCGAAACCCTAAACGATAACTGTTTAAGGCGGTCTGGTCAAGATTTTAATGTTGGATTTATCGCAAAACTTAAGCAATCATGGCTCGAAAAGCGATTTCTTTAAATGAGATGACATTTTACAAAGTATGAGCAGAAGGCGATGGATGAAAACTGTTTGACAAACTAAATGATAATCATTATCATTATCATATTTTTGTAATTTGTAAGTATCTAGGAAATGCGTGTGACAAGAAATAAAAACTCAAACAGAAAGAATTCAATCAGCTGGCTGGCCGCCTTTTTGCTGGCGCAGTCATCCCATGTAATGGCGGAAGATGCAAAGCAGATAGAAAGCGCGCAGCCAGCAAAGAATGTGGAATCTGGCAAGAAAAAAGGCGACATCAACCTGAAGCTGGATGATGTGACCGTGCGTGAAAAAGTCTTGCCTAAAGAGGGCTATCAGGCAACCAAGACGCGTGTTGGCCGTGTGTTGCAAGATCCGCATGATATTCCGCAGGCAGTGACATCTGTCCCCAGACAATTGATGGATGACCAGCAGGTTGGCTCGCTGCGCGAGGCGTTGCGCAATGTGTCCGGTCTGACCTTCAATGCGGCAGAAGGCGGCCGCTCTGGCGATAACATGATGTTGCGCGGTTTTTATACGTTCGGCGATATTTATCTGGATAACATGCGCGATACCGCGCAATACAACCGCGAAACGTTCAATCTCGCGCAGGTGGATGTGCTGCGCGGTTCGGCGGCCATGCTGTTTGGGCGCGGCCAAGCGGGCGGTGTCATCAATCAGGTCAGCAAAATGGCCGAGTTGGAAGACGAAAACGAGATTACCGCAAGCGTGGGCGAATACGATTATCATCAGGTGGCGGGCGATTTCGAACGCAAATTGACCGACACCGCGGCGATGCGCGTCAATGTGATGGATAGACACGAGGAAACTTACCGCGAGAACCCGGCGAATGGCGACCATCCCGAGTTAGACCGTAAAGGCATCGCGGTAAGTTTTGGTGCGGGCATCGGCACTGAAAACGAGTTTTTCCTGAACCATATTTACACCCAGACGCGCGATGTGCCGGATTATGGTGTTGGGTTCGTGAACGGGCGTCCGGCAAACGATGAAGCCAATGGCCGCACGGATAGGACGTTCTGGGGCGGCAATAAGACGTTTGATGATAGCGATGTGCGCATTACCACCGGGATATTCACACACAAGTTTTCGGATGATACCCAACTGCGCACCCAATTGCGTAGTGCCAGCTACGAGCGCGGTTACTGGGCTAAAACGCCGAACGTGAACTTGCCTAAGGCAGACTACAGTGTGGGTGGCAATGCGACGCGTTTTATGGATTACGACACCGTGAACTTGCAGTCGGATTTTTCCACCAAATTCAAATTGGCTGGCATGCAGCACCAGTTTTTGGCTGGGCTGGAGTACTTGAAGGAAGACTCCTTCCGCCATGCCTTGCAAGCATTCAACCCAAAAACCGGCTTGGCGTACACACAAACGGGTGCGGCCTTGAATGCGGCAATCGCCGCGAATGGTGTGTTCTACAAGCGTCATGTCGTTAGCACCACAGGCGCGGCTACGGAATTTGACGCGGATAACTATGCGGTGTTCGTACAAGATAGCATCGAGTTCATTCCCAAGTGGAATTGGTTGCTGGGCATGCGCCGCGACGAGATGCGTGCCAATTATTCCAGCGCGACATCGCCAAAGCTGAGTTATGGCGAAAACAGCTATCGTACCGGCTTGTCATGGCATCCGCAGGACGAGGCGCATTACTATGTAACCTGGAGCGATTCGTTCAGCCCGACGGCGGATTTGTATCAGTTGACGGTAAAACCGCAACCGGCTGAGCGCAGCAAAACCGCCGAGATTGGCGCGAAATGGCTGTTCTTTGATGGCGATCTGGCGTTTAGAACCGCTTTGTACCGCACCACCAAGGTGTGGGAACGTAACACCGACCTGGAATCGACAGCCGCGATCTTGACCAAAAAACGCCGCACCGATGGCCTGGAAGCAGAGCTTTCCGGCCGCATTACGGAGGATTGGGAAGTGTTTGGCGGCTTGGCTTTGATGGATGCCAAGATTCTGGAAGTGGCCGAGAACGTCAACGCGACGACGGGCGCTATTACCAAGGCTGATGCGCGCTTTAAAGGCCAGCGTGCGCGCAACACGCCGCCGGTGACATTCAATCTGTGGACGACCTATAAGCTGGACAGCCATTGGCGCGTGGGCGGTGGCTTTGAGGCCAAAGGCGAGCGTTATGGCTATAGCCCATCTGTTGTGAACGCAAATACCTTGTTCGTAAATGGCGATTTCAAGCCCAACACCCTGCCGGGCTACACTCGCTGGGATGCCATGCTGGCTTACGAGGCGCAAAAATGGACGGTGCGCCTGAACGTCAAAAACCTGTTCAACAAAGAATACTACGATGCATTGTATGATAACGGTGGCTTTAGCGTGCCGGGCAACAAACGGCAGGCCATTGTGACGACTGAGTTTAAATTTTAGGAGTTCAGGTTCTAAGGAGCATTATGTTATTGCATATTCCCAAAGTGCTGAATGCAGAAGAGCTGGCCGAGATGCAGGCTTTGCTGAAGCGCGCCAATTGGGTGGACGGCAAGGTGACTGCCGGCACCCAGTCGGAACAGGTCAAGCAAAACCGGCAATTGCCGGAGGATTCGCCAGAGGCCGAACGCGCACGCCACATCGTGCTGAAGGCTTTGGGGCGCAATGCCTTGTTTTTCTCTGCCGCATTGCCCAAAAAGATTTATCCGCCTTTGTTTAATATGTATTCCGATGGCATGCACTTTGGTGCGCATATCGACAATGCCGTGCGTACACATGCGGCCAGCGGCGTACATGTGCGCACCGATGTTTCGTCCACCCTGTTTCTGGCCGATCCGGAAAGTTATGACGGCGGCGAGTTGGTGGTGGAAGATACCTACGGCCAGCAAATGGTCAAACTGCCTGCGGGCGATATGGTGCTATACCCCGGCACCAGCCTGCATCATGTGCGCCCGGTCACGCGCGGTGCGCGGCTGGCTTGTTTCTTCTGGACGCAAAGCATGGTGCGTGATGATGCGCAGCGTACGCTGCTGTTCGATATGGATGCCGCGATTGCGACCTTGCGGGAGCAGGTGGGCGACAATGCCGCGGTGATTCGTCTCACGGGCAATTATCACAACCTGATTCGCATGTGGGCGGATACCTGACAGCGCTTAATGCGTTGCGCGTGAGCGTTCATTATCAAAACAATCGGCCTGCAAGGCGCGTCTGGATGCGACTTGCAGGCTGATGCTTATGGCAATGAATTTAGTACTCGTCCAAATGCGGTGCGACTTTCAGCACTTCTTCCACGGTCGTCAATCCGGCGGCGATTTTCTCCGCGCCGTTCAGCATCAAAGGTTGCATGCCTTCCTGATACGCCAGTTTGCGTAGCGCGGCCAAATCTGTGTCCGGCGTAATCAGTTTGCGCAGTTTTTGCGAGATGGTCAGCATCTCGTAAATGCCGGTACGGCCGCGGTAGCCTGTGTTACGGCATTCCGGGCAGCCCACGGCTTTCATTGCGGTGGCGGGTTTGGGCGCCTTGAACGGGTGCGTGACCGAAGCCCATTCCGCATCTGTCAGTTCAGTTGGTGCCTTGCAGGTCGGGCACAGCGTGCGCAGCAGGCGTTGCGCCATGATCCCCAGCACGGTGGAGTGTATCAGGTAAGCAGGCACGCCTAAATCCAGCAAGCGGGTAACAGCGGAAGGTGCATCGTTGGTATGCAACGTGGAAAGCACTAGGTGGCCGGTCAGCGCCGCCTGAATGGCCATTTCAGCGGTCTCGATGTCGCGGATCTCGCCCACCATGATGATGTCCGGATCTTGCCGCATCAAGGTGCGGATACCCTCTGCAAATCCCAGACCGATATTCGGCGTGACCTGCATCTGGTTGAATGCAGGCTCAATCATCTCGATCGGGTCTTCCACGGTGCTGACATTGACTTCCGGCGTTGCCAGCCGTTTTAGCGTGGAATAGAGCGTAGTGGTTTTGCCGGAACCGGTCGGACCGGTCACCAGAATGATGCCATTGGGGTGCTGGGTCCATTCCCGCCACTGTGCCGCCTGTTTGGCGGAAAAGCCGAGCTGCTGGAAATCCTGCACGATAATCTCCGGCGTGAAGATACGCATGACCAGTTTTTCGCCAAATGCGGTCGGCATGGTGGAAAGCCGCAGTTCAATCTCGGTACCATCGGTGGCGTTCATGGTCTTGATTCGACCATCCTGTGGGCGGCGTTTTTCTACCATATCCATGCGGCCGAGCAATTTGATGCGGCTGGTGATGGCATTCATGATGTTGCTGGGTAGCTGGTAAACCTGGTGCAATACGCCATCGATGCGGAAGCGCATCAAACCCACGTTACGGCGCGGCTCCAGGTGAATGTCGCTGGCACGTTGTTCAAAGGCATACTTCAGTATCCAGTCCACGATATTGACCACGTGCTGTTCGTTCGCATCCAGATTTTTGTCTTTGCCCAGCTCAATCAACTGCTCGAAATTTTGCACGCCCAGAATCTGGCCTGCCTTGGCCTGGTTTGCATGGCTGATGGAAGCAGCCAGGTTGTAGACTTCCGGCAGGTAACGAGTCAGCTCCAGCGGGTTGATCATCACCAGCTTGATTTTCATGCCCAGCACGCGTTCCAGATCCGGGATCCAGTCGGTCTGGTACGGCTCGGCCGTGGCTACCGTGGCTTCATTGTTCTTGATGGCAATCGGCATGATTTTGAGCCGCTGCGCGTAAGCTTTGGAGACAATCTGCGCGGCAGAGGTGAAATCCAGCTTGAGCGGATCAATCTGGAAGTATTCGATGCGGGCATGCGTTGCCAGCCATTCGGTCAGGTATTCTACGCTGAGCGATTTGTGCGGTGGCTGCAGGTCTTTCCATTTTTGTTCGCCAATGATGACCAGAGGATGCAAGTTAGAGCTGTCCATCTTGCGATCCTTGTAGAGTTTCTCGGCAACGGATTTGTCCAGCTTGCCTTCATTCACCAGCATGCGCAGCACATCCCCCAGCTGTAGTCTGGAGTTCGATTTAGAGGCGGTGCCGGAAACTTTGCTCATAAATATCCCGTGAGATTTTGCAGGTATGCTATGTGATACGCAATGATAAATCAATGGCCCGGATATGCTTGGTCAGGCTGCCGATCGAGATGCGATCCACGCCGGTCTCCGCGATATTCCGTACCGAGGCCAGATCCACGCCGCCGGAGGCTTCCAGCAACGCACGCCTTTTCGTAATGCGCACGGCCTCCCGCATGTCCGCCAGGCTAAAATCATCCAGCAAAACGCTCTTTGCGCCCGCTGCCAGCGCTTGCTCCAGCTCGCTCAGGCTTTCCACCTCAATCTGGATGGATGCTCTGGAAGCCAATCTGGATGCGGTTTCCAGGGCAGACTTGATGCCGCCTGCCGCCATGATATGGTTTTCCTTGATGAGGATGCCGTCATACAAAGCCAGGCGCTGGTTATGGCCGCCGCCTACCGTCACTGCATATTTCTCTGCCAGCCGCAGGCCGGGGATGGTTTTGCGCGTATCCAGAATCCTGGCTTGCGTGCCTGCAATGGCATCCACATATTGACGGGTTTGTGTGGCAACTGCAGACAAGGTTTGCAGGAAGTTCAGCGCGCAGCGCTCGGCAGACAAGATGGCGCGCACGTCACTGTAAATCTCGCACAGCGTCTGGTTGGCCTTGACCGCTTGACCTTCCTGCGCCAGCCAGTGGATACGAACGTTGGTGTCCAGTTGCTTGAAGCAGGCGGTTGCCCAGTCTGTGCCGCATAAAATGGCATGCTCGCGGGTGATGAGGACGGCCTGTTTTTGCTGCTTGGCCGGCAATAGCGATGCCGTCAGGTCACCCGGGCCGATATCCTCGGCCAGTGCGGCGGCAACCTGCTGATTGACCAGGTCATGAAAGGCTTGCGAGCCGCGCGGATAATGTTGCGTGAATAGAGGCTTTTCCATGATTTCGATTATAATGCATCAAAACGCTTATAAAAGGTTGGTGAAGGATGAAGTTGCTTTATACCCCGAATAGTCCTTATGCGCGCAAAGTGCGCATCGTGGCGATGGAGAAGCATATTGACCTGGAATTGCAGGAGGTCGTGTTGAGCGACCCGGATTGCCCGGTCAAGCAATATAACCCGCTGGGCAAAGTGCCCACATTGGTGCTGGATGACGGCGATAGCCTATATGACTCACCAGTGATCGCCGAATATCTGGATCACCGCGCGCCGGTTGCACGGCTGATTCCGGCCGAGAACAATTTTCGTGTCGATGTGCTGCGCTGGCAGGCGCTGGCGGATGGCGTGTGTGATGCCGCCGTGGCGGTGATGCTGGAACAGCGCAAGCCGGAAGAGCAGCAATCCACATCCGTCATCGAAAGGCAATTGCAGAAAGTTATTGCCGGTTTGGCTGCGATGGAGCGCGACATCACCAAAAAGAAATGGTGCGTGGACGAGACCTTTAGCCTGGCGGACATCGCGGTGGGCTGCTCGCTGGGGTATATTGACCTACGCTTCAAGGATATGCGCTGGCAGGACAAGTATCCTAATTTGGCCAAGCATTACAGCATCCTCACCAAGCGTCCCAGCTTCAAGGAAACCGCGCCAATTCCGACTTAGGCATCGCGTGTGCGCACGTTCATTAGGAAAGACGTTGCCCTGTAAGCCACATCCTGCTTGGCTTGCAGGGCATGTTTGATGCTAATGAAAATATTGCCACGATCAAATTGCGGCGGTAATAATTCCACCGCCTAAACATACATTGCTTTCATACACCACGGCGCTTTGACCTGGCGTAATCGCCCATTGCTTCTGGCCGAATTGAATCGTCACTTCATCTTGGCTAATCGCGTCTATCTCGCATGGTGCATCGGGCTGGCGATAGCGCGTTTTGGCGGCATACACCCAGTTGGTTTTCGGGTCCTGACCGCTGATCCAGTGCAGTTGCCCCGCTTTCAGACCGTCGTTCAGCAGCAGTGGATGGTCGTGGCCTTGCACAACGATTAACTCGTTTTTGGCCATATCCTTGCCAGCCACAAACCAAGGCTCGCCATTGCTATCGCGGCTTCCGCCGATTTTTAGGCCCTGTCTTTGACCTAAAGTGTAGTACATCAAGCCGTCATGCTGGCCGACGACTTTGCCTTTCGGCGTTTTGATGTCGCCGGGTTTGCGCGGCAGGTAGCGTTGCAGAAATTCCTGAAATGGGCGCTCGCCAATGAAGCAGATACCAGTCGAATCTTTCTTCTCTGCATTAGCCAGGCCAATTTCGCGCGCCATTTCCCGCACTTCGCGCTTCAGATACTTTCCCAATGGAAACAAAGTCTTGCTGAGTTGTGCCTGATTCAGGCGATATAAAAAGTAGCTTTGATCTTTGCTGCCATCATCGGCCTTCAGTAGCTGGAACTCGCCGGGATTGACCGGATTCTCGCGCACTTGGGCGTAGTGGCCGGTAGCAATTAAATCCGCGCCCATGCCCATGGCGTGGTCGAGAAAGGCTTTGAATTTGATTTCGGCATTGCACAGAATGTCCGGGTTGGGCGTGCGGCCGGCCTGATATTCTTCCAGAAAGTTGGCAAACACGCGGTCTTTGTATTCCTTGCTGAAATTCACCGCCTCGATCTCGATGCCCAGCCTGTCGGCCACGCTCACGGCGTCAATCAGATCCTGCTTGCTGGAGCAGTATTCATCGTTATCGTCGTCTTCCCAGTTCTTCATGAATAGGCCGACGACTTCATAACCTTGTTGTTTCAGCAGCATAGCCGCGACGGAGGAATCTACCCCGCCGGACATGCCGACTACCACACGTTTTTTCATATTTTGATTCCGTCACTATCGAGGTGTATCAATGCTTCCAGCGGGAAACGTTTGCCGGCAAGATAATCCTGTACGCACATCAGCACCTGCGGGCTACGGGTCAAGGTTTCTTTTTCGCGAATCTCATCCACTGTCATCCAGACCGTACGCACGATACCATGATCCAGTTCTTGTTGGGGATAATGTGTACCTAGCTTGCCAATGAATGCAAAGCGCAGATAAGTGGTGTCGTTGTGTGCATGCTTCCAGTGATAAATACCCAACAGTGCTTCGGGAACGAAATCGTAAGCGGATTCTTCCAGCACCTCGCGAATGACGGCTTGTGTGATGGTCTCATCCTGTTCCAGGTGGCCCGCAGGCTGGTTAAACCGCAGGCCACGGTCGGTTTCTTCTTCTACTAGCAAAAATTTACCGTTTTGCTCGATGATGGCGGCAACGGTGACGTTGGGTTTCCACTGTATCTTTTTCATATGGATGGCTCTTGTCAGAAGGCGCTATTTTACCGCATCCCCAGTTGCGGGAACAAACCGGTTAGGCCATGTGCGATAAATTCCACCGCCATTGCCGCCAGTATCAGCCCCATCAGGCGGGTGACGATGTTGATGCCGATGGTGCCGAGTTGTTTGGTGATGCCGTCGGCCAGCTGCAATACCAGCCAGATGATGATGGCAATTGCCAGTGCAGGGATAGTCAATGAGATATGCCCCCAAAAAGTCGGTTGCTGCTGCGCACTGAGGATCATGCTGGAGATCGCGCCCGGACCGGCCAGTAGCGGGATACTCAGCGGCACGATAGCGATGACTTGCCGCTCGTTCATGCTTTGCGCTTCTTCCGGCGTTTGGCGGGTGCCGCTTTGTTTGCCGTGCATCATGTTGATGGCGATCAACATCAGCAAAATGCCGCCACCTACCTGGAAGGAGGGAATCGTAATACCGAAGAAATCCAATATTTTGTCGCCAATCAATGCCGCTGTAAGTAGTACGATAAATACGGTCATCGCCACGGTACGGGCGGTTTTGGTGCGTTGGCGCTTGCTCCAGCCTTCGGTAGCGCTAATGAATATCGGTAAACTGCCAATCGGATTGACGATAGCAAATAGTGCAATGGTAATTTTAATCAGCGATGACCACTCCATGCGGTAAATCCCTTATCATGTTAGCAATGATGACGCATATTATACTCGCCTCGCAAAGCCAGCGCCGCCTGCAACTACTGGGACAGCTCGGCGTCGAATGTTTGGTGCAGCCTGCCGATGTGGATGAATCCGTGCTGCCGGGCGAGGCGCCCGACGCTTATGTGCTGCGCGTGGCCATTGCCAAGGCGCGCAAGGTATATGATTCGCAGCCGGGCGCTTTGCGCTTGCCGATATTGGCGGCGGATACCACGGTGGCATTGAATGGCCACATTTATGGTAAACCTGTGGATGACCTGAAAGCGGCCGAGATGCTCAAGGCTTTCTCTGGGCGTACACACGAAGTGCATACAGCGATTGCGCTGGCGACGCCTAAACGCATGCTAACCGGGGTGAACACGACGCAAGTGACCTTTTGCAGCTTGAGCGATGCTATGATAGCCTCATATTTGGCAACGGGCGAGCATCGCGACAAGGCAGGCAGCTATGCGATTCAGGGCCATGCGGGTGCGTGGGTAAGGCATATGTCGGGCAGCTACACTGGCGTGATGGGCTTACCGTTATATGAGACTGCGCAGCTGCTGACGCAGGCGCAGGCAGATTTTGAGTGAAATGAAGCAAATATGGGACAAGAGATTCTAATCAACGTGACACCGCAGGAAACGCGCGTGGCGATTATGGAGCAAGGCATCGCACAGGAGTTGCTGATCGAGCGTACATCTTCGCTCGGTATCATCGGCAATATCTATCGCGGTACCGTGGTACGTGTGCTACCGGGCATGCAATCTGCCTTTGTCGAGATTGGTCTGCAGCGCGCAGCTTTTCTGCATGCGGCGGATATTCGCGCCTGTCGCCCGCAAGAGGGCGAGGATGGCAATGAGCGGCCGATTCAGGATGTGCTGCAGGAAGGCCAGTCTATTATCGTGCAAGTCATCAAGGAGCCGATTGGCACCAAGGGCGCACGGCTGACCACGGAAATTAGCATCGCGGGGCGTTTTCTGGTGTATCTGCCTTATGAACGCCATATCGGCGTGTCACAGCGCATTGAGGATGAAGGGGAACGTGAGCAGTTGCGCCAGCGGCTGATTGGGTTGATTGGCGAGCCGACAGATGGCGGTTACATCATTCGTACCATGAGCGAAACCGCGACGGACACAGAGCTGCTGGCCGATGTGGAGTATCTGCACAAGGTATGGGCCAAGATTCAGGAAGACAGTCGCCATGCCGGTGAACGTTCGCTGATTTTTTATGACCTGAGTCTGCCAAGGCGTATCCTGCGTGATGTGGTGAATGACAACACGGTCAGTATTCGTGTGGATTCTAAAGAAACCTACGAGCGCATGAAGGAATTTGCCCAACTCTATGTGGCCAAGGCGGTGAAACCGCTGTATCACTACACCGGTGAGCGGGCGCTGTTTGATTTCTATGATGTTGAGAAAGAAATCGAATATGCGCTTTCGCGTAAAGTGGAGCTGAAGTCTGGCGGCTATCTGATTTTTGATCAGACCGAGGCGCTGACAACGGTGGATGTAAATACCGGCAGTTTTGTCAGCGGCAAGAACCTTTCCGATACTATTTTCAAGACCAATCTGGAAGCGGCACAGTGCATTGCACGACAGCTGAGATTAAGAAACCTGGGCGGTATCATCATCATCGATTTTATTGATATGGATGAAGATAGCCAGCGCGAGACCGTGCTGGAGGAGTTGCAAAAAGCGGTTGCCAAGGATAGGGCGCGTACCAGTATTAACGGATTTACCGCGTTGGGATTGGTGGAAATGACGCGCAAGCGCACACGCGAAAGCCTGGCGCATCTACTGTGCGAGCCTTGCGAGGCCTGCCAAGGGCGTGGTGAGTATAAAACGGCACAAACCGTGGCTTACGAGATCATGCGTGCGCTGACACGGGAATCGCGTCAGTTTAATGCTAAAGAGTTTAAGGTGATTGCCTCACCTTCAGTGGCGAATCTGCTGCTGGATGAGGAATCGCAGAGCCTGGCGAATCTGTCGGATTTTATCAACAAGCGGGTTTCAGTTCAGGCAGAGAGCCAATACCCACAGGAGGAGTTTGATATTATCTGGATGTAGCATCCAGACTTGGTGCGGGTGCAATCGCTTGCGGGGTTGCTAGAAACGGTAGGTCTGGCAGCTTCATGGTCTTTTCGAGTTCCGAAGGTTGTGCGAGTTCGGCTTGTGCGGCCTTGGCTGCGGGTTTAATGGCTTTGATCATTACCAGCAGCATTTCATCCAAAGCTTGCGCCTCTTTGGAAACGCGCATGTATTGCCGTTCAATCTCACCAAGTTGTGCCTCTAAAGCTTCAGCATCTGTTTTGACCTGAAGCAGACTCGCCGTACGTTCTTCAAGATGCTTGCGGTGAGCGTCTATCTGTTGCTGCAATACGCCCACGACATCTTCCAACCATTGTTTGCAGTTTTTCTCTGCGTCTTCGAAAATTCTTTGCGACTGCGTGCCAAGCCCCATGAAGAACCTGCGTATCAGGAAATGCTTTTCAGTGAGTACATTGACCGGGTCTTTGCAAAAATCATCAGTGATTTTCTCCAGCGCCTGCATATTGCCCAGAAATTCGCCCATATTCAGCGCAGGGGGCACGTTTATGCTAAAGCCATGCCGTGTCCTGAACACCTCATAGATGTTGTCGACGAGCTTCTTGATGGATTTGCTTTCGGTGGTAACAAAGCTGGCGAGTTCTGTCGATTGCTTCATCAGGGCGCGCATATTCTGGTTAAGCCCTATCGTTGTCCAACTGTCACCTATGGCCTGACGATTTTGAGCGACTGAGGACTCCAGATAGGCGACGCTCAAATGACGCAATAACCGTTTGCCGATGTTCGAAATTCTTTCCTGGGCTTGGTTGAAGGTCGGGATGGAAGCTTCGTAGCGTTTTCTTTCTGCAACCACTTGCGCCAGGATGTGTTTGGAATTATCTATATTCAGGCCACGTAGCTGTTTTAATTCCTGGATTTGGGTACGGAGGTTCTGTAGCCGCAACTGCAAGCCTTTGCGGGAGAACTTGATCATTTCGCTACACTCGATGGCCGCCGTGCGCCCCAGGATTTCCTGCTTGGCCAGTATTAGTTTCTCGCCTAGCGCGCGCTCCAGCTGGTCCATTCCGCTTTTCTGGAGGAGCAGGGAGTCCTTCCTGATTTTGGCAACCAATGCTTTTTGGGCCGATAATGCAAATACATTTTCAGGTGAAACACCCAGCTGGTGCGCGGTGATGTTGATTTGGCGGTCTATTTCGTTCTTGATTTGCTGTGTGGATTTGAGGGAATCCCACAAGATGTCTACTTTGTTTAAAACGACCAGCTTGAACTTTGAGCGACCGTTGACATGCTCATTCCAGATTTTCAGGTCGGATTTTGTGATGCCTGAGTCAATAGCGGTCAGGAACAGGATGGCGTGCGCATTTGGCACAATATTCAAAGTGAGTTCTGGCTCTGCGCCCAAGGCGTTAAGACCTGGGGTATCCATAATCACTAGGCCTTGTTTGAGCAAGGGGTGGGGGTAGTTCAGTATCGCATGCCGCCAGGCAGGTATTTGGGCAGCAATTGGAGATGACGCTTCTTTGACCGAAGTCAATTCATCCGGATACCATAAGCCCAGTGCTTGCGCTTCCTGTTGGGAAACTGTTTTCTGGTCAATCAATTTTCGCAGCACAGCCACCATTTGTTCCGGGGAGTTGGTATCTAGGCGGAATTTTTGCCATGCTACAGGGGTGGTTTTAAGGTAGGTGAGCGAATCTCCCTTGAGCCGTGTCTCAATAGGCAGCAGTTTCAGGCAGGGTTCCTCGTGCTTGTCCCAAAGGATTTCTGTTGGACACATGGTCGTGCGTCCGGCTTCGCTAGGTAGCAGGCGCTGGTCGAAGTCGGAGAAGAACAAGGCGTTGATGGTCTCGGTCTTGCCGCGAGAGAACTCAGCCAGAAATGCGACCACCAGTTGATCTCTTTCAAGGGTTTGCAGAATATCATGCAGGCGCAATTCTTTTACTGCATCGGTCTCGTCGCCTTGGTTAAGCCAGTCTTTATAGTTGGAGATAGCCTTGATCAGGCCAGCGCGCAAGGCACGGTACTCTTCTATCTTGGCGTTAAATGTACCTTGCATGGCTATAGCATGGTGCCCAGTTGATAGGTTAGTGTGGCAATTACGGAGACATTAAGCATTTGCAATAGAATTAACGCCACAAGCGGCGAAAAGTCGATACCATTGGCCAGTGGGAGAATGCGCCGGATTGGATTAAGGATGGGCTGGGTGAGCGGATTCAGCGCACTGGAAATAGGGTGGTATGGATTGACCCAGCTTAGGATGGCTTGGAACAGAATGGCATAAAAGAAAATATCCAATACAGTACGTGCGAGTCCCAGCAAGCTTGTCCCGAGGATCACTAGCCAAGGGGTGGTGCCGGCAAGGCCAATCGGAAAATCCCTCAACACTAGCAGTAGCCATTGCAGCAGCAATTGGGTGGCGAGCGCCAATACCAGTGTGGAAATATCCCATCTGCGCCAGCCCGGAATAAATTTTCTTGCCGGCTTGACAGCAAAATCCGTCAGTGCGATAACAATTTGGCCTAATGGATTGGCAAAACTGCACTTGAGGTATTGCATCAAAAAGCGCAGCATGAACATTAAGCACAGCAGGTTCAGGATGGTGCTGAGTAAAAAGTGCAATGCAGAGGTGAACATCAGGCCGCCCCTCCCAACTCATCACCTAGCGTCTTGGCGCGCTCGCAGGCTTTGTGCGCAGCCGCAATAATGGCTTGTTTGACATGCTGTTGTTCCATGCTCAAGATGCCTTGTTCTGTAGTGCCGCCCTTGGAGGTGACTTGTGCCCGTAATGTGGTCACAGGTGTTTCTACGTTGCTGGCCAGCAGGCTAGCACCCTTGAATGTGGCGAGACTTAATTGCTTGGCGGCAGCTTCGGTTAAACCAAGTGCAACGGCGGCTTCCTGCAAGGCTTCAATAAAATAGAACACGTAAGCCGGGCCACTGCCGGAAATGGCAGTAATGGCGTCCAGTTGTACCTCGTCATCTACCCAAACCGTATCGCCTGCCGCTTTCAGCACATGATCGGCATAATTTTGGTACGCGGTAGAAATGCCGGGCATGGCGAACAAGCCAGTCACACCTGCCTGGATTTGCGCAGGCGTGTTGGGCATGGCGCGGATGATGGTTTGATAACCGCCGAGCCAGCGACTTAAATCGCCCATGCGGATACCAGCGGCGATGGAAATCACGAGCTGGTCTTTCAGTAGTGGGGCCAAGTTATGGCAGACTTCGGCCATTTGCTGCGGTTTGATAGCTAACACAATGACGTCGCTGGAAGCCACATCCACAAGCGCTTCGCAGGCATGCACCCCATACGTGTTTTGCAGCGTTGCACGTTTTTCTGCATCCGGTTCGATGACAGTGATGTCACGTATGTCGAAATGCTTCTGGCGCAAACCTGCGATAAGTGCATTTGCCATGTTGCCACCGCCAATGAAAGCCAGTTTCATGTTGTTATTTTATCCTTTATTTTTGCTGGCCGGAGGCCAAACAGCGCTGAGCCGATGCGCACCATGGTTGCGCCCTCATGAATGGCCGCGACATAATCATCCGACATGCCAATAGAGAGCGTATCCAAAGCAAATCCTCGCTTTTGTAAGGCAAGAAACGCTTCATGCACTATTCTAAATTGCGCACGCTGAGTTGCAAAGTCTTTTGCCGGTGCAGGTATTGCCATCAACCCGCGCAGTTTCAGTCGCGGTTCGGCAGCTACTGCAGCCGCCAGTTCGCTAAGTGCGTGCATATCGGCACCGCTTTTGCTGGTTTCTGCACTGCTGTTGTATTGAACACACACATTAAGCGGTGGCTTGTCCGAAGGTCTGGCTTCTGCCAGGCGTTTTACCAGTTTGAGCCTGTCCACCGAATGTACCCAATCGAAATGCTGCGCAATGGGTGTTGTTTTGTTGCTCTGGATTGGGCCGATAAAATGCCACTCAATCGCGCAATCGGCCAGTTGCGCCTGTTTGGCGAGGGCTTCCTGCAGATAGTTTTCGCCAAAGGCAACTTGCCCGGACATATAAGCAGCCCGCAAATTCTCTGCTGGCTGCGCCTTGCTAACGGCCAGCAAGCGTACATTGTCGTGTCGTCCGGCATCCTGTTGAGCTTGCCGGATATTTGCGAGAATTGCTTGCAAGGAATCGGCAATTATGGTCATAATTCAAACATCTTAAAGAATAAACTTTGTGTAAAATCTTAAGAACGAGTCACATTATAAAATAGAGCGGGAGCACATTGTGGATATTTCGGATTTGCTGGCATTTTCGGTCAAGAACAAAGCTTCGGACTTGCATTTATCCGCCGGGTTGCCGCCTATGATACGCGTGCATGGGGATATACGTAAAATCAATGTGCCGGTGCTGGATCACACACAGGTGCATGATATGGTGTATGACATCATGAACGACGGTCAGCGCAAGGTGTATGAAGAAACGCTAGAGTGTGACTTTTCGTTCGAGATCCCCAACCTGGCGCGCTTTCGTGTCAATGCGTTCAACCACAACCGTGGCGCAGGGGCGGTTTTCCGGACGATTCCTTCCAAGATTCTAACGCTGGAACAGCTGAACTGTCCGGCGATTTTCAAGGATATTGCCAATACGCCACGTGGCATTGTGCTGGTGACCGGTCCGACAGGTTCCGGCAAGTCCACTACACTGGCGGCGATGATTGACTACATCAACGAAAATGAGATGGGGCATATTCTGACGGTGGAGGACCCGATCGAGTTTGTGCATCAATCCAAGAAGTGCTTGATCAACCAGCGTGAAGTTGGGCCGCATACGCTTTCGTTCCAGAATGCCTTGCGCGCGGCTTTGCGTGAAGACCCAGACGTCATTCTGGTGGGCGAGATGCGTGATCTGGAAACGATTCGCCTAGCGCTTTCTGCAGCTGAAACAGGCCACTTGGTGTTCGGCACATTGCATACCAGCTCAGCTGCAAAAACAGTCGACCGGATTGTGGACGTGTTCCCAGCTGCGGAGAAAGAAATGGTACGTTCCATGTTGTCCGAATCCTTGCGTGCGGTGATTTCACAAACTTTGTGTAAAACGAAGGACGAGCAAGGGCGCGTGGCAGCGCATGAGATCATGATTGGGACGCCTGCGATTCGTAATCTGATTCGCGAGAACAAGGTGGCGCAGATGTATTCGGCGATTCAGACCGGGCAAAATATCGGCATGCAGACGCTGGATCAGAACCTGCAGGATCTGGTGCGTCGTAACGTGATTTCCGCTGCGGAGGCACGTGGCAAGGCGGCTAACAAAGATGCCATTATGGGCTGACAAGCGAGGTTGAACCATGGAAAAGGGACAGGCAGAAAAGTATGTTTTCGATTTGCTGAGATTAATGCTCAGCAAAAAAGCCTCGGACATGTTCATTACGGCAGGTTTTCCGCCCGCGATGAAAGTGGACGGCAAGATGACACCGGTGAGCAGCCAGGTGCTGTCGGCACAACAGGCGCGGGAGATTGCACGTTCCATTATGAACGACAAACAGGCTGCGGAATTTGATGCCTCGAACGAATGTAATTTTGCGATAGGCATTCCCAGTGTTGCACGCTTCCGTGTGAATGCCTTTGTGCAGCGAGGTTCCGTCGGCTTGGTGTTCCGGACGATTACGACGAAAATCCCGAAATTTGAAGAGCTGGGGTTGCCAGAAGTGCTGAAGGATATTGCCATGACCAAGCGCGGCTTGGTGATTTTTGTGGGAGGTACTGGTTCGGGTAAATCCACTTCGCTAGCGGCGATGATCGGCTATCGCAACGAGAACAGCTACGGACATATCATCACGATCGAAGACCCGATCGAGTTTATCCACGAACATAAAAACTGCGTGATTACACAGCGCGAAATCGGCGTGGATACCGACAGTTGGCATATTGCGCTCAAGAATACGCTGCGGCAGGCACCGGACGTGATTCTGATTGGCGAGATTCGCGATCGTGAGACGATGGATTACGCAATTGCCTTTGCCGAGACGGGACATTTGTGTATGGCGACGTTGCATGCAAACAGTACCAATCAGGCGCTGGATCGCATCATCAACTTCTTTCCTGAAGAACGCCGTTACCAGTTGCTGATGGATCTGTCCTTGAACGTGCGTGCGTTTGTGTCACAACGCTTGATTCCCAGGTCAGATGGGATTGGGCGTGTGGCTGCGGTGGAAATTATGATCAATTCGCCTTTGATTTCAGACTTGATTTTCAAAGGCGAGGTGCATGCAATCAAGGAAATCATCGGACGTTCACGTGAGTTGGGGATGCAGACCTTTGACCAGGCGCTATTTGATCTGCATGAGAGCGGCAGCATTACCTATGAGGATGCGTTGCGTAATGCCGATTCAGTGAATGACCTGCGCTTGCGTATCAAGCTGGAAGGCAAGGGGGCTCATGAAAAGGATCTGTCGGCTGGCCTGGATCATCTCGGAATCGTATAGGCAGACGACTTCAACAAAAAAGCCGATGTAAAGCATCGGCTTTTTTGTTGGGCAGCAGCGGGTTATTCTACAGAAACTTCTACGCGCCTGGCTTCCTGCAAATCGCTGCCACCTTCCACGACTTCAGGCTTACGCATCTCGACCCTGGATTCGGCAATGCCGGCCGCTTTAAGCGCTTCGCGTACTGCCTTGGCGCGGTTTTTCGCCAGTTCTTCATTGAATGCCCGGTCTCCGCGGGCATCGTGATAGCCTGAGAGAATGGCTTTACCCTCGGGGTGTGCATTCAGCCAGTCAACGATAAGCGCTAACGTGCTGTTCGTGTTGTCAGGCAGGGTGGCTTTCCCGGTCTCGAAATATAGCTTGGCTGAGGATGGCACTGTAGGGGTTGCTACAGGTTCGTCATAAACGCGGACGGCAAGCTGGTTATCTAGCAAGATACCGTTCCCCAAAAACGCTTGGATTTCTTGTGCAATCTTGTTTTTGGTGGCTTCAGATTCGACAAATCCCGTCAGTGTTGCGGTTTTGTCGTTTCCTTCCAGCCAGAGGTCTTCACCCCTATTGAGTAAAGCACGTAAATCGTCAGCCTGTGCAACCCAGTCCGCGTGTGAAGTGTCGCCGCTAGTGTTCACTTCCCCATGCGTAGCCGTGAAACGGAAAGGTTCGTTAGTTGCTGCGGCAGAAGCAGTGTTTGCCTGACCGCAACAAGTATTGGATGGGCCATGTCCAGTTAGCCACATCCATAGTAGCAAAGCAGCCAGCAACAGGGCGATGATCCATGTCCAGCGATGGATGCTTGATTGATCGTTTCGCATGATGGTCACCTTTATTTATTCACGCCGGCATTTAGCTTGTCTTGCAATGCTTTCAGTTCGGCCCATTTGTTGTCCGCAGCCAGCGCTGCTTGCTGTGCCCAGGTGCTAGGGTTTGCCATACGGAAGCGAGAGCCGCCTTTCTCCAGAATGGCGCGCATTTGCGGTTCGCTCGCCTTGGCCACTTGGGCGAAGGTTTTGAGACCATTATCCTTGAAGAGGTCGTTAATTTTCGGGCCTATGCCTTCAATGACCGTCAAGTCATCGGCGGTTTTGATGCTGAATCCAGCTGCCTTAGCCGCTGCCGGGTCGAATTTCGCTTTAGGCGCCGTTTTAGGTTTGGCAGCAGTTTTTGGTTTTGCAGGCTTGGGTTTCGCCGGTGCTGCCGGTTTTGGGGCTGTCACAACGGGGGCTGGCGCTGCTGCGGGAGCTACGGCCGCAGCCGGAATATCGGCGGCTTTGGCAACGGAAGGAGGAGGCGTATCCGCGTTGGCCGTTTTGCAGTGTTCTGCTTTGCAGCATCTTGATAACAGATAATGCAACAACCAGCCCAATAAAGCACCTGCAATAAACCACACTAAACAACATCCCAGACTGCCCATTTTTCACTCCCTGATAAAATAATGAAAAGGTAAGGTATTGCTTACAGCATACTATCGGCGTCTTTTATGCTGCCGTCAAGTCTTTGCATGCATGCTGCCAGAGGCAGGTTTAATGCTGCTGATAGGTAATGTGTCCGTTAAGCAAAGTACAGTGTATCTTGCCAATCATCTCCAGACCGGCGAACGGGGTATTTTTGCCTTGGCTTTTCAGCTGATCCGGTATGACTTGCCAGGATTGCTCCGGGTTAAAGATTGTGATGTCTGCCGGTGCGTGCAGGCTCAAGTGTCCGGATGCGATACCAAGAATTTGTGCCGGTTCGCAGGTGATGCGGGCTAGCGCATTCATCAGCGGGAGCTTGTGCTGGGCAGCCCATTTTAGCGTGAGCGGAAGCAGTAGTTCCAGCCCGGTCGCGCCAGCCTCGCTTTCGGCAAAAGGCAGCAGCTTGGCATCATCGTCTACAGGTGTATGGTCGGAACAGATGGCGTCTATCGTGCCATCCTTTACGCCTTTACACAGCGCTTCTTTGTCGCGAATGCTGCGGAGTGGCGGTTTGAGGTGTGCATTGGCGTTGAAGAAGCCAATGTCATGCTCGGTCAGGTGCAAATGTTGCGCGCTAACATCGGCGGTGACTTGCAAGCCTCTGGCTTTGGCCTGACGCACTTGCTCGACACCTTCAGCGGTCGAAAGCCTGCATAAATGCACTTTGGTCTTGGTTTCTGCAGCGATACGCAAGATACTGGCAATCGCCAGGCTTTCAGCCGCGGACGGGATACCTTTTAAACCAAGGCGGCTTGCTACTTCGCCATCATGTGCGGCGCCACCTTTGGTCAGGAAAGGTTCTTCCGGACGCAAAAATAAAGTATATCCAAAGGTGGCGGCATACTCGAATGCGCGCCACAATATCTGCGTATCTACAATCGGGTTATCCGCCTGGGTGAATCCCACACAACCCGCCTCACTTAACTGGAACATTTCGCTGAGCGTCTTGCCTTCCAGATTTCGTGTGAGCGCGCCGAGTGGATAAATGCGCGCCATATTGTGCTGCCAGGCGCGGTGTTTCAGCATCTCGATCAGCCCTGGCTCATCTAGCACAGGGTCAGTATCCGGCGGGCAGGCTAGACTGGTGACACCGCCGGCTGCAGCTGCTTGCAATTCGCTTTTGAGTGTGGCCTTGTATTCGTCGCCCGGTTCGCGCAGACGGGCGGACAAATCCACCAACCCCGGCGCGACAATCATCCCGCTCGCATCTATCGTCTGGTTGGCGTGGAAGCCATCCGGCGCCTTGCCGATGCCCGCAATTTGTCCTGCGGCGATGAATACATCCTGATGGGCATCTGTCTTGTTTTTAGGGTCTATCAGGCGACCATTTTTGATATGTATTTTCATGCGTTGTTCCCACCTGCTAAAATCGTCATGACCGCCATGCGAATTGCGATACCATAGGTGACTTGCGGCAGGATGACAGATTGCGCACCGTCCGCTACGCGGGAGTCGATTTCCACGCCGCGGTTCATCGGCCCGGGGTGCATAACGATCGCATCCGGTTTTGCCAGCGCTAGTTTTTCCGGCGTGAGGCCGTAGGTGTTGAAATATTCCTGCGCGCTGGGTAGTAGGGCGCCGCTCATGCGTTCGTTTTGCAGGCGCAACATCATGACGACATCTACATCTTTCAACCCGGTCTGCATGTCATGGAATACTTGCACCCCGAGTTTATGTACATCTGCTGGCAGCAAGGTTTTGGGTGCGATTACGCGCACCTCCGGCACGCCCAGCGTAGTTAGTGCGTGAATTTCACTGCGTGCGACACGGGAGTGCAGCACGTCGCCTACGATGGCGACGCGTAAATTGTGCATATCAGGCTTGTAGCGGCGTATTGTGAACACGTCCAGCAAGCCCTGCGTGGGGTGGGCATGGCGGCCATCGCCCGCGTTGATGACGCTGACGTGTTCTGGCACGTGCTGCGCGATGAAATGCGCTGCGCCGCTTTGATTGTGGCGTACCACGAAAATGTCGGAATGCATCGCAATCAGGTTGTTCACCGTGTCCAGAATAGTCTCGCCTTTGGATTGCGAAGATGTGCTGACATTCAGGTTCAGTACATCGGCGGAAAGCCGCTTTGCTGCGATTTCGAACGTGGTGCGTGTGCGTGTGCTGTTCTCAAAGAACAGGTTGCATACGGTTTTGCCGCGCAGCAGCGGCACCTTTTTCACTTCGCGCTCGTTCACGCCGATAAAGGTTTCCGCCGTGTCGAGTATCTGCAGCAGCGTGGCCTTGGGCAGCCCTTCAATAGTCAGCAGGTGTTTAAGGTTTTTATGCTGATCGAGTTGTGGGTTGTACATGCGTTTGATTTCCCCTGTCTTTTACTTGTCCAGCAGTTTCAGTAGCAGCTTTCCGGCGGTATTCTGGCTCAGCCCCAGCGTTTGCGATGCGGCCAGCGGAATATCTGCGCCGACAATATCCGGTCGGATAGGCAACTCGGCTCCGCCGCGGTTAATCAGCACAGCCAGCTCGATTTTTGCGGGTCTGCCGTAATCGAATAGCTCGTTCATGGCGGCGCGTGTGGTGCGGCCGGTGTAGAAGATGTCATCAATCAGGATGATATGTTTGCCCTCTACTTCAAAGTCGATATTGGCGGGCTTGGGCTGGCTTTTCAGGCCGCGCTGGGCAAAGTCGTCGCGGTACATCGCGGCATCCAGCGTGCCGGTTTCCGGCTTGCCGGATAATGTTTGCAATATGCGCTGCATCAACCACACGCCGCCGCTGTGGATGCCCACCAGCGCGGTGTTGGCCGTAATACGCGGCGCGATTTGTGCGGTGATGTCAGCCAGCAGTTGTTCGGGGTCAGGAAGTTGCATTTTTAGAAGCGCTTGTTTGATCGAAATAAGATTGTAATATGGTTTGGGCGGCGCAGGCATCCACAAACGCTTTTTGCGCACGGCCACGAATGCCTGTTTCCGCCAGGCGCTGCGCGGCTTCTGCCGAGCTTAAGCGTTCATCTACCATCACCACGGGCAGCCTGAACCGGCCTTCCAGCCGCTGGGCGAACTTCTTCGCCAAATGCGTCAACTCATGGCTGGTGCCATCCAAAAAGGTTGGCAAGCCGACAACAAGCAGGCTGGGGAGCCATTCCGCCAGCAGTTTTTCGATAGCGGCAAATTTTTCTTCATTCTTTTCCGCTGCTATGGTTTGTAGCGGATGTGCCAGCTTCAGCATGGTTTCACCCATCGCCACGCCAATGCGTTTTTCGCCAAAATCGAACGCCAGCACGGTGCCTTGAATATCGGGATAGGCGCGCGCATCTATCGGCAGGTGGCTTTGCGACATGTGGTTGGCTGTTGTCATGCATGCCCCGCAATGTCGGACAAGTTGGCGAAATTCAGCCCCATGCGGGTCATGACCCAATCGAACTTTTGCGCATAAGGCACATCGAAAATGAGTTGCCGGGTCGTGGCGATGTCTGGACTTGCCCAGTTGAGCCACGCGTTGCGGCTGATTTCATCCTCAATCTGCCCGGCAGACCAGCCCGCATAACCCAGCGCCACCAGCAGCTTTTCCGGCACATTTTGTTTGGAGATTTCTTCCAGAATGTCTTTGGAAGTCGTCAGGCTGATACCAGCGTTGATTTCGCCAGCATTGATTTCAATTGTCGAGTTGTAATCACCATGCGGCGAATGCAACACAAAACCGCGCTCAGGCTGCACCGGGCCGCCAGACATGACCGGTTTTTCAGCAAGTTGCGGGATATGAATCTCCAGCGCGATTTCACCGAATAGTTTGCCCAAATCCATGTCGATGGGGCGATTCAGCACAATGCCCATCGCACCATCGGAATTATGCGCGCAGATATAAGAGACGGTTCTGGAAAAATGCGGGTCAGTCATGCCAGGCATGGCGATAAGGAACTGACCTGTGAGATTGATGTTTTCCAATGCGGCTATCTTAGCATAAAGTGTTAATTATCATCAAGTTAAGCGCGGTCTGGTGTCAGGTATCCGGTCACTTCCAGCCCAAAGCCTTCCGCGCTTGGCATTTTGCGCGGGGTAGCCATCAGGCGCATTTTGCCCACACCCAAATCAATCAGGATTTGCGAGCCGATACCGTAATTGCGCAGCTCTTGCGGGTAGCGGATTGTTTCGTCCGCATGCTGTACGCGGTGTATCAAATCTGCGCCGGATTCGGACGTATGCAATAAGATCATCACGCCAGAAGCCGCACCAGATATGGCTTCTAGGGCAGTCAGTACGTTCCAGCTGTGGCTGCGGCTGCCGCAATCCAGCAAATCGAGAATGGAAAGCGGCTCATGCACGCGCACCAGTGTTTCCTGCGTGCGTTCGGGCGAGCCTTTTACCAGCGCCAGGTGCGTTTCTTTGGCGATTTTGTCCTGATAAACAATGAGTTGCATTTCGCCGTAGGGCGTTTGTATCGTGCGCTCGGCCGCACGTTTGACCAGTTTTTCAGTTTCGTTGCGATGGCGGATCAAATCGGCGATGGTGCCGATTTTCAGCGCATGCTGTTTGGCAAATTCCAGCAAGTCCGGCAGGCGCGCCATTTCACCGTCGTCTTTCAATATCTCGCAAATGACGGCGGCGGGTTCTAGTCCGGCTAGTTTGGCCAAATCGCAGCCCGCTTCGGTATGGCCTGCGCGCACCAGTACGCCGCCATCCTGCGCGGCCAGTGGGAAGATATGCCCGGGGCTGACAATGCTTCTGGCATCGGCATTTTTGGCAACCGCGGCTTGAATCGTGGTGGCGCGGTCGGCGGCAGAAATGCCCGTAGTCACGCCGCTGGCGGCTTCGATGGACACGGTGAAATTGGTGCCTAGCCGCGTGCCGTTCTGCTGCACCATCAGTGGCAGTTTGAGCTGCTTGCAGCGCGCTTCGGTGAGCGTCAGGCAAATCAGTCCGCGCCCGTGCTTAGCCATAAAATTGATGTGGTTGGCGTTGGCAAACTCGGCGGCCAGCACCAGGTCGCCTTCGTTCTCGCGGTCTTCGTCATCCACCAGCACCACCATTTTGCCGGCCTGGATGTCGGCAATAATCTCGCTCATCGGGCTAATTTGTGGGTGTGTCATGCCGGCTCCTGTGCCCATTCGGTCATGCGTTCTACATAGCGCGCAATCTGATCCACCTCCAGATTCACAATGCTGCCGGGTTTTAGTGCGGCTAGTGTGGTTTTTTCCAAAGTGTGCGGAATCAGGTTAATGCCGAAGATGTCGTGCTCAATACTGTTGACGGTCAGGCTTACGCCATCTATGCAGATGGAGCCTTTTACCGCGATGTATTTGGCCAAGGCATGCGGCGCTTTAATGCGCAGCTGCCAGCATTCGCCCACCGGGCCGAACGCCATGACCGTGCCGATGCCATCTACATGGCCGCTTACCAGATGCCCGCCCAAACGATCGGACAGGCGCAGGGCTTTTTCCAGATTGACGGCTTGGCCTTGTGCAAAGCCGCTGGTGACGGCGAGTGTGGCTTGCGAGACATGTACGGTGAAGTGCGTGGGTGAAATGGCTGTTGCAGTCAGGCAGATGCCGTTGACGGCAATGCTGTCGCCGATGGCGACGTCTGCCAGCCCCAATGACGCGGCCTCGATGCGCAGCTCCGCATCACTGCCCGCAGGGGTGAGGCTGTCGATATGCCCGACGGCTTGAATGATTCCGGTAAACATGGCGATATTTTAACAGCACAGCGGCAAGTTTCTCTAAATAAATTCCCGTAGGATAAGCGTGCTTTCTCGTATTGGATTTTGCCTGGCATGGTTATTGCCACACTTGAGGTGTGAAGTATATGAAAGCAGGTGAGCTATTATGTTGAACAGTGTGATGGAAAAGTTACATTCCGTATTATCAGTCCAGCCAACTCAGGCACCAACCGGCTGGTCGGATACGCTTTCCGGTATGGATGAAATGGGTGTGCTAAAGGATGCAACAGCCCACTTGCAAGGCCTGCAAATCCTGCAGGCAACGCAGGCGGTCAAGGTGATTGACGCTATCCTTTCCCTGGATAGGAAGATGGCGGGATACACCAAGAAATCCACACGCAACTACATGATTTCATTGAACTTAAGCAGGAAGATGCAGGGCAGGATACAGGCGGTGGTTTATGACTATTACCGGCAGCTGTATATTGCTTACACCAAGTTTCTTGAAGTGTATCAGTATCAGAACAAGGTGCAGATTGAAACGGACAAGATAAACCTGATATTGGCGCGTCATTTGCACACGATTTTCCAGATGATGAAATGGCGATATTTTGATGATCAGCCTGCGCCTCCCGGGTCATGGCTGTGTGTTCATAATATCATCAGGTATGCCGAAAATCTGGCAATCATGAACACTAATCTGTTCCTGTACGATTTCCATGACAAGGAAACTTCCATTGCCTCTATTTTGGAGCAAGGGCTGATGATGGATACTTTGCAGACGGGTAACTTAAGTCGGGTTCAATTGCAGCTGACAGAGCGTATTCTGCGTACCTGGACAAGCAACCCGATATTTGTGACCAAATACAAACAGGATAAATATCATTTCAGTCTTAACCTAGGAGAGGATAAAGGAACGCTGCGTATCCGCACTGTTGAGAAGTTTGCGGATTACCGCTTCTGGCGCACTACCGGGCTGACTGATCGTATTGAAGCGTACCTGTGCGCTGTGGATACACAAAAATCACTGGACTCTTTTGGTCTGGATGGGGTTGCGCCGGTGCCTGTACTGGTAAAACTGTTCAAGAAGCTGCGAGTGGAATGGTGCACGGAAGGTTATGAGCGTCAGCGCAGGAAGGAAACAAGAACCAAAACAGCTACATTGATTAATGTCAGTTATGGCTTGGATGATATCTGCATGCGATTGAACAGGATTCAGGCACGCAATGCCAAACCTGCTGGCGCTGTGTTGGATGATTTTGCGTTTGAACAAAAGATCGCACAGCACCGCCGCAATCGTTTCTTGCAAGACCCCACCGCCAGTCTGCTGGGGAATGAAAACTGGTGGATGGTAGATGAAAGTCCAAGCGGTTTTGCAGTGGATTTGGGCCGAAACGTCAGCGACTGGGTCAATCCGGGACGGTTAATAGGCTATACCAAGGATGACAATAAAAATGTGCTATATATCGCGGAAATCAGGAGTGTGCGTAAACTGCCTAACGGGACTTATCGTGCCGGGATGGAGATTATAGGTAGTCATTGCCTTTCCGTGAAAGTATCTTCCTTGCATAAAACCAGTGAGTTCGAAGGACTTTCCGGTTATTTTGTTGATAATGTGGAAGCCAGCTACCGGAGCGAGATTACCTTCCCGAGTTTGTATCTGGGCGCAACTGAGGATACGCGCCAGAGAACCTCGCTGATTCTGCCGCGCAAGCGCTACAAACGCGGCGCGCAGTATCGGGTGCAGTTGGACGACGATGAAAAGATCGTCGTGGCGGGCCGTCCGCTACTCAAGCATCACGACTGGGTACAGGTAGAGCTGGCAGCATAATAAGCCATGTGAACCCTGTTTGATTTTGTTTTGAAGCGGCGTCTTAAGCTGATAAGATGCCGCGTATGTTTTTCTCGCATAACAACTTGCCTTTCGAACTGCTGGTGGGCTTGCGCTACACCCGCGCCAAGCGCAAAAATCACTTCATCTCCTTCATTTCCGTCAGCAGCATGATTTGCATGGCGATAGGCGTTTGGGCGCTTATCGTCATTCTTTCCGTGATGAATGGTTTCCATCGTGAATTACAAAGCCGCACAGTGAGTGTGGCATCCCACCTAGAAATTACAGGTTTGAACAATCGGTTGTCTGATTGGAATTCGCTGGCGCAGCAACTGAAAAACGAACCCAAAGTGCTGGCGAGCGCGCCATATGTGAGTGCGCAAGGCATGCTCACTTACGACCAAGCCGTGCAAGGCGCACTGGTGCGCGGCGTGCTGCCTGCGGAAGAGGCCAAAGTAGCCAGCATCGCTGATCACATGAAAGCAGGCCGGTTGCAGGATTTGCAAACCGGACAGTTCAATATTGTACTGGGCGATGACCTGGCGTATTCGCTGGGTGTGAGCGTGGGTGAGAAAGTCGCGCTGATGGCGCCGCAAGGGCAGTTCACCCCGGCGGGCGTCATTCCGCGCATCAAGCAGTTCACTGTCGTGGGTTTGTTCCATGTGGGCATGTGGGAGTATGACGCTGGACTGGCGCTGATTCATCTGGATGATGCTGCCAAGCTGTATCGCATGGGCGACAATGTCTCCGGTTTGCGTTTAAAGCTGCCGGACTTATTCGATGCGCCTGCCGTTTCGGAAAGTTTGAACAGGAAATACAACCAAGCCGGTAACTTGTATATTTCTGACTGGACGCAGCAGCACGCCAATTTCTTCAAAGCGCTCAAGATGGAAAAAACGGTCATGTTCATCATCACCTCCATCATCGTGCTGGTCGCCGCGTTCAGTATTCTCTCATCGCTGGTCATGGCGGTGACAGACAAGCGCGCGGACATCGCCATCATGCGCACGTTTGGCGCCTCGCCTGCCAGTATCATGAAAATCTTTGTTGTGCAGGGCGCGCTGATTGGCGTGATGGGTGTAGTGGTCGGGCTGGTGCTGGGTATCATCACAGCAGCCAACGTGCCGTACATCGTGCCTTGGCTGGAGCGTGTGTTCAACACGCAGTTTCTGGCAAAAGATGTCTATTTCATCAGCGACATCCCTTCGCAAATCCTGTGGTCTGACGTGGCCGTGATTGTGTCCGTGGCGTTTGTCATGAGTATTTTGGCGACACTGTATCCGAGCTACAAAGCCAGCAAGATCAACCCTGCCGAGGCGCTGCGTTATGAGTAGAACATTTGCTTTGAGCGAATTGTATTTTGCCCCCTCGCCCCTTGCGGGAGAGGGCTGGGGTGAGGGGTTTGTTAATGAATAATATCCTCGCCTGCCAGAACCTGAGCAAAACTTACACCGGCCTCGATGTCAGCGTGCTCAACGGCATTGATTTTTCAATTTCAGCTGGTCAGCAAGTCGCCATCGTCGGCGCGTCCGGCTCCGGTAAAAGCACCTTGCTGCATCTGCTGGGCGGGCTGGATGCGCCTAGCGCGGGGCAGGTCAACATCATGGGGCAAGACCTGAATCAATTGAGCGAGAAGCAAAAGGGAGAGTTGCGTAATCGGCATCTTGGCTTCGTCTATCAATTCCATCACCTGCTGCCGGAATTCACCGCGCTGGAAAACGTGGCCATGCCGCTACTCATTCGCCGCGTACCGCGTGCAGAGGCTGAAGCCGCCGCAACGGAAATACTGGCCAAAGTCGGGCTGGCGCAGCGCATACAACACATGCCGGGCGAGCTTTCCGGCGGCGAGCGCCAGCGCGCCGCATTGGCACGGGCGCTCGTCACCAAACCCGCTTGCCTGCTGGCAGACGAGCCGACCGGCAATCTGGATCGCGTGACCGCAAACCAGGTGTTTGATCTACTGCTGCAAATGAATGCCGAGCTGGGCACCGCGCTGGTGGTGGTGACGCACGATTTGACCTTGGCCGCCAGAATGCAGCGCCAATACCGCCTGGAAGACGGCAAACTCTCACCAATATAAATCCGTAATAGACCCGCATTTCGTATGCGCAGGTTGCCTGTTTTTCATTGCTGTAATTATTGCCCTGAAATCCGCATCCCGCATGGCTTGCAGGGCAAGTGTTTTGATAATGAACGCGTGCGCGAGAGTTTAAAATTTAATTGAAGCTGACCCCTTTAGTGCCTAGTAGTAACGCTCATTTTTGTCCCCTCATATGCTCTAGTTGTGCCGTAAATTTCCAGAACTCCATTGCGGCGCATGGCTCTTGGTTAAGCCAAAATTTCAATCCCCCGCCAGTCGCTATATTCCCGACACTGCTCCCAACATCAGTAGTTTTTTCCAAAATCTCGCCCGTTTTTCTATCTACAAACCGTCTTTCTGAAATGCTTGTGGGTAAAAATGGAATCGGTTGACGACGACTAGTCTCAATCGCAAACCGCCCATCTAAAATATCTGTGTCGCCGTAAGGAGTTTTTTGACTTAGTTGCAATGATTGATGTAACGTCTCCATCACTCCCGGATTCTCTGCCTTCCATTGGTCTAGCGTTTTATACACCCAGAACCCTGCCTCAGTAGCGCAGTAGTATTTATGTGCTGCTACCGTTGGCAACCAATCCCAAAAGGGAATGAGGTACATGATAAGCGCGGCAGTCCAGCCCCATTTTTTGGCACTCTTGCCATTGTCTTTGGCATACTTTACCGCCCAAGATACAACCCCTATGGCAATCAGCAGATACAGCGCCATAGCAATTACAATCACAAACCCCATTATTTGCTCCTTTTTAGCATTGCTATAGTTGCCGATAAATGAAGCCAGACTGATTTAATTGGATGTTGTGCCATATTCTTTTTTCTTTGTTTTGTCGCAAGGTGAGATTCAACTTATTATTCGTTTTTAGATTTTGTGTAGTGTCACCATCATAGCGAATAAATGGAACAAATTGAATGCTGCGGCTGGTGATGACGAGAATAAGTAATAAAATAAATTGTTAATGGCGGGCGATGATTCTATTTGCATCAGGGTTTGTATTTGGCGCATGGTGGCTGCAACAGCAGGCCGCATTACCTGGTCTGGAAGCCGCATGGATATCGGCTCCCAGCCTGTTCATTTTTTTCAAGATTTGGCAATCTCAACACATTGGGCTTAAGCGTATCAGCTTGTTCTTGCTGGCGGTGATTCTGGGTTTTGGCTGGGCGGCGTTGCTGGCAAAAATCCGTCTGGCTGATGAATTGCCCGCCGAGTGGCAGCAAAAGAGCATCGTGGTGCAAGGCGTGATTGCTGCTTTGCCGGAGCGCAATGAGCGTGGCGAGCGCTTCCGTTTTGATGTGGAAAAAGTGCTGACGCCACAAGCGCGCGTGCCGCAGCATGTTTCACTCAGCTGGTATGAGGATGCGGAAGAGGACGCATCGCCTCAAGCCAGGTTTCACGCGGGGGAGCGCTGGCAGTTTGCGGTGCGGCTCAAGCGGCCACATGGCACATACAATCCGCACGTGTTTGATTTCGAGGCGTGGGCGCTGGCGGAGAACATGCGCGCTACCGGCAGCATCAAGGCCAAGAGCGGCTATAAAAAATTAAGCAATTTCGTCTGGCGGCCGGGCTACATGATTGAAGCGGCGCGTGAGCGGTTAGGCGAGCGTATAGATCGTGCATTGACTGGCAAACCCTACGCGGGTGTGATTCGCGCGCTGGTAGTGGGCGATGATCAAGCGATTTCAGCACAGGATTGGCAAATCTACACGCGCACCGGCACTAATCATTTGATGTCTATATCCGGCTTACACATCACCATGCTGGCCGGGCTGGCATTTGCCGTGACGGCGTTTTTCTGGCGGCGGTTTCCGCAGTTAGTTATGCGCCTGCCCACGCGCAAGGCTGCGACGGTTGCCGGTCTGCTCGTGGCCTTGCTTTATGCTTTACTGGCGGGTTGGTCTGTACCCACGCAGCGCACGGTGTATATGCTGGCGACTTTTGCGCTGGCGCTGCTTTACGGCCGTGGCGTGTCTATTGCTCGCGCGCTGGCGCTGGCTTTGCTGGTGGTCACGCTGCTCGACCCGTGGGCGGTCATCGCGCCAGGTTTCTGGCTGTCGTTTTCGGCGGTGGCTTTGTTGGCCTATGTGTCCAACGGCAGGCTGAAAGCCGCGTCTTTGTGGCGCGAGGCGGTGCGCGGCCAGTGGGCGATGAGCATCGGCCTGCTGCCTTTGCTGGTGGCGCTGTTCGGGCAGGCATCGCTGGTGTCGCCCGTGGCCAATGCGTTTGCGATTCCCGTCATTAGTTTATTAGTTGTCCCGCTATCTATTTTGGGCGCGCTGTTGCCGTTCGATTCCGTGCTGCACGCGGCGCATGCTATTTTGGCTGTCTGCATGCAGGCGCTAATGTGGCTTTCCGCCTTGCCGATTGCCACCTGGCAGCAGGCCGCAGCACCAGGCTGGACGCTGTTGTTGGCGGCATGCGGCGTGTTGTGGCTGTTATTGCCGCGTGGCTTTCCACAGCGCTGGCTGGGACTATTGCTGCTGTTACCCATGCTGCTGGTCAAGCCGCCGCTGCCCAAACCGGGCGAGATGTACGTAACCGTGCTGGATGTCGGGCAGGGGTTGTCGGTGCTGGTGCAAACGGCACAGCACGCGATGCTGTACGATGCTGGGCCGCGCTTTAACACGCAAAGCGATGCGGGCATGCGTATTGTCGTGCCTTATTTGCGGGGCCGTGGCGTGGCACGCCTGGATGGCTTGGTATTGAGTCACAACGATATGGATCATATCGGCGGTGCGGATGCCGTGCTGGCGCAGGTGCCGACGAAATGGCTGCTGGATTCGTTTGATTTTGAAACCACGGTTGCCAGCCCCAAGCAAATACGCTGCGTGGCCGGGCAGCATTGGCAGTGGGATGGCGTGCGCTTTGAGGTGCTGGCGCCTGCATCGCAAAGTTATCAGGATGATGCGCTTTCCGATAACAACCGCAGCTGCGTGCTAAAAGCGAGCAGCGCGCAAGGCAGCATTTTGCTGCCGGGCGATATTGAACAAGAGGCGGAAATGGCACTGCTGCGAGCCAATCAGGATGCGCCTTCCAGCGATACCGCTTTTCCCGCCGACATCGCAAGCGATGTCTTGATTGCCCCGCACCACGGCAGCAAAACATCTTCCACGCCGGATTTTATTGCTACCGTGCAGCCTCGGTGGGTGGTGATGGCAGTGGGCTATCTTAACCGCTTCAAGCACCCCAAGGCAGAAATCACCGTGAGATACGAAAATTCTGGCATCAATATCTTTCGTAGCGATCATCACGGTGCTCTGGAATTTTGCTTTTGCAAACCGGGCAATTTGCGCCCACTTGCGTGGCGGGAGACCAGAGTGCGCTACTGGCAGGACAAAAATTTATAATCTGGCGTTTTTTATGGAATTGAACTTGCCGAAACAGGCGCTAATGCGCTAAAGTAACACGGTTTTTATACGAAGGAGCCACATTGTGTGGGAGATTATTTTAGCTGCCGGTTGGCCTATCTGGCCGCTGATTATTGCATCTGTGATTGCGTTAGCCATTATCGGTGAGCGCTTTTGGACGTTAAGGGCTGAGTCCACTGTGCCTTCTGCTCTGTTGCCGGAAGTGCAGAAGTGGCTGGGTCAAGGTGGGGTTACCAAAGAAACTTTAGCTAAACTGGAACAGCATTCTCCGTTAGGTCAGGTGTTTGCGAGCGCTTTGGCCAATTCCAAAAACTCCCGCGAGGTGACGAAAGAAGCGATAGAAGAAACCGGCCGTGCTGTGGCACACAATCTTGAACGTTACTTGCCAACACTGGGTACGATTGCAACTGTGGCCCCTTTGCTGGGTCTGTTGGGTACAGTAATCGGGATGGTCGAGTTGTTTGGTTCTTTTAGCAATACCGGTCACGATGTTGCGCAGTTTGCGCGTGGCATTTCAGTTGCGTTGTATAACACTGCAGCCGGTATTATCGTGGCTGTTCCTGCCATGATTGCTTACCGGTATTTCCGCAGCAAGGTAGATGGTTTTTTGGTAGATATGGAGCAACAAGCTGTTAAGCTGGTTGAGATTCTTCACGGAGAACGAAGCTAAATTTGTCTATTGCTTTTGAATGCTGTTACTTTCGCTCGCATATACAAACGTACTCTGCGCTCAAGTGTCTGGATCAAACGCAATATCCTAAATTTATTCACTAGGAAATGTTATGAATTTTCAACGAGGTAGGCGCAATGAAGAGCTCGAGATGAACCTTGTGCCTCTGATTGACGTGTTGCTGGTTATCATTATCTTTCTGGTGGTAAGTGCCACTTTCTCACGCACTAGCGAGCTACAGATAAATCTGCCTACGGCTGAGGCCAATAGCCCACAGGAAAAGCCACTAGTGATTGATGTGGAGGTGGATGCCAACGGACATTATGTGGTGAATGGTGTAGAAGTTGCCAACCCCAATGTGGATGCGATTGCTAGTGCACTACAGAAGGCCGCTGGCGGAGGCAAGGAGCCCACTATCATTATTAACGCAGATGCCAAGGCGACCCACCAGTCCGTGGTGAATGTCATGGAAGCCTCACGCATTGCCAACTATACTCATATTACTTTTGCCACACAGGCAAACGCAGGCAAATAGCCCACGTATATTTATAGTGAAGTTTGCCTTCGACGGCTAGGTATATGTCGGACCGAAAACGCAAAAAACATTCAGCAATACCTATCACCAATGCAAAAGCCTTGTATCTTAGGCTTTTTCGCTATGCTTGGCAGTACAAGTTTTATTTTCTGGTCACAATTGTCGCTACGGCAATATTGTCTTTAAGTAACACCGCTTTTCTGGCGCTGATCAAAGAGGTGACAGACAAAGGTTTTGTTAAGCACGAGACATCACAGCAATTCTTGCTTCCTTTGATGTTGTTCGGGTTGATGGCGATTCGAGGAATCGCGGCATTTATTTCACTCTATGCCAATCGCAAAGTAGCACGCCGCATGGTGGAGACGCTGCGCAAAGAGGCTTTTTCTAGATTGATGCAATCTTCTGTCAGCCATTTTGATGCGAATACGACTGGCATCTTGGTTTCCAAACTTACATATGATTCGGAGCGGCTCTCGACCGTTTGTACGCGCACTTTAATGAACGTGCTACGCGACGTGCTTACCACGATTGGTTTGATAGCCTATATGCTATATCTGGACTGGAAATTGACTTTGGTGTTTGCGTTCGTCACGCCTTTTATGGCTTTGTATTTACGTAAAATCACTCCCAAGCTGCGCGAAACGGCTAAACGCGTGCAGTTGATGATTGGTGAGATGACCAAAGTGGCAGAAGAGGCGATTTCGGGTCAGCGTATTGTTAAGATATTTGGTGCGCAGGAATATGAAAATGCGCGCTTTGGCGATGTGGTCTCTAGCAATCGAGAACTTGAGCTGCGTGCCGCACGTATTTCTGGGTTAAGTAGTCTGGTAGTGGAATTGCTGGCGGCTTTGGCGCTCGCTATGGTGGTCTATTATGCGTTGGGGCAATTCACGGTAGGGGAGTTTGCCGCATTTATTGGTGCATTGTTGATGTTGATTGCGCCTATCAAGCATATAGCTGCGGCTAATGAGGATTTCCAGATCGGTCTCGCAGCGGCACAGAGTGTCTTTGAGGTGATTGATACTCCTCCGGAAATCGATGAGGGTGGAAAGCAATTGTTACAAGTGCGTGGCGAGATTGAATTCAAGCATGTGACTTTGCGATATCCAAATGCAAAAAGACCTGCACTGGATGATCTGAGTTTCAAGGTTCACCCCGGTGAGAAGCTTGCGCTAGTAGGCAAGTCTGGTGGGGGAAAAACTTCTTTGGTAAATCTGCTGCCACGGTTCTATGATGTGCAGCAAGGTAGTATTTTGCTGGACGGTATTGATATTCGTGTGCTTCAGTTGCGCAATTTACGCGAACAATTTTCGCTAGTCAGTCAGGATATTGTGCTGTTTAACGATACAGTATTCAACAATATTGCCTACGGGGCGCTTAAAAACACCCCTGAAGACGATGTGATAGCCGCGGCCAAAGCTGCACATGCCTGGGAATTCATCCAGCAACTGCCAAATGGTCTACAAAATGAGATTGGTGACCGCGGCGTTCGACTTTCCGGTGGACAGCGCCAGCGCATTGCGATTGCGCGGGCGATTCTGAAGAATGCCCCGATCTTGTTGCTGGACGAGGCGACTTCGGCGCTGGATAGCGAATCTGAGATGCATGTGCAAGCTGCGCTAGATAATCTGATGCAAAATCGTACCACACTGGTGATCGCACACAGGCTGAGCACTATCGAAAATGCCGATCGCATTCTGGTGATGGAACACGGGCGAATCATCGAGTCCGGCACACATGCAGAGCTGCTAGCCCAAAACGGCTACTACACCAAGCTTTACCAGAAAGAATTTGCGACCTAGCAGCTTATGGACAAGGTCCACCAAGAGATTCTATATGCCTGGAAGAGTAAGAACGCGCTATTCTATGGTGTGTTGATTCCGCTCTCCTGGCTGTTTTCGTTGCTGGTGTGGTGTCGCCGCCAGCTTTATCGTTTCAATATTCTTAAATCGCACAAAATTTCTGTGCCCGTCATTGTGGTGGGTAATATCAACTTGGGTGGTAGTGGCAAAACGCCGCTGGTCATTTGGCTGGTTAAGCAATTGCAGCAAGCTGGTTTTCAGCCTGGCGTGGTCAGTCGCGGCTATGGCGGCTCCAACAAGGCGCCACTGGCGGTTGCTGCAGATAGCACGCCTACAATCACCGGCGATGAGCCTGTGCTGATTGCGCAGCATACGCAAGCGCCTGTGTGGGTAGGGCGCAATCGGGGGGATGCCGCGCAGGCCTTGCTACAGGCGAATCCGCAATGCGATGTGTTGATTAGCGACGATGGTTTGCAGCATTACCGTTTGCAGCGCGATATGGAAATTGTCGTGCTGGATGCCGCGCTGCGGCTGGATCGCGCGCGCATGCTCCCGGCAGGCCCGCTGCGCGAGTCGCCAAGCCGCTTGCAGGATGTGGATGCTGTGGTGGTGAATGGCGACAACGCCATGCCGGGGGCGCATACCATGCGCCTGAGCGGGCAAATGTTTTACAATCTGGCTAATCCGCAACTTACAGCTAAGCCGGAGGATTTTAAGCGCAAGACCGTCAAGGCAATGGCCGGCATCGGTAATCCGGAGCGCTTTTTTAACCATCTGCGCAGTATCGGGCTGACCTTTGCGGGCATGAGTTTTGATGATCACTACCCTTTCACTGCGGAAGATTTGGCTGGACTCGATTGCGATGTGCTTATCATGACCGAGAAAGATGCCGTAAAATGCAAACCATACGCGCAACCGCACCATTGGGTGCTGCCGGTGGAGGCAGAAGTCTCGGGCGATTTGCTGGCAAAAGTGCTGAAGATTTTGAAGAAAGGCAGTTGAAACATGGATGAAAATTTGTTGAAGATACTGGTATGCCCGGTGACCAAAGGGCCGCTGGTGTACGACAAAACTAGGCAGGAGCTCATCTCCAAAACCGCGCGTCTGGCGTACCCGATACGCGATGGCATTCCGGTAATGCTGGAGGATGAGGCGCGTCGGCTGGAAGAACACGAATACCTGGATAAGTAAGCATGTTCAAGGTTGTCATCCCTGCACGCTACGCCAGCTCCCGCCTCCCCGGTAAGCCGTTATTGGATGTTGCCGGCAAGCCCATGGTGGTGCGCGTGGCAGAGCAAGCGCAAAAGAGCCAAGCGGAACAGGTGGTGATAGCTACTGATTTCGAGAAGATACTGCAAGCCGCAAACGAGCATGGCTATCAGGCCGTCATGACGCGCATCGACCACGTATCCGGTACCGACCGCATTGCCGAGGTGGCAGAGAAAATGGCCTGGCCGGATGACGCGATTGTGGTGAACGTGCAGGGTGACGAGCCGCTGATAGACCCGCAATTGATCGATGAAGTCGCGCTCACGCTGGCACACAGCCGCGATGCCGTCATGGCCACCGCCTGTCACCCCATTCACGACGAAGCTGCTTTTTTAAATCCCAACATCGTCAAAGTGGTGATGGATACCCACGGCAACGCACTGTATTTTAGCCGCGCGCCCATCCCATATCCGCGCGACGACGCGCACAAGCAGCACATCACCGCGCATCGCCACATCGGTATCTATGCGTATCGCGTCGGCTTCCTTAAGCAATATGCGAGTCTGGAAGTGACGGAACTGGAGAAGACCGAAAGTCTGGAACAATTGCGCGTGTTATTCCACGGCTACAAAATCGCTGTCAGCATCACCCAAAACGCCCCAGCCAGCGGCGTGGATACGCAACAGGATTTGGATTACGTGCGCCGCGTGTTTCAGGCGGGCTAATTACATATACGCGCGCGCTTCATTGTGGAAACGGATGCTCTGGAAGGCGCATCTGGATGCGGTTTCCAGGCCGATGGCTTGTGCAATGAAAACTGTCAGGTATTGCGAAACATAAAATATACCGCGCCCAGGAGGCATAGACCTGCCCAGACAAAATCCTGCTTCATCGGTTGTTGCATGTAGAAAATGGCGAACGGAACGAAGACGCTGAGGGTGATGACTTCTTGCAGTACTTTGAGCTGGCCGAGTGACAGCGCCGTGTAGCCGATACGGTTGGCGGGCACCTGAAACAGATACTCCAGCAGGGCGATGCCCCAACTGGCCAGCGCGGCGATGATCCAGGGCTTGTTATTGAGGTTTTTAAGGTGGGCGTACCAGGCAAATGTCATGAAGACATTGGACACGGTCAGCAGCAGTATGGTCTTGATAATGGCTGGCATCACGTGTCAGCTATTATTTTTTGCGGTTCCACACCACCTCGTCGTTGAAGGCATAAGGATGGCAGAGCCCGGTATCATATCCTTCCACGTTTTTTAGCAGCTTGTAGAGGGCATCATAACTAGATGCGGGTTTCCTGACTGTCATGTATTTGCCGTTAGCACAAGCCACAAACAGCTTGGCCGGGGCGGCAGCCAGATATTCCTTATAGGCTTTTCGCCCCTGCTCCGGATTTTTGGCCAAGTAAGGCAGGGCATCGACATCATCTAGGCGAATGATATTTTTTTCTATCTTGACATTGCCAGCACCTATCGTGGAGACGGGTTCAGTTTTTGTGCCTAGTGGCGGGTTGCTGCCGTACTGGACATTGCCATCCTTATCCTTCCATTTGTAGGTTTCAGCATGGGCTTGCAGCGCCAGCAACAACAACACACAGCAGAGTTTGCGCATGGCCTTCTCCGGGTTTATACGGCTTCCTCACCGGTTTCACCGGTGCGGATGCGGATGACTTGCTCGACAGATGATACGAAGATCTTGCCGTCACCGATTTTGCCGGTGTGCGCGGCTTTGGTAATCGCTTCGATCGCGGCGTCTACCATGTTGTCCCCCAGTACCAGCTCCAGCTTGATCTTGGGCAGGAAATCCACCACATATTCAGCACCGCGGTAAAGCTCGGTATGGCCTTTTTGGCGGCCAAAGCCTTTGACTTCGGTCACAGTGAGGCCTGTTACGCCAATCTCGGAGAGGGATTCGCGCACTTCATCCAGTTTGAAAGGTTTGATGATGGCTTCGATTTTTTTCATGCGGATTCCTTGTTTGGTTGGACAGCTTTTAATATTCTACTAGTTAAATTTTAACTTACAAGTAATTGGGTAACGCCTGTCCTTGCCAAATCCCCTTTCGGTGATTCTAACGCCTACCGGCGCCTGGCGGCGTTTGTATTCGTTGCGGTCTATCAGGGTGGTCACGCGTTTCACATCCGCTTCTTTGTAGCCCAGCTTGATGATGTCCTGGCGGCTCATGTCCTCTTCCACATAAGCCTGCATAATGGCATCCAGAATCTCGTAGGGCGGCAGGCTGTCCTGATCGACCTGGTTGGGGCGTAGCTCGGCGCTGGGCGCTCGGGTGATGATGCGTTGCGGGATAACTCGGCCCAAGCTGTTGCGGTAATCGGCCAAACGATATACCAGTGTCTTGGGTACGTCCTTAAGTAGCGAAAAACCGCCTGCCATGTCGCCATAGAGCGTGCTGTAGCCCACGGCCATCTCAGATTTGTTGCCGGTGGTGAGCACGATGCTGCCGAATTTGTTGGAAATCGCCATCAGCAGCATACCGCGGATGCGCGCCTGCAGATTCTCCTCGGTGGTGTCGAACGGCAAGTCGCCGAACTCGGGTGCCAGCGCGTGGCGGAATGCTTCGAACAAGTTCTTGATGGGAATCTTGCTGTACTTCACATGTAGCAAATCCGCCATTTCTACTGCGTCGTCCACGCTCATGCTGGAAGTGAATTCGGAAGACATCAGCACCACCTTGACGCGTTCCGCACCCAAGGCATCTACTGCAATCGCCAGCGTCAGCGCCGAATCGATGCCGCCGGAAAGCCCCAACACTACGCCGGGGAAGCCGTTTTTGTTGACATAATCGGCCAGCCCCAGTTTGAGCGCATCGTACACAGCGGCTTCCAGGCTGGCTTTGGGCGCGATGGGCGCGATGGGCGCGATGGGCGTTCTGACCGGCGTGCCGTTTGCAATCTCGACCAAGCCGAGTGTTTCCACAAACGAGGGCAGTTGTTGCGTCACGGTGCCTTGGCTATTGAGCACAAACGAAGCGCCGTCGAACACCAGCTCATCCTGCCCGCCGACAAGGTTGGCGTAAATGACTGGCAAGCCAGTTTCCCTGGCGCGGCTGGCAATCACCTCGTAGCGCGTTTCCAGCTTGTCCATGTGGTAGGGCGATGCGTTGAGCGTGAGCAGAAACTCGGCACCCGCGTATTTGGCTTTGGTTGCCGGGGCGTGTTCCCAGCCATCGGCGCAAATCAATATGCCGAACTTGATGCCGTGATGCGTCCAGATGAGCGAAGTGTCGCCCGCCTCGAAATAGCGCTCTTCGTCGAACACGCTATAGTTGGGCAAAATCTGCTTGTGATAAGTGGCCTGTATCTTGCCGTTCTCGATCACGGATGCGGCGTTGTACAGCTTGCCTTTGTGCTGATGCGGGTGGCCGACCAGCAAAGTGATGTTGGGCAGCTGCGCTGCAAGCCGTACCAGTGCTTGCTCGCAGGTATGGTTAAAATCATCGCGAAACAGCAGGTCTTCTGGCGGATAACCGCAAATCGCCAGCTCCGGCGCAATCAGCATGCTCGCCCCGGCGGCGTGCGCCTGCTGTGCATATTGCGCGATTTTCTGCACATTAGCGTGCATATCGCCTACGGTACAGTTGATTTGGGCGATGGCGATTTTCATGGCGTTGCGGATTTAGTATTTTCCGCCAGCATCTTTAATGAGCTGAACAATGGCCGGGTCGCCTTTTTTCAGCGCATACACATATGCGGTCAGGCCGTATTTGTCGCGTGCCTTGACATTGGCCTTGTAAGACAGCAACAGTTGCACCATTTCCACCGAGCCGGAATCCACGGCAATTTGCAGCATCGGCGTGCCTTCGGTATCTTTATGGTCAACATCGGCGCCATTTTGCAGCAGCACTTTGGCGGTTTCGACTTGCGTTTTTTTCACGGTCCAAGTCAGCGCAGTCCAGTGGGAGTAATCCTGCGCATCGACGGTCGCGCCATTTTTCAGCAACAGTGCAACGGCAGGCGCATGGCCTTCGCGCGCGGCGTACATCAGCGGACATGTGCCCAGGCGGTCGAAAGTATCCGGTTTTGCACCGCTGTTCAGTAGGCGCTCTATCGTAGGTAAATCGCCGCTTTTGGCCGCATACATCAGCGGAGTTTTGCCGTCATCGGTCTTGCTGTTCGAGTCCGCGCCTTTTTGCAGCATCAGGCCGACAATCTCGCTAAAGCCATTGGTCGATGCGATGCCGAAAGCGCTCCAGCCGCTGTTGTCGCGGATTTTCGGGTCGGCACCATGATTGAGCAGCACTTTCACGGTTTCGACATGGTTCTTTTTGGAGGCAAACATCAAGGGCGTCCAGCCGCCATTGTCTTTGGCGTTCACATCCGCGCCTTTGCCAATCAGCAACTCGGCCACGTTCGCCTTGTCCTTGCGCGCGGCATACATCAGCGCGGTAATGCCGTCCGAGTCCTTGGTGTTCGGGTTGACGCCGCTTTCCAACATGGCTTTGACAGTCACGACATCGCCCTTGGCCGATGCGGTCAACAGGTAGGGCACATCCTCAGCCCGGCTCGCCAGACTAAGCAGCAACAGCACCATCAATACAAAAAGTTTTTTCATGTCATCTCTTGTTCTGCATGGCTTGCATCACGGCCTCGCCCAAGCCCGCCGGGGAGCGCGCCACCACGACACCGGCTTTTTCCAGCGCCGCGATTTTATCTTCGGCTTTGCCGGAGCCGCCGGAGATGATTGCCCCGGCATGCCCCATGCGCTTGCCTTTTGGCGCGGTGAGACCGGCGATATAACCTGCAACCGGCTTGGACACATGTGATTTGATATATTCAGCGGCGGCTTCTTCATCGCTGCCGCCAATCTCGCCCACCATGATGATCGCTTCGGTTTCCGGGTCGTCCTCGAACATTTCCAGGCATTCGATAAAATTCAGGCCTTTGATTGGGTCTCCACCGATGCCGATACATGTGCTTTGACCAAGCCCAAGCGCAGTCGTTTGATGCACGGCTTCGTAAGTCAGCGTGCCAGAGCGTGACACCACGCCCACCTTGCCGCGCTTGTGGATGCTGCCGGGCATGATGCCGATTTTGCATTCGTCCGGCGTGATGATGCCGGGGCAATTCGGGCCAATCAGCTTTGCGCCATTAGCGCGCAAGGCGGCTTTCACGTTTAACATATCCAGCACGGGAATGCCTTCGGTGATGCACACAATCAGCGCAATGCCCGCATCGGCGGCTTCCAGAATGCCATCCGCCGCAAATGCAGGTGGCACGTAAATCACACTGGCGTTGGCTTGCGTGTCGCGCACGGCATCGCGCACGGTGTTGAACACCGGTAAATCCAGATGCGTTTGCCCGCCTTTGCCCGGCGTGACGCCGCCCACCATTTTGGTGCCGTAAGCCAGCGCTTGCTCGCTGTGAAATGTGCCTTGTTTGCCGGTAAAGCCTTGGCAAATCACGCGGGTGTTTTTATCGACAAGAACGCTCATACTACCGCCTTTACGGCCTGTTTGGCCGCATCTGTCAAATTCTCCGCAGAGATAATATTCAAGCCGCTTTCACGCAACATTTGTTTGCCTAAATCCACATTGGTGCCTTCTAAACGCACGACGACCGGAATCGTCATACCGACTTCTTTCACGGCGGTGATGATGCCGGATGCGATGATGTCGCAGCGCATGATGCCGCCGAAGATGTTGACTAAAATGGCTTTTACATTTGGGTCAGCAAGGATGATCTTGAACGCTTTGCTCACGGTTTCCGCTGTTGCGCCGCCGCCCACATCGAGGAAGTTGGCGGGTTCGCCGCCATGCAGTTTGATTAAATCCATCGTCGCCATTGCCAAACCGGCGCCGTTGACCATGCAACCGATATTACCGTTGAGCGCGATGTAATTGATGCCCGCTTCGTGTGCAGCGGCTTCCTTGGCATCCTCTTGGCTCATATCACGTTGTTCGGCCAGTGCTTTTTGGCGATACAGCGCGTTGTCGTCCACACTCATCTTGCAATCCAGCGCGACCAGTTTGCCATCTGTGGTGACGATGAGCGGATTGATCTCCAGCAGGCTCAAGTCATTGTCTTTAAAGAGTTTATACAGGCCTTTCAGCAGCTTGGTGAACGCGCCAATCTGGTCGCCGCTCAAGCCCAGTCGGAACGCGACATTGCGTGCCTGAAAGTCCACCAGGCCGTTCAACGGGTCGCATACTTCCTGCAAAATCTGCTCCGGGTGCTTGGCCGCAATTTCCTCAATATCCATGCCGCCTGCCGCAGAGGCAATCACTACCACGCGTTCTAAGGATCTATCTACCAGCATGGAAAGGTACAACTCGCGTGCAATCGGCAGCGTTTCTTCCACCAGCACCTGATGCACCGGCTGACCGTCCGGCGCGTTCTGGTAAGTCACCAGTTTGTTGCCCAGCAGGCTGTTGGCGATAGCGACGGCTTCCTCGGCGGATTTCACCACCTTTACGCCACCCGCTTTGCCACGGCCACCGGCGTGGATTTGCGCTTTCACCACCCATGCGTTTGAGCTGATGTTGCCCGTGGCGGCGCGTACGGATTCTGCGGAATCGGCCACAACGCCGACAGGCGTAGGCAGACCATATTTTTGCAATAATGCTTTGGCTTGATATTCGTGAAGATTCATTTGGAATATGGTTTTTAATTAAGCGCGTATTTTCGCGCAAAAGCGGCTTTGATGCCAGAGAAAACATAGTAAATAAGGACAACAATCAACGCTATGCACGGCAACGAAGCTTCTAGCTTAATCTACAACGTATCCGGAAGGAATCAACTGTTATAATCACGGCTTTAATTGATGATTGATATTGTGCAGAAAAATCTAGTGGTTTGTGGATCTTTTGGTTACGGTAATGCCGGGGATGAGGCGATTCCGGAATCAATTGAGGATATGCTTAATCATTTGGGCTATTCATACCATATTCATCGGGTGGCGCGTTATGATCGTGTGGACGATAACAACACGCTTAGTCTCGGTGATGCGGACTCCCAAAGGTTGGATGCGCTTAAGGGTAGTCCGGTGTTAATGAGTGGCGGCGGTATCTTTGAAAATCGGGATAATGCGACAGTGGTACGTTGCGGAACATTGTTGAGTAAATCCTATACCGAATGCGCCAGCTTACTGGCAGTGTCTGCCGACGCCGGAGTTCAGTACAAGTGGTGGTTCAGGCAGAAACTCAAATTCCTTTTGCGGCCAATCAGTTGCATTTATGCGCGTGACTCGTTATCGGAACAAGTGATTAAGCAGATTCTTCCCAACAAAAAAGTGCAGACGGTGGGTGATTTGGTGTTGTGGCATCAGCCCGCCCCATCGCTTACCGATATAAAACTACCCCCCCAATATATCGCAGTATGTCTGGCGCCACGTTGGGCCAATCAGTCGGCGTGGATGGTGTGGATAAGTGCCGAACTGCGCGATTTGTCGTTGCGTCTGGAAATGCCTATTGTGTTTGTTTCTATGACGGGTAAACACGACAACGATAATGAAGAGCACGCCCGTATTATGGCGCAAATCCAGAAGACAGCACCCGATGTAGAGATGTTATGTATGCCGGATACGCTGAATGCGCGAGAGGTTCATCATGTGTTCGACCGTGCCAGTTTGGTTGTGTCCTCGCGTTTACATGGCTGTGTGATGGCATATAGCAGTCGTGTACCTTTTGTCGGGTTGGCATATCATCCGAAATTGATTGGCTTTGCACAGACTGTGGAATGGCGCAATATGATGCTGCCGGACCAGATGCCAGAACAGCAGCAAGCTGGAACCTACGGCTATGGGTTTGATCTGCTGGAGTTGCGTCCGGGCGATTTGCTGCGTAAGGCCGAGCTTGCACTTTCCCACTCGAATTTCGACCGTTTGGAACCTCTCAAGCAAGCCAGCTTGGCAACGCTCAAACATTTTCTGGATAAAGCGAATACACCTTAATCAGTCATAATCATGGCGCAAACTCTTAAACAGCGTGTATTCGATTCAGGTTTCTGGGTGATGGTAAATTACGGCATTCAGCAATTGCTCAGATTTGGCTCAAACCTGCTACTGACTCGCCTGCTGTTTCCGGAGGCGTGGGGGTTGATTGCAATCGTGCAAACCATCGGGGTTGGAATCAATTTATTGTCGGATCTGGGTATCAATACCAGCATTATCCAGCACAAAAAGGGGGAGGATCCTGAATTCCTGGATACTGCTTGGACATTGCAGATTATGCGAGGCGTGATTTTGTTTTTGGTTGCGATAGCTGTTTCGGGCGCGGTTGCTGAGTTTTATCAACAACCTATGCTGATGGAGATATTACCTGTAGTCGCATTGGGCATGCTAATCCAGAGTTTTCGCTCAACCAAGGTGATCGTCGCTAATCGTGCGCTTAGAATCAAGCATAATACGATAATTGACCTGGCAGCCTACATATTTGGACTCGTGGTCACCGTTTTTCTTGCATGGCAATATCATAGTGTCTGGGCCATTGTGATAGGGGGGCTGGCAAATTCGATTGCGAGCACTTGGGCTAGTCATTATTTGCTTCCCGGAGTGGGTAACCGTTTTGCATGGCATCAACCATCTTTTTTGGAGATATTTGGCCTTGGCAAGTGGCTGTTCTTGAACTCCGTGCTGACTTTCTTTTCCGGGGAGGGTAACAAGCTTATCGTTGCCAAGTTGTTGGATGTGCGGATGCTGGGCTTTTATACGCTGGCAAGCATGATTGCGATGATGTTCTGGCAAATGATGACTCAGCTGGCATTGAAAATCTTGTTGCCGGCTTATTCGGAAATCATTCGCCAACATCCGGAAAGATTGCCATCTGCATTAGCCAAAACCAGATTGTATTTGATAGTTCCTGGTTATTTGATTGCAACGGCGATGGTGCTTTGGGGACAGGAAGTTATCGACCTGATCTATGACGAGCGCTATCAAGGCGCAGGAGAAATGCTGATATTGGTTTCGATGGGGACTTTCCCGATGATGATCCGCGGGTCTTACTTAGGTGTGCTGACGGCGAAAGGTATGGTGAAGGCAAATACGATTCTGCAGGCGTTCACGATCATAACGCAGATAGGTCTCATGTATGTTGGGCATCACTATTTCGGCACTTTGGGAGTGGTAGCTTCTTTTGCCGTGGCGAACTGGTTATTGACAGCTCCATACCTAGTTGTATACCACCGTGCTGGCTGTTGGCAACCCAGGATGGATACTCCTTTGCTGCTTATAGCGCTGGTGTTTGTACTGTATCGAGCTTCAGTTTTATTTTCTTAGTTAAGGTTAGGATATATGCGTTTAGTGGTTCAAGGTCGCGCTGTAACGATGGCGCATTTGCAGCACATTCACGGTTTGCTGGGGGTACACACGCAGTTCGTGCAAATTGCCGAGCATGCGTATTATCTGCCGGTGAATACCGATGACGTGGCGGCGGCAAAAGCCTTCTGTGCTAGTCAGAAATTTGATTGCGCGCTGGTACCGGCTGCGCAGCGCTTGGACAGGTTTGGTTTGGCGGTGATGGATATGGACTCCACGCTCATCAGTATCGAGTGCATCGACGAGATTGCAGACATGATCGGCATCAAGCCGCAGATTTCAGAAATCACCGAGGCCGCCATGCGCGGCGAGCTGGATTTTGCCGCCAGCTTGCGCAAGCGTGTTTCCCTGCTAAAAGGCTTGCCGGAAGAGGCGCTGTACCGCGTGATAGAAGAACGCCTGAAGTTCAACCCCGGCGCGGAGGAGTGGATTGCCGCGTGCAAAGTCAACAACATCAAAACCATGGTGGTTTCCGGCGGGTTCACCCAATTTGCCAACCACGTGAAAGCGTTGCTTGGGCTGGATTACGCGGTATCGAACACGCTGGAAATCGTGGACGGCAAACTCACCGGCAATATTTTGGGTGATATTGTGGATTCGCAACGCAAGGCCGATGAGCTGGTGAATTTGCGTGACCAGCTGGGATTAAAGCCCGAGCAAACCATTGCCATTGGCGATGGCGCGAATGACCTGAAAATGATGGCAGCCGCCGGTATCGGCATTGCTTATCACGCCAAGCCTGTGGTGCAGCAGCAGGCCACTTATGCGTTGAACCATTCCGGGCTGGATGGCGCCGCGAATCTGCTCACGCTTTAACGCTGGTTTGCGCTTGGGTATTGATTCCCACCCGACTTGATAAACATCAAGTATCTTTCTCGCCATGGGTGTAGGATAAACTGTTTATAGTTAGGCAGGAAGGTGTCTTATGGATGATTTGTCAGATAAACCAGTCCGCGCTTCAAGCGTCAACAAACCTACTAACAAGCCTGCAAGCCGGGCGCGCAAGGCGCAGCAGGGCGACCGCGCGCCAAAACTCTCCGCGGCGGCAATTGCGCAATTTACCGCAGATGAAGCCGACGCAGGCGCCAAGGAATCTCAAGTTGCTGCGATTCAGGATATTGCACAGCGCCTGAAAGGCTTGCCCGCGACCGAAATCGCCAAGACGCTGGAGGCGATTGTCGAAGGCACATCGCCCGATGACGCGGAGATTCTGCGCAAGGCATTGGTAGATCGCCCTTTGCCAATGGTCAAGAAAAAGAACAGCCCCGATGACGAACTTTCGGATGATTGGCGCGAGGGCGGCTACCCATACAAAAACCTCATGTTGCGCAAGAATTACGAGAAGCAGAAATATTCGCTGCAAGTGGAGCTGCTTAAGTTGCAGGCTTGGGTGAAAGAATCCGGGCAGCGCGTGGTGATTCTGTTTGAAGGGCGCGATGCGGCAGGCAAGGGCGGTACCATCAAACGCATGATGGAGCATCTTAACCCGCGCGGTGCGCGCGTGGTGGCGCTGGAAAAACCGACCGAACTAGAAAGAGGTCAGTGGTATTTCCAACGTTATATCCAGCATTTGCCCAGTGCAGGCGAGATTGTGCTGTTCGACCGCTCCTGGTACAACCGCGCCGGGGTTGAGCGTGTGATGGGTTTTTGCAGCAACGACGAATACAACGAATTCATGCGTCAGGCACCAGAGTTTGAGCGTAACCTGATACGCAGCGGCATCCATCTCGTTAAATTCTGGTTCTCGGTTAGCCGCAAGGAGCAACGCCGCCGCTTTAAGGAGCGTCAGGTACACCCGCTCAAGCAATGGAAACTCAGCCCGATTGATTTGGCATCTCTGGACAAATGGGAAGATTACACCAAAGCCAAAGAAGCGATGTTCTTTTACACCGACACTGCGGATTCGCCTTGGACAGTAATCAAGTCGGATTGTAAAAAACGCGCCCGCTTGAACGCGATGCGCTACGTGTTGCATAAGCTACCGTATGCGAAGAAGGATTTAACGCGTATTGGCGCATTGGATCCGCTCATCGTTGGGCGTGCGCATGTGGTGTATGAGCAGGGGGAGAAGGAAGCGCCTTTGCTCTAGCGCTCTTCTAAAAGCGCTAACTCGTTCTCGCTAAAGCCCGCTTTGCGGCGGGCTTCCAGATTGAACGGGCGGCGCAGTTTGGGTGCCTTGTATTGCGCGGCAAGTTGTTGATAAGTCGCCACCGGCTCCAGCCCCCGTTGTGCGCACAGCCAGTTAAACCAGCGGTTGCCGATGGCGACATGCCCGATCTCGTCGCGCAAGATAATATCCAGTATCTCCGCAGCCTTGATGTCGCCAATCTGCGCCAGCTTGTTACGTAGCGGCGGGCTGGCATCCAGCCCGCGCGCTTCCAGTGTGCGCGGCACCAAAGCCATGCGCGCCAGCACATCATCTTTGGTGTGCTCTGCCATTTCCCACAGGCTGTTGTGCGCGGTGAAATCGCCATAATGAAAGCCCAAGCTTTGCAAATGACCTTCCAGCAGGCTAAAGTGGTAGGCCTCTTCCTGCGCTACTTGCAGCCAGTCGCGGTAATATTGTTCCGGCATGTCGGCAAAGCGCCAAATCGCATCCAGCGCCAGATTGATGGCATTGAACTCGATATGGGCAAGCGCATGTACCAGCGCCGCGCGGCCTTCCACGGTGCGCATGGATCGTTTCTCGACTTCGGTAGGCGGCACAAGCAGCGGTTTTTCGGGCTTGCCGGGAATGCCCGGCATGGGGCTTGGCACGGGTTGGGCGTGGATTTCAAGATTGGCGGTGTGCAACGCCAGCACGCCAGCAAGTTTGGTTTGGCAATCTGACGTGCACAGCAATTGCAAGGCGGTTTGGCGGAGTTCTGTCATGTGTCGGATGCCGGGAAAGATGTCTGGTCAAAAGTCACGCTGACACATGTGCCGTGCCCATGCGCCGCATTCGGGTTGGGCAGGCCGTCGGTGATTTTCACTTCGGCATGATGTGCGTCTGCAATCTCTTTGACGAGGGCCAAGCCAAGGCCGCAGCCTTGCCCGTCATTTTCTGCCAGGCGGTGAAATCGCTCGAACACATGTTCGCGCTCCTGTTGGGGAATCCCGATACCGTTATCCATCACGGAAAGCGTAACCAAGCCGTGGGTGTTTTGCAGGCTTACGGTAATGGTGCCACGGTCTGGCGTGTAGCAGATTGCGTTATCTATCAAGTTGGAAAGCATCTCTCGCAGCAGTTGGACATCGCCGGTGATGCTGGCATGTGCGGTTTGCATATCCAGCCCCAGATCCAAATGTTTCTTGCCTGCTTTCGATAGCAAATCTTCAATCGTTTCCCGCGCCAATTGCGCCAGATCGACCTGGCCGGGTTTCAAGGTTTTGCCGGAGTTAGAGTCAACGGCGGCCAGAGATAACAAACGTTGCAATAAATGCGAAAGCCGGTCTGCACTGGTTTGAATCAACGTAAGATGTTCGCGGGCATCCTGTTGGCTTTTGGCGCGCAAGGCAAGCTCTGCCTGGGTTTTTAATCCGGCAACCGGTGTGCGCAATTGATGCGAGGCATCGGCAATAAACCTTTGCTGAAGCCGGATAGACTCGCGCAAGCGGCCCAGCAGGCCATTCATGGCGTCCAGCAATGGCCGAATCTCGCTTGGTGCATCGTGGGTGCTCAGATCGCTCAAATCGCGGTGCGAGCGGTCGTGAATGGCTTGCTGCAGCAATTGCAGTGGTTTCAGGCCATGCGAGATACCAAAAAAAATCAAGGCGAGCGCCAGCAGCATGATAAGCAGCTCGGTAATTAGCATTTCCTTCACAATCTCTGTGACCATCGCTTGTCGCTTGGCGGTGGTTTCTGCCACCTGAACCAGGATATTGCCGTTTAGCGGACTGTTTTCTATTGGCAATGAAAAGGCCACGACCCGCACCGAATCGTTCTTCAGGCTATCATCATAGTAGCGGTGGTCGCCCGGTTTGGGCGGCCTGGCGGGCAGGCGCAATGCGGGTTCTCCCAGCACCAAGCGGCCATCCGGCGCGGAGATGCGGTAATAGACAACATCGTCCTTGTCATATTCCAGTAAATCTTTGGCGACCTGGGGCAGGTTGATAACGACGGTTTCATTGATAACATCTACTTGATCTGCCAGCGCTAGTGCAGCGCGGAACAGGGAGCTGTCATAAGCCAGATTGGCAAAGTGCAGGGCGCGGTAATATGAAATCATCGCGCTGCCAGCCAGCAATAAGATAAGTGGCGCCAACACCCATAACACCAGCTGTCTCTTTAGCGAACTGAATCGCGGTGTTTTTGGCATAGTGTCAGATCGTTTCGAGCATATAACCCAGCCCGCGAATGGTGCGTATCTGCGCGCCAGTAGGGGCTATTTTTTTGCGCAAGCGATGAATGTAAACTTCGATGGCATTGTCGCCAATCTCATCGTCCCAGTTGCAGACGGATTCCAACAGATGTTCTTTGCTGACAACTTTGTTGACTCGCAACATCAGTGCTTCCAGCAGGCCAAGCTCCCGCGCGGACAGGTTAAGAGGTTTGTCGTGATTGAAAGCCAGCTTGTTGGCTGTATCCAGCGTCAGCTCGGCGCATATCAGTGGCATGTTACTACCCATTTTCCCACGCCGTATCAGCGCGCGTATCCGCGCTTCCAGTTCATCCAGATTGAACGGTTTGGTTAGGTAATCATCTGCGCCCAGGTCAAGACCCATGACGCGGCTTTCCACGGCATCCCGTGCTGTTAATATCATCACAGCAACTTTATTACCTTGCTGGCGTATTTTTTTCAGAACCTCGAGCCCGTCTATTTTTGGCAGGCCGATATCAAGTATGACTAAATCATAGACACAATCTTGTAGCATGGTCTTTGCATCCAGTCCGTTGGACACATGGTCGACTGCATAATTGACTTGTGTAAGCGAGCTGATTAACCCCTTTGCAAGTATCGTGTCATCTTCAGCCAATAGAATTCGCATGGTTTTTCGAGTCGTAAGGTTGCTGTAAGTTTCAGCTCGTATAGTGGCATACGTGATAAGCGTATTCGACGTGATTCATAAACCAACTTTTAACACTTAGGAGTTCTACCGATGAAAAAAATATTGTTAGTCACCATTGTAAGTCTTTTTGCAGCAAACACCTATGCAGCTGCACCGGCTGCAGATGCGGCTAAAGCTGCTCCAGCAAAGGCGGAGGCAGTAAAAACCGACGCAATGAAAAAACACACAGCTGCTCCGGCGAAAAAAACCAAATCATTAAAGGATGATGTAAAAAAGACATCAGAAACTGAGAAAACGGCTAAGTAGTCTGATCCAAACGATTTTTAAATTTTGGAGATTTTTAATATGAAAAAAATATCTGTGATTTTGATGGCTGCATTGTTGGCTATTTCTTCAGGCGCTTTTGCTGCACAAGGCAAACATCATGCAAAACATAAGCATGCTGCCAAACCAGCCGCAGCTGCCAAAGCTGACGCTAAACCAGCCGAGCAAGCACCAGCTAAATAATCAAAAGCGAGTGCAATCAAAAAGCCACGCTAAAAGCGTGGCTTTTCTGTTTTTTTAAGGCGAATTACTTCACTGGCAGCATGTCCATTTCGCCTGCTTTCATGTCTGGCACCAGAATGGTGGCACCATCTTGGCTAATGGCGATGTCGGCTGCGGATTTGTAGCCGCCTTTCAGCAAGCGGGCTTTGCCTGCGGTGACTTGATACACATTGCCGTTTTGCCAGTCGCTGACATAGATTCGGCCGGATTTACCTCTGATAACCCCGTCGCCGCCGCCAAAGCCTTCGGCCACTTTGCTGGTGGCGCCGGTGCTTAAGTTGACGCGGTAGAGAATCCCACTGGCAAAATCGACCTCAAGTAAATTGTTACGGCCTTCAAACAGTAAGCCGTTTGGGGCGAGGATGTCGGGGTTCTTGCTATCTGCAATTGTCGTTACGGTACCATCTTTCGCAATCTTGTAAATTGCACCGCCTTTTTTTAAGTCTCCGCTGTCGCTGATATACAAGTTGCCACTTTTATCTGCTTCCAGATCGTTGAGGAACTGAGGCTTTGCCGGAAAGGCGTTTTCGTCTATAAATACGCGCCAAGAGCCGTCTTTGCTCACTTCCAGCACCTTGGTTTTGTCAGCCACATACAACTTGTCGCCAATGATAGCCAAGCCTTTCGGGTCGTTCATGCCTTTGGCAAAAACCGTCACGTTGCCGTGTTTATCGACTTTGCTGATCTGCCCGTCGCCATCGCCATTGAATTCGCCGATTTCCGAGATATAGATGGCGCCATCTTTCGCTTGAACGACAGATTCCGGCATTTTTAATCCGGTAATTTTGGGCACGGCCGGCGCTTTTGCCTGTGCGCCACAAGTCCAAGCGAGCATGGTTAATAAGAGCAGTTTTCTCATGGTAAAGCCTTTAAAAATAAATAATTAGAAAGATGTGGCGCGAACCTTTGGCACCGGCAGCAAGGTGACCATGCTACATGGGGTGCTCTCGTTAGCAGTACCATTTTGTGGCATGTCACTTAATCGCGGGTCGGCCTGCATTTTCGCTATCAAGTCATCCAGCGCCAATGTGTAGGATTTCTCGATAGCTTGTTCCGGATAAATATCCAGATAGCCAGGTGCATGCGCTTCGCCAATATAGTTAGCAACTTGCTTACCCATTCCGCTGTATACGTTGGCAACGATTTTGCCATAAAACTGCTGTACTTGCGGGTTATAGAACATTTTGGGTTGCAGCCAGACCAGCATTTTGCCGGTTTGGTTGCTTTCGCACATGGAGACTTCGCCAAACTTCTGGGAGAATTTTTCCAGTGCGAGTTTCTCTACAATTGGTCCTTGTTCAAACCAGTAGTTGAGGCTGTAATGCCACAAGCGTATCGGGTTGGTATACTCAAATGGCTGAATGTATAAAAGCGTGCCGGATGTGCTTTCGGCCATCGCAAACGGGCTTAAGCCTAGCGAGGCAAGGCACAGCCATTTGCAAATATTTTTTAACATATGCACCTTATTTCTGGCTGGTGTTGTAAGTGATGCGATAAATGATACCAGACCTATCGTCAGACACATACAGGGCACCATCGGTTCCTACCACAACATCCACCGGGCGACCCCAGGCTTCGTTGTTATTGAGCCAGCCGGTAGCGAAATCCATCACTTCTTTCGGCTCGCCATTTTTGAATTTCACGCGTACCAGTTTGTAGCCGCTGGGCTGTTGGCGGTTCCATGAGCCATGCAATGCCACAATAGCATCGTTTTTATATTCTGCTGGGAAACTGGCTTTATCCAAAAACGTGATTCCAATCGGCGTGCTGTGCGAGATAAATGTGATAGCAGGCGGCGTGGCACTTTTACAGAAGTCTGTTTCACCGACAAAATTCGGATCCTGCACCATGCCGCCGTTTTCCGCCTTGCCCCAGCAATAAGGCCAGCCGTAGTGATTGCCGGGTTCAATCTTGTTCAAATGCTCGGGCGGAATCTCGTCATTCACCTTGTCGTTTTTCTTGTCGCTCCGCATATCTGCGCCATTGTTGGCGGCGTACATCGCGCCGGTTTGCGGATGCCAGGCAAAGCCCTGACTATTGCGCAAGCCACGCGTCCAGACGGGAATCGGCGCATGCCGGCCAACGGTTTCCAAATAGCCTGCTGGTTTTCCATCCAGCGTATAGCGCAGTATGGTCGCGCGTAAAGGGTCGTTCTCTACGCACACATTGCAGCTGGAGCCGACATTCAGGTACAAAAAGTTATCCGGACCAACTTTGATGGTTTTGAGCGTATGCCCGCCCGTGGGCAAGTTGCTGATGAAGGCTTGGGGTGCAGACCATGCGCCGTTCTTTTGTGTGAGTTTGACTACGCCATCTTCATTGGCGACCAGCAAGTTGTCGCCCACGAAAGTCAGTCCATTGGGCGCATTGAGTTTGTCCGATACCAGAACAGGTGTCTCGGCAAGCCCGTCTTTATTGGCATCCGGCAGCATGAAGAGCCGATTGCTTCGGCCAGTAGTAACATACAGGTTGCCGCTTTTGTCAAAATCCATCATGCGCGGCCCGGTGAAATATTCGGGACCACCCCCGTCCAATTTGGCGTAGATGCTAACCGTGAAGCCCGGCGGCAGTTTCAACGGCAGGTTCGCGGGCAACGCGGCGACATCTGCCGCATTGGCGCAGCCCACGTTAGGAATGCTGCAGATGCCTAGCGTAAGCAGAGCGCTAAGTTTAGAGACGATTGCATCCAGCATACTCTTCAAATACCTAAGTCAATATATCTGTCCAGATATTGACCGCCCAGGTGTTGGCAAATTCCCCTTCGTCTGCGCTTGGCTTGCTGGAGACGCCACCGCCTTCGGCAGGCACCATGATTTTGGTGTTGGGGTTGTAGCGATACACATGCGCCACGTGCATGGCCTGTGTGGCATCCACAAAGCTGTAGCAGGTGTTGGCGAACACCGGCGCAGGATCCGGGGCGCGGTGGTGCATCAGTTCGACGATTGCAGAAGCACAAATCTTGGCCTGGTTGGTGGCCATGTGGGCGGATTTCGGCAAGCCGCTGTCAATCGCATCGCCAATCACGTGGATATGCGGCGCGACTTTGGATTCATACGTCAGGAAATCCACTTCGCACCAACGGTCGTCCACATTGCGCACCCCTCCAATTTGAGCGGCTTTGCCTGCGCGCTGTGGCGGAATCACGTTCAGCACATCGGCTTGCACTTTGTCGAACTCGGTGGTGACGGTTTTGCTGGCAACATCCACGCTCACCAGTGCATTGTTGGGGCGGTAATCCACAATCCCGGCATACGTTTCGTTAAAGACTTTATTGAACAAGCCTTTCTTGGAAATAATCTCCGGGTTGGCATCCAGCACGATGATTTTGTTTTTGGGTTTGTGCGCCTTGAAATAGCTTGCCACCTGGCAAATGCGCTCATAAGGCCCCGGCGGGCAGCGATAGGGCGCCTTGGGGATGCTGATGGCAAATATGCTGCCGTCTGGCATCGCTTCCAGCTGTTTGCGCAAGCTGACGGTTTGCCAGCCTGCTTTCCACGCGTGCGGAATCAGTTTTTGTGCGTCAGGCGTTGCCAGGTTGGGCAGGCTTTCATAGTTGAAATCAATGCCCGGCGCGATAATCAGGCGGTCATACGTAATCTCGCCGCGCTGCATCTGGATGCGTCTGGAAGCCGCATCTATGGCGGTTACTGTGTCATGTACAAAACGAATACCGTGATTTTTCTCGGTCAGGCCATAGCCAAACGTCAGGTCGTCGATGGTTTTGCTGCCGCCCAGCACCAGATTGCTCAATGGGCAGGAGACGAACTGTTTGTTCTGCTCGATCAGCACGACTTCGATGTCGCCCGCACTCCACATGCGGACATATTTTGCAGCGGCAAGCCCTGCATAGCCGCCACCGATGACGACCACGCGGCCAATGGTGTTTTTACTGCTGAGGCTGGCACAGCCGGAAGCCAGCAACGGTGCGGCAGATAGCACGATGCCGGTTTGAATGAACTGGCGGCGGTTTGCGCTGAAATCAGTCATGATTCGCCCCCAGTTTCTCGTGTTTCAATGTTTGTGGCGGGTTCGGCTTTTGCGCGGCAAAAAAGGCGGCCAGTTGCTCGATTTCCTCTGCGTTCAACCCCTTGGCGTGGTGATGCATGACGGTGGAAGTGCGTTTCCCGTCTTTAAACGCATTGAGTTGCTGCATGAAATGATCTTTGTCCATTCCCGCCAGCGTGGCTTTGCCTTTCGGCGATTTATCACCCGGATGCACCGTGTTGCCATGGGTGCCGTGGCAAGCGGCGCAGGAGGCCGCGAGACTGCGTATGTGGATGTTGTCAGTATCGTTGGCCTGGCTTGCTGCGGGAATCAGCAGCAAGGCGGTGGCCAGCACGTGTTTAAATTGGCTTGTCATCAGCGTACCCTCATGGATTTATTGTAATGATATGCAGATTTTAAACAGGCAATAAAAAAGGTGTGTGACTTTCATCACACACCTTGTTCATTCAGGCACTTTGTTTTAGAAGCATTGCCCTTCACAACCTTCTTCACTTACACCCAGTTTGGTGAGTAATTCCACCATTTTGGTGTTGCCTTCGTCTTTAATCACACGAATCAGGGATACGCCGCCTTTCATCTTTTTGTTGATGTCAGCGCCGCTGGCGGCCAGGTATTTCACTTCGTCATCAAAGCCGTTAAACGCAGCCAGATGGAAAGCGGTCATTTTGCTGGCGGGGTGTGCGTAGTTCTTGTCCGCGCCTTTTTCCACCAGATATTTCACTACAGCTAACTGGTTATGGTTGGCCGCCATTTGTAGTGGCTGCCAAGCATAAAAGCTGTAGCTCAGCAAAGTAGGGTCTTTGTCGATATATTTTTTTACGATGTCGAGTTGGCCGTCAGTCAGCGCGCCGGAAAGCTCCATATACTCGTCATCCGTCAACGTGCCTGCCTGACTGGTGATAGCAAACAGCAAAGCAAAGGCCATCAATACTGCTTTAAAAAATTTCATGTTTCTTGGTCTCCTAATCCCAAATAATTAGCCTACAAATTTTCTTGCATTGCGGAACATGCGCATCCACGGTGCGTCTTCCTGCCAACCATCCGGGCGCCAGCTATGTTGTGCCGCTCTGAATACGCGTTCAGGATGCGGCATCATAATACTAAATCGCCCGTCTGTGCTAGTGAGTCCGGTAATTCCCAGTGGCGAGCCATTGGGGTTGAACGGATACACTTCAGTCGGCGTTGACGCGTGGTCGATATAACGCAATGTCACGAGTTTTTGTTCCAGCACACTATTGACAGCGCTCGCGTCAGAAAATTCCGCAAATCCTTCACCATGTGCAATGGCAATCGGCATGCGGCTTCCAGCCATGCCGTTAAAGAACAGCGAAGGCGATTCCAACACTTCCACCATCGCAAAGCGCGCCTCGAACTGCTCGGATTTATTTCTTACAAAGTGCGGCCAATGCGCAGTGCCGGGGATGATGCTGTGCAGGTTGCTCATCATCTGGCAGCCGTTGCAAATGCCTAGCGCAAAGGTATCGGCACGGTTGAAGAACGCGCCAAATTCGTCAAACCGGCGAAATCTTTCAGCGAAGTGCGGCCTGCAATGATGTCGCTCATGTGTACATCCACGGCGGCAAACCCGGCGCGGTCAAACGCTGCAGCCATTTCCACCTGGCCGTTCACGCCTTGCTCGCGCAGAATCGCCATGCGCGGGCGGTTCAGGCTCAGGTAAGGGGCAGCCACATCTTCATTTATGTTGAAGGTTGTGTGAACATGCATACCAGCATCTTGCGTATCCAGAATACGGTCATATTCCTGCTGTGCGCAAACTGGGTTGTCGCGCAGGCTTTGCATCTTGTAGGTGGTTTCCGACCATGCGCGATGCAAATCAACGCGCGATTCGTCCAACACCGGTTTGCCGTTGACTGAAATTTGAATTTGATGGTTTTGCGTGACTTTGCCGATGAGTTGCGCAACTTTGCCCAATGTGGCGTTCAGGTTGGCCGCAATCGCTTCTGCATCGCTGGCGCGCACTTGAATCACAGCGCCCAACTCCTCATTAAACAGTGCAGAAACGGCATCGCCAGAAGCCGCATCCAGATTGGCTTCCAGGCCTGCTCTTCCGGCAAAGGCCATCTCGGCCAAGGTGGCAAACAAGCCGCCATCGCTACGGTCATGGTAGGCCAGCAGCTTGTTGTCGGCATTCAATTGCTGAATCGCCGCAAAAAACGCTTTGAGTTGTTGCGGGTTGTCCACGTCCGGCGCGACATCGCCCAGCTGGCTATACACCTGCGCCAGGGCGCTACCGCCCATGCGCTGTTTTCCGTTGCCCAAATCAATCAGAATTAGCTTGGAATCGACATCTGTGCGCAGTTGTGGCGTGAGCGTTTTGCGCACATCCGGCGTATCGGCAAACGCGGTGACTACCAAGGAAATCGGGGCGGTGACGGCTTTGTCCTTGTCGTCCTCGTTCCAAACGGTCTTCATGCTCATGGAGTCTTTACCGACCGGAATCGAAATGCCCAGTTGCGGGCACAATTCCATGCCAACCGTTTTTACGGTCGCGAATAAGGCAGCGTCCTCGCCCGGGTGTCCGGCGGGAGCCATCCAGTTGGCGGAAAGTTTCAGGTTGCCGATGTCATCGATTTGCGCCGCTGCAATATTGGTAATCGCTTCGCCAATCGCCATGCGGCCGCTGGCCGGGGCGTCTATCAGGGCGAGCGGCGCTTTTTCGCCAATCGCAAATGCCTCACCCATGTTGGCCTGGAAGCCTGCAATCGTGACGGCGACATCACTCACCGGCACTTGCCAAGGGCCAACCATCTGGTCGCGTGCGATCAAGCCGGTCACGGTGCGGTCGCCAATGGTGATGAGGAAAGTCTTGTCGGCCACACCCGGCAAGCGCAGCACACGATATGCTGCATCCTTGATGTCAATTTTGGCAGTGTCAAACGCGTTTAGTTTGGGTTTAAGCGATTTCACATCGCGCGTCATTTTTGGCGGTTTGCCAAGCAGCACGCTCAAATCCATGTCCACTGGCTTGTTGCCAAAATGGCTGTCGGAGACCGTCAAATGACGCTCTTCCGTGGCGTAACCGACGATAGCGAATGGACAGCGCTCACGCGCGCAGATTTCCTCGAAGCGCGGCAAATCTTCTTTGGCTACGGCCATTACATAGCGTTCCTGTGCCTCATTGCTCCACAGCTCTTTGGGCGACATGCCGGGCTCTTCGTTATGTACGTTGCGCAATTCGAATAAAGCGCCCACCTTGGCGTCATTCACCAGTTCCGGGAAGGCGTTGGAAATGCCGCCCGCACCGACGTCGTGGATGCTCAGGATCGGGTTCTTGTCACCCAGTTGCCAGCAACGGTCAATGACTTCCTGCGCGCGGCGTTGCAGTTCCGGGTTGCCACGCTGCACGGAATCAAAATCCAGATTCTCGGTATTTGAGCCAGTATCCATGCTGGAAGCGGCGCCGCCGCCCAAACCGATCAGCATGGCTGGACCGCCAAGTTGAATCAAGGCCGCGCCGGGCGGGATCGGGTTCTTTTTGGAATGATCGGCAGTGATATTGCCTACACCGCCTGCCAGCATGATCGGTTTGTGGTAGCCACGGACTTCGCCCTTGCCGTTATTTGAAGGGACTTCCAGCTCGAACGTGCGGAAGTATCCAGCGATATTCGGGCGGCCAAACTCGTTGTTGTAGGCCGCGCCGCCAAGTGGGCCGTCAATCATGATTTGCAGCGGTGATGCGATACGTCCTGGCTTGCCGTAGGGTTTTTCCCAAGGCTGGTTAAAGCCGGGAATATTCAGATTGGAAACCGAAAATCCGGTCAAACCAGCTTTGGGCTTGGAGCCGCTGCCAGTCGCACCTTCATCGCGAATCTCACCGCCTGCGCCAGTCGCCGCACCTGCAAAAGGGGAGATCGCGGTCGGATGGTTGTGCGTCTCCACTTTCATCAGGTAGTGCATGGCTTGCGTGTTAAAGCCGTATTCGCCTTTATCGTTTGGGTAGAAACGCTGCACAGGTTTTGCATCGTCATATGCGACAATCGAGGCATTATCCGCATACGCCACCACGGTTTTGCCGGGATTGAGCTTGTGCGTGTTGCGTATCATGCCGAAGAGGGAATTATCCTGCTTCACGCCGTCGATCACCCAGTCGGCATTGAAAATCTTATGGCGGCAATGCTCGGAGTTGGCCTGTGCGAACATCATCAGCTCGACATCGGTCGGATTGCGTCCCATTTTTTGGTAATTTTCGAGCAAATAATCCACTTCGTCGGGCGAAAGCGCCAAGCCCATTTCGCTATTGGCAGCCTGCAAGGCCGCTTTGCCGCCAGTCAGAATGTCCACGGTGCTCAATGGTTTTGGTTCGGCGTCGTGGTAAAGCTTTTCTGCATCCTGCAGCTTGCCCAGCACGGTTTCGGTCATACGGTCGTGTATCAGCGGCAGCAAGGCTTTTTTCTCGCCTGCGCTAAGCGGGGCACCGTTGCTAGTTTTGACATAGTAGGCAATGCCGCGTTCCAGCCGCACAATGTCGAGCCCGCAGTTCTTGGCAATATCCGTCGCACGTGATGCCCACGGCGAGATGGTGCCGATGCGTGGCGTGACCAGCAAAAGCTCGCCTTGCTGGTTATGCGCGCTGTCTTTGGGGCCGTAAGTCAGGATTTGCGCCAGTTTTGTCTGGTCATCAGCCGCCAGCACTTGGTGGCTAAAGGCAAAATGCACGAATTCCGTACTGATGCCTTGAATATTGGGTGCGCTGGCACGCAAAGACTCCATGATTTTGGACAGGCGGAACGGGGACAAAGCGACGCTGCCACGCAGCGACAACATGTGAACGGTGGACATATCGAAATTTATAGGAATTAGCGCAAATTTTTAAAGCGATATTCTACCAGAAGCGCCAATCTTGCGCGATGACGGAGACGTTTGGGCTCGTGTGCTTCGCGTGCGCGTTCATTATCAAAACATCTGCCCTGGAAGGCGCATCTGGATGCGGTTTCCAGAGCAATGATAATGGCAATGAAAGAATCAGCAGTTTTTGCTTTAATATCCCAGCGCGCGTGCTGTTTGGTAGAAAGCGAAGCTGACGACCCAAGCCAGTGCGAGCGACCAGCCGATGGATAGCCACATGAATTTGCTGCTTTTGGATTCGCTCTTGAGTGTGGCAATGGTGGAAAGGCAGGGTGTGTAGATGAGCGTGAACAGCATGAAGCTCATGCCTTGCACCCAATCCACATGCATGGCGATCTGCTGCGATAAGGCGTCGCCCTGCAAGCCGTAAATCACGGCGAGTGAGCCGATGACGATCTCTTTTGCGACAAAGCCGAAAATCAGGGTGATGGCCAATTGGCTGTTGATACCGATAGGCTCCAGCAGCGGCGCGAAGAGCAAGCCAATTTTGCCTGCAAGTGTGTCCTGGCTGGCGGGCGCTACGTCGGCGGGGTAGTGCGTCAGCAGCCACACCATGACCACGCCGATGATGATGAATTTGGTGGCGCGCATAAGGAAATGGCGTACCTCTTGCCAGCCGCGCAGCCATATCTGGCGCGCTGTGGGGAAGCGGTAGGGTGGCAGCTCCAGGATAAAAGGCTCCTTGTTGGGAAACTGGCCTTTGAACAAAAATGCCGTCAAAAAGATAGTGGCGAAACTGGCCATATACAGCGAAAACATCACCCAAGGCGCTTGTTGTGGGTTGAATAGGATGGCGATCATGAACAGGAACACTTGCAAGCGCGCGGAACAGAGTGAAAGCGGAATAGTGAGCATGGTCAGCAGCCGCATACCGCGGGCGCGCATGACACGCGTGCCCATCAGCGCTGGTACGTTACAGCCAAAGCCCATCAGCATCATCACAAAGCCGCGGCCATCCAGGCCGAGCTTGGCCATCAGCGCATCGGTCAGGAAAGCGGCTCGCGAGAGGTAGCCGCTGTCTTCCACCATGCTCATCACCAAAAAGAACAGCACGATGATGGGCACAAAAGCCGCAACGGTACTGATGCCGTTATAAATGCCATCCAGCAGCAGGCCGTTTAACCATGCCGGAGCGCTTGCCAATGCGGGTTCCAGCGCGATTGTACGGAACTCGGTCAGCAGCCAGTTCATGCCGTCCTGCAAGGGTTTTCCGGCGGTAAAGATGAACTGGAACAGCAGGAACATCGCCGCAAAGAAAATCGGCAAACCCAGCCAAGGGTGCAGCAACACTTTGTCGATTTTGTCTGTAGTTGCGTCATTGAGTTTTGCCGGGATTTGCACGGTATTTTTAACGATTTCGTGCATCTCGGATTCGATTTGCGTATCGGCTTGCAGCTTGTTGGCGATGATTTCTGGCGCAACGGCAATATCCGCGTCGTTGAGCCTCTGACCGATATGCTGCAAGGCCTCAGGGCAGCCATCGCCATATTTGGCACTGATCGTGAGTACAGGCAAACCTAGTGCCTGCGACATTTTTGCAGAATCAAGCGTGATGCCCGCCCGTTTGGCTTCATCTTGCATGTTCAGTAGCACCAGAGCGGGGATGCCTAGATTGCGGATTTGCAGTGCGAGCGAAAGCTGGCGGTCAATCTGTGAGGTGTTGAGCACAACAATCGCCAAGTCAACGGGATTGCTGCTCAGGAAGTGGCGTACTACTTGCTCATCATCGGAGAAGCCGTGCAAGTCGTAAATGCCAGGTAAATCAATGAGTTCTGTAATATGCCCGCCCGCCAGGATTTTCGCGCTCATCAGATCCACCGTAATGCCCGGCCAATTACCGACACGCGCCGAGGCGCCGCTGAGGCGGTTGAACAGAGTGGATTTGCCCGTATTGGGCATGCCAAGCAGTGCGAGGCGTTTCATTTACTGAATCTGGATTAAATTGGCTTCTGATTCACGCAGGATAACATCTGTTGCGCCGATGCGGACTTGCAAGGGGCCATGAAAATTGGCACGACGGATCATCTCGATTTTCCTGCCGGTGCGGAAACCAAGCGCTAACAGGCGCTGGTGCAATAATTGTTCTGCATGGATTGCATCAATTGTGGCAGTGGTGCCCGGTGCCAATTGGCTCAGTCGTTGTGTCATAGCCGTTAAGATGATTGAGAATAATAATGGTTCTTATTATGACATAATTTTTGAAGAAACATGATTGTTCAAACGCAGCAAACAAAAAAAAGGCTTACCGAAGTAAGCCTTTTTATCCTGAATCAGCTATTTGGCTGCTGCAAGCCCAGGAACTTCAATTTTAGCCTTGGTTTTTAAATCCAGCATGATCTTTTCCAGTTTGCGCTGTTGCAGGGTACGCTCCAGGCCATCTTTCACCTTGTCATATGGGGGTACCTGTGTCGCACGGGAATCCACCAGTTTGATGACGTGCCAGCCGAACTGGGTTTGTACCGGTGAGGCGCTTACATCGCCTTTCTTCATACCCGTAACGGCGTCGCTAAAAGGTTTCACCATGCCAGCAGGGGAGAACCAGCCCAAATCACCGCCTTTTTCCTTGGAGCCTGGGTCCATGGATTTTTCTTTGGCCAATTTTGCAAAGTCACCGTTTTTACCCAACTGCGCGATGATGTCTTTGGCTTCGCCTTCAGTTTTCACCAGGATATGCTTGGCGTTGTATTCTTTATCGCCAAGCTCTTTTTTGTATTGCTCGTAAGCGGACTTGATGTCGGCATCGGTTATCGGATTTTTCTTCATCTGGTCTTGCAGGAACATATTGACCAGAATCTTGCGGTTGGAAAGCTCGCTGCTGACGATATAATCCGGAGTTTTGTCCATGCCCAGGCGTTGCGCCTCCTGCACGGCCAGTTCTGCGCCCACCAGTTCGTTCAGGACAGCATTCTTCAGTGGGTCACCGGCTTTCTGGCCGCGTGCAATGGCGTCTTTGGTGATGTAATCCACCCAAATCTGTTTGATGGGTTTGCCATTGACAGTGGCGGGTGCATCCGCTGCAGAGACGGCAGTCGTGAGAGACAATGCGCCCAGGGTAAATAGGGAAACAATAACTTTATTCATTTTCATAAAAATCCTTGTGAATGAAAAATGTGGTGTATCTTATTTGGAATCATCCGGTGCGGTGGCAATGATGCGCAACGCATGAATTTTGTCGGGAATTAAATCGCTAAGTGCTTGATAAATTAAACGATGCCGCATAATGGGCGATTTTTGGGAAAAATGCAAGCTTGTTATTCGAATCGTGTAATGTCCGCCGCCCTGGTTGCCTGCGTGTCCGGCATGCAGGGCGCTGTCGTCAAGTATTTCAAGCTGCTGCGGTTCCAGCGCGTTCAGGCGCTGGTGTATCGTTTCGGTTAAAGCCATAAGCCTTAGGGCAGGGTTTTGCGAAAAGGTTTCACCGTCACCTTACCATAAACGTCCGCCGCGACGAATGGATCGGCATTTGCCCAAGTTTGTGCGGCTTCCAGATTGTCAAACTCGGCCACGATCAGGCTGCCGCTAAAGCCCGCAGGCCCAGGGTCTACGCTGTCGATAGCCGGAAACGGCCCGGCCAGCAGCAAACGGCCTTCGGCCTGCAAGGCCTGCAGCCGTGCCAGATGCGCAGGGCGGTTGGCCAGGCGTTTCTCCAGGCTGTTGGGGGTGTCTTCTGCCATGATGGCGTACCACATGTTGTTTCTCCGATGGTTTATTCGTCAGCCTGGTCAGTTTCTATCAGGTAATCCTTCAGCATCAAGGTCTGGACAATCGCAAATGCGAATATCAGCCCTGTGGTGCCGAAAAGTTTGAAGTTGACCCAGGTGTCCTCGCTGTAATGAAAAGCGACGTACAGGTTGATAAATCCCAGCACGATAAAAAACAATGTCCAGGCGATATTGAGCTTGCGCCAAGCAGGCTCTGGCGGTTGCAGCGCCTTTTCCAGCATCTTGCGGATCAGGTTTTTGCCGAAAAACATTTCGGAAACAATGAGTACGCCAGCCAGTATCCAGTACAGTATGGTGGGTTTCCACATAATGTAGGTCTTGTCGTGCAGCAATAGCGTGATGCCGCCCAGTACGGTAATGATGGCGCCATTCACCAGCAGCATCTTCTCCACAGTGTTGTGGCGCAGTTTGCTGTAGATAATCATGGCGAGCGTGGTGGCGATAGCAATGGCAGTGGCGGCGAAAATGCCATAAAACTTGAAGCCCACAAAAAACAGGATTACAGGCAGTAAATCAAAAAAGACTTTCAAGGACATCCCTTTGCGCTATCGGTAAAACGGCTATTTTGCTATGATTTAAGATTGTTTGCAAAGTGATTGATGACGGGTATTCCGTGCCAGCTGAAATAGACTTACATTGTCATTCCAATGTCTCCGATGGCGTGCTTGCGCCTGACGCGCTAGTGGCACATGCCGCCTCGCGCGGTGTGCGGGTGCTTGGCCTGACCGACCATGACGACATTGGTGGCTTGCCACTGGCCAGGCAGGCTGCTGCGCAGCATGGCATCGCCTTTATCAATGGTGTGGAGATTTCCGTCACCTGGAAAAAACGCACCTTGCATATCGTCGGCCTGAAGTTTGACGAGGAAAATGCCGCCTTGAAGGAAGCGCTTGCTGGCGTGCGACAGGGCAGGGAGATGCGCGCGCTGGAGATGGCGCAGGGGCTGGAAAAGGCAGGTATCGTGGGCGCTTACGATGGCGCAAAGCAGATTGCGGGCAATGCTATCCTGACGCGCAGCCACTTTGCCGAATGGCTGGTGCAGCAAGGCCACGCCAGGGATGTGCGCAGCGTGTTCAAGAAGTTCTTGGTCAAAGGCAAGCCCGGTTTTGTGGATTTTCAATGGATGAGCCTGGAGCAGGCCGTGGGGCTGATTACCGGCGCAGGCGGCGTGGCTGTGGTGGCGCACCCTGGGCGGTATGATCTGGGCATGATCAACATGCACTTGCTGATGCATGAGTTCCGGAGTTATGGCGGTGCGGCTATCGAAGTGGTCACCGGCAGCCATACGCCGCCGCAGTTCCAGCAGTTCGCCAAAATCGCCCATCGTTTCGATTTGAAGGCCTCGCAAGGCTCGGATTACCACGGCGTGGGACGCAGTTATATGGAGATGGGCTACCTGCCTGATTTGCCGCATGGCTGCGTGCCGATATGGCACGATTGGCCGGAGGCGCAACTGCTTAGCTAGTTTCAAGCGCCTATGGCACAGTATTTCTCCATTCATGCCGAAAACCCGCAATCTCGTCTGATTCACCAGGCGGCGGAAATCTTTCGTAATGGCGGCGTGGTGGCTTACCCGACCGATTCCAGCTACGCGCTGGGCTGCATGATGGAATTCAAGGATGCGCAGGACAGGGTCCGGCAGATTCGCGGTCTGGGTGATGACCATTTGTTTACGCTGGTGTGTCGCAACTTGAGCGAACTGGCCACTTATGCCAAAGTGGATAACAGTACGTTTCGCATGCTCAAAGCCAACACGCCGGGTGCTTATACATTCATCCTCAATGCCTCGCGCGAGGTGCCGCGCCGGTTGCAACACCCCAAGCGCAGCGCGGTGGGCATTCGCGTGCCGGATCACGCCGTGGTACAGGCATTGCTGGAAGCGCTTGGCGAGCCGATTCTCAGCATGACACTGCAACTGCCGGGTGACGAGGAACCGCTGAATGTTGCCTGGGAGATACGCGAACGATTGGAGCGCCAGGTAGATTTGGTGATAGACTCCGAAATTCACGCGATTGGCATGACCACGGTGATTGATCTGACACAGGAAGCTCCGCAACTCATCAGACAGGGTGTCGCTAGCGCGGCACCATTCGGATTATAAAAACATGGAAAATATCATACTTAAAATCGTCATTGCCGCATTGCCCATTCTGCTGGCGATTACCGTGCACGAAGCGGCGCATGGCTACGCGGCGCGCCATTTCGGCGATATGACGGCAGAGCGCATGGGGCGCATTAGCCTGAATCCGCTGCGGCATATCGATCCGTTTGGTACCATTATCTTGCCCGCCCTGACAGTCTTATTGGGCGGCATCCTGTTTGGCTGGGCCAAACCGGTGCCGGTCAATTTCCGCAATCTGCGTCATCCCAAGCAGGATATGCTGTGGGTGGCCGCCGCCGGGCCGCTGTCCAATCTGGCGATGGCGGTTATGTGGGCGATATTGCTCAACATTTCCGGTCATTTGCCACCGTATGTGGGCGCGTTTCTGGCGCTCACCAGTCAGGTGGGCATCTCCATCAACGTGGTGCTGATGGTCATCAACCTCATTCCCATTCCGCCGCTGGATGGTGGACGCATCATGGTGAGCCTGCTGCCGATGCATCTGGCGGTCAAATTTCAGCAACTGGAGCAGTATGGCATGTTCATTCTCATCGCTTTCCTGCTCCTGCTCACACAGACGCCGTTCGGTAGCATGGTGGTTGCACCCATCATCCGCTTTTTCGAGATGATGATCGTGCGCTTTTTTGTATAATGTGGGCTACTACCTTTAAGAATTAAAATCACGATGAACACTTTTAAAAATTTAAAATTCTGCGATGCAGTGCAAGGCGCACGGCGCGCAGAAATCGAGACAGTATGCTTTATTACGGCGAGATTGCGAGCACCGCGAAACGCAGCAATGCGCGTAGAAGATAAATTTGTGAAAGTGGTCTAAATTATGGCGGTCGAACGCGTTTTATCGGGCATGCGCCCCACCGGTCAGTTGCACTTGGGGCACTATCACGGCGTACTCAAAAACTGGCTCAAATTGCAGCACGAATGCGAATGCCTGTTCTTTGTGGCCGATTGGCATGCGCTGACGACCCACTACGATACGCCGGAAATCATCGAGGAAAGCGTGTGGGACATGGTGATCGACTGGCTCGCTGCCGGCATCGATCCTGCCAATGCGACCATTTTCATCCAAAGCCGCGTACCGGAGCATGCCGAATTACACACCTTGCTGAGCATGATGACGCCGCTGAGTTGGCTGGAGCGCGTACCGACCTATAAAGACCAGCAGGAAAAACTCTCCAACAAGGATTTATCCACCTACGGCTTTCTGGGTTACCCCTTGCTGCAAAGCGCCGATATTCTGATTTACAAGGCTACGCAAGTACCGGTGGGCGAGGATCAGGTGCCGCACATCGAGCTGACGCGCGAAGTGGCGCGCCGATTCAACCACATTTACGGTAAGGAAAAAGGCTTTGAGGAAAAAGCGGAAGCGGCCATTAAAAAACTGGGCAACAAGCGCGCCGCTTTATATGAGGAAATGCGCGCCGCCTATCAGGAAAGCGGCGACGAAGAAGCGCTTGAATCGGCCAGAGCCATGATTCAGGAACAGCAGAACCTCAGTCTGGGTGACAAGGAGCGTTTGCTAGGGTATCTGGAAGGAGGCGGCAAGATCATCCTGATCGAGCCGGAGTACAAGCTGACGCCGGCCAGCAAGATGTATGGCCTGGATGGGCAAAAGATGTCCAAATCCTACAATAACACCATCTCCCTACGTGAGCCGCTGGATGTGGTGACCAAGAAAATCAAAACCATGCCCACCGATCCAGCGCGTATCCGCCGCACCGACCCGGGTGACCCGGCCAAATGCCCGGTGTGGCAATTGCACGAGGTGTACAGCAACGACGAAGTAAAAGGCTGGGTGCAGAACGGCTGTAAATCTGCCGGCATCGGCTGTATTGAATGCAAGCAGCCGGTGATTGATGGTGTGATTGCCGAGCTGACCCCAATCCAGAATCGCGCAGCGGAATACGCCGAAGACCCGACTTTGGTCAAAAACATCGTGGCGGAGGGCTGTGAGAAAGCACGCAAACTGGCGCGCGAGACGATGCGGGAAGTGCGAGATGTGATGGGTTTGAACTATGGCTAATTAACGGGCCTGTGCGAGCGAGTTGCGGCGTTGCGCGGTGCTTAAGCCTCTCTTCTTAACTAGTGGAAAGGGTGCTCGACAGTTTAAGAATATAAATTTACATATAGTAAAAATAACGGCAATAGCATTAAGAAACATATAAAAACAATCAACTGCCATTTGCATGATTTACAGTAGTTGTTTATTGGTACGCCATAGAGAGGTTTGCTAAGCGCTATAAATGTAGCCGGAATATACAAAATTCTAGTTAAACCGGAAAACTGAATTTTTTCAGATTCGTGCTTTAATTTTCCGCAATTTATACAGTGAAACGTAGCCATAAATCTTATGCTAACTAGTGGTGGTGCCCGCCCGCGCCATGCACGTGTTGGTGGCTAATCTCTTCTTGCTGGGCGCTGCGCACGGCAGTGATGGTGGCTTTGAACAGCAAGCGTTCGCCAGCCCAGGGGTGGTTACCATCTACGACCACTTTGCCGTCGGCGATCTCGGTGATAGTATACAGCACCACGTCGCCGGTTTCGTCTTCGCCTTCAAACTGCATGCCGACTTTCAAGTCTTTGGTCGGGAAGGCGCTTGCAGGCTCGATTTGCACCAGCTCCTCGTCGTAATCACCAAACGCATCGGCCGGTTCCAGCGTCACTTCCACGCTGTCGCCCACGTTTTTGCCGTGCATCGCTTCTTCCACTTTGGGGAAGATGTTGTCATAGCCACCATGTAAATAAGCCACAGGTTCCTGGCTCGCTTCCAGCAGGTCGCCGTTGGCGTTAAAAAGTTGATAGGTCATGGTGACAACGGTGTTCATGGCGACTTGCATGGAGATTCCTTAACGGGCTGATTCAAAAGCGATATTTTAATCTATTTTGCTGCTGGGTGTGGGTGGTTTTTGCGCCACTGCCACGGTGGCGTAGGGTTTCCCGCTTGCCATAACCCGGTTCTGGCTTGTTGTGCTTGTTGTTGCGCCAGCAGCAGTGTGTGGTCTGCCGAGTAGCGATTGGCAAACCAGGCGTGGCCGTTCTGCACCATGTGCAAACTGACATCTTGTTGATTGCATTGCAGTTTTCCTAGCCTGCGCTGATATTTGTCCACGCCGGTAATCTGGTAGCTAACGTTTGTGCCAATGCAGAATTTCATCAAGGCGCGGCGTGATTTTAGGCCATAACTCTGGTTGCGCTCTGGTGCGTCGATGTCGGTAATGCGCAGTTTGAACGCTTGGCTATTGTCTTCAATTTTGACCGTGTCGCCATCGTAAAAATAGCCGATGCTGGCCGCCTGGGCGCCAACCGAAACCAGCAATAGCCATACGCCCAAGAACCGCATCAGTATTTAGTGGTGACCATGCCCGCTATCCAGCAGGCTATAGCTTTGCCCCGGCTCCAGCACGGTGGGAAGGGCGTCCGGCAGCATGTCCGGATAATCCTTGCTGTAATGCAGGCCGCGGCTTTCGTGGCGCTCGATAGCACTGTTGACGATGAGCTCGGCCACTTGCAGCAGGTTACGCAGCTCAATCAAATCGTTGCTGATGCGGAAATTCGTGTAGAACTCATGCACTTCGTCGCGCAGCATGTGGATACGGTGCAGTGCGCGGCTCAGGCGCTTGTTGGTGCGCACGATGCCGACATAGTTCCACATGAAGCGGCGCAACTCGTTCCAGGTGTGGGTAATCAGCACCTCTTCGTCGGCATCGGTCACGCGGCTTTCGTCCCAGTTGGGCAGGCTGGGGGAGGCTTCTGGCGGGGCTTGCAGGATATGCTGCGCAGCTGCGCGGCCAAACACCAGGCATTCCAGCAGCGAGTTGCTGGCCAGCCGGTTGGCGCCATGCAGGCCGGTGCAGGCGGTTTCGCCAATCGCGTACAGGTGGGGAATGTCGGTGCAGCCGTGCATATCCGTCATCACGCCGCCGCAGCAATAATGCGCGGCAGGCACGACAGGAATCGGCTGCTTGGTGATGTCGATACCCAGCTCCAGGCAGCGCGCATGGATGTTGGGGAAGTGTTCCTTGATGAATGCTGCGGGTTTGTGGGTGATATCCAGATAGACGCAATCCAGGCCGCGCTTTTTCATCTCGAAGTCGATGGCGCGGGCAACCACGTCGCGCGGTGCCAACTCGGCGCGCGGGTCATGCTCCGGCATAAAGCGGGTGCCGTCAGGCAATTTCAGTATACCGCCTTCGCCGCGCACGATTTCCGAAATCAGGAACGATTTGGCATACGGGTGATACAGGCAAGTAGGGTGGAACTGCACGAACTCCATGTTCGCCACACGGCAGCCGGCGCGCCAGGCCATGGCAACGCCATCCCCTGTGCTGACATCGGGGTTGGTGGTATACAGGTATACTTTTCCCGCGCCGCCGGTGGCCAGCACAGTGCGTTGTGCGGCGATGGTGATTACCTTGCCGGATTCGTTATCCAGCACATAGGCGCCCAGGCAGCGGTTTTGTCCGGATAGTTTCAGCTTGGTGCTGGTAATCAGGTCTACCGCGATGTGGTTTTCCAGGATAGTGATATTGCTATGTTCGCGGATTCGCTGGCTCAGCGTCTTCTGCACGGCCTGGCCAGTCGCATCCGCCACGTGTGCGACGCGGCGGTGGCTATGGCCGCCTTCGCGCGTCAGATGCAAGGTGACGTTGTCGGGATCCTTGGTAAAGCCTACTCCTTGCGCAATCAGCCATTCCACGGCCTCGCGGCCATGTCCGGCTACCATGCGCGTTACTTCCGCGTCGCACAAGCCTGCGCCGGCAACCAGAGTGTCTTGCACATGTGATTCGACGGAGTCGTTGGTGTTGAACACGGCCGCAATACCGCCTTGTGCCCAACTGCTGGCGCTGTCGTTGATTTGGCGCTTGCTGATCAGGCAAACCTTTTTCCGATCGGCGATCTGCAAGGCCAGTGTTAGGCCAGCCAGCCCGCTGCCGATAATCAGGACGTCATATGTTTGCTGTGTCATAAAATTGCGAAGTGATAAAAACGCAAGGCCAACTTTGGAACTTACGCTAGTGTAGCTTTGTCTTTATGGTTGAGCTAGTGATTTAGCGAGGTTGAGAAAGATAAATATGTTACCAACGGGGAAAGAATTGGAAGAGCTGGTGCGACCAAATTTCGTTGCACCTTCTGCTATCTCGTATAATGTGCAAAATAATTTAAACGCCATTTCAACAACGAGAGAAAGCAACACTTCAGTGACGGCAGATTCGACATCGTCAACCCGCGAGCTGGACCAGGCGCTGGTTGAGCGCGCCCAGCAGGGCGACAAGCGGGCTTTCGGCATGCTGGTGGAGAAATATCACCGCAAGCTGGGCCGTTTGCTGTCGCGCATGATACGCGACCAGTCCGAGGTGGAGGATGTCGTGCAGGAAAGTTTTATCAAGGCCTATCGCGCCTTGCCAAGTTTCCGCGGCGATAGTGCCTTTTATACCTGGTTGTACCGTATCGGCATCAACACTGCCAAGAATTATCTGGTTTCGATGGGCCGCAGGCCGCAGGAGCTGCAGGAAGTCGAGATCGAGGACGTGGAGAATTTCGAGGACGGCGACGAGATGCGCAGCCTGGATACGCCGGAAACCGCGATGATGACCAAGGAGATTGCGCAGACGGTGAATGACACGGTGGAAAGCCTGCCGGAAGAATTGCGCGTGGCGATTACGCTGCGCGAGCTGGAAGGGTTGAGCTACGAAGAGATTGCGAACGTGATGCAGTGCCCGATCGGCACGGTGCGCTCGCGGATTTTCCGCGCTCGTGAGACAATTGCGGCAAGGCTGCGGCCTTTGCTGGATACGCCAGAGCACAAGCGCTGGTAACGTTTGAGGTAAATGAACATGAAGGATCAACTTTCTGCATTTATGGACGGTGAAGTCGCGCCGGATGACGCGCAACATCTGATGACCGGCATAGGTGCTGGCGGCGAGCTGAAACAGGCGTGGCAACATTATCATCTGATTGGCGATGCAATGCGCGGCGACGCACACATGCATCACGATATGACCGACAGAATCATGGCGGCAATCGATGTCGAACCCACCATTCTTGCGCCTGTTTCAGTGCATAAAGATGCCTCTGCAAGCAAGGTAGGAAGCGGTTTCCAGAGGTGGTGGTCTATGGCGGCTTCTGTGGCTGCGGTGATGTTTGTGGGTGTGATGGTGTGGCAGAACCAGTCGATACAGTCTGACGACATGGCCCCTGTCCAGATTGCCCAGGAAGTACCGATGGAATATCTTGCCGCACATCATGCCGCTGTCCCCAGCGTGGTTTCCTATTACATTCAACCCGCTACTTATTCTGAAGTGAAAAGATAATGTTGGCGGTGGTTCGCAAGCTTGTATGGGCGATGGCGCTTTACGCAAGCGTGAGTGCGGTCGCCCAGGATGACCCGTGGATGGTGTTGCAGAAAACCGCCAACGCGGCGCGTGAGCTGAATTACCAGGGCATTTTCGTTTACCAGAACGGCAAGCAGTTGCGTTCGGTGCAGATTACGCACGTGAGCGTAGGCGGCAAGGAGATGACTCGCAATGTGGTGCTGGACAACAATGTCCAGCCCGGGGAGCCGCGCGAGGTTTACAGCCAGGGTGAAAATATTGTGATTTTTCATCCTTTGCAGCAAAAGGTGCTGGTGGAGCGACGTCGTGGACAGAACCTGTTTCCGGCGATGTTGCCAACAGATCTGAGCTTGCTCAAAACCAGTTACTCTGCGGTACAGAGTGGTACGGACAATGTGGCCGGCAGGGCATCCTATATCACCGAGCTGGTACCGAACGATGCTTTTCGCTATCGCTATAAAGTGTGGACGGATAGTGAAACCGGCTTGCTACTGAAAATGTCTTTGAGCAGCGCGGAGAACGTGCCGCTGGAGCAAATCGCTTTTAGCCAGATTAACATGTTGAGTGCGCCGAATGCGGAACAGATGCAACCCAGGATCGACGTGTCCAAGCAATATGTGATGCAGCAGGAGCAAGCGGTGCAGCATGTCTCTAATCAGTGGGTAGTCACGCAGTTGCCGCCCGGCTACCGCCAAATCGACCATGTGGAACGCATGGTGCCGGGAAAGACTGTACCGGTGAACCAGATTATCTTTTCTGACGGGATAGCCTCCGTTTCCTTGTTCATCGAGCCGATAGGGAAAGGTGTGCGCCCGAAAATGGGGCAGACCTTAATGGGATCCACCAATATGTGTGCCCATGTCGTGGACGGACATCAGGTGATTGTGGTGGGTGAGGTGCCTGCCGCGACAGTACGTCAGATTTCCCGTTCGATCTCCTTTAGAAAACCCGCAGATAAATAATCTATTCAAAGTTTCTTGATATGTTAGAAGAGCGTGCTGTTATTTTGGCTGTAGAGCAAGGTGCAGACGGACAATCTGTCGCCAAGCTGGAAATCACCCGTAAAACCGCTTGTGGCTTGTGTGGTCAGACACGCGGTTGCGGTAACAGCCTATGGGGAAAGATTTTTGCACACAAATCGGGCAGTTTCATGGCGCTGAATGCTATTCAGGCGCAGGTGGGGGATGGTGTGATTGTCGGGATAGACGAGTCCGCTGTGATGAAAAGCGCGCTACTGCTGTACATGTTGCCACTGGTAGTGATGTTTGTGGTGGCGATACTGGCATCTGGCCTGACGACCAGCCCGCTGGCTGTCTTGCTCGCGGCTGTAGCGGGTTTGGCATTGGGGCTGCTGTGGGTCAAGGCGCACACGATCGCCGGTAAATCATATTTTATGGGGCAGCAGCCAAAGATTTTGCGTTTAGATAACGCATGAGTTTAAGTAAGAAAGGTAATGGAATGATGAAGCAAAGTATTGCCGCACTGGGATTGGCGTTAAGCCTGATTTTGAGCCCGGTTGCGCAAGGCGGCGGCACCGCAACGGCGTTGCCTGATTTTACCGCGCTAGCAGAAAAGCATGGTGCGGAAGTGGTCAATATCAGCGTCACACAGGTAATGCAGGGCAACGCTGGTGCGCCATTCGGGTTTCCGGGCATGGAGCAGGATGAGCAGTTGCAGGAGTTCTTCAAACGTTTCGGTATCCCTGGTGTACCGCCAGGTCAGGGTGGGCAGGAATACAAAAGCCAGTCCTTGGGTTCCGGGTTTATCATTAGCAATGATGGTTATATTCTCACCAACGCCCACGTCGTGAATGAGGCGGATGAAGTGCTGGTAAAGCTTGCCGATAAACGCGAGTTCAAGGCCAAGATTATTGGCGTTGACAGGCGTACCGATGTGGCGCTGATCAAGATCGAGGCAAGCGGTTTGCCAAAAGTGACCATCGGCGATCCGTCCAAACTGAAAGTGGGCGAATGGGTGGCAGCGATCGGCTCACCGTTCGGCCTGGAGAACACCATGACCGCTGGTATCGTGTCTGCTAAAGGTCGCGCGCTGCCGCAGGAGAATTATGTGCCGTTTATCCAGACCGACGTTGCGATTAACCCGGGTAACTCCGGCGGCCCGTTGTTTAACCTGGCGGGTGAGGTGGTAGGCATCAATTCGCAGATATACAGCCGTTCTGGCGGCTCCATGGGTCTGTCGTTCAGTATCCCGATCGACGTGGCGATCGATATTTCCAATCAGCTTAAGGCCAGCGGCAAGATCACACGTGGCTGGCTGGGGATTGCCATCCAGGAACTAACCAAAGAACTGGCCGAATCCTTCGGCATGAAGAACACAAATGGCGCGCTGGTGGCGGGTGTTGAGAAGAACAGCCCAGCCGATAAAGGTGGCCTGGAAGCAGGGGATGTGATTACTAAGTTCGACGGTAAGCCCATCGTTGTCTCGGCAGATTTGCCGCGCGCGGTGGGCAGTACCAAGCCCGGCAAGGTGGTTCCGGTCGAAATTCTGCGCAAGGGTGCCGCAAAAACGTTGAACATGGGTGTGGGCGAAATGCCAGGTGACGATGCCGATGCGCCGCGCGCCGGTAAAGCGCCAGCCAAGGTCGAGCCGAATAAGATTGGCCTGACGCTGAAAGAACTGACGCCGCAGCAGAAGAAAAAACTCAACGGCAAGAACGGTCTGCTCGTCATCGAAAGCACGGGCGCTGCCGCACAGGCCGGTATCCGTCGCGGTGACGTGGTGTTGGGGCTCAACAACAGCGAGTCGCAAAGTGTCGAGTTGTTCAACAAGCAGATCAACGCAGTACCGGCGGGCAAAACTGTGGCCGTGCTGGTGCAGCGCGGCGAGAATACCCTGTACGTGCCGATCAAGGTTACCAAGTAACAAGCACAGACTGGTAAAAAACCGCTCAAATTGAGCGGTTTTTTATTTTGTTGCGTGCATGGCATTTGTGTTTGGCGTAATCGGTGATACGCTAATACCCGTCCGGCTGATTATTAAAATAAAGGGTTTCTCATGCAAACGCACAACAGCAATTTGCAATGGCTGAACTTGCCTAATTTACCGCTCCCGCTCAAGACCTTGTTCGTGGGGTACCTGCTGGCCATCGGCGTTGGCCTGTGCATGGCAGGGCTGCAGATCATGCTGACGCACGGTATGGCGGATGGCAAGGTGGGCTTGTCCGTCAACGATATTGTCTACAGCTATTATGGTGATCGCAGCGGTACCAAACTCGCCAGCAAGCTCAACGGCTCTATGATAGACAAGGCGCCGCTGGAAGTGCGCGAGGACATCATCCGATGGGCGCAGCAGGGCACGCCGGAAGCCGAATGGGAGCCCCATTTCAAAGGCGTGTTTGCACAGCACTGCATCATGTGCCACAGCCAGATTCCCGGCATTCCCGATTTCACTAAATTTGAAGAAGTGAAAAGAATGGCGGAAGTGAATACCGGCGCCACGGTAAGCGGTCTCACACGGGTCTCGCACATCCACCTGTTTGGCATTGGCTTTATCTTTTTCTTCATTGGCCTGATTTTCAGCTTTGCCGTCAATGTGCCCAAGCGCATCAAGGTGCTGGCCATTGCCTTCCCGTTTGGTTTCCTGCTGCTGGACATTTTTTCCTGGTGGCTCACCAAAATGTCGCCGTCATTCGCTTGGCTCACCATCATCGGCGGCATCGGCTACGGTATGGCCTCCACCTACATGTGGTTTGTCAGCATGTACCAGATGCTGATACTCTCTCGCAACGGCAAAGTGTACGGCAACGCTTGGGGGCAGGATTTGTAATGCCTTCATTGTTGAAGGCGTCGGCCTGGAAGCCGCATCCAGATTGGCTTCCAGGTTGGCTTCCAGGTTGGGTGTTTTGACAATGAACGCGCGCATGCGTAATGCGAGCGCCTCACTTTCACATCAGCGTAGGTCAATCAAACCCATCTTGATGAATAGATTACATGCTAGACCGGTGTTTGTTGTAAAATAGCGCGGTTTGGCGCGCTTATGTCGCGCCTTGTGTTTTTTAATGCAGACCACATGAACAATATTCGAAACTTTTCCATCATCGCGCATATCGACCACGGCAAATCTACGCTGGCAGACCGCATCATCCACCTCTGCGGCGGCCTGGAAGACCGCGAGATGGAGGCGCAGGTGCTGGATAGCATGGATATCGAGCGTGAGCGCGGTATCACCATCAAGGCGCAGACGGCTGCGCTCAGCTACAAAGCCAACGACGGGCAAATCTATAACCTCAACCTGATCGACACGCCGGGGCACGTGGACTTCAGCTACGAAGTCAGCCGGTCGCTATCTGCCTGCGAAGGCGCGCTGCTGGTGGTGGATGCATCGCAAGGCGTGGAAGCGCAAAGCGTGGCTAACTGCTACACCGCCATAGATTTGGGCGTGGAAGTGGTGCCGGTGCTGAACAAGATCGACTTGCCATCGGCCGACCCTGACCGCGTGATTCAGGAGATCGAAGATGTGATTGGCGTGGAGGCGACCGATGCGGTGCGTTGTTCTGCCAAGACGGGCGAGGGTGTGCGGGATGTGCTGGAAGCCGTCGTCGCAAAAATACCTGCCCCGAAAGGCAAGCTGGATGCGCCTCTCAAGGCATTGGTGATTGACGCCTGGTTTGACAATTACGTGGGCGTAGTGATGCTGGTGCGTGTGGTGGATGGTGTGCTGCGCCCGAAAGACAAGATTCGCCTGATGGCGACCAATGCGCAGTATTTGTGCGAGCAAGTGGGCGTGTTTACGCCAAAATCGCAGCAGCGCAGCGAGCTGAGCGCAGGGCAGGTAGGTTTTGTCATCGCGGGCATCAAAGAGCTGGCGGCGGCCAAGGTGGGCGATACGGTTACGATTGCCGATAAGCCAGCATCCGCGCCATTGCCGGGCTTTAAAGAGGTGAAGCCGCAGGTGTTTGCTGGCTTGTATCCGGTGGAATCCAATCAGTTCGAGGCGCTGCGAACCGCGCTGGAAAAACTGAGTCTGAACGACTCCAGCTTGCACTTCGAGCCAGAGAACTCCACTGCACTTGGTTTTGGCTTCCGCTGCGGCTTCCTCGGCTTGTTGCACATGGAGATCGTACAGGAACGGCTGGAGCGCGAATACGATATGGATTTGATTACCACTGCGCCAACGGTGGTATATGAATTGCTGATGAAGAACGGCGACATCGTGCAGATCGAGAATCCATCCCGCTTGCCTGAGCTATCACGCATCGAGGAGATTCGCGAGCCGGTGATTGTAGTGAATTTGCTGATGCCGCAGGATTACGTCGGGCCGGTGATGACGTTATGTAACAACAAGCGCGGTGTGCAGCGCAATATGCAATACATGGGTCGTCAGGTGATGTTGAGCTACGAGATGCCGCTGAATGAGGTAGTGCTGGATTTCTTTGATAAGCTTAAATCCGTCTCGCGCGGTTATGCGTCGATGGATTATGAGTTTCTGGAGTTCCGCGCGGCAGACTTGGTGAAACTGGATATTATGGTGAATGGTGAGCGCGTGGATGCATTGAGTCTCATCGTGCATCGCAGCAATAGCCAATACCGTGGTCGCGAACTGGCGGCCAAGATGCGCGAGTTGATTCCGCGTCAGATGTTTGACGTGGCGATTCAGGCGGCGATTGGCGCCAATATTATCGCGCGCGAAACCGTGAAGGCGATGCGTAAGAACGTGTTAGCTAAGTGCTATGGCGGTGATATCACACGCAAGAGAAAATTGCTGGAAAAACAAAAAGAGGGCAAGAAACGCATGAAGCAAGTGGGGAATGTGGAAATCCCGCAAGAGGCGTTTTTGGCGATTCTCAAAGTGGAAGACAAATAAAGGGCTGAGTCATGTATTTTGCGTTGTTTATGGTAGCGATTCTGGCGATCACCGGCGTGATCTGGCTGCTGGATATTCTGGTCTGGCGCATTCTGCGATCAACGATCTGGCTGCTGGATATTCTGGTCTGGCGCAAAAAACGAGCTGCCGATGTACCGGAGCCGATGGCGGTGGAATATGCCAAAAGCTTTTTCCCCATCATTCTGGTGGTGTTCCTGATTCGCTCGTTTTTGGTGGAGCCGTTCAAAATCCCTTCCGGCTCCATGATGCCCACCTTGCTGGCTGGTGATTTTATTCTGGTGAATAAATATACTTATGGCTTGCGCGTGCCGATTCTGAATAATGTGTTTTACGAAATGCATCAACCAAAGCGCGGCGATGTGATTGTGTTCCATTATCCACCGGAGCCAACGATTGATTACATCAAGCGTGTCGTAGGTGTGCCGGGTGACAGAATCCAGTATCAGGATAAGGCGCTGATTATCAATGGACAGAAACTGGAGCAGGCCTATCAGGCTGATTACCGCTATGAGTTGCAGGACAACAGCATCACTGCCCATCGTTTGCAGGAAGATCTGGCTGGAATCAGGCATGACGTGCTGATTCACGATGTACCAAACCGTCATGACTTCGGCAGTCTGGGCGATAGATTGCAGAACGGCGAAACGGTGGTAGTGCCGGAAGGGCACTATTTCGCGATGGGAGATAATCGCGATAATAGTGCGGATAGCCGCGTATGGGGGTTTGTGCCGGATAAAAACCTGGTGGGCAAGGCCTTCTTTATATGGTTTAATTTCGACCAGTTCGACCGGATCGGTGATTCGATTCATTAGCAACTTAATCCATTAAGGGGGCAATATGCAAATCGGGGTGAAAAAGCAGCAGGGCATGACGTTCTTGGGTTTGGTGATCGTGGTTGCGGCCATTGTCTTTCTGGCGATGATCGGCATGAAAATGGTGCCGTCATATATTGAATTCTTTGGGGTCAAGAAAGTGTTGAACCATATCGCCAGCGATCCTAATTTCAATGAGATGAGCAAGAAAGAAATCATGGAAAGGTTCGATAAAGGCGCGAATATCGGCTATATCTCGGTGGTGAAAAGTTCTGATCTGGTGATTGAAAGAGGCAGTACGGGCAATAAAATTACCGTAGATTACCAGGTGGTCAAGCCAATCGTTGCGAATGTGAGCGTCCAGATGGATTTTCATGCCAGCACTGAAAAATAATCCCAAGGTTCATGTCTTTCGATAGCCTCGTTCAGCGTATTGGGTACCGGTTTGGTGATGTTAAGCTACTGACCCAGGCGTTGACGCATCGCAGTTTCTCGGCCAACAATAACGAACGCCTGGAGTTTCTGGGTGATGGCGTGCTGAACTGCATCATCGCCCATCAGCTATATCTACGTTTCCCCAAGTTGCCGGAAGGCGATCTCAGCCGTTTGCGCGCGGCTTTGGTGAAAGAATCCAGCTTAGCGGAGATCGCTGCGCAGCTGCAGATTGGCGATGCACTCAAGCTGGGCGAAGGTGAGCTCAAAAGCGCCGGTTGGCGTAGGCCATCCATTCTGGCAGATGCCGTGGAGGCCATTGTGGGCGCAGTGTTTCTGGATGGCGGTTTTGCCGAGGCGGGAAAACTGGTGGTAAAACTGTATGACGAAAAGCTGGCGACGATAGACCCCAGGATTATCGACAAAGACCCGAAATCCCAGTTACAGGAGTATCTGCAAGGCAAAAAGATGGATTTGCCAGAATACCAGGTTATCCAGATTGAGGGCGAGGCGCATGCACAGACGTTCAAGGTGGAATGCGTGGTTGAAAAGTTCAATATCCGCACGCAGGGTGAGGGTGTCAGTCGCCGTGCAGCAGAACAGCAGGCCGCGCAACTGGCGTTGGCGCAGATCAAATGATGACAACCAACTTCAGATGCGGTACGGTGGCTATTGTCGGGCGCCCTAACGTGGGCAAGTCCACATTGCTCAATCACATTCTTGGTTTAAAGCTCAGTATTACCTCGCGCAAGCCGCAAACCACGCGCCATCGCTTGCTCGGTATCCACACCACCGAGGATACGCAGTATCTGTTTGTCGATACGCCAGGTTTTCAGCAGCAACACCTGAACGCACTCAACAAGAGCCTGAACAAGACAGTTACACAAGTGTTGACGGAAGTCGATGTCGTGTTGTTCGTGATTGAGCCGATGAAGCTTGGCGAGGCGGATGAAACGGTATTGAAACTGCTGCCCACAGATAAGCCGGTGATTTTGGTGGTGAATAAAGCGGACTTGATGGGCGATAAAAACAACCTGCTGCCTTTGATCCAAGATTTTGATTTGCTGCATCCTTTCGTGGCGATTGTGCCGGTGAGCGCGAAGAAAAACCTGAATCTGGAAGAGTTGCTCGAAACGACACGCCAGTATTTGCCAGAACAGCCTGCTATTTATGGCGAAGACGAATTGACCGATAAAAACGAGCGCTTTTTGGCGGCTGAATTGATTCGTGAAAAAATCTTTCGCCTGCTGGGCGACGAAGTTCCGTACTCTGTTGCAGTGGAAATCGAGAAATTCGAAGTCGTCAAAGGTTTACGCCGTATCTTTGCTGCGGTGATCGTGGATAAAGAAGGCCAGAAGCCCATGATTATCGGTAAGGGTGGCGAAAAGCTCAAACAAATCTCCACCGAGGCGCGGCAGGATATGGAAAACCTGTTCGGCGGCAAGGTGTATCTGGAAGTTTGGGTCAAGGTCAAAGGCGGATGGGCAGATGATGCCCGTGCGTTAAAGAGTTTGGGATATTAACGAGGGAAGCTCTCGTTGGCACTGAATCAGCAAGACAATCAGACAGTGTATGTACTGCATACCTATCCTTTCAAGGAAACCAGCCTGGTGGTTGAACTGTTCACACAAACGCATGGGCGTGTGACCGCAGTTGCCAAAGGCGCGCGCCGACCGCGTTCTGCCATACGCGGCATGCTGCAGACGTTCCAACAGTTCAGTGCTACCTGGTCTGGCAAGGCTGAACTCAAGAATCTGCACGGTCTGGAATGGTCTGGCGCACTAACCGATTTGCAGGGCGAGGCCCTGATGTGTGGCTTTTATCTCAATGAGCTGCTGCTGCGCCTGTTGCCGCGCGAGGATCCGCATGAACAGCTGTTTGCCTATTATCAGGATACGCTAAAAAGCCTGGCCAAAAGCGCATCTCTGGCTGCGGATTTGCGGCGTTTCGAGCTGAACCTGCTGCAGGAGCTGGGTTATGCAGTGCCACTAACCGCGGACGAGAATGGCGAAGTGATCGATGCCGACAGGCAATATCGTTGCGAGGCGGAGTATGGCGCCTGCGAATTAAGTGCCACCAAAAATGGCGTACAATTGCAGGGCAAGACTTTGCTGGATATGGCGCGCGGTGATTATGCCGACACGCAAACGCAAGCACAAAGCAAGCAGTTGATGCGTTATTTGTTGGCGCATTATCTGGGCGAAAAACCGCTGCACACGCGGCAGCTTTTAATGGATTTACAGGAACTATGATTAAACTCGGCGTCAATATTGACCACGTGGCCACTATCCGTCAGGCGCGTGGCACCAAATACCCCAGCGTGGTGCAGGCCGCCTTGCGTGCCGAGCAGGCCGGGGCGGACAGCATCACCTTGCATCTGCGCGAAGACAGAAGGCATATGCAGGATACAGACATCTTTGCGCTGCGCCCGCTGCTACAAACTAAGATGAACCTGGAATGCGCCGTGACAGAAGAGATGCTGGACATCGCCGTTAAGGTGAAGCCGCAGGATGTCTGCCTGGTGCCGGAGCGCCGCGAGGAACGCACCACCGAGGGCGGTCTGGATGTCATTACGCACTTCGACAAAGTGCAGCATGCGGTGCAAAAACTGTCCGATGCCGGCATTCGCGTCTCCCTCTTCATCGCGCCGGATCTGGCGCAGATAGACGCCGCCGTGAGAGCCGGCGCACCGGTGATTGAACTGCATACCGGCACCTTTGCCGATGCCGAAACCGACGCGGCGCAAGAGGAAGAGCGTGAGCGTATCGAAGTGGCTTTGCATCACGCGCGTGACGCCAAACTGATTGTCAACGCCGGACACGGCCTGCATTATCACAACGTGCATCTGATTGCCCGCATGTATGGTTTCGAGGAACTCAATATCGGGCATGCCATCGTTGCGCACGCCCTGTTTGTGGGTTGGGATGATGCTGTGCGCGAAATGAAAGCGCTGATTACACAAGCACAAAGGGCGTCGTGATACTGTGTTGCGCTTAAAAAACAATGCCTTACATATCACCCCATATGCGGCGGCTTTGTTTTTAGGCGCGCGCCTTGTCTTACTTAGCCCTTTGCGCTTGTATAGGGAGTCAATGTGATTTATGGCATCGGCACAGATATCGTCGAAGTCGCGCGAATCGAGTCTGCGCTGAATGAGTTCGGCGATGCGTTCGCCAAACGCATCTTGGCGGAAAGCGAGCTGGCAGCTTATGAGGCGTCGCACATCAAAGCGCGTTTTCTGGCCAAGCGTTTTGCCGCCAAAGAGGCTTTCTCCAAAGCCTTGGGTACCGGCATCCGCGGCGCTGTGACGTTCCAGAGCATTCAGGTCACACACGACACGATGGGTAAGCCCTTGCTGGAGTTCAGCGACGAGGTTAAAACGCTGCTTGCCGAAAAACAGATTCGTACTGCGCATGTCAGCATCAGCGATGAGAAGAATCTGGCGGTGGCCTTTGTGGTGCTGGAAAGCTGAATCTCACGCATGTGCGCGCGTTTCATTGCATAAACGATTGCTCTGAAAGCCTTATCCAGCTTGCGTTGTAGGGCAGCGTTATTGACAATGAATGAAAGGGTTAGTGCGCAAGATGTCTGTTCCAATTTATTTTGGTAGATTTAGTATCGCCTTGTTGCTAGTTTTATCTGCTTGTGCAGCGCCCACGACCGTTGGTAATACAGAAGGCATGCCTAAATTTGAAGATCCAGATCTATACGCCGTTGATTCAAAAAATTACCCAACCTATGGGATAGAAAGCGTTATCTATAGTCCTCCATCAGTCATGACTAGAGGCTATGCTTCAAGTACGCCAATAGAAGAAATACGTTCTACTGACTTATGGATTGTGACACATGTGTATAAGGGTTATTACTATATATTTTCTGGGGAGTATCAAAAAAGACAAGAGCAACTAATTAAAAATTCTTATTCGTGGAATGTTATTGCAGAGCGTAATTTCTATCATATTTTGATAGATAAAGCAGGGAAAATCGTTGGTTGGGTTATCTTTAAAAATAAAAATGTTGTGCTTTTACGTAGTGAGCGCAGAATCGTTTTTGATTCATCTTATTGGCGGAATCCTGAATGGGATAAGCAGCCAGGTTTTAAACCAATCGAAAAATAAATGGGGTCAGACACGACTTTGTTATGACGAATGAGATTGATTTTGAGCGTCGCTTTGGCGGCGTGCATCGGCTGTACGGCGAAGCAGGTTTAGCTAAGCTGCAGGCGGCGCACGTTTGTGTCATCGGCGTTGGCGGTGTCGGCTCGTGGGCAGTGGAGGCCTTGGCGCGCAATGCGGTGGGCCAGCTGACGCTGATAGATTTGGATAATGTGGCGGAATCCAATGTCAACCGGCAGATTCATGCGCTGGAGAGCGAGTTCGGTAAGGCCAAGGTGACGGCCATGCGTCAGCGTATCCTGCAAATCAACCCGGCTTGTAAGGTGCATGAGATCGAGGATTTTGTGACGCCGGAGAACGTGCAGGCGCTACTGGCGCAAGAGTTCGATGCAGTGATAGACGCGACCGATGACGCCAAGGCCAAGGTGGCGATTGCGGTGTTCTGCAAGCAAAGCCATATCCCTTTGCTGGTGGCTGGGGCGGCAGGTGGCAGGCTGGACCCAACGCGCATCCAGACGGCTGACCTGGCGCATGTGCAGGGCGATAAGCTGCTGGCGAAAGTGCGCAATTTGTTGCGCCGGGATTATGGTTTTCCCAAAGGGAGTCTCACGGTGAAGAAATCGCACAAGTTCGGTTTCACCTGCGTCTATTCGAATGAAGAAGTCATCAGGCCAGAAGCAAGTTGTGATGCACCTTCTGGCGATACTGCCATGACAGGTTTGAATTGCGCGGGTTATGGTTCTTCCGTGAGCGTCACAGCCACTTTCGGCTTTGTGCTGGCGCAGCTGGCCATTAACCAGGCCGTTAAAAATAGGATTTAATTGTCCGCTCGTATTCCGGGAAATAATGCCCGATCATGCTTAGCTCAAAGCTGCGTAGGATGCTGGTGTTCGGTTCGCGCTCCAGCAGGAATTCAAAGGATTTCTCCACCAAGGTTTCAGTGCTGACGGCGCCGTTGGCAAGCTTAGCGGCGTAGGCAGCAGATACGGTCACGATATGCGTGGTGGGCGTGCGCGCCTGCACCGTGACTTCGTAGCGGTTCTCTCCCAGCGGTTTTACATGAATGTCAGCCATACATGCTCCCATGCTTGTGTGTCGGGTAATACTATCGCAAAGTAAGGCGGCAGGCCAGGATTCATGCTATTTTATGGCGCGGTAGAAATAGCTTTGTAATCAGATTGTCACAATCCATTGTTATGCTGACTGGCTGATTTTTTGATGAACATAATGTGACAATATCATTACTGAACCGTGACATGAGTTTGCTGGCGTTCAATCGCCGCGTGCTCTCGCTTGCCATGCGTGAAGATTACCCGTTGCTGGAGCGGCTACGCTTCTTGAGCATCGTGGCGCTGAATCTGGACGAATTCTTCGAGGTGCGCATGGAGGCGCAGTTGGAGGCGGCTTCCGGCAAGCGTGCGGATGTCAACGTCACGCCACATACTTTTGCGATGGTGTCTGCGGAGGCGCATGCGCTGACCGCAGAACAGTATCGTATCTTCTTCGAAGTGCTGATGCCTGCGCTGGATGCACAAGGCGTACGCCTGATTCCTAGTGAGAGCAGGACGGTCGCGCAAAATCAATTCGTACGGGAATATTTCGACCAGAACGTCAAGCCTTTGTTGCTGCCCATTGCGCTCGATCCGGCGCATCCTTTTCCGCAGGTGGCCAACAAGGCGCTGAATTTCATTGTCGAACTGGATGGCGTGGATGCATTTGGCCGAGACAACGCGATTTGCATTTTACGGGTACCGCGCACCTTGCCGCGCATTGTGCGCCTGCCAGATGAAGTGAGCGAAGGTAAACAATGTTTCGTGCTGCTAACCAGCATCATCCGCACCAATTTGCCGACCTTGTTCCCCGGTCGTAACATCTTGCATGCCTCGCAATTCCGCGTGACGCGCAACTCTGAGCTGGAAGTGGATGAGGATGAGGTGAGTGATTTGCGCATGGCATTGCGGCAGGAGCTGGTACATCGCCAGTATGGACAAGCCGTACGGCTGGAGGTGTCACACACGTGTCCGGCCGGCTTGGCGGAATTCCTATTGAAACAGTTTACGTTGCCGGAGCAGGCGCTGTACCGCGTGAATGGCCCGGTGAATCTGGGCAGGCTGATTCAACTGCCAGACATGGTGGATGCCGATGCGCTGAAATTCACGCCCTACGCGCCGCAATGGCCGTTGCAACTGACGGGCGAAAAGAGCTCATTCTTTGACCGGCTCAAACAAGGTGATGTGCTGATTCATCGCCCTTATGAAAGCTTTGAGGCAGTAATCGCCTTTCTGGAAGAGGCGGTGAACGACCCGAATGTGCTTTCCATCCAGCAGACAATCTATCGTACTGGCGATGACCCGCGCATGCTGAATTTGCTGAAAGAAGCGGTACGTAAGGGTAAAGAAGTGCTGGCTGTGGTGGAACTGAAGGCGCGCTTTGACGAAGAAGCCAACATCAACTGGGCGGAAGCGCTGGAATCGGTAGGTGCGCAGGTGGTGTATGGCATCGTGGGCTTGAAAACGCACGCCAAGATGCTGCTGGTGATGCGCCGGGAAGGCCGCTACATCAAGCGATACGGTCATTTGTCGACAGGAAACTACAACCCCAAAACGGCCAAGCTTTATACTGATATCGGCATGCTGACGCAGGATTTGACCATCACGCGCGAGATGGAGGCGGTGTTCCGTCATCTCACTGCGCAGGTGCCGTTACCCACAATGCGCCGTTTGCTGGTGGCACCGTTTACGTTACACCAGACGATGCTGCGCTATGTACGCCGTGCCAGTCTTGCCGCATCGCGTGGCAAGCAAGCCTATATCGCGCTCAAGGTAAATTCACTGACGGATGAAGCGCTGGTTTACGCATTGCTCGAAGCGGCGCGCAATGGGGCACGCATTGATTTGGTGGTGCGCGGCGCCAATATCCTACCGGTGGATGACCCGCGTGTGGAAGGTCGCATCAGGGTGCGTTCTGTGATTGGGCGTTTTCTGGAGCATTCGCGCGTGTTCTGGTTCGAGATTGATACGCACAAGCGCGTTTGGCTTTCCAGCGCAGACTGGATGAGCCGCAACATGTTCCGCCGCGTGGAAGTGGCTTGGCCGATACGTGATGCGCAGATGCAGGCGTATATCTGGCAAATGTGTCTGGAACCATATATAAATGACAAAAAAGATGCCTGGGTGCAGGGCGAGCAAGGACAATATTCACCTGTTCGCGGTAAACATGAGAAGATTTCCGACAAGTACCCAGTCAGCGCACAGGAACACTTGATGCAGGTTTATTTGAAAGGTGTGGAGATATAGACATGGCGATTTTGGACGTCATATTCTGGCGGCATGCACATGCTAAACCCATGCAGTATGATAAAAACGACCTGGAGCGCCCGTTGAGCAGCAAGGGCGAGAAACAGGCCAAACAAATGGCGGCATGGCTAAAGCAACGCTTGAGCAAGGACGTAATTGTGCTTAGCAGTCCGGCATTGCGCACGGTACAAACGGTCAATGCGCTCGGCCTGGAGTATAAAATCGAGCAGGCATTGCGCCCAGGGGCAGATGTTGATGCGGTGCTGGAGGTCGTTAGTCGACACCTGGATGCGGCACCAGAAGATGACCAGCTGAAACAAATTCTACTAGTGGGGCATCAGCCATGGGTAGGGCAGATAATCGGTCGTATGTTGGGCTTGGGTGCTGGCGTGGAGGTGAAAAAGGGTGCAGTCTGGTGGTTGCACAGCGATTCGGATGCGGGTTCGCCGCAGTTTAGAGTACTCGCATCGCTTTGCCCGCAATTGTTATGACGCTGTATGTTGCAGGCGCTAGTTTGAAATAAGAAAAGCAGGGGAGCCCCTGCTTTTTTATTTGCTACCTGTTTTTCTCTTATTTGTTCTTTTTTGGGCGGCCTGTTTTAATTGCGGGCACTTTGGTCAGTGTTGCTTTCAGCGTATTGTCGCTCATCGCGGCCAGCAGCATCACACCTGCGCGCAACAGTTCACTTTTCTTGACAGGTTGACCCAGCGTTTGCAGGCGCGCTTTCAGTACGGTGATCTGCGCGTATTCCTCTTTCGGCATGGTGAAACTATCGCGTTCCATTTTTACTTTAGGCTGCTTGGCTTTTTTGTCGGAAGATGATGCCGTTTTTTTGGCTGGTTTCTTCGCGGGTTTTGCTGCAACTGGCTTGGAAGCAGGTTTTGCCGGTGCTTTTGGTTTTACTGTGACAGCAGGTTTTGCTGCTGTAGCCGGTTTGACTGCAGGTGTTGCCTTTGATGGCTCTGCAGGTGTTTTTGGCAGGCCAAGTGCCTCTGCCAGCATGGGGGATACTTTGGTCATGATAGACTCCTTTCTAAAAACAATATAAACAGTATAAACAGTTTATATTGTTTGTAAAGCGCTTTATGTATGTGTGATAGTGAGGTTCCAGCTGGTTTTTTTCCATGACAGCACTTCTTCCTCAAGCAAGTAAGTGCTTTGTGGGTGAGATATTTGCCAATCAAGTGGTACGTTGAGATAGAAAGTGTTTCTGTCCAGTTGAAGTTCTATCCCGTCCAAATTAGGTGTTGTACGCGAGTGGCAGAAGATGATGGCCAGACGCAAACATAGCAGCTCAGTCATGAATAGGGTATCTTCCTGATTCATATCCAGTTTGCTTAATTTGCCCTTGTGCCCAAGCACTAATTGACTCAAGCGATGTAGCTCGTGCTGTGCAAAACCCATGATCTCTGCATTGTCGAGGATATACGCACTATGGCGGTGTGCGTTGGTGTGTGATATTGCACCGCCGATCTCGTGTAATTGGCCAGCCCATGCCAGTTCTTGCGCATGCACTGCGTAACTATCCTCCGGCGCATATTTTAATATGTGCTTGAATATGGATTTTGCCACTTCCCCTACGCGAACGGCTTGTGCCTTATCAACGCCAAACCTGACAGAAAGCCGCTCGATAGCATTCTTTCGCAAATCCACCATATCATGGCGATCCTGCTCGGCCATGCCATATAGCAGGCCATGGCGCAGTGCGCCACTCGCCACTTGCATCTCCTCAATCTCGAGCAAATCGAACACTGCTAACAATACGGACAACCCGCCACCGATGACCGGCTTACGGTCTTCTTTCAATCCATCCATGGTGAGTTTGTCCACATGCTTGGCACGTATCAGCTCACTGCGAAGCCATTTCAGGCTTTTGCGGTTGATGCGGTCGGATTCATAGCCAGCATAGCCAAGTATTTCCGCAATCGCGCCAACGGTGCCTGAGGCACCGTACGCGACATCCCAGGCGGCTGGCCGGTAGGTTTGCATAATGGCGTCAAAATAAGATTCCGCAGCGATTTCGGCACGCAGGAAGGCGTCTTCGGTAAACTGACCTTTAGGGAAATATTTGAGTGACCATGCCACAGAACCTACGCGCAAGGAATCGGTAGAATTGATAGTGAAACCTTGTCCCAAAATGAATTCGGTGGAGCGACCGCCAATATCCACGACCAGGCGGTGTTCGTCCGATTGTGGCAAAAACCGGCTGACACCCTGATAAATCAGGCGCGCCTCCTCCACACCGGAAATCACTTCCACTTCATGTCCCAGTGCAACCTTGGCTAACCGCAAGAACTCCTCACGGTTTCTGGCTTCGCGCAAGGTTTGTGTAGCAACGGCGCGTACATGCGTAGCCGGAAAGCCCTTGATGCGCTCGCCAAAGCGCAGCAGGCATTTTAGTCCACGCTCCATAGCGTCGGCCGACAGGTTGCGATTCTCATCCAGGTCGCCACCCTGTCGTACAGCTTCTTTCAGATAATCGATACGGACCATCTGCCCGTGGTCGTAGCGACCGATTTCCAGTCGAAAACTGTTGGAACCTAAATCAACGGCGGCGAAAAGGGTATTTGGCGAGTGGTTAGGCATGATGTTGCGCTTGTGAATGATGCTTGAGTAGATGATACCGCTTGAAATAAGAATTGGCGACCCCAGATAATAGAAAAATATTTTTTATACTCAATTTTAAGGGATGAAAATGGCAGCGACATTGCAAAAAGAAACATTGGGCTTTCAAGCCGAGGTCAAACAACTTCTCCATTTGATGATTCATTCGCTCTACAGCAACAAGGAAATTGTGCTGCGCGAGCTGATTTCCAATGCATCGGATGCGGCGGACAAGCTGCGTTTTGAGGCACTGAACAACGGCAGCCTGTATGGCGAGGATAGCGATTTAAAGATTCGCGTTTCGTTCGACAAAGCCGCGCGGACATTGACGATTAGCGACAATGGCATCGGCATGAGCCGTCAGGAAGTCGTCGACAACATCGGCACCATCGCCAAATCCGGCACCAAAGCTTTCTTGCAATCACTGACGGGCGACCAGGCCAAGGATGCGAACCTGATTGGTCAGTTTGGCGTCGGTTTTTATTCCTCATTTATTCTGGCGGATAAAGTGACCTTGACGACTCGCCGCGCCGGAGAGAAAGAGGCGACAAAATGGGAATCATCTGGCGAAGGGGATTTCACCATCGAGCCTGCGGACAAGGCGGGGCGTGGCACAGACGTGACCTTGCACTTGCGCGAAGGCGAAGATGAGTTCCTGAACGACTGGAAAATCAAGACCATCATCCGCAAATATTCCGACCATATCACCTTGCCGATTGTGATGAAAAAATCGGAATGGAAAGACGGCGAACAGGTGCCGACCGATGAGGACGAGGTTGTCAATAAGGCCTCCGCGCTGTGGGCGCGCAGCAAGAGCGACATTTCCGAAGATGAATACAAAGAGTTCTATAAACACGTCTCGCACGACTTTGAAGACCCGTTGGCCTGGGCGCATAACCGCGTGGAAGGCAAGCAAGAATATATCTCGCTGCTGTATGTGCCTGGCAAGGCGCCGTTTGATTTGTACGACCGCGAGCAGCGCCACGGCATTAAGCTGTATGTGAAGCGCGTGTTCATTATGGAAGATGCGGAAAAACTCATGCCGCATTATCTGCGCTTTGTGCGCGGCGTGATTGACTCGGCCGATTTGCCGCTGAACGTGTCGCGCGAGATTCTGCAGCATAGTAAGGACATCGAATCCATCAAGTCCGCTTCCACCAAGCGCGTGCTAGATCTCCTGGAAGATATGGCGAAAAATAAGCCGGAGGATTACCAGGAGTTCTGGGATCAGTTTGGTCGCGTGCTGAAAGAAGGCCCGCCAGAAGATTTTGCCAACAAGGACAAAATTGCAAGCCTGTTGCGGTTCGCTAGCACGCATGCAGATAGTGAGACGCAAAACGTGTCGTTTGCGGACTACATCAGCCGCATGAAAGAGGGCCAGGAAGCCATCTACTACATCACTGCCGACAGCTTTGCTGCGGCCAAGAACAGCCCGCATCTGGAAATCTTCCGCAAAAAAGGTATCGAGGTATTGCTCCTGTCCGACCGCGTGGATGAATGGATGCTGGGCGGTTTGTTTGAAGCGGAAGGCAAAAAACTGCAATCCGTCGCCAAAGGTGACCTGGATTTGGGCAGGCTGGAAGATGAAAGCGAAAAAGAAGCGCAGAAGAAGATTGAAGATGCCGCCAAAGATGTGGTGGAGAAAATCCAGTCCGCGCTGGTCGACAAGGTGAAAGAAGTGCGCGTGACACATCGCCTGACCGATTCGCCAGCCTGTCTGGTGGCGGGTGAGCATGACATCTCCGGCAACCTGGAGCGCATGCTCAAGGCGGCCGGACAGAAGACGCCGGATAGCAAACCGACACTGGAAATCAATCCGGAACATAAGTTAATCGAGCGTCTGAAGCACGAGTCCGACGAAGCGGTGTTTGATGATTTGACCAGTTTGTTGTTCGATCAGGCCTTGCTCGCAGAAGGCGGCCAGCTGGAAGATCCGGCCAGTTTCGTCAAGCGCATGAACAAGCTCATCATTTGATTTAAAGCTTTATTTTCATTATCAAACCCATCGGCCTGGAAGGCGCATCCTACTTGCCTTTCAGGCCGATTGTTTTTGCAATGAATGCGTGCGTATGTAACTGAAATGTAAATATTGGAAAAAACGGCGTCAGAGCTGGCTCGTATCTTGCTAATTTGCTAAAATAACGTCTTTTTTTAACCCGTAAAATCGCATTTCGAAAGTTGTCTTTATGAGTACTACCAAGAAAGCAGGTCCCGTTTTACCTCAATTGACCCCTGTTAAACAGGCTGTCCAAAACCATCTGATCTTCTCTTGTTTTAAGACGGATGAGGTCTCTACACCCCGCGACTGGTATAACGCTTCAGCCTATACCGTACGCGATCATGTGGTGGAGCGCTGGGTCAAAACTTCTGCAGCTTATACCGAGCAGGATCCCAAACGCGTCTACTATTTGTCGCTGGAGTTTCTGATTGGGCGCATGCTGTCTAACGCCGCACTGAATTTGGGCGTTAAGGATGAGTTGGCGAACGGTTTAAGTGCATTGGGCCACAGCATGGAGAGTGCGGAGGAGATGGAAACCGATGCGGCGCTGGGTAATGGTGGTTTGGGTCGCCTGGCGGCTTGTTTTCTTGATTCGATGGCGACGATGGATATTCCGGCTTCCGGTTATGGCATCCGTTATGAGTACGGCATGTTCCGTCAGTCCATCGAGAATGGCCAGCAAATGGAAAATCCGGACAACTGGTTGCGCTATGGCAATATCTGGGAGTTCCAGCGCCCTGAGGCGACTTATCCGGTGCAGTTCTATGGCCGCGTTGTGCAGGTACCAACTGCGCACGGCCACGAGAGTCATTGGGTGGATGCTGATCCGGTGGTGGCGATGGCGTATGACGTGCCGGTGCCAGGCTATGATACTGAGACCGTGAATACCTTGCGCCTGTGGTCTGCCAAGGCGGCGCGTGAGTTTGACTTGCGCCACTTCAATGATGGTAACTACGAACGTGCCGTAGCCGAGCGCAACGACAGTGAAACGATTTCCAAGGTGCTGTACCCGAATGACACATCGCAACTGGGTAAGGAGTTGCGTCTGAAACAGCAATATTTCTTTGTTTCTGCTTCAATCCAGGATATTTTGCGCCGTTTTATCAGCAAGCACGCTGCGAATGGCAGAACCAACTGGGCGCTGTTGCCGGACAAGGTTGCTATCCAACTGAACGACACCCATCCGGCTATCGGCGTGGCGGAAATGATGTACCAGTTGGTGGATGTGCATGGCCTGCAATGGGATGTCGCGTGGGATTTGACCACCCGCATCTTTGCCTATACTAACCATACGCTGATGCCGGAAGCGCTGGAAACCTGGTCGGTTGACCTGTTTGGCCGTCTGCTGCCGCGTCATTTGGAAATCATCTACGAAATCAATCACCAGTTCCTGCATATGGTGAACCACCATTTCCCGGGCGATGTGGATCTGTTGCGTCGTGTTTCCATCATTGACGAGACCCATGGGCGCCGCGTGCGCATGGCGCATCTGGCCGTGGTGGGCAGCCATACCGTCAACGGCGTGGCCGAATTGCATAGCGAGTTGCTGAAATCAACCTTGTTTGCGGATTTCCATAAAATCTACCCGGGCAAGCTCACCAACATGACCAATGGCATCACACCGCGTCGCTGGCTCAATCAAGCTAACCCCGGCTTGACCGAGCTAATTCGCAGCAAGATTGGAGATGGTTTCCAGAAAGATTTAACACAGCTCAAGAAACTGGAGTCGTTTGCCAAGGATAAAGCGTTCCGCAAGGCGTTCCGCGAGGTCAAGCGAGCCAACAAAGTGCGTCTGGCCAACCGGATCGAGCGTCTGACGGGTGTCAAACTGAACCCGGATGCGCTGTTCGATGTGCAAATCAAGCGTATCCACGAATACAAACGCCAGCTGCTGAACGTGCTGCATGTGATTACTTTGTACAACCGCATCCGTCAAGGGCAGGTGGAGAATGTCACGCCACGCGTGGTGATTTTTGGCGGTAAGGCGGCACCTGGTTACTGGATGGCTAAGCAGATTATCCGCCTGATTAATGATGTGGCAGCGATTGTGAATGAAGATCCGGCTGTGGGCGACAAGCTCAAGGTGGTGTTCTACCCAAACTACGAGGTTTCTGCTGCTGAGATTCTGTTCCCGGGCAGTGATCTTTCCGAGCAGATTTCTACTGCAGGTACCGAGGCTAGCGGTACCGGCAATATGAAAATGGCGCTGAACGGCGCACTCACTATCGGCACGCTGGATGGCGCCAATGTGGAGATCAAGGAAGAGGTGGGTGACGAGAATATCTTCATCTTTGGCTTGACTACGCCGGAGGTCGCAGCCATGAAGGCCGGCGGTTACAACCCGCGTGATTACTATCATCGAAACGCTGAGCTGAAACAGGTGCTGGATATGATTGCCTCCGGTTTCTTCTCTGTGGATGAGCCGAATCGTTATCAAGCGCTGGTGCATAACCTGCTCAATAACGGTGACAACTACCTGTTGCTCGCGGATTACGCAAGCTATATCGCCATGCAGGACGAAGTGGCGAAAGTGTATCGAGACCAGGAAGAGTGGTCGCAGCGTGCGATCCTGAATGTTGCGCGCATGGCCAAATTCTCCAGCGACAGGACGATCGCCGAGTATGCAGAACAGATTTGGGGTGTAAAGTCCTCAAAGGCTAACTCGGAGAAAACGTCCAAAGCCAAAAAGTAAAAAAAGGCGTAAACTAATCCGCATCGTCTGCCGTTAAGGCGGGATGCGGATTTTTATTGGAGAGTTAATGTGAAGCGTCTGTACACCGTTCTTTTACTTACTGTTTTTACCAATAGTGCCAGCGCAATCAGCTTGTCCGATGTCAAGGATGCTATCAATAGCAATAAGAGCACAAGCGCCACAACCGGCGGTACATCGGGTGTCGGCAGCCTCAGCAACGCGGAAACTTCGGACGGTCTGAAAGCCGCGCTGGACCAAGGTGTCACCAAGGCTGTCAACATGTTAGGGGCGACAGACGGCTTTCTCGGTAACAAGGAGGTCAAGATTCCCTTACCCAAATCTTTACAGAAGATTGAAAAAGGGATGAAACTGATGGGGATGGGCAAACAGTCCGACGAATTGATTCTCAAAATGAACCGTGCCGCCGAGGCCGCCGTTCCGGAAGCCAAGGTGTTGCTGGTCGATTCTATCAAGAAAATGACGCTGGCCGATGCAAAGGCCATTCTTACCGGCCCGCAAGATGCCGCCACGCAATATTTCAAGCGCACGACATCCACACAAATGGCTGAAAAATTTCTGCCGATTGTGGAGAAAGCCACTGCCAACGTGCAGCTTGCCGAAAGCTATAACAAATACGCCGAGATGGGCAGCAAGTTTGGCGTAGTGAAAAAAGAAGACGCCAATATTAACCAGTACGTCACTCGTAAAGCGCTGGACGGCCTATATTTGATGATTGCCAAGGAAGAAGCTGCAATCCGCAAAGATCCGCTTGGACAAGCCAGCAGCATCATTAAGAAGGTGTTTGGCGCGGTTGGTAAATAAGTTAATGAAAAAAGCGGTGATAATCTCACCGCTTTTTTCATTGGTAAAATCGTCGGCTTGCGAGCCGCACCCAGCCTGGACCTTGGCCCATTCATTTTCACAATGAATGCGCGCATATATGTGAATTTTAAATAAAGCTGGTAGCTCCCTTTTCGTACGCAGAGTTGAAATAAACACCTCAAAAGGGTTTGACACAAGCGCAAAAAGTTTGCTATAGTCTCACCTCTCGACGCCAAGTGCGTTGACGCGGACGCGGGATGGAGCAGTCTGGCAGCTCGTCGGGCTCATAACCCGAAGGTCACAGGTTCAAATCCTGTTCCCGCAACCAATTTTTCCATCGCGTGATCAATTGGCAATTTTGTTCTTTAACAACCTAAAACGACTGATAGGTGTGGGTATTTGTGGTTAAGGTGCTTGGTGACTTAGGTTGCCAACTCAGAAAATTAAACATAAATGCTTACACTTAAAATTTAGACAAGACTGTGAAT